>NZ_LNRD01000002.1:0-616769 GCF_001557775.1 Vibrio sp. MOR3 | reverse complement strand
CGCATGAAAGCAGTGCTTGCCTAAATCGATACCTAAGATGTGAATGGTAGACATATGGTTCACCTCGTTCTGAGAGCCTACTCTAAGCGTAGGGCTTGAGAGTGAGGCGGACCATATAATTAGCCCCGAAACCTCGGGGCTTTGCGTTTCTTGCAAAGTGAGGTCTACCCCTAGCTCATTGGCCTGCTGGTCGCGATCACTTGAACCTTTCTTTTCAACAAGTTTTGTGCTGCATTCGAGTCTTTTTCAAAGCTTAAAATCGCGTTGGAGAGTTCAGTGTTGGCAAGCATAGAAAGTGTCTCGCCTAGCTCCAGTTTTGAGTTAGTACGGTTTTGCTCTCGCTCGTTTGGATTTATCTGCACCACGGTTCTGCCTAAAAAGTTTCCCTTCTTTACAGACTCAGTCTGGCTATTGCTCTCAATCCAATCGATAGATAAGTGCTTTTGTGTTGGTTGGATGTCATTGGACATAGATTACCTAAACTCTTAAATCCGAGCTCTGAAGCTGAGAGGGCAAAGCTTCCATGGCGATGTGGGCGGATAACAAGTCTTCCCAAGATTCACTCTGTGTGAGCAGCTCAGCCAGTGCATCTTCAAACAGCTCGTAGTCGAGTGACTCTGCGTGAAGCAGTCTATTTAAACAAAGCTTATGTCGATGGTTATCTAAACTAAAAAACAGTTGATGCTCAGACCAATGGTAGTTGAATGCGACAAAAGAACGGTAAAGGTCAGAGTTAACAATTTGTAGATCGACGATCTCAGCTTCTAATTGAAGCATCCCTGTTGTTGGGTGAAAAATCACATGCACTCTTAAGTTGTCATCAAAAGCTAAACCCAATTCGTCTTCAATCAACTGTAATTTAGGTAACCCTATTTGATGAGCAAATTTAAGTAAAACCTCATCTACGATTTGGCGCGCAGACATAGAAGTTATCCTATTTAGAATTTTAAGGGTGAAATTATGGGAAGTGCATTTGAATGTTTATCAATATTGGTTGGATTTTTTTATATAAACGTTTTTTCTATAAGGTTAATAAACAAGTTATTGATGGTGTTGCTTATATCTTTAGTGCATATAAATTTCGCTTATATAATGTTTGATTATGTGCTTGGAACTAATGTCAAATTTTAAAACAAAGTAAATCCAGTGCCATTAAAGGTGTTCTTATTTTTGAGAATTTAATTTTTAATTTATATATGAAATATAGGTTGATCTTTTATATATTTCTGTACCAGAATTGCGACTGTCATTTTTAATAAAAAGATAAGTAGATAGAGTACGCAGTGAAATCTAGAACGCTTATTGGGTTGTTAAGCATTCTGCTTTTGAGCGCTTGCACTCACACCAGTTCCTTAGAAGGCGGGTTTGCGAGTTCTTCCCAAGCCGTGCTGTATGGATGGGTCGCTTTTGATAAGTATATTGCTCCCGTGAGTACATCGGTTGATATTGATGTATGCCAAGTGACTGCAGAACGGTGTATTACTGTCGCAAAGCAGACGTATCAAGGGGTTCAGCTACCTGTGCAATACTCTTTTGTTATTGCGCCGATTCAAGCTGGAAAAGGCGAAATGAAAATCCGTGCCGTGTTACGTTCTCAAGGAAAAATCATAGCCAGTAAAGAAGAAGGCTATATTTTTACGCAAGGCAGAGTACATAAGGACTTAAAACTAGAAGCTTACAATAATAACTAGAAAAGTAATCGTTTTCATTTTTCTATTTTAATAAAAAATTAAGTTGAATGAAGCGAATAATCCAGCGCTTAAACCCTAATTATTATTGGGTTTAAGTCATCGGTTCAGTGCTTCTTTATATGAATATCAGTTGCACTTACTGCAATTTTTATGTTTATATCCCCCGCTTCTGAGAAGTTGGCTAGATAGAATGGTTTAAAAATAAACACTTCGTTTTTTGTGGAAATACCAATATTAATGAAAGTAGGCTTAAATATTAGTACTTTCATTTATTCTAATATAATAAGAGCTTTGGTTGTTTGAGTATCACTAGTTATAAGTTGAACTTTAGCAAAAGCTTATTAATTCTCGAGAATATCACATAACAATATCGAGACGTTTTTCCAAGATTATTTTTTGCTGCTACAGGCAGTTTTTGAGCTATTTATAATTTATTCGGGGAGTATGGTCGTGCTATCGCACCTATGCTCTTTTCTTTGCTTCTTTAATTGACATCGTTTTGATTACACATCCGCGTGTACGTTTGCGTATTGGGTGTGAGTCAGGCTATGGCATTTCTCTAGTGGGATTAGAGAAATTAGAATTATGAAGGGTAGAAAATGGATGTGTTAGGCCAACTAAACACAGAAAGGGTCAACTCGCTATCGCGAAAAATCCATAGTGCTTGCTACTATGAAAAATACGATGAAGTATTTCATTCTCGCCAGTCTCACATTGTTGTCGTTCACAATGGACAATTGAGAGTTCAGACGGGGGACTGCACGTTAGATGTGGTCGCTGGTTGTGGGGTGTATCTCTCTCAAGGGGATTACTTACTAGAATACACGCCAGTAGATGGCCAATATACGGCGTCAGTGATCGAATTCGACAATGAACTTGTCAGTCAATTTTTGCAAAAGCACAGTGATTTACTGATGTCGCTACCAAAAGTTGAGAACGTTCAGTCTGGATTGTTCCCGTTTACTTTCAATTTGTTGATAGAGCAGGCCTTATCAGGGATGAAGACGCTAGAAGAGCAGTCTTATCCTGACACCATCATGCGCTTAAAATACGAGGAAATGCTCATCTTATTGCTCCACGGTGAGCAAGGAGAGAACCTGTATGCGTTATTATCACAGCTGACCAACAAAACCTCAGACCGACTGCGTCGCTTTATGGAACTCCATTACCTGAAGGAGTGGAAGTTGACCGACTACGCTCAAGAGTTTGGCGCGAGCCTGACGACGTTTAAAGAGCTCTTTAATGAGCACTATGGCGTTTCTCCTAGAGCGTGGATCAGTGAGCGCCGTTTGCTGCATGCCCATAAGTTATTGCTTACCAGCAAAATGAGCATTGTCGACGTCGCAATGGAAGCGGGCTTTTCTAGCCAATCTTACTTTACGCAAAGCTACCGACGCCGTTTTGGAACGACACCAAGTCGTGTACGTTCTGGGGATGAACAAGTCGCTATTGCTAAGTGAAATGTCTGACGACTAAAATTTTCTGACTAATTTTGAAAGGCATCAACTGGCGTAAATTCTATTATGCTCAGCGTAACAACGAACAAAACTATTACCTCTACTTCCTTCTGGATTGTTCGAAGTAGATGCGGAGAACAACACCAATGAAAAAGCTGCATTGGCGACGCCGTTCGCTTTTTCCTAACAACATTGTGACGCAAAGGAAGGTCACTGTATTGCAGAGAGGCGCAAGATACGAAGGTTTAACCCAATCATCGCAAGTGCCCAATGTTGTTAATGTCAATCACCGACAACTGCTTAGTGAAGACGTTCTGAGTTCAGAACAATTGTCTTTGCTACAACGTTTGCTTGACCGCAATGTCGTTGATTGCTTATGTGCAAGCCAAGTGGTGAAAACCTATCAAAGGTTTGGTACCTCTTTAGACCGGTTTGCCATGCGCCTCTTTCTCGAGGTGGGTGGGCAACTGAGTGATAATCACGTGTTGAGCTCTTTTGAGCAAAGGCTGGATTACATTAACAGCCGATTAGGGTTTCGCTTCAATTTGGCGTCACCTAAAACGCTGATTCTTTCAATGTATTTAACCCTGAATGAATGGGTGAACCGAAAGACAGATCAGACGGTGTTACATGACACCATAAAGCTAGAGCAGTTGATCAATCAGCTGAGTATTCAAAAAGAGTACTGGTTGAGGCTGTCGACAGAAGAGAACAGTGCGATTTTTGCAGAGCAGCAATTGGCATTGATTCAGAGTCAGCAGAGTGAATTGTATGAGCAGCTTGATGTTCTCAATGAACAACAAAATCAGGCGGTTGAATCCCACCGAGCCATGGTGGAGGAGTGGAAGCCAACGCTTGATAAGCTCAAAGGTTTATCTCAGTACGGTGAGACCTCAGATAAGTTTATCTCTGAATGGAAAGTCTGGTGTGGCGAAGCTCGAGTGCAAGCGCCGGAACTCAACGACGTGTGGGACGCTTGTGACCTTGTGTACAGCGACTTAAATGCGGTTGCGAAGATTTGGCAGTGGTTTCAAGACATGCACACTGTTGGCAATGTGGATCACTACTATTTTGATATTCAGAGTAACCAGTGCGGTCAAGCTTGTAACCATCTCAGCCAGATTTAAATAGAGCTAAATATGTTAGATCAAATGATGAAATCCCTCGCGGCAACGCTTGGGGTTGGGGATTTTATTGCCTCAAATAATGGTTCCTACGATATTGAAGTCGACCAGATGCTGCTTAACATTCGGCAGCATTCATCATGGGTCTTGTGGGAAACCGTGCTCCCATTTCAGTTTGAACAGCACCTCGATTACCAAAAAGAGCAGACGCTCAAACATTGTATGCAGCTCTCTTTGAAGACACTGCGCGACACGAGCAGCACACTGACGGTGAATGATAACGAGCAGTTGATTGTGCAAGGAAAGATGAATATGGAAAGCGTCACCACAGAAGCATTATGCGCCCAGCTCTCCCAGCATGTGAATTTGGTGGAGCAGTTTAATGGTGTGCTAGAGCACCAACGCGTTAACCATACCGTCAGCCACAGTATTTGGATTCCATAATGCTTGCCGTTTTAAAAAAACAACTACGCCGACTTGTTTGGTCTGTTGCATGTACTTTGAGTTTGTTGGCGGCATTGCCTTTACACGCATCAGAGTTGAATTGGCCTGATCAGCCGTTTCGTTACTATGCCGACAATGACTCTTTAAAAGAACTATTGAATAACTTTGGCGCTAACTATCGCGTTTCGGTGTCGGTCAGTGACAAGGTAAACGATCGAGTTAGTGGTCGATTTACGCCAGAAGACCCAGCCGAGTTTCTTGATTATCTAGCACAGGTCTACAACCTGATGTGGTATTTCGATGGCGCGGTGTTGCATGTGTACAAAGCGACGGAAACCCGTTCACGACTGTTACAGCTTGAACTTCTTACTGCCCGTGAGCTACGAAGTACTCTGATATCAACAGGGATTTGGGACTCTCGCTACGGTTGGCGTGTGGCAGAGAACAAAGGGCTGGTTTACTTAGCGGGGCCACCTAGATACGTTGATTTGGTTGTGCAAACGGCCGAAGCGCTGGAAAGCCGATTGGTTCAAAAGTCGAACTCTACCGATGAACTGTTTGTTGAAATTATTCCTTTGAAATATGCCTCAGCGACGGACAGAGAAATCACTTATCGCGATCAAGCGGTGACGGTGCCGGGCATTGCATCGGTATTAAGCCGAGTATTGTCGGGCGTTCAAACTCAGATCAAGGCAACCAAAGAGAGTGAAGAAGCGGACATCAATACGGCTGCAACCACGACGAAGAATGTTTCTGTACACGGCGGTGCGTCGGTTGAAGCAGAGCCAGGTTTAAACGCCATCATAGTGCGTGATACGCAAGCGCGTCTGCCTTTGTACCGCAAGTTAGTCGCTCAGTTGGATCAGCCACAGTCACGAATTGAAGTGGCACTCTCTATTGTCGATATCAGCGCGAACGATTTGAGCCAACTGGGTGTGGATTGGCGAGCGGGTATCGAGGTCGGTAACAACAGTATTTTAGACATCAAAACCACGGGTGACGTTGATGGTGGTGATGTGACGCTAGGTAGCGGGCAGACTTTTAAGTCACTGCTTGATGCGACCAACTTAAACTACTTGTTGGCTCAAATTCGTTTGTTGGAATCTCAAGGTAGCGCTCAAGTCGTGTCTCGACCGACTTTGCTAACTCAAGAAAACGTTGAAGCGGTCCTAAACAACAGCAGTACGTTCTACGTCAAGTTGATCGGTAAAGAAACTGCAGCGCTTGAAGAAGTGACCTACGGTACCTTACTGCGTATCGTCCCACGCATTGTTGGAGATAGATTTGTTGAAAGACCTGAAATCAACCTGAGTTTGCATCTTGAAGATGGTGCGCAAATTCCAGATGGCGGTGTTGATGATGTGCCATCTATCCGAAAAACAGAGATCAGCACGTTAGCGACCGTGAAGCAAGGTCAGAGCCTACTCATCGGTGGTGTATACCGTGATGAAATCAGTCATCAACTGCGTAAAGTGCCTTTGTTAGGGGACATCCCATACCTTGGTGCCTTGTTTAGAAGTACGACCGATACCACCAGAAGAACGGTGCGCATGTTCATTATTGAGCCGAGAATTGTTGTCGATGGCATTGGCGACAACGTGCTTATCGGTAATGAGTATGACTTGAGGCCGAAGCTCGGCACCTTGAACAATATTTCAAATAACAGTGTAGATCTGAAATCGGCACTCGCGCTCTACAGCTGTACATCTCAAGTACAAGCGGAGCGTCATCAACAAGATCTATTGTCACAGGGCAAATCTTCGCTGTTATCACAATGCGAGCTGCCTTCAGGGCAAAAAGGATGGCGAGTGCAAATCAAAGAGTGTGATGGCTCAGAGAATCATTGCGTTCGACCATTAGAGGAGCAATAGCCTCAATGCAGCAATGGAAAATTCGTATTCTCTCTGGTGTTCATGCCGGAGTAGAGGTGACCTTACCCAATGATTCATTGGTGTTGGGGAGCGATGACTTTAACGCCGATCTTGTGTTGACCGATTCGGACATCAAGGCGAGTCACCTTGTATTGGTATGCGATGGCGAAACCGTCTTACTGCGTGATTGCGATGAGGTCTCGATCAATAACGAGAGCGTTACCGTTGACGCTGATGGGTTTGAATTATCGCGTAACGCTTTGGTGTCGGTTGGCCGCTTAAACTTTGCGGTGGGACATCTTGAAGACGACTTGGTTATCGATATCACGACGGAAGCCGCGGATAAACATGTGGCACCGGTCAGTCATAAACCGTCGTCAGGTTGGAAGAGAACGGTCTTGATCGGCTTGATGTGTAGCCTGATCCCAAGTGTGATATTTGCCGGTGTTTGGTATAGCCAAATCCGAGCCAGCGACAGCGATGCTATTACTGAAGCGGAGCCCATCGTTTTGGTGCGCAATATTCTGAGCGAATTAAAGCTCGATGATGTGCGAGTTGAGTGGAATGCCACGGCAAGGCAAGCAGTACTGGAAGGGTATGTCGAAGACAGAACCGCAAAACTGCAACTGTTGGGAAGAATTGACGCGCTAGGGATCAACTACAAAAGTGACCTGCGAACCATGGAAGAGATTCGTCGCGGCGTGCGCTTTATCTTGCGTAACCTCGGTTATCACCAAGTCAAAGTTGAAAATGGTGAAGAGACCGGCACGCTGCTCTTAACGGGGTACATTGATGATGCGAGCCGTTGGAGCCAAGTCGAGCAGATATTAGAGCGTGATGTCCCGGGGCTGGTCGCTTGGAAGGTCGAACTGCAAAGAGCGGGCGCCTATATGGATACGCTCAAAGCCTTGCTTGAAAAAGCTGAGTTATTAAAGAAAGTTCAGTTAGTAACAAGTGGCGATCGTATTGAAGTACGCGGTGAGTTGGATGACATCGAGACCACTCGCTTCTATGGCGTTACGAGGGATTTCCGTGAGCAGTATGGCGAGAAACCTTACTTGGTTTTGAAGTCCATTCCGAAAGTAAGCAAGGGAACCAACATCGATTTTCCGTTTCGTAGCGTGAACTTCGGTCAAGTCCCTTATGTGATTCTTACGGACAATGTTCGTTACATGGTTGGGGCACGCACCCCTCAAGGGTATCGCATTTCTAGCGTCACCCCAGCAGGAATAGAGCTTGTGAAAGGCGGGCGAGTGATCACGATCGATCTAGGGTATGAAGGTGGAAATACCAATGACAAATCTTGAACAACTACTACAAAGCGACTCGGGGCAGGAACAGAAAGAGGCAATTATCCTCAAGTTCAAGCAAGCGCAATCTGCAGTTAAGCGCCAGCTCGATCTTGGCTGTGCTCCCCAAGAATATCAGTTGCTACTCAAACAGCATGAGGCGTATCAAGCGGCCTTAGCTGTGATTGAAACTGTCGAATGCAATAAATAAACAAGAGGCGATACCTATGTCATTTTACGATGCGAGTAACAGTGTTTATCTCGATGATGTTAAAGCGAAACTAGAAGAACAAGCAAAAGCGGCGAATGAAGCCGTGAATGAAGCGATCAAAAACTTAGAAACGAACGCTGATGACCCATCGAAGCTGGCTGAATTGCAGCACACCATCAACAAATGGTCAGTGGTTTACAACATCAATGCGACCACGACTCGTGCTATCAAGGATGTGATGCAGTCGATTCTGCAGAAGGTGTAAGTTATGGAAAAAGACATGCGTTTGCTGCTGGCCGAAACGGCTTTGATGGCAACTGGTATGCATCGCCACGAAGAGGCAGAGACGATTGCGTCTTGCCTTGAATCCCAAGGGGATACCGAAGAAGTCGTGGCAATGATTCGCTCTATGAGTTTGATGAATCGTGGGCGCTATGAAGAGGCGCATCGCCTGCTTGAACCGATGTGCGTGAACTCTCCTGACTTAGTCTGCTTAGCGGCTCTGGCGGCGGGTAAAGCAGGGTTAGCGAGTAAAGCGGAATCATGGCTGGCGATGGCTTCAAAAGGCAGTGAAGAAAGCCAAGCCTTTGCAACGAGCTTCTCTCAGGATATCAGGAACCTTTAATGAAGGTTGAAAACAACTCGCTCAACTATGTACTCAGTCAGGTTCAGCAGCCAGCCAGAGTTGATCTGCACGAGGCAAACAAGATGAATCGTTTGATGAGTGAAAGTGCATCAGACAACAGTGCATCAGACAGCAATTCATCAAACAAGAGCGCATCGCCAGTGCAAAAAAGCACGGACATCGTCTCTCAGTCTGAGGCCAAAGTGACGGCAATTAAAGAGTGGTATGAAGCGCTCAAGAGTTCCGGAAACTTTAGCTCAACGGCACTTAGCCGCTCACTTGAAGGAGCGCTTACTTCTCCAAGCGAGCAGAAAGAGGCGTTGTGGTATGCACTTAGCCAGGAAAGAAGCGTAAAAGGCACCGATAAAGCGTCTCCAGAATTACTGGCTTCACTCGAACAAGAGTTACTGGGAAGCTTTTCTGGACGTTTGCTGGCCGATCCTCCAAAAGACCGTGAGGAGCTAAAAGTGCTGCTGTCTGAGCATTTCCCTCTGGGGGCGCAAAAAGAACAAGCACTTTGGCATAGCTGGGCCGAGTTGAAAGACATTCCTGATCAAGAGCCATTGTTAGACATGGTTCGGGAAGAGTTGAGCTTTGTTATACAAATCAACTCGATGGTCAAAAACATGCTGACTTACAGCCACAAACTAGAGCTCTCATAGGAACGCAGATGATCAATACGCAGTACACCGAAGTCATGCAGACGAATCTAGAGCAAGTGCAAGATGCGCAAGCTCAGGATGGGCTTAGCGAACGTTTCGAGCAAGCGATGTTGGCCCCGGAAGGAAACAATGGTTTAGAAGGTGGTTTGTTAGAAAACATTAGTGAACTGAAAAATACCATCGATAACGCAAAAAGCAGTTTAACCGACAGCATGAAAATGGTGGGTGACGATCCTGCTCAGCTTTTGCAAATGCAATGGGCGTTGACTCGAATTACCTTTCAAGAGGAGCTGATCGCCAAGACGGTAGGTAAAACGACGCAAAACGTAGAAACACTGTTGAAGGCACAGTAGTCACAATGAAGTCAGTCATCACAATAAAAACAATGCGCGCAGTAAGCATGTTACTGGTTCTATTTTTGGTGGGTTGTCAGACCGAACTTTACACCGGAGTGAGCCAGAAAGAAGGCAACGAAATGTTGTCAATCTTACTTTCTGAAGGCGTCGTCGCCACCAAAGAACCGGATAAAGACAACACCGTCAAGTTGATGGTAGATAACGCACAAATTGCGTTTGCGGTTGATGCGCTTAAGCGCAAAGGTTACCCAAGAGAGCAGTTCTCTACACTTAAAGAAGTCTTCCCGAAAGACGATCTGATTTCGTCTCCGCTTGCCGAGCGAGCAAGACTTATTTACGCGAAATCGCAAGAGTTATCGTCCACATTGTCACAAATTGATGGTGTGTTGGTCGCTCGCGTTCACGTGGTACTTGAAGACCAAAATCTTCGTCCTGGTGAGCGCCCAACGCCAGCTTCTGCCTCGGTATTTATCAAGCATGCTGCGGATGTCGCGTTGGATTCTTATGTTCCTCAAATCAAGCTGTTAGTTAACAACAGCATCGAAGGGTTGAACTACGACCGTATCAGCGTGGTGATGGTGCCATCTTCGGAAGTTCGTGTGACGTCTCAAGGTAATCAATTCGAAAGCATTCTGTCGATTCAAGTGACCAAAGACACCGCAAGCCATTTGATTGCAATCCTTGTTTTCTTGGTACTACTGATCATTGGCTCTAATGCAGCAACGTTTGCTTGGTGCCGCAGGAATGTGAAACGTGGTTAATCCCGAAACGCCGGCTTCCCAAATTCAGCATCAGTTTAACTATTGCCCTTGCAGTTATATTGACGAAAGTTGGGTAATGGAAAAACAGCCTTGGCTGTTAAAACTCCGAGGTTGGAGGGAACAGGCGGCCATCAATCAGTGGTGTATTGAAGACTGGGCGTTATCGCCAATTACGGATCATGCTTTTAATCATCCATACAACAGTCTGGCTTTACTGCCTGTAGAGGCAACAAACCGACTACTGTTGATGATTGGCGGAATCATGTATTGCCAAGCGATGCGCCAAGTGGTGCTAAAGCAACCTAAACAGTGTCTTAATCAGGTCTTTGGGGTGGATGAAACGCGTTTTTTGATCCAACAAGGACCGATGATGATTTCCAACTGGCCTAGCGGTTGGCAAAAGCCACTGCCAAACAGTCTCGATGAAAAAAGCTTTGAAAAGACAGCCCGAGAGCTGGGGTATTTATGGGTCACGTTCTTACTGGTGAAGTCACCATCAGAGTTAGTGCAACGATGGCAGTTTAAGCTCGATCGTCAACTGACGCTGATGGATCACAGTGCAGATTGGTTGGATGACGCGCATCGCGATCTCGCATATCGACTTATCAAGAAAATCGCAAAACAGGTAATTCCTCAATGGTTTCATTTGTTGAAATAAAAACCGACAACTTGCAATTGGCGCCGGGCTTAAAAGTGCTCAAAGCAAAAGACTATGTGAGTTACTTAGATTCGCAGCATTTGGTTGAGGCGGCGCACTCAAAAGCAGAAAGCATCATTGCGAAAGCGGACGAAGCCTATGAACTAGAGAGGCTGCGAGGTTATCAGGACGGCATCGATCAAGCGAAGATTGAGAACGCAGAAACCATGCTAGCAACGCTTGCTCGATGCAACGAATACTATCTGCAGGTCGAGCAAAAAATGACAGGTGTTGTGCTCGATGCTGTCAGAAAGATCATCAACAGCTTTGATGATGTGGATACCACTGCAAGTGTCGTGAGAGAGGCGCTCCAACTTGTCAGTAACCAGAAGCAAGTGATTCTGCACGTACACCCAGAGCAGGTTACTGAAGTGCGGGAGAAGGTTTCCTCCATACTCAGTGATTTCCCTGAAGTGGGGTACGTTGAAGTCATTGCCGATGCACGTTTAAAAAACGGCGGCTGCATATTGGAGACCGAGGTCGGTATTATTGATGCGAGCATCGACGGGCAGCTACAAGCACTCAAGCATGCCATCACCAAGCAATTGAGCGAACGCCAGCAGATACAGCCCTAACGCGTTTATTTTCGTTCTCCGTAAGTCCAGCTATGCTGGGCTTTTTTTAGGTCATCATATGCCTTGTTCTAAACGGCTTAAAATGAAAAAAAGCCGACCATATCTAGCATATTCCCCCATCCGAATTCAGCATAATCACTCCATCAGCCAATACTCTGTTCTTATCTAAACCGCAGAGATGTAAATACAAAAATAGGAATGTAAACCAGATGGTCAACGGATTTATATCGACCCTTCTAAACGACTTTGCAAAGCGTTGCCAAATAGAAACGCTGGAATTTGATGAAGAAGGCTGTTGTCGCTTAATTATTGATAACGAAGTGGCGATTACACTTCGAACAAATGAAGAGAAGCTGACGCTTATTGGCTTAATTTCCGGTGAGAAACCACATCCCGATGTTTATTTTCAACACATGAAGGCGGCATTAACCAAAGATGAGCCCTACGTATGTTGGGATGAAGATGCTGGTTACATCGGCTTTATTCACATTCATCAAACGATGTTAACCGAGACATATTTTGAAACGTCGATTGCTCAATTTGTTGATTGGTTAAAGCTGTCAGCAAGCCCGCAGGAGCAAGCGATGCAAGAACAAACACAGACAATAGATGCGGCTCAATTTGCCACACTAAGGGTATAAATGATGATTAGTTTTGGAAACGTAAGTGCGCTACAAGCCGCAATGCCGCAAGCGCGAAATGATATTCTCAATGAAGGCAAACTCAATGTGGGTGGCAAGGAATATAAGGTCGATGCAGATACTCAGCAGTTTGTTCGTTCAAACCCAAGTAACAGTGCAGTCGCTCGATTCTTTGAAGCAACGGGTAAGCTATTTAGAGAAGGCAACACAGACTCAGTAGCGAAAGCGATTACGAAATCGGTATTCGATAATGAACTTGGACAAGCTCAGCGCTTGCAAACCAGTTCTTCTGTTGAGCACGGTCAAATGCTGTTTAAAGATGCCAGCCTTAAAACGCCGGCCGATGTGTTAAATGCCTTTAGCCGACTTGATGCTCAGGCGATTAAGTCAGACAGTGGTGAACTTAACCAATTGGCTGAGCGCGCGATGTCAGAAGCGCTATTGGATACGAAATCAGGACAGGACTTGAAGTCACAAATTGGTGAGGGTGCAACAAAAGCATTAGCTGGTAAAGTTGTTAAAGCTTTTGGTGGCGGTGCGATGGGCGTGAAGAACAACCCAAATACCGCGATGGGCTTGGAAGTTGTATTTGAAACCGAGGTTAAGAACTTAAAAGCGGCACAAGCACATATTGAAGGTTTGGCAAACAAAGACTTGAGTTCGGGTGTCTATGCGGATTCGCTAGCGGAAGAGAAATTCAACAAAACGGGCACGACGAACAACCTTGAACGCGCGGCGGCTTGGATCATTAACGCATCGACTTCGAAAGGAAACGATGCTGATAATATTACCGCGCTTCTTAAAGAATACGCGGCCAATGATAAAGACTTGCTGAACATGGATAACTTAAAAGAGCTTCATGCGCGAGCGGTGCCGAATATTGAAAGAGATTACCGAGGCCCAGCGACGGCTGGTGGCGCACTTCCATCAAGCATTGGTGGTGAAGGCATGCTAAAACAGCACATAGAGGGCTTTTTGAAAGAAAACTCAGTGGCAGATAAAGACCTTGGAAAACAGTTGTTTGCTGGTGTGATTGGCTACCATGGCTTCACGGATGGTAACGGTCGTATGGGACGTATGCTGTATGCGATTGCTGAGTTGAGAAACGATTCATTCACGCCTCTTGCTTTAAGTGCAGAGCTTAGTCTTCACGGGATTAAGTAAATTTCCTCACCATATTTAGAGCGACGAAAGTCGCTCTTTTTCGTTGTGAGTTATATATATTAACATTGAAGTGTGAAACCGAAGTAATAAGTTTTTTCATTAATAGTTTTGATGTTTTACCCTTGGATTAATCAATTAAACTTATTGGCGGATTCTTATCTTTAAATAGCTTTTTTAAAACGAATTTTTATATTCATTCCGCTAGGTTTTATTTAAGTGTTTATTTCTATTATTTTGTGCAGCAGTTCACGAGAGGTAATGGAAAACAACAAAATAAAAGCTAATTTCGACATCGCAAACTTTCTATTTACGTTTTACTAGAGAGAGTAAATAGAGGAGTTGCAATGAATACAATACAAGTTCTATTAAATGAGTTTTGTGAGATAAATGAGCTACCGCCACTTAACTTTTCTGAAGAAGGTCGCTGTCAGTTATTAGTTGATGACCGTTACGTGATTTACTTTAGCGCGACAGATAACAACGATCTTATTCTATCCGTGGCTTTTGGCGGACTCGAAAGAAGTGGTGAACTGAGGGTGAAAGGCCTTGAGCTTCTGGCTCATGCTAATTATTTCTCCATTGCTGAAGGGGGCCTAACCCTGTCGCTGGCTCCAAATGGCAGGCAGCTTGTTCTCGCGGGCAGGAAGCCAATAGAGCACTTAGATGCCGCGAGTTTGTCAACTTGGTTCCATGCGCTCAATGAGCAAGCTCAGCTCTGGCAAGCCCGATTTGCGATGCTAGACCAAGACATCACTCCATTACCCAACACACAGCTATCTCACGTACAGACCCTTCGAGTCTAAGGAGTTCATCCATGGTAAATCCAACGAATAAAATTAGCCAAAGCCCGGTTCCTAACTTAGACCAATTTCGTTCTGTTGCGGCGCAAAAAGATGACCGAGTGATCAGCAAGCGTGGCAAGGTAAAAGAGCCGTCGACCTTCCATAAAGGGCAAAAATTTGCAGCAGTGAGTGAACATTTGCTGCGCTCAAAATACCCAAAGTACTTTCAAGAAAATATTAAGACTCATCTTGATTTAAAGCAGGCGTTATTAAAACAAGAAAAGCCAGAGACGGCACTGTTAGCTTTCTCCCTTGTCAGCCCATCAGGGTACCGAGGTGAACCACTAACGGAACGAAAGATCCTTGAAGTAGTGAACTTGTTGGAGGAGGTTAAGATTGACGGTAGCGCTTATGAAAACCTCAAAGGTACGTTTGATTCGATCAGTCACGATCCTCGCTTACAGGTGAGCATCGAAAATCAATATCCAGGAAAAATGGACGGCTTTGGGGCAGAGTTGCTTGAGATGGCAAAAGATAAGCTCAAAGGTACTGGTGTTAATGCGGCGATTAACCTTGCCTTGCCGGGCGTTGGATTGCTGGTGGCGACAGGTCGTGAGTTGCACAAAGCAGCGGTAAATGGCGATGCAGAGGCTTACCATCATCAATTGGATCAAATTGCGCAACTGCCCGGTCGTGATCAGAGACTTGCTTTGCCGATGCAACAAGCCTTAGCACACGGACACGCCACCTTGTCGACTGAAGGTGCTGTTACAGCAACATTAGGGATGGCTACAGGCAGCCTTGGTGCTTTTGGAGTCAACTCTGTGGGGACGGCGGGTGTGCTTCCTGTTGCAAAAGAAGCATTGGGCAGTGCTGCGGCATCAGGCTTAATCAGTGGTTCTGGTTTTGTGGCAGGTCAAGCGGGCTCGTATGGTTTGAATAACGAAGCTCAAGAGGTGTTTCGTCAAGATCCCATGTCTGGTGTGCTACCACGTATCGAAGTGTCTAACAGCAAAGGAGACTTTACCTTTAGTATGCAAGATTCCGCGTCAGTACGTGCTTTGATGGCGTATTTAGGCCCAAAAGAGGACAAGTCGATGACGTCTCCTCAAGCGCCGAAAGAAGCACAGGAAATGGAAACAGCGCGCTTAACGCTCAAGAAGATGCTGGGCTCTGAAGCCAGTGAACACTTGGTGCCAGATGTCGATCCTATGCTTAAACTGAGTGTGGAAGATGCTCCAAGTCAAACTGAATCCGTGGCGAATGGTGCGTTTAAGAAACTGCTTAGTGAAGATTGGGACTGGTTGATGCCAGCCGTCCGAGCCATTGATCAAGGTAAGGCACAGGACATCAATAAGACCTTGACCTACAAACTGCCTCTCGATGCAGAAAACGGACGAGTGTACTTGGATAAAAGCCCGAACCTGAGTGAAGGGCAATTATCAGCGTTAGAGAAGCTAGGCTCACCAAGCCAGTTAAGATTGATGTACTTAGCAGAAGGCTGGGTTTAATCCGTTGAGTTTAAAAGCTCGCGGCTAAATCGTAGTTAAGAAGAAAAGCAAAAGGGAGCGTAAGCTCCCTTTGTGTTCAGTTAAATTCCTTAAAAAACAGTGCCAATGCCTGTTCCTATAAAGACAAAATAAATCCGTTTCCCGTTATTCCTCTGACTGCTCAAGAGACGCAACCCAACGCAGGATCTCGGCGGTGGCTTCAATAAGATCGCTAGGAATGTACTGGTTTAACTGACCATCGGCATAAAGAGCACGTGCGAGTGGTACTTTTTGCATCACAGGGATGCCTTCTTCGTGGGCTATCGCGATCATACGTTTCGCCATCGCATCGGTTTCTTTAAGGGTTATCACAGGCAGCGGTGTTTCGCCCTTTTTGTAGTACAAACCAATAGCGATGTGGGTTGGGTTCGTTACCAACACATTCGAACGTTTAACGTTATCTCTTTGGTTCGAAGCTTGCAGCTCTTGGTGTAACTGACGACGCTTACTCTTGATTTCCGGGCTGCCCTCCATCTCTTTATATTCGCGTTTAACTTCGTCTTTAGTCATCTTTAGTTGCTTGGTGTGGTCGAACTTTTGGTAAGCGTAATCGGCAGCTGCAATCACAATAAAGCCGACGGAAGAGATGATCATGAGTTGTTTCACCAATACGCCGGTGATGGTCGGTACACACTCTAATCCGCATGTCGGGATTTGCAGTAGCGTGTTTAAGTTGCCTTTCAGTGTTACCCAAATGATGCAGGAAAGGAGCGAGACTTTAAGAATTGACTTAATAAACTCAATGATGCTCTTTAGCGAGAAAATTCGTTTCGCCCCTTCGACGGGGTTGATCTTTTTGATATCTGGTTTGACGGATTCACCACTAAATAGCAAGCCGAATTGCCCCATGTTCGACATGATGGCAATCAATGCCGCCACGATCAGGATCGGTGCTAGTAGGTAGACCATTTCTTTGGCAATAGCGATGGCTACGTCAAGCAACGCATCCTGAAACCCTTGATAAGCCAACTCACTCGGTAACAAAAGTAGGGCAGAGATGTGCGACATATAGTAGTCAGCAAAGGCAAATAAGACGGCAATTAGGGCTAGGATTAACGCCGATGAGACGACTTCCTGACTTTTGGCGACTTGCCCTTTTTGCCGGGCATCCCGAAGTTTTTTCGGGGTGGGGAGTTCCGTTTTTTCTCCGCTCATTGCTCTTCCTGTCTGTTATTACCAAATGGTATTGAGCTGTTCTCTGAACAGTACGATTTCAGAGAAAAGGGCTTGAAAGTGGTCCATCATCAATGCCAAATAAACAATCAATAGCACGCTGGCAATGGCACTTTTGATCGGCATGGCTAAAGAGAAAACGTTCAGCTGTGGGGCGAATCGGCTAATCAGCGCGAGTCCAAACTCGGCAAGGAACATGGCTAAAACCAAAGGCGCAGACATCAAAACGCCAAGCCACATAAGTTGCTCGAACTGAGCGTAGAAAAAGTGCACCCATTCCTCAGTGACGGTTGGGAAAAAGCTAATCACAGGCCACGACGCATAGCTGTTAAACAGCGCATAAATAAAAGCGACAAAGCCACCACCGGAGAAGAACAAGGTGATCAGAGTTTGAGTCAATAGCACGGCCGTTGGCGTTGACTGAGAGCCGAGAGTGGGGTTAAACATACTTGCCATCGCAGCACCACGTTGGTTATCCACCAAAAAGCCTGCTGCCTCAATAGCCCAAAAAGGGATTGCTGCAACAAAGCCAATCAGCATACCCAATAACACCTCTTTGCCTAAGATGACCATCAACCAAATCCCATCCGTTTCTGCGGGCAGGTCTTGTTGGTTGATCATTGGGAAGATAAACAGTGCAAGCGAGCACAAAACACCATTTCTTACCAAGGTGCCACCCAGCATTTGCTTGTTTAAGATCGGCAAAAATATAAAGCAAGCCATTAACCTAGGGAGCGTCAAGCTGTATAGGAACAGGGCTTGGTGCAAATCATCGTAACTCATCGTATTTGCGGGATTTTATCCAAGGTCAACGTGGCAAATGAATGCAGCTCGGCGCCCAGCCATTGTGTGGTAACAAATAGGGTAATGATGACGGCGATCAGTTTGACGACAAAGCCTAACGTCTGTTCTTGTACTTGTGTTAGCGCTTGGACAAGAGAGACCAAGGTACCGACAAGTGCCGCAACCAAAATCGGCGGCAGTGACAAGAACAGAACAAGCGTTAGAGCCTGAGTGGTGAAGTGGATGATTTCAGCCGGATTCATGCTTCTCTCCTCATTATCCGTAACTGAGCACTAGGCCATGGGTCAACTTGGTCCAACCGTCTAGCAACACAAAGAGCAACAACTTGAATGGCAGTGAGATGGTCATTGGCGAGACCATCATCATGCCCATTGCCAGCAAGATGTTGGATACGATCAGATCGATAGCGATAAATGGCAGGTACAACAAGAAGCCAATCTCAAACGCTCTAGTTAGCTCACTCACGGTAAAAGCGGGGAGCAACAACAATAAGCTGTCTGACTCTAAACGGTCGACGTACTTTTGTGGCCACAAGGTTCTTGCCGCATCGGTAAAAAAGACCGATTCAGTTTCACGGATGTGCTTTTTTAAAAACTCACGATACGGCTGCAATCCACTTTCGATTAAACCTTCGATGCTCTCTGAATCTTCAAGTGAGATTTCGTGCTGGGTCACGTAGTCATAGGTTTCAAACCCTACAGGCGCCATGATGAAGATCGACAGAATGATCGCCAATCCGTACAAGGCCATATTGGGTGGAATCTGTTGTACACCTAGTGCATTTCTTAGCAGAGAGAAAACCACGGCCAGTTTAACGAATGAGGTCGCCATCATTGCAATGAAAGGAACCAGAGCAAGAAGGGCAAGTGTGACGATGAGGTTCAGTTCATCAGGTAACTGGATCATGCTGGCTCCTGACTGCCGCCAAACAGTTCGAGAACGCGCACACCCAAGCGTTCATTGATGTTCACAAGCTCGCATTCCCCAATGATTTTTCCGTTTGCTCGCATGGTGACTGGGTTAGAAATTGGTTGGTTAAGCTCAAAGGTAAACCCTGGTTGCAGTGCGTTAAGTTGTTCTAAAGTAATGGTTTGCTGACCAACATCGAAAGTCAGTTCAATTGGTAATTGCTGGTGGTCGGTCAGTGCTTCAGAGCTGTTGATATCGTTCATATTGGTTTCTTTTTTTTGGATATGGAGTGTCGTATTGTCGAGTTGGCATCGCCAAAGGTTCTGATTCGAGACCTGAAGCAGCACTTGGTGTTGCGCGATGTAGCAATCATCGAAAAACACCACATCGCCCAGTGCCAGTTGCTCAAATTGACTGAGCGCCAAACGCGTTTTGCCAAAGCTCAACCAGAAGGGCAGTGCGATGTTTTGGCTCAGATAAGAGGGCGCTTGTGGCAGAGTGTCAATCAACACATCTCGACCCTCATTGACCCACAGGCTAAGAGAGACATCATTGCGATTGATGGTGAGCATCAACACGTTTTCTTCTTGTGTAGGCTGCTCATGAACTTGCAACTTGCTCAATACCGGAAGTTGTCCAAATAAGCGCTTAATCACGTCGGTGTAGGGCTCAATTTGGCTACTGATCAGCGCCAATTGCAATGAGTTTGGCAGTGATTCAAATGCCGTCGAGTCAAGAATGCTATGTAACCATTGCTGTAATTGCGCACCGCTGAAATCGATTTGAATGGTTTGCCCACCAATGAGTAGCGTTAAACGATAGCCAGAAAACTCCGGTTTTTGGCCAAGCGTGACCGATAAGCTATTGCTCTGACTATCTTGAAAGTGGCACTGTTTTGCGCACAGTTGATTGCTCAGCGCGATGCTTGAAGGTTCGACCTTTGGGAAATCTAATATCATCATTCGTCCTCAGGCTTCCATTCATCGTAAATGCTGCGTTGTTGTCGTGAGCGTTGTTGGTCTTGTTGTTGGTTCATCTGTTCGCTGACTGCAATTCGAATCGGTTGGTCGATGCCTAAACGTTGCAGACGCTCGGTCAACTCTTGCTTAGCCGTTTGGTTGATCAGCGAAAGAGCGTGCTCTTGCTTAATCAGCACGCTGTAGCCAGAACTGTCCTGCTTGATGGAGATCTCGCCGCCTTTTAATTGACCTTCATTAAGAAGCAGACGAACTTCTTTTTCGTTTGCTGAAGGAAGAGACACGTAGATCTTGTCGACTAACTTATTAATCAATTCATTTACGTCTTGAGTTCTGCTCTGGGGTGCGTGTGTCTCTACGTTTTTAAGGATGATGTCGCCTTGCGCTGTCGATTGGCTTAGGTTGGCCGTCGGGTGAAACTTAGCGTCCGACTCTGAACTTGGATGACGCAGTTCGATGTGCTTCACCGGCTTAACCTTCTCTTCAAGCGCGGCCAATGCGCCTTTCGAGTCCACAATTTTCGAGTCCACAATAGCAGTAGCGTCTTTTGTGGTTGGAGCGAGTTTGTGAGCCGCTGCATCCAATTTATGCAGTTGACCTTGCAGCACACTCTGCACGGTTGATGGCTCAGTTTTGTTCCGCAGATTGGCTTGGTCAGTCTGAATCGGTAATACCTGATCCTTTAGAGCGTTAGGCAAGCTGGTCATCGGTATTTTAGGATCACGAGAAAAACCATTATCTAATGGTGCCGTGCTTACCGAGCTGACTTGCTTATTGTTCGAGTCTTTTTCTGCCGCAGAGTTAGAAGCCAACGGCTGTGATTTATCCGTTTCTTTACTTCCTATCGACTGCTCGATTAGAGGGTGTGGTTTTACGGGTTTGCCAGTATCTGAATGTGGCTCTTTCGCAGGGCGCTCTGAAGCCTCGCTATGGCTCTCTTCGTTTTTATCTTTGTTGTCCATTACCTGCACGGTTTCTCTTTCTGAGAGATCGTGACTTGGCTTTTCTAGATGCAGACCTGCGTCTGACTTCTCATTAGTAGGTTGATCTTTCAAGTTTTCAGGGTGCTCTTGGCCACCCTCGATCTGCTCTTTCCCCGCCTCAGGAATAGCACTGCTGACCTTGCCTTTGTGCTTCATGCCATCGAGCTTATCTGCGTTCAATACAGCAGCGAATAAGCGAGAGGTCTCTGACTCATGTTCGCTCTCTGCTTGCGTTGGCTTAAGTGCATTATTAAAGCGAGATTCGAGCTCTTCTGAGATTTGGTTGACTGGCCTCTGTTGAACCTGTTGCGGACGTTCAGTTGTGTTTGGATGATCGTTTTTGACTCGCATCTTTACCTTCTATGAAACAACAACGCTGCGGAACTCTTCTTGTTCGAGCTCTTCTTGATACTGCACTTGGCGTGCTTGCTCAGCGATTTCTTGTTCGTTTAATTGAATGAATTTTTCTTTGGTTTTATGGGCGGCCAGAGCTTCTTGCTTTCTTTCCTTGAGTCGCTGGTTCTCTTGTTCCAATGCCTTTTTTTCTTCTGCAGCTCGTTGTTTTAAATCGGCTTCTCTTTCCCTTAACAGCGCGATTTCTTGCCGCAATATTTCAAGTTCTTTTAGAACGACGGTTTTCTGTTTGGCTTTCGCAAAGCGCCGTTCTTCTTCCTCTTCGCGCCATTGACGATAATCAACGACAGACTGTTCCGCCTTTCGGAGTGAGGCTCGTGCGTTATTGACTCGATACTCTTGTTGCTGAACCGCGCGATCGGCACGGTCGGCACGAATTTTTTTTATCTCTAGCAATTGCTCGATCATAAGCCTGCAAGTCCACGCAGCTGCGTGACGGTCTCTTCGAGCTCACTTGGCTCGTGCGTGCCTTGGCGTAAGAACGCTCGGATATCATCTCCCTGTGCGATGGCCATATCCGCGCGACTGTCGGCGCCGTGTTGGTACTCACCAATTTTTATTAGCAGTTCGACTTCTTCATATTTGGCCAGCATTTCACGCATGTGAGCCGCGGACGCTTGATGAGTTTTATCGACGATTTGGTTCATCACACGGCTGGCCGAGCGAAGCACATCAATGGCTGGATAGTGGTTCATCGCCGCCAGTTTGCGAGAGAGAATGATGTGACCATCGAGTATCGAACGCGTCTCATCGGCAACCGGTTCTGTCATATCGTCACCTTCCACAAGCACGGTATACAGCGCGGTGATGGAACCTTTGTCTGATTGACCTGCACGTTCCATCAGTTTTGGTAGTGCGGCAAAAACTGAAGGCGGATAGCCTCGTCGTGTTGGTGGTTCGCCAGCTGCCAAGCCGATTTCACGCTGAGCTCGGGCAAAACGCGTCACCGAATCCATCAGCAGCAGGACACGCTTACCTTGGTCGCGGAAGTACTCCGCGATGGAGGTTGCAACGAACGCCGCTTTGGCTCGTTCCATTGCTGGTCGGTCTGAGGTTGCGACAACCAATACAGACCTTGCCATGCCTTCTTCACCAAGGTCGTGCTCGATAAATTCTCTTACTTCACGGCCCCTTTCACCGATGAGGGCAAGCACGGTTACATCGACATCGGCAGAGCGAATGAGTTTGGCGAGTAGGGTACTTTTACCTCCGCCAGCCGCAGCAAAAATGCCCATCCTTTGTCCTTCCCCACAGGTGAGTAATCCGTCGATGGAACGCACGCCCATCGAAATCGGCTTTTCAATCAGCTTTCTCTGCATTGGTGGCGGCGCATCACGATAAACCGGATACCAAGCGCTCGGTTCAGTGCTTTGAGAGCCATCGAATGGGCGGCCGAGGCCATCGAGAATTTTCCCTAACAGATGATCGCCAACGCCGACTTCGTGCATTTTTCCAAGCGGGCTCACTTCGGTATTGGAGGAAATACCAAACATGTTGCCAAGTGGGGTAAGCAACGCATGGTGTTGCTGAAAACCCACCACTTCCGCAAGCAGCGACAAGGTTTGATCGGGATTTCGTAGCTCACAAAGCTCGCCGACACGAACACCAGGCACAACGGCTTTGATGATGGTGCCAGTCACTTGAGTCACGCGACCGCGGATTTGGATCAAACGCGTTTGCTTGATGGCCGATTGTTGAGTTTCGGTGATGTATGAGAAGTCGTTCAATTTAAGAAAACATGCGCAATAACTGATGCTGGGAGAATAGAAAGGATGGCGCCGTATTTATAGTGACTATTGGTCGGGAGTTTTTAGAAAACTTAAAACGCCCTAAAAAAACACGTCTGATTTTGACAGCCGATTAAAAATGCAATTCCTATAATTCGTCCATATTGTAGGAAGGAGTGCAAATCAATGAGCACTATCAATAGCCAAATTTTAACGGGCAACAAATTTGACGCGCCAATTCGAAGTAACCTTGAGTCTTCCCGCACGGGAGCCTCAGTCAATGGTAATTATCGAGGTGAAACTGTCCGCGTACACAATGCAACTCAGTCGTTGTTTGATGCAATGGAAGAGCTGACGGCGTTAGGTTCAGAAAAAGCAGAAAAAGATCTCACGAAACGCAAAGTGAAAGACGGCAGCATTCGCGTGAATGAAGCGCATGAGCTGGTTTCTGATTACCTAAGAAAAGTGCCTGATCTTGAGAAGAACCAAAAGATCAAAGACCTTGCTACCAAAATGGCAAGCGGCAACTTATCAACGATTGCTCAGTTACAGGCGTACCTCAACGGATTCTCTGAAGAGAAGAGCCATCAGTACCTCGCGCTGCAAGCAGTGAAAAAGTTCCTCGGAGCCAATCCGGAAAGTAAGAACCTATTAGCGCTGATAGACCAAGCCATTCTGACCTTTGAGCAGAACCCGGACTCTTGGGCTCAGATTGATACTGAAATTCGTGTTTCAAGCTTTGCGGATGAATACAGCCAAGAGCAAGGCTTTAGCAGTTTGCACCAATTGCGTGGTTTCTATCGCGACACGGTACATAGCTACCAAGGTTTAGGCTCAGCATACAAGGATGTGGTTGAGCGTTTTGGTGCAAAAGAGGTCTCCACGGCGGTCGATTTTATGTTGCAGGGCATGAGCGCAGATTTGAGCGTTCAAGGTAGCAATATTGACTCCGTTAAGCTTCAGCTTCTGATGTCCGATATGCAAAAACTCAAGACGTTGAATACGCTTCAAGACCAAGTTAGCAACCTCTACCAGATGTTCAAACCTCAGCAGGTAAACTATGGCTTATCAAGTTACTGATTTGATGTCAGACGTCATCGCTTTGGTTGAACAGCGTTGGGTTGGAAGTGCCGAGATATGGAACCTAGTGAACGCCATGGAGTTGGCGTCCACGGAGCGAAGAATTAGCTTTTTTAGGGAACTGCACAAACTGATTCGCCATATTCCAATTGATGTATTTAACGACGAAGAACAGCGACAAAACCTAATACAAGCTGTGCAAAAAGCGCTTGATGAAGCGATTGATTTAGAAGAAGAGGAAATGTGGGACGATGAATTGGATTGATGCGTCAGTGGATGATTTTTGCCGAGGAATGGGGCTTGAAGCGGTGGACTTCTCGTCAGCAGGACGTGTTCAACTGAGCTTCGAACAAAGCGGTACTCTGCATATCGAGAAGCATCAAGACTGCCTGTTTCTTATGCTGGCGAAACCGCTGCCTTGGCACCAGTCGAATGAGCCGATTAAAAAGGCGTTGAGTTTTTGCCATGCAGGTCAAGGTTGGCCATTCCTCATTAAGACTGGGTTGCTGGATGAACAGACACTGGTCTTCTCTGCACAAATTGAAGGGGATGAAGTGACCTTGCCAACCATCGAACAAGCGTTCGCTCTACTGGCTCGTTTACATAAAGATGTGGCGGATTCATGAGTCGCATCAGTACATTAAACGTTGGTATTGAAGGCTTTACTCACGTTTCACTTGAACAAGTTGAAAACGACTTCCCACAGCGCTTTCAACTGTTGCCTGACGGTCAAGCCATCGCGACTCACCTAGAGAAATTGTACGAGCTTCGCCCCTCTGAGCAGTACTTGATGTCGCTTGCCAAGCCAAAGTTGACGCATTCGGAGCTACTTCGCCCAGACAAATACCGTCAACAGTTTGATACCACTCAGCTGCGGCTTCAGGAATTGGCGCAGAAAAATGGTTCGCACGCGCTCAATCAGGCACTGGAAACACTGCAAAGTACCCAATTAGACCAACGTTATCTCACCATGGCGTTGAATCTACTGATTCAGGTTTAAGCCCCATGTTGCAAACGAAAGACGTGGAGCTGTTGCTTATCCACGCTGCACTCCAAGTTCAATATCAAAAGCCGGAACAAGCGATTACCTTGCTTGATGCACTGCTGGAAATCGAACCTCAGCATCAAGAAGCTCGCCAAACATTAGCAGTGGCATGCCTGAATTCGGGTCGATACACACGTTCAATCGAGTTGTGCGAAAGCTTATTGAAAACCGAACATTCAAATAAAGCGGGCTTGTGGTTTTGCCTAAGCCAAGCTCGCTGGAAACAACAGGATGTTGAAGGTGCCCGCCGCGCGCATCGACGTTATCTACAATCTCTAAATAGTGAATCAAATGAATAAGTTGATCGATATTCTAAACAAAGTCGGACAGCGTAAAGACATCATGCTTGCCGTGATGTTACTTGCGATCGTCTTTATGATGATCTTGCCTTTACCTACGGCACTCGTGGACGTTTTGATCGGTACCAACATGAGTATTGCGGTCGTCTTATTGATGTTGGCTATCTACATCACGACACCGCTGGAATTCTCTGCATTCCCAGCCGTGCTTTTGATCACCACCTTGTTTCGCTTGTCGCTTTCTATTACGACAACGCGACTTATCTTGCTGCAAGGCGATGCAGGCCAGATCGTATATACCTTTGGTAACTTCGTGGTCGGCGGTAACTTGGTGGTGGGTATTGTTGTTTTCCTGATCATCACCATTGTTCAATTTATGGTGATCACCAAAGGTTCTGAAAGGGTTGCGGAAGTCAGCGCTCGATTCTCCCTTGATGCGATGCCGGGTAAGCAGATGAGTATCGACGGCGATATGCGTGCTGGGGTTATTGATGTTCATGAGGCGCGTCACCGCCGTTCATTGATCGAAAAAGAAAGCCAAATGTATGGCTCGATGGATGGTGCGATGAAGTTCGTGAAAGGCGACTCAATCGCGGGCCTGATTATCATCGTGGTAAACATTCTCGGTGGTGTCACCATCGGTGTGACTCAAAAGGGCATGTCTGCCTCTGAGGCACTTGAGTTGTTCGCAATCCTGACCGTCGGTGATGGTCTGGTTTCGCAGATCCCAGCACTATTTATCGCTATCACGGCCGGCATCATCGTTACTCGTGTTTCAAACGAGGACTCTTCTGACTTAGGCTCAGATATTGGTGGTCAGGTGACTGCTCAGCCAAGAGCTTTGTTGGTTGGTGGCGTTCTGCTTATCTTGTTTGCTCTTATTCCGGGCTTCCCGAAGGTTACCTTCCTGATTCTTGCTGCGATTGTTGGCGGTGGTGGCTTCTTCTTGTTCTACCAACAGAAAAAACAAAGCGAATCCGACAGTTCTGATTTACCTAGCTTTGTCGCCCAAGGTGCTGGTTCGCCAGCGGCTAAGCCTAATAAACCGACGCCATCTCGCAACAGTAAAGGCAGGTTGGGGGAGCAAGAAGAGTTTGCGATGACAGTACCGCTGCTCATCGACTTGGATTCTCGTTTACAAGAGAGTTTAGAAGCCGTGGCTCTGAACGATGAGCTTGCACGAGTCAGGCGCGCGCTTTACCTCGATCTCGGTGTGCCGTTCCCCGGTATTCACTTACGCTTCAACGAAGGAATGAGTAACGGCGAGTACTTGATTCAATTGCAAGAAGTACCAGTAGCTCGCGGGCGAATTGAAAGCGAAAAACTGCTGGTGACCGAAGGTAATGAACAGATTGATTTGCTGGGCGTACCTTACGAAAAAGACGACGACTTTCTGCCGGGCATTACGAGCATTTGGGTCGATCAAAGTCATCACGAAAAGCTGCAAAACAGCCATGTGGGCTTTCTGACCCCCGATCGCATTCTGACTTATCACTTGTCTCACGTTTTGAAAGAGTACGCGCAAGACTTCATCGGTATTCAAGAGACCCGCTATCTGCTTGAGCAAATGGAAGGCAGCTATTCCGAACTGGTGAAAGAAGCGCAACGTATTGTGCCTCTGCAAAAGATGACGGAAATCCTGCAGCGTTTGGTTTCTGAAGACATTTCTATTCGTAATTTACGAGTGATTTTAGAAGCCATGGTGGAGTGGGGTCAGAAGGAGAAAGACGTGGTACAGCTGACGGAATATATCCGCTCAAGCTTGAAACGCTATATCTGTTACAAGTACGCCAGCGGTCAAAACATGCTGCCAGCGTATCTGTTGGATCAGAGTTTGGAGGATACGATCCGTAACGGTATTCGCCAGACTTCTGCGGGCAGTTACTTGGCGCTTGACCCTTCTGTCACTCAGCAATTTGTCAGCGACGTTAAGCAAACCATTGGTGATTTAAGCCGCATGCCAAATAAGCCTGTGCTGGTGGTGTCGATGGACGTGCGTCGTTACGTACGCAAACTGATTGAATCTGAATACTACGAGTTGCCGGTGTTGTCGTTCCAAGAGCTGACGCAACAAATCAATATTCAACCGCTTGGCAGGGTAGGTATGTGATGAAATGCCTTCTCACTCAGTCTCTAGTGGCGTCAGGCATCGAAGTGACGCCCTACTTTTGGCAGAAAAGTACCATCTTACTTGGTCATCGTTATGAATGTGATGGGATGGAGCTAGTCTTTCGTGTCGAAGAGGGCGAAATCATCATCGTATTACTGCGAAGAATCAGCCCAAACCAAGGTCTAAGCAACCCTTTCTCCGCGCTATTTATGCTCGCAGAACATGCCATCCGTTTGTACCCGCTTGACTGGGCTATTCGTGGCAATGTTGATGTATTGCGAGGTAGCAACATGAGCAGCCATCGGTTAGCACAATTCTACTTACGCGCCTGTGGGGCGAGCCATGATGAACAAGAAGATTGGTACTTCTTGCGCCTCAGTGATTACCGCCCACTTAAAAAGAGAAAAAAGTAAAAACTCTCGACTGTTACTGACAGCATCCCAGAGATGCTTCGCTTTAAGATAGGACCCAAGATGAAGCAACCCTTTACTGAAACCATTGAAAACTCAGAACTTGCTATTCGCAATGCAGAAGACAGGACTGACGTATTCAATGAACTACTCGAAGGATTAGGCGTTGGTCCGGTAGCAGGCAACATTCTGCTCGATGGGTTAAACGCTTCGCCTCAATTGATGAAGCAAGCAGAGCATGAGCTGCTTGAAGAAGTACAACGCCGCAGACAACAACAGCATCAACCGCAAGCCGCGAGCACCAAAGGCACTAGGCGCAAGCGACCGACCATGATGCGTGGCATGGTGATCTAGAGGTTTTTACATGACGGATATGACAGCCATGAACTCCATCACCGGAGTTCTCAATACAACAGCCAATCGTGATTCTCAGATCGCATTCCAGCAGAGTTTGGTTAAGACCCTTTCTACCATTCTAAGCGATGCCCGTATCGACCCGAATCAATTGGAGTCATTGATTCGCCAATTACCTATGGTCGTTGGGCGCACCGAACAAGAAAGCTTGGATCTTTATGCAGACTCATTGGACACCTTGTTAAAGAAGCAAGATGCCTTTACCGGGACTGCTGCCGCTGAGACCGCTGCGCATTGGATGCAGTCACTGCAACACCAAGCGTTGAATGGTCAGATCGCACCTAAAGATGTGGAGATGGGCGTTAATACTACGCTCGCACATCAATTCCAATCTTGGTTTAGCACACAGCTAAAAGACAAGGTCGACAGCTCGCTTCCGACCGATTTTGTCGCTAATTTCCGTTTGGGAAGCCAGAGTAACCAAGCACTGCAAATTGAAGCTTTAGATACGAGCGCCCTTAAAGCAGCAACGGCAGAGATTAGCTCGTTTGTAAATGCACTGGCAGTGCAGATGAGTGCCAGTGAGGTTCGCGAGAGTGCTATTCCGTTCTTGCGAAATGCCTTTGGTAATCTTGGTTCGGTCAACCTTAATGAGCTTAAGAATTCAGACTACTTCTTAACAGAAGAAAGCTTTAGAGCTGCTGTTACCGCTCAACTTGTTGCCTCTTTCAATAGCATTGGGATCACCATCAGCACCGATGATGCACAGGCCTTGGCGAACAAGATTGCTTGGATTCCAGGCATGTCTAAGCAGGAACTTACCGATGCGCTAAATGGCTTAGCGACACAAGTAAAAGGACAGTTTGAAAATGCTTACGGCGCAGGTGGTGTTGCTCAACTGCAAACTATCCTTGATGCTGAAATCGCGAGAATAAAATCGGATCCTAGTGCGATCACCTTATCGAGTTTGTTCTCCAATATAGCCATTGCGCTTATCAACACTCAGATCGATGCGTTCTATAACGGCTTGCTCGATGTCCAGGTCACTCAAACAACACCGGAGCAACTTGAGCGGATTAAACAAAACACCGCACAAGATATCCGACTCCTTTTCGACAAAATAGTCGCAGGCCAAGACAGCGGGACGGATTTCATTGCACGTCATAAAAAAATGATGGAGAACCTAGAAAAGCTCAATGATCGTTTGGGCAAAATCACACCAGAGGAAGTGAGCAGTAAAGAAGTGAATGCCGAGCACGCATTGACCGCTCGTGACCTACTGTCGGTGATTGAATCTAGTATCGGTGACCGCTTTGATGAACGCGTCTTGTTTGCTCTAAACGAGCGCCGAGTCGACCGCCTTGAAAAGCGTAACGAGCAAAAAGAACAACTCGAAGATCTAACGATCCAATTGAAAGTGTTTAGTGTCGTTCAGTCAAAAATACACTCGACCCAAAGTGTTGATGGCACTTACAAGCCGGGTGATTCAGCGAACAACTTTAAAGCCAGCGATTTTGGCTACGACAATGACGCGGCGTTTAAGGCTTCTCCTGAATACAAATACTTAAAAGACAACAACATCACCAACCATAAAGACTTTTTAGTAAAACAGGGAATGGAAGTTGGAAGCGACTCTTTCAAAGGGGACAAGCTGTCTAATTTCTCCAGTTCTGTCACCGCAGAATCTAAAGTGCTCAACGATGAAGTGCAGATTAAAACGACCGAGTTAAACGACACCAGTTCTCAGTACAACGCAACCGTTGAAGCGATGAACAAATTTGTTCAGAAGTACCACAGTATTTTACAAGAAATCCTACGAGCCCTTTAAGGATAAATAACCATGACTACACAAAACGCGCCAACTGACCCATCTCAAATGCAAGCAGAGGACCTCCTTTCATTTTTGGAAGAGGGGGGCACGCTAAAAATGCTGCACGATGTATCAGCAAACACCATCGAGCACATTTATGCGGTTGGATACAACTTTTTCCAGTCAGGCAAAATAGAGCAGGCCGCTAAGGTATTTCAGCTGCTTAGCATGCTTGATCACTATCAAGCGCGATTTTTCATTGGTTTGGGTGCGGCTCGTCAGGAACTGGGTGAGTACCTGCAGGCGCTTGACGCCTACAGCTACGCTGCGCTTGTGGACGTAAATGATCCACGCCCACCTTTCCACTCTGCAGAATGTCACCTCAAGCTTGAGCAATTGACGGAAGCAGAGAGTGGGTTTTACAGCGCGAAGGAGATGTCTGCTGGGAAATCAGAGTATGCAGACTTGCATCAACGAGCAGGCATCATGTTAGAAGCGGTGAGAAACAAAAGGAGTAACTAGAATATGAATTCTATTGCACTTGACCGCATTCAGAGTCAGGTATACACGCCTGATTCTGACCAAACTACGTTAAACAAGGTTAACAAGACCGCTGCTCATGCATCGCCGTCAGTAACCGTTGAAAACGTAAAAGGTAAAGATGCTGAAGCATTGAACACCGGTAAGGTAAAAGTTCAGCTTGATGCACCAAATGCCGCAGTCAGCGATAAGGTGAATGACCTTACGCTTAAAGCCATGGAGCAGCTACAAAAAATCGTAGACTCAATTGCCAAGGTTTTACACGCGGTTGCCGACAGTACGGGCTCGCTAGCAGTGAAAATCATCTCAGGTTATGCAGATGATTTTGAAGTTGAACTGGCTGCTATCACAGACAAACTGAAAAGCGCTCAAAACGAGCTCAAAATTCAGGAAGTGAAGGTAGCGAAAGCGAAGCACGAACAAGAAATGGCAGAAAACCTAGAGAAGATCAAAGAGTCTGAAGCGGCAGCGAAAGAAGCACAAAAATCGGGCTTAGCTTCCAAGATCTTCGGTTGGGTTAGCGCTGTGGTTTCTATTGTCGTTGGTGCAATCATGGTGGCGACGGGTGTTGGTGCGGCAGCTGGCGCATTAATGATCGCAGGCGGCGTGATGGGCGCAATCAACATGACTCTGCAAGAGCCTGCTGTTCAAGAGGCGATGAAAGAGGCCGGAATTAACGTCGATATACTTAATAAAGTCGTCATGGCGTTAGAGATTGCGACTGCCGTCATTGGCGCTGTAGTTACATTTGGTGGTGCAGCTGCGAGTGGTATTGCGAAGTTAGCGGCGAAAAGTGCAAGTTCAATTGCGCAAAAAGTCACTGATATCGCAACCAAAGCGGCGACAAACATGGCGAAAATTGCCGATATGGGTTCTAAAGCGGCGACAACCACCGCGAAGGCAATCCGTTACGGTGCTGAGACCGTCGACCTTACTGTTAACGTAGGCAAGGGGACCACGGACAGCGTTCATGCTGCAAACAATGCGCATGTAACTGAAATCCAAGCTGACATTACAGATTTAAGGGCGAAGATGACGCTTAGCCAAGCGGTGATCGACAAACTTAAAGAAGAAATCGCCAAGCTAATGGAAGATTTCCAAGAGCTAATGAGTGTCATCATGCAGATGATTCAGGCGAAAGGCGAAACGATGCAAGCGGTAATGAGTCGTCCAGCGACGGTTTAAGGAGCAACCATGTTAGATAAAATTAGTAATACTGGACGCGCTGACCTTTACGGTTTGGGTGAACTAGGCAAAACAACTCAGGCCGAGAAAATGTCTGAGACGAAAGCCGAAGCTGCTGCTGTCCGTGGTAACAATGATCGTGCAGTAACGGGTGCGAAGAACTACCAATTGGATGGGCCAAAAGCCCCTGCGATTGGCGATCAAGCTCGTGTGGTAGAAAAGCTGATGAGCGCGTTGGCTCCAACCGTAAATCTATTAATGCAAACCACCGAAAAAGCACTGAATGGTGAGCAAGTGGTTAAGTCACCATCGGATGCCATTTCGCAATCACTGTCTCTGATTACTCTGCTTTACCAAGTGTCTAAGCTAAGCCGTGAGCAACAGGTTCTGCAACGTGAAATTGCCGTTGAAGCAAACGTTGCAAGCATCAAGAGCCAAGCGGAAGAGTTAAACAACTCTGCTAAAGCGATGATCGCGATGGCGGTAGTATCAGGCGTATTGGCTGGTGTGACTGCTATTATCGGTGCCGTGGGTTCTTTCAAAGCGGGCAAAGAAATCAAGGCAGAAGTCGCGGGCAACAATGTATTGAAGACGCAGAAAGCAGGCTTTGATCAGGTTGAAGAGTTAATGGGCAATACTAACTTGTCGAAAACTCAACAAGATCAAGTGAGACGTGCTCATGCGTTCGCAAAAGATAGCATTACTGATACGACAAATACTTTGTCTAGTGGTGGCCGCAAGTTCGACAAGATGATGGGCGCAAACCAATCGAAGAACGCGGTATTGCAGGGACTTGGCCAAATGGCGAATTCAGCTGCAAATGTAGAGCAGACGAAAGCTCAAGCTCGAAGCAAAGAGGACGAGGTATTAGCAACTCGTGCTCAAGCAGACAAACAGAGAGCCGATGAAAACATTGGCTTCCAAGAAGGTTTGCTAAAAGAGCTGCGTGAGCTTTTCCGCTCTATCGCTGATAGTCAAAACCAAGCATGGCGTGCCTCTATCCCTACGGTATAGGTTTGCTATCAATCATCAAGGCGCTGGGAATACAGCGCCTTTTTTATGGAAAGAAGAAATAAGCTACACGCGCTCAACCAAGCCAAATTTCTTGAAAAAATCAGATAGGTCGAGTGTCGCTAGATCTTTAAATTCACCGGCGTCATAGAAGCGACCTTTACAGGTAGGACAGCTTTCAAACCAGATATGTGGCTGTTTTGGATCGACCAATCGAAGCAGTTGATTGTTTGGGCATACAGGGCAATCGATACGATCAATCGCATTGAAGGCTTTTCCGATTTCTTCGTCACCTGAATCAATCACATCAGCTAACGGCTTCATCGCTTCCACTTCGTAGGCGTCAATCCATAAGCCTTTACATTCAGTGCAGCGTTCAACATCGCCTAGCGGAGTTTGAAGTTGTTCAAAGTCAGAATTGCATTTTGGGCATTGCATTTTGTTTTTCCTTTTTATTTTCTAAAGAGAAGTGAGCCTAGTACTCCCAGCTTTCTTTGACGACAAATCAAAATACGACATCTCTCGTGCCATACGTTTTGAATCTTTTTTAGTTGTTTAGATTGTTTTTTTAGAAATGACGAGTCCATGATTGCTTGAGCCTAACTAGCAGCGTTCTCGGTGATGAATTCTTTTTAAAGAGCTTCTATCTCCGTTGAATGTCACGCTTTTGAATGAATCCGTTTGTTCATAAACTTATTGCTTATTTGAATGTGTTAAAAGGTATTGAAAAGTTATTTGAATTGAAAGGGTTGGCACGTCGAAGTGAGACGAGTAACCGTACAATCCTATAAATTTGAAAGGTCAGGGAGGTGGCTAGGAGTGAAGATTGGTGTAGTTCAGATGAGGATGGGTTGGAGGGTCCGAGAAAATCTAAAAACAATCATTTCTCATGTTGAGAATATGAGGGCGTTAGATGCTCTGGTTTTCCCTGAACTCAGCCTTAGCGGTTTCCATCGCAACATCAAACAGGAATCGGAGCCTCAAACTATTCATCACGCTATTCAGACGTTATGCGAGCTTGCTTTCGATTACAAGACCACGCTTTTTATTGGTGCGCCGTTAACGGAAGGCGAGCGTATATTTAACAGCTACCTATGTATCGATGTTAATGGTGACGTCGTGGCGCAATGGAATAAAGTCGGGCTAACGGAAAGTGAGGCCAAGTTCTTTGCAATAGGCGAAAGACGTGAACTGCTTAACTTGGCGCAATCATCAATAACGAGTGTCATGTGCCGAGAGGTTGATGACATCGAATGGTTTTTATCTGAGGTACAAGAACAAGCCAGTTTGATCCTTTGGCCTAGTTACATCGGTCAACAATTACAAGATCAGCAAACACAGGGCTACTACGAACGAGCATCTCTTATCGCAAAAGAAGCGGGTGCTTTCGTTGTGCAATGCAATTGGCCTCACGCCTTGAATGACCCAAATTTGAGAGGGCTGGGAGGGAGTCATATTTATGATGATTCTGGTCAATGTATATACACAATGCCGGTCGACAAAGAGTCAGTTTGTATCTTGGATTTGAACCAAGGAACGGTAGAGCCTTTGAAAGCTGGATTAAAATCACTGAGCGAGTCGTAATTCTCAGTAATAAGGGTAAAGGAGGATGAAATGAAACTTGCTCAATTGAATATTGCTTTAGCGAAGTACCCACTCGATGCACCTGAGATAAAGGACTTTGTTGAGAATCTCGATTTGGTGAATGGCATTGCAGAACAAAGTGATGGGTTCGTTTGGCGCCTAAAAGATGAATCCGGCGATGCCACCAATATTAAGCTATTCGATGACCCAAATATGATCGTCAATATGTCGGTGTGGGATAACGTGGATGCGCTGAAGAACTTTATGTTTCGAACCCATCATCGTGATTTCATGCGCCGTAAGAGTGAATGGTTCCATCGTTTAGTAGAAGATACTTATGTGCTTTGGTGGATTGAGGATAATCATATCCCAACAGCAGAGGAGGCTTTAGCCCGTCTACAGTACCTTCGTGAAAACGGCGATACGCCATATGCATTTACCTTTAAAGCTAACTTTACGTCTAATGATTTGTAAATCCGTCTACCGGTTAACAAGGATTCTAGTTAAGTAGCTCGAATAATACTTATCTGTTTTCGGGATATTATTGGTTCCGTGTTTAATTGAAATAGGTGAAATTGGAATTTTGATTAATAACTAATATGATCTTGGTTCTTTATTAATTATATGCCCTATACGAAAAGTTATAGTTAATATAACTTGATGTTTTAAATTTAACATTATTATTTTTCTGTCCAATTTGGAAAGGTGATATTTCCTTGTGTGTATTCACTTCTCTATATCATTATATCGATGAAGCTTGAGTAATCATTGTCGCTCAAGTTATTAGCAAGACACTATTTCAATAATAGAGTAAGAGAGGTTAGTTATGAAAAGGCTGATAATCCTAGGTCTCGCAGTTTCCTTTGGTAACGCAGCTGTTGCTGGAGAAGGCACATACACGGGTACGATCGATATGACTATGCCGCAAGGCAATCAAGTGAAGTATGAACGAGTGGTTGACGCTGGTATAAAATTAAAAGGACGAAATGAAGATCGTGCTGGTGGCTTAGTAACTAAGAGCCAAGTGGATGAATCTCAGCCTATCGTGTTGAGAGGCCGTAGCTAAACGTTAAATATCTATTCTTAAAGAGGTGGATGTATTGAATATATCCATCGTCTAATTACAAATATAAATAATGTTGTTCGTGAATCGTGAGAGTGGATTGCTTTTCCTCATTTTAAAATACTAATTAATTCACTCAACCAAGAACCATTATAGAAATAATATTATGAAGATAAATAAATCTACACTAACGCTTGCGATGGTGGCCGCCACATCATCGGTTGCAGCCCATGCGGCCTCTAAACCAAACATGCTGGTTATTTTTGGGGATGATGTCGGTTACGGCAATATTTCTGCATACAACCAAGGTATGTTGGGTTACGAGACGCCAAACATTGACCGTATTGCTCAAGAGGGCGCTTTATTTACCACTTACTATGCACAACAATCTTGTACCGCAGGACGCAGTACATTTATCACAGGTCAGATGCCAGCTCGTACTGGTTTGACTAAAGTTGGTCTACCTGGTGCCGCGCAAGGCATGCAAATGCAAGACATCACCATGGCAACAGCGCTAAAAGACATGGGCTATGCCACGGGGCAATTTGGTAAAAACCACTTAGGCGACAAAGACGACATGTTGCCAACCAATCATGGTTTTGATGAGTTCATGGGGAACCTGTACCACCTAAATGCAGAGGAAGAACCAGAAAACCCAGACTACCCGAAAGATCCTGAGTTTCGTAAGAACTTTGGCCCGCGTGGTGTGATTCACTCTTATGCGGATGGCAAGATCGAAGATACAGGGCCGCTGACGCGAAAACGTATGGAAACGGTCGATGAAGAAACCCTTGATGCCGCGATGAACTTCATGGAGCGTCAGGTCAAAGCCGATAAACCATTCTTCTTATGGTATAACGCAACGCGCATGCACATCAGCACTCACGTGAAAGCAGAGCACCGCACAACAGGGCTTGGCGAATACGCAGACGGCATGGTTGAGCACGACAACATGGTTGGGGATTTGCTTGATAAGCTCGATGACTTGAAGATTGCGGATAATACCATTGTGATTTACACCACGGATAATGGCCCAATGAATGCGACGTGGCCAGATGCCGCATTTAGCCCATTCCGTGGCGAGAAGAACACTGGTTGGGAAGGGGGCTTCCGAGTACCGGCAATGATTCGTTGGCCTGGTCATATTCAGGCAAACACCAAGCTGAACGACATGTTCGCGAGTGAAGACTGGTTCCCAACGCTACTATCCATTGCTGGTAATGACACCATCAAGCAAGACTTGCTAAAAGGATATAAGTCTTCTTCGGCAGACCAGACTTACAAAAACCACCTTGATGGCTACAACCAAGTTGATTTTATTACGGGTAAAACAGACAAATCAGCGCGTGATGAGTTCTTCTATTGGTCTGATGATGGTGAGCTGCTTGCTATGCGTGATAAACGATTCAAGATGCACTTCAAGATCCAAGAACATGAAGGCTGGGACGTTTGGACCAAAGAGCTGACTAACTTGCGTTTACCAATGATCTTTGACCTTCAAGTCGATCCACTTGAGAAAGGCGATCAAGGCTTTGGCTATAAGAAATGGCAGTTTGAGCATGTGTTCTTATTGGTTCCTGCCCAACAGAAAGTGGCAGAGATGTTGAAGTCATTTAAAGAGTTCCCTCCACGACAAGAGATCCCAAGCTTCTCAGTCGACAAAGTCATGGAGCAAATGACTAACTTACGTAAGTTGGAAGAAGCGAAAAGCTAGCAATTACCTCTACTAAAGCAAAGCCAGAGCATGACTCTGGCTTTTTTGGTTCCAAACTTAACGTTTTATAAATGTTTCTTGCTCATATGCAACATCATTAGCTTCATCAATGAAATAGCGGATCAGATTTACGTCTTTGAGAACGTGAATCATGTTTAGATTTCGCTGTTTCATTCACCTTGCAGTGGATTCCAGCCATTATCCCACTTTGAACTTGTTCTCCGAATACGCGGTTTATTTACCGATAGTTACCAGTAACATGTTACCGGTAACTTGGTTGTTGTGTTCGATTTCGTTGATTCTCATTTGAAGGTTCGCAGCAAGAAAACAACCTCCCTACAGGTTGATGAATAATAATTGGAGTGAGAAAGATGGCGAAAGATTACGGCATCATTGCTCGTTCAGTACTAGAGAAGCTGGGCGGTGCAGAAAACGTAGTGGCACTAACACACTGCATGACGCGATTGCGTTTTGTATTAAGCGATGAAAGTAAGATAGATGCAGAAGCACTGAAGGGCATCAAAGGCGTGATGGGCGTGGTTCACAATGGTGACAAATGTCAGGTCATCATTGGCAATAACGTCTCTTATGCGTACAAAGAAGTGATGGCGTTGTGCAACCTTTCTTCATCAGAATCGAGTGAACCAGAGAAAAAGGTCAAGCTCACTCCAAAAGTGATTGGCGCTAAGATCCTTGATGCATTAGTCGGCACGATGTCGCCACTGATTCCAGCGATCATCGGTGGCTCAATGGTGAAGCTGCTGGCTATGGTTCTTAAGATGACAGGCTTGCTTGATGATGATTCTTCAACACTGATCATCCTTAATGCGATTGGCGACGGTGCGTTCTTTTTCCTACCCGTTATGGTTGCCGCGTCTGCTTCAATTAAATTCAAAACCAACATGTCACTCTCCATCGCGATCGCGGGCGTGTTGATTCACCCGAACTTCATGGAGTTGATGGCGCAAGCGGCTGATGGCAAGCACGTTGACTTCTTTAGTATTCCAATTACTTCGGTGAAATACACTTATACCGTTATTCCTGTGTTGGTGATGACTTGGGCGCTGTCTTACATCGAACGTTGGGTTGATAGCATCACACCTGCAGTAACGAAGAACTTCCTAAAACCGATGCTGATCGTATTGATTGCAGCACCGCTTGCGATCGTTTTGATTGGTCCATTAGGTATTTGGATTGGTACTGCGCTTTCAGCATTGGTTTACACCATTCACAGCACACTAGGTTGGTTGTCGGTTGCGATCATGGGTGCACTTTGGCCACTATTGGTTCTGACCGGTATGCACCGCGTATTTACGCCGACCATCATTCAAACCATTGCTGAAACTGGCCGTGAAGGCATGGTTATGCCATCGGAAATTGGTGCCAACATCGGTATGGGTGGCGCTTGTCTTGCGGTTGCATGGAAAACTAAAAACCGCGAACTAAAACAAACCGCGAGTGCGGCGGGGGCGTCTGCAATTTTTGCGGGTATCTCAGAGCCTGCACTTTACGGCGTGCTTGTTCGTCTGAAACGACCACTTATCGCGACCATGATCACTGGTTTCATCGTTGGTGCACTTGCTGGCATGGCGGGACTGGCGAGCCACTCAATGGCAGCACCTAGCTTGTTCACCAGTGTGCAGTTCTTTGATGTGAACGACCCGATGAGTATCGCTTGGGTATTTGGTCTGATTGCACTGTCGATTGTGCTTTCTTTCGCTCTGACTTTAATCCTTGGGTTTGAAGACATCCCGAACGATGAAGACGAAGAAGGCGAAGCTATCGCGAATAAAGACGTCGCAAATAAAGAAAAAGCCGAAGAACAAGAAACGGTGTTAGAGCCTGCAAAGCCAGCTTCCGCATAACCAAGATTTGAATAATTGATAGAGCCTCGTTTGCCGGTGGCTCTATGTTAAGAGGTAAATAAGATGTCTAAATCTGTGTTTCCAGAAAACTTCCTATGGGGTGGGGCAATCGCAGCAAACCAATCTGAGGGTGGATACCGAGAAGGAGGCAAAGGACTCACGACCGTGGATATGATCCCTTATGGTGACAACCGAATGCCAATCAAACTCGGCCTTGTCGATTCGGTGGAATTGAGCGAAGAAGAGTTTTACCCAAGCCACCAAGCCATCGACTTTTATCACCGTTATAAAGAAGATATTGCGCTTCTAGCGGAGATGGGGTTCAAGACCTTTCGCATGTCGATCGCATGGAGCCGAATCTTCCCGAAAGGCGATGAACTAGAGCCAAACCAAGCCGGCATTGATTTCTATCGCAGCGTATTTGAAGAGTGCCACAAGTACGGCATTGAGCCGCTTGTAACGCTGTGCCATTTCGATGTGCCAATGCATCTAGTGAACGAGTATGGCTCTTGGCGAAACCGAAAGATGATTGGCTTTTTTGAACGCTACGCAAGAACTTGTTTTGAAGCTTTTGATGGACTAGTGAAATACTGGCTGACGTTCAATGAAATCAACATCCTTCTGCATAGCCCATTCTCAGGTGCAGGCTTGTTGTTCCAAGAGGGGGAAAACCGCGACCAAGTGAAATATCAAGCCGCGCACCATGAGCTTGTTGCCAGCGCTCTGGTGACTAAGATTGCGCATGAGATCAATCCAGAGAACCAAGTTGGTTGTATGCTGGCGGGGGGCAACTTCTACCCATACAGCTGCAAGCCGGAAGATGTGTTCACTGCGATGCAAAAAGATCGTGAGAACTTATTCTTTATTGATGTTCAGTCTCGTGGCTATTACCCATCATACGCGCAGAAAGTGTTTGATGAAAAAGGCGTGAAGCTGGAGATTCTTGAAGAAGATTACGAGACGCTGAAACACACAGTCGATTTCATCTCATTCAGTTACTACGCCTCACGTTGTGCATCAGCAGAGATGAATGCCAATAACACCAGTGAAGCCAACGTCGTGAAGTCGATCAGGAATCCACATTTACCTACTAGTGATTGGGGTTGGGTGATTGACCCGCTTGGTCTGCGCATCACCATGAATACCCTTTATGATCGCTACCAAAAGCCACTGTTCTTAGTAGAAAACGGTCTGGGCGCAAAAGATGTACCGGATGAAAATGGTGAAGTACAAGACGATTACCGCATTGATTACCTGCGCCAACACGTAGAAGCCATGGCCGATGCGATTACCGATGGTGTTCCGCTGATGGGCTTTACACCTTGGGGTTGTATTGACTTGGTTGCGGCGTCAACGGGTGAGATGAGTAAGCGCTATGGCTTTATCTATGTGGACAGAGACAACCTAGGCAACGGCACACTAAACCGCACACCGAAGAAGTCTTTCCATTGGTATAAGCGTGTCATTGCATCCAACGGTACAGAGCTGTAATCAAACAGAAACACGCCCTTATCTTGAATGCCTTTCCAAAGAGGGAAGGCTAAGCTATGAGGGCGTTTTTCAACAAATCTACTCGATAAGGTGAGCAATACCCTTTACCATAACGTCAAATTCATTAGCTCGTAATTACTTATGTCTCTACCTCCTTGCCCAAACTGTAACTCAGAATACGTTTACCCAGACCAAGACCAGCTTGTTTGCCCAGAATGTGCTTATGAGTGGAACCCAACTCAGGCGGCAGACGAAGATGCCGTAAACGTGAAAGATGCCAACGGCACGTTGCTGCAAGAAGGTGATAAGGTCACGTTAGCGAAAGACCTAAAAGTAAAAGGCAGTTCGCTGGTACTTAAGATCGGCACCAAAGCGGTGATTCGTCGCATTAAAGACGGCAAAGATCATCAGCTAGATTGCAAAGTTGATGGCGCTGGCGAGATGATGGTGACGGCGCAGTTTGTGAAGAAGGCGTAATACCTGCACTTAGATATCGCTTTCAGAAACAATAAAAACAGCTCACTACGAGCTGTTTTTTTGTTTTAGAGCGTTTAAGTTAAATCTCGCTGGAATATTTCTGGCGCTAACTCCACCGCTTCGCACATGGCGGGAATGTCTAGCAGCGTGATATGACTTTCGCACTCAGTAATAAAACCATCGTTTTTCAGTTTTTTGAACGTTCTAGAAAGCGTCTCTGGCGTCATCCCTAGCTGTGTTGCAAGCAGCTTTTTCGTCACGGGTAACGTGATTTTCCCTTCGCTTCTCGATTGAGCGCGATAGAAGTCAGCCAGCTTCATTACCAGTCTTTGGTTCGCGTTTACTTGCGTCAAAATGTTCACGGTATCCATCAGCTGGTGGATGCGATTGGTCATGTAGTTCATGACTTTTAATGAAGTCTGCGGAGACTGAGTAAACACCGGTAACACATCTTGGTAGTGGAACACAGACAACTCCGTATCCTGATCGACACGGGCACTCATCGGATAGGTTCTTGGGGACATAAACATCGCCATTTCCGCAATCATTTCTCCCGCCATAAACACTCTAAACAGCTTTTCGTCGCCGTTTGGCATCAAACGAAACAGCGAGACTTTTCCTCTCTCTATTAAATACATATTTTCCGCAGGTTCCCCACGTTCAAACAGTTGATGTCCTGCATCGCAATGCAAAGGCGAGCGTTTTGAAAAGAGTTGCGTTTTTTCTTCTTCGTTAAGGAGCGAAACAATAGAGTCGGGCACGCTGTTTTCCTTAGCTTGATAATTATCAAGCAGCAAATTCGGAATTGGGGGATAAGATACAAATAATAATCATTATTGATTGATATGCCAACTTATCCAACCTGAGAAAGGAGAACAGTTATGGACGGTATTAGCCACGTATTTCGATGGGTTGCCTTGTGCGGTCTGGTCGTTCTTTTTGTTCCCGTCGCCATCTTTGCTTAGGAGTCATTATGTCTAAACGATTAGCGATGCCCAATGAAGGGCGAGAAGTGACAAAAACACCGGGACACTGGGTACTCGCTCAACTGGGTAAGAAAGTGCTGCGTCCTGGTGGCAAAGAACTAACACAAAAAATGCTACAAGGGTTGGCGATTACGCGTGATGACCGCGTTGTCGAATTCGCGCCCGGTATGGGTTACACGGCACGTTTGTGCTTGGAAAAATCCCCTGCAAGCTACACCGCTATTGAACAAAATGACCAGGCAGCGGAGATTGTTCGCTCTTACTTACAGGGTGCAAACCAAGGTTGTCATGTCGGGAATGCACAAGAGACAGGGCTAGAGCCAGAATGTGCTTCTGTGGTTTATGGCGAAGCTATGCTGACGATGCAATCCGATGCGCGTAAAAACGAAATTATTGCTGAGGCTGCTCGAATCCTCGCTACTCATGGGCGTTACGGTATCCATGAATTATGCATTACGCCAGATACTATCGCTGAAGATAAAAAGCGCGCAATTCAAAGAGAAGTTTCCGAGACCATTCAACACCCCGCCAAACCCATCACACCCGCAGAGTGGAAAGCTCTGATGGAAGAGAATGGTTTTGTCGTTGAATTTGAAGCTGTTGCTCCAATGCATTTACTCGAACCAAAACGCGTTATCGCCGATGAAGGCTTGAGTGGGTTCTTAAAAATCGTGAAAAACGTACTGACTAAACCGCAAGCGAGAAAGCGTGTGTTAGGCATGCGTAAGATTTTCCGTAAGCACGAAAAGAACCTATCTGCGATAACGCTTGTCGCAAGAAAGAGGGAAAGCTAAATCATGTTTGAATACACTTTATATGAAGATTTCGCCAGCGAAGTGGATATCCCCAAAGCAGGTATCACGAGTTGCCCTGTGTACAAAAGTGAGCGTTTGCGAGGTGTTATCTTCGGGTTCGCTGAAGGTGAAGAAATGAGTGAACATACTGCAGCAGTACCAGCGATTGCACAAATACTCGAAGGAGAATGTACGTTCACGTTAGAAGAAGAGGCGAAGGAACTAAAAGCTGGCGCTTGGTTGCTAATGGACGCACATTTGCCTCACAGCATTATCGCAAAAACGCCATTGAAGCTGATGCTGTACCTGTTGCGAGAGCCCAAGTAACACGCAGTATTGAAATACAAATCAATATAAATTCAGCCCCAACCAAGTGTTGGGGCTTTTGCGTTTTTTGCTGTTGGTACTTATCTGACGAAGTTCTGCAATCCTGCCACGCTGGCAAAGTTATAGAGAATAAAACCCGATGCCACCATGGTGACTGCCAAAACGAGGTTAAGCGTATCGCTCAAGTTGGCATTGGGTTTGGCGCTGTGGTTTTTCATTTGGCGTTGAATCGTTAAAGCGTTGAACACCAATATCGAGTTGGTCATTGCCGTTCCTAAGGCCATCACGAATGTCGCGACCATACCCCACATTAAGCTGCCTAGCATGTTAGAGAGAAACAGAACCAGCACCGCGCCAGTACAAGGGCGAAAGCCAATAAGCAGTAGTGCTTTCCATGAAATATTGCCATTAGAATCTGCGGAATCATCATCTTCTTGAGATGGTGTTTGCTTGATACGGCGTTTAACCACCGACGCAAACTCTTTCAACGCCAATAAGATAATAAACACCGCACAACCTTGAGTCAGTAGACGAACATTATCGGAAAGGCTGAAAGCAAACTGCTCTGCAATTTTGGCGGTAATCACGAAAAGAATGCACGCGCTCGCGGCTTGTAGGGCGGCAATAATCGCGACCAATACAAGCGCTTGTCGACGACGGTAGCCATGAATAAGGCTCATTGACGTCACTGCCGTTTTACCGTGCCCAGGGGCAACTGAATGCAACAAACCATACAGAAAGCTAAACCCCAACAAGTACCAACCGTACAACAGTTGCCCTTGGCTGATGAGCATCAGGTATTCACTGAGCGAGTTTACCGTGTCACGTTGAAGCCGAATCAACTGCATCCAGTAAGCAGGGAAGTGATTCCAAATATGCAGAGTAATGGCTAATAGCATTACGCTAAACACAGCGAACAGAGCGCGTTTGAAGACTGGCGAGTTTCCCATTAGTTCTCCTCCGGATCACAGGTGAAGAGGGCTTTTTGGGTAAATAGCTGACCGAGTTCGTTATCTGGGTCTGCATCAACAGAGAGTGACATCGCGTAAGTCACTTGCTCTGGTGTTGGGTTTGGTTCAACCACGTCGATATGGCAACGATCAGCGTAAGGCTTATTGATGGTGATGGCGTGCTTATGTTCCCAACTCATATCTACGAAGTAGCTTGGATCAAAAATAAGCAAACGTAGATCAGGTGTGTAGATACTGGTGGGCTTAGCGAGTTCAAGATTGAACTTCAATGTTGCTTTTGCACCATTCATCTCGATAGACCCTGCTTCCACCATCTTGTAGCGAATCGGTTCATCGTCGGCATAAAAGTAGGTGAAGTAATGGCTTGATAACAAGTTGTAAACCACCTGACTAGAGAGTGTCGAAAGTACTTCATCTCGATTTTCGTCGGTGAGCTTCTCTCCCGCCAGCATGTAAGCCGTGGTCATGGCGTCAAACTCCCAGTTCATTGAGAGCGATTGAATCTTATCTTCTTTGATATTGATTTTGGTTTCCATTGTCACCCAAGAATGAGGGTGGGCGTGGACAAAACAAGAAAACAGCAGTGAGAAAGCAGTAAGAGTTAGGCGTAATCTAGAAAGAGAAAACGATCCAAAAATGGACATCCGATTACCTATGTGTGAAGCAATATGAAAAGTGGAAATTGTTATAACATAACATTTTGGTGATTTGAACGCGGTTGATTTTTTATCACTAAATTTTATAAGGATTTGCCTGTTTGAGGAGAGATGGCTAGGTTTGATGAATATGTATCGAAAGTAAGATTAATTCTCATTATTTTTCAAACTTAGGGTGTTAACTTGATCTAGATAAAGATTTAGCACGCAATGCGGTGTTACATTTCGCCCCATCATCATCACTGAGATGTGGAATTTGAACTACTTTTCTCGCTTTACCAACAATGTGCTGTTAATGCTCGCACTGCTCATGCTGCCTGTCGGCTTGAGTACGTTGTCGATCGTGCACGATTTGGAAATGGAGCCAGAAACGCATCTTCAACATCAGTGCGAAATCTATGACGCGATTCAAACGGCTGTTCACAGCAGCGATTTTGAATTGCCTGTCGTCAATCAAACCCCAGAATATCATCATACAATTCTGACCGAAGCGCATCTCAATGTTTATGAGCTGCCACGTACTCGGTCGCCTCCTCACGCGTAATTACGTGCTCATTTCCTATCAGCTTTAAACTTCTGTTCGTCTGTCGTAGTTGCGAGATTGCGGGACTTGACGCCTGTTGTTTTCAGCATGTTTTCTGGTGAATTTGTCAGATACACCCACGAGCACAACTAATTATTTTTCTATCTAAATCATTGTCTTATTTTTTATGAGCCAATGAACATCAGTTTGATGCCATTAAGGGCTTGATGATTATTGCCCTTATTGTAGTATTAATATAATTAAAGATAATAATTATCATTAACATTTAAAGGTTTTGTTTATGCCGTCTAAAAAACTGATCGCCGCGGTTGCGGTAGCTGCTTCTGCCATTCTTCCCATTCAAAGTGCTTTTGCAGAAGAGAGCACGCTCACGTTTGCCAATTACCGCGACATTCGCGATCTTAACCCGCATCTTTATGGCGGTGAGATTTTTGCGCAAAACCTAATCTTCGAAGGTTTGGTTCACCTTGGTGAAAACGGCGTTCTTGAACCTTGGTTAGCAACCAGCTGGAGCACGTCAGAAGACGGCAAAACCTACACATTTAAACTGCGCGATGACGTCACTTTTTCTGATGGTGCAAAGTTTGACGCTAACGTCGTGAAGGCAAACTTTGATGCATTGTTAGATAACGCAAACCGTCACACTTGGCTTGAGTCGATTCGTCTAATGGTTGAAGTCGAGAAGTCTGGTAAAGAGAGTGTTCGCGTGGTGGACAACAACACCATCGAAGTTGAATTTGCTGAATCCTACTACCCATTCCTTGTTGAGCTTGGTGTGACTCGCCCGTTTCGTTTCCTTTCTCCAAAATGTTTCAAAGACGGCACAACCAAAGATGGCATTAATTGCTACGTCGGCACGGGTAGCTATGTCCTAACGGACAACGTAGTAGATCAACGTGCAACGTTTGAACGCAACGAAAACTACTGGGGTGAAAAGCCTCAGGTTGACAAGATCATCGCGAAAGTGATTCCTGACAACCAATCGCGTCTGTTGTCACTGCGCAGCGGTGAGGTGGACATGGTTTACGGTCTGCAGTTGATCAGTGCGCAATCATTCAAACAGTTTGAAAAAGATCCACGTTTTGGTACTAACCTGTCAGATCCGGTTTCTACACGTATGCTGATTCTGAACTCAGTGAGTGAAAGCCTGAGTGATACGCGTGTTCGCCAAGCATTGAGCCATCTAACCAACAAAGCGATCATTGCTGAGCGCATTATGCTGGGTCTTGAACAACCAGCAGACACGCTATTGGCGCAAAACGTACCTTACGCAAACATCGAGCTGACGCCATACCAATACGACGTTGCTCAAGCAGAAAAACTGCTGGATGAAGCGGGTTGGAAGAAAGACGGCAAAGTGCGCAAGCTTAACGGTAAGCCTTTTGAAATCACGCTTTCTTACGACAGTGACAAGGTGGTTGAGCGTACTATCGCGCAATACCTACAAAGTGAATGGTCAAAAGTGGGTTTGAAAATGAACCTTGTTGGTGAAGAAGAACAGGCACACCGTGACCGTTTGAAACAAGGTGACTTTGACCTATCGTTCAACATCTCTTGGGGTACACCTTACGATCCCCAATCGTTCCTAGGTGGTATGCGTAAACCGGTTTACGGCGATTACGCAGCGCAGCAGGGCATTCCTGAGAAAGCGGAAATCGATAAGAACATCCTTGAAGCACTAGAAGCGATTGATGAAACCGAGCGCCAAGCGCACTACACCTACGTATTGAAAACACTGCACGAGCAAGCGATCTACATCCCGATCAGCTACGAGCAAAACCGTGCGATTTTCAACAAGCGTGTAGAAGGTGTGGGCTTTAACCCATCTCAATTTGAGATTCCTTTGCAACGTATGTCTGTTAAGTAATCTCACTCGTCGGTGGACAAAACACTGACCCAAAGTATCACGACTGACACTCTGAATTGGGTGTCAGTCTTTTTACTTTTCTAACTAAAACGTAGAGAAAGTATCTGCATGGCGAAATACATAATCAAGCGGCTACTGAGTGCAAGCGTGACACTTTTCTTTGTCTCCTTTATCGCTTTTGCCTTGGTCAATATTATTCCCGCTGATCCTGCCGAAGTTGCATTACGTGTTAACGACACGACGCCAAGCCCAGAGGCGATTGAAGAGATCCGCCAAGAGCTTGGTTTAGATAAACCGTTTTTGGTGCGTTACGCCAATTGGCTGGTGGCATCATTACAAGGCGACTTTGGTGTGTCTTACACCAACACCAACCGCCTCGTGTCTGAAGAGTTGGCGCGTAGTTTCCCGTACACTTTAAAGCTTGCTGGGTTGTCGCTGATTCTGTTGGTGTGTGTGAGTATTCCGATGGGTGTGCTCAGTGCGGTGTATAAAGACCACTGGTTTGATCGCATTGTGCGAGTGTTTATCTTTGCCAGCACAGCGATGCCAAACTTCTGGCTCGCGTTTATTCTGATTTGGTTCTTCTCAATTTACATGTACTGGCTGCCAAGCAGCGGCGCATCGACCTTCAGTCATTTTATTCTGCCATCGATTACGTTGTGTATGGCGTATGTGGCAACGTACATTCGTCTGATCCGTAACTCGATGTTGGATTCGATGAATCATAACTACGTGGTTTATGCGCGAGCGCGTGGTATTCCTGAATATCGCGTGGTGTGGAAACACCTTCTTAAGAACTCGCTGCAAACCTCTATGACGGCTTTGGGTATTGGTATCGTGCGATTGATCGCGGGAACCGTAGTTATCGAAAGCATCTTCGCCATTCCGGGTTTAGGGCGTCTTGCACTCGCAGCAATCTTCAATCGAGATTACCCAATCATTCAAGCTTACATCTTGGTGATGGGCAGCTTGTTCGTGGTATCGAACTTACTGATCGATATCTTACATACGGTAGTGGATCCTCGCCTGAAATCCGGAGGTAACAACCAATGATGCAACGCCTCTTTAGCAACAAAACCGTTGTCGCCTGTTTGTTTATTCTTACCGTGATTTGTTTGATGGGGGCATTTGCGCCTTATCTTGCGCCGCACGATCCAAACTTAGCCGATGTTATTAACACCTTGATGCCAATGTCGGCGGAATACCCGCTGGGCACTGACCATTTAGGTCGTTGTATTTACTCACGCCTTCTTTTTGGTATTCGCACCACGCTTTACTACTCCTTGCTGACCATGGTGATCACCGCTTTGGTCGGTGGCTTTATTGGTGTTGTTTCTGGTTATGTGCGTGGCAAAGTCGATGCTCTGATCATGCGTGGCTGTGAAGTCATGTTGTCTTTTCCTTATGAAATCATCGTGCTAAGCATCGTCGGTATCATGGGACCAGGCATCACTAACATTATCGTGGCGAACTTCATTGCCAAGATTGCATGGTATGTACGCATCGTGCGTAGCTCGGTTATCGCGTTTAATCATCAGAACTACATCATGTATTCGCGCACGGTAAAAACACCGCAAAGCTTCATCTTCCGCAAGCATTTAGCACCGAATATTGCTGCCGAGGTCATCATTCTCGCTACCTTGGACTTGGGGTGGATCATCCTAAGTATTTCGACCCTGTCTTTCTTGGGACTGGGTATTCAACCGCCGACACCAGAGTGGGGGGCAATGCTTAGTGATGCCAAAGAAGTGCTGTTCTCTAACCCTGAACAAATGCTGATTCCGGGCGCGGCGATTATGGTAGTGGTAGCGTGTTGTAACTTGCTCGGTGACTCACTGCGCGATGTGTTAGACCCAAGAACGGAGCAACGATGATGTTAGAAGTGAAGAATCTTGCTGTGACATTGGAGAAACCTACTCATCGTGAATTGGTTTCTGACGTCAGCTTCACCCTAAAAGAAGACCAATGTTTGGGCATTTTAGGTGAGTCGGGCAGTGGCAAAAGCTTAACTTGTAATGCGATTAACGGCTTGCTAGGCGAGCACTTTACCATCTCTGGTGAGGCTATTTTTGAGGGCGAAGATTTATTCTCGATGCCGCAAAAGCAGCGCCGCCAAATGCGTGGTGAGAAAATCTCGATGATCATGCAAAGCCCAATGACGGCGTTCAACCCGCTGTTCACGATTGGTAACCAAGCCGTTGAGACGATTAAACAGCACTCCGCGATGAGCAGTAAAGGCGCGACCGAGTTATTCTGCGATGTGCTTACCCGAGTGAACTTAAAATCGGTGCAATCTTTATTGAAGAAATACCCGCACGAGCTGAGTGGCGGCATGCTGCAACGCATCATGGTAGCGCTGGCTTTGGTGCTAAAACCTAAGCTGATTATTGCCGATGAGCCAACCACAGCTATCGATTACATCTCACAACGAGAGGTCATCAAAGAGCTGCAATTTGTGCGAGAGCAGTTCGGCACGAGCCTGATTTTCGTCAGTCACGATTTAAGTTTGGTTTCGCACATTGCCGATAACGTGATGGTGATGAATCAAGGCAAGGTCGTGGAATATGGCGACACCAAGCAAGTGTTTACCAACCCACAAAGCGAGCACACACGTTATTTAGTTGATACCCGTATGGCGTTGATTAATCGTTTTAAATCTGTGATGGAGAGTGCCTAATGCTGATTGATGTTCGAAAAGTCACTAAGGCTTTCAAAAACGATGACAGTTGGTTGTTCCCAAGCTATCAGCATGTACTCAATGGTGTGTCGATTACCGTAAATGAAGGCGAATGTGTCGGTATCGTTGGTGAATCAGGCAGCGGAAAAAGCACCTTGGGCAAAGTTGTTTTAGGCTTGGAATCTGCCGACAGTGGTGAGGTGGTACTAGGTGAAGCGATTGCTAGCTTACCGACACACAAAGCCATCAGTGTGGTCTTTCAAGATTACAATACCTCGGTGAACCCGCGCTTAACCGTGCGTGAAATCATTAATGAACCGCTGATTACTGAAGCAATGAGTAAAGCGCAGCGCGAAGCTTTATTAATTCAATTGCTCGAAGAAGTGGGGCTAAAAGCAGAAATGCTGGAACGATACCCGCATCAATTGAGCGGCGGTCAATTGCAGCGCGTTTGTATTGCGCGTGCAGTCGCACCGAACCCTAAATTCATCCTGCTTGATGAAGCGGTAAGTTCGCTTGATGTGTCGGTTCAGGTACAGATCCTCGACTTGCTACAAAAGCTCAAACAGGAACGCAATATTTCATACCTGTTTATCACTCACGATATTGCGGTAGCGAGTTTCTTATGTGATCGTCTGATGTTTTTCAAAGGCGGTCAGATTGTTGAACGCGTTGATGACATGCGTAATCTCAAGCACGTACGCGACCCATATACGAAAGAACTGCTAGAAGCCGCTGGCTACCTAGAAATCCCATTTGAAACTGAGTTTAACCAAGAATGAACCTGACTCATAAAGACTATTTTAAAATCGCATTTCCTTTCATTGTTTCTACGGTTACCCAACCATTATTGGGGGCGGTGGATACCGCGGTGATCGGTAAACTCGGTGTGGCTGAGATGATTGGTGGTGTGGCGATCGGCACCGTTATCATGAATACCTTGTATTGGCTGTTTGGTTTTTTCCGCGTCAGTACTACTGGGCAAAGTGCAATCGCATTAGGTAAAAATAGCCCAGAAGATCAAGCGAGCAGCTTATTCCGTCCTTTCGTGCTTTCGCTCTGCCTTGGCTTGATTTTCATTGCGTTGCAGTCCGTGATTTGGATGGGGGCAGAGCTGATTATCTCCCCTGATGCAGTCGTGGCCGAAAACGCTAAGATTTACTTCGATATCATGATCTTTGGTGCGCCGTTTGTACTGCTGAACTACACCGTGATTGGTTGGTTAATGGGGCAGGCGAAAGCCAAAGAAACCTTGTTCACGCAAGTGTTTGGTAACGTGCTGAACATCGTGCTAGATATCGTCTTTGTGTTGTACTTCGATATGGGTATTGCTGGCGTTGCGGTAGCGACACTTATCGCGCAAATCTCGACGTTTGTTATTGGTGCGGTGCTGGTGTTGAAAACCTGTCGCTTCCCGCTGTTTGATTACATTCAAACAGCGAGCATGACGCGTAAAGATCTCAAAGTTATCGCATCTTCCAATATGGATCTGCTGCTTCGTACTGTGTGTCTATTGGTGTTCTTCAACATGATCGCGCGTGTGGGCTCTCAGCTTGGCTCTGATGTGCTCGCGGCGAACGCAATCTTGATGCAAGTAACCTTCATCGTCAGCTACATGTTCGATGGTGTGGCGAATGCGTCGAGCGTCTTTGCAGGTAAAGCGGTAGGGCAGAAGAATCCGACATTGCTTGATAACGTGATTAAGTTAAACACGCAATGGACCGCGGCGTTCGTTGTTGTATTGACCTTGCTGTTGGTGCTGTTCAAACACCAAGTGGTGTCGTTATTTACCACTTTGCCAAACCTTGTTGAGCTGTATTTGGAGATGAGCCCTTGGTTATTGGCATTCCCGTTGGTTTCTGGTTTTGGTCTGACGTTTTACGGCATCTTTACCGGTACAGGTACGACGCGACCAGTTCGTAACTCTACCTTCTTAACCATGGTGTTGTTCTTAGTGACTCAATTTATTGCGGTGCAATATTGGGGCAATCACGGTTTGTGGCTGGCATTCACTTTGTTCTACGTTGGGCGCTTTGTCTTCTTGTTCCCGTACCTCGATCAAGTAAAACAAAAGTGTCAGTAATTCACGTTTTTACAATCGGTTTTATTGCGATTTTTTATCGCAAGGGCGGAGCCATCTGCCCTTGCTGATAAAAGCGTGAAAAAGGTGATGAAATAACCCCTCTGAGTTGTTTTCTTGCTCAGGCCTGCGTGATACTATCGTTATGTTATATTGTTACATTTAGTTTGATGTCGTGATTTCTCAACCAATACTCTCCGTTAATAATCTCAGCCTTACAGACTCAGAACGTACACTCTTCAAAGACATTTCTTTTGAGCTGTTTCAAGGTGAAGTTCTTGCCATTATGGGACCTTCCGGCATTGGTAAATCCATGTTGTCGAAAGCCGTCGCAGGTTTTTTGCCGTCTGATATTTGGGTAGACGGAAGTATCCAGCTTAACAGCAGTGAGGTCGCACAAACTGCCATGCTGCAACGTAGTCAACCGCAGCGCCCCGCGGTCATTTTCCAAGATGCACTTAAAGCGCTGAACCCATTGGCGTCTGTCGAACAACAACTGTGTTTGGCATTGACGGGCAACAAAACGCGCTTGTCTTCAGCAAACCGAGATACGGTGACAGCCTTGTTGTCTCAACTCGGATTTGCAGATCCAAAAGCAGCATTGGCGCAGCATCCAAGCCAGTTATCTGGTGGTCAGCGCCAGCGTATTTGTATTGCGATTGCGTTGCTTGGTAGTGCCAACTTGATCATCGCTGATGAGCCCACCAGTGCGCTCGATCCAATCACCGAAGCGGAGATCCTTGAGTTGTTCCGCAGCAGTGTTCAGCAACGCAACATCAGTGGTTTGTTGATCACGCACGATCTGTCTGCGGCTTTGGCGTGTGAAAAAGTCTTGGTGATTGCGGACAACACCATGGTGGCCTATGGAGCGCCATGGCAAGCTATTCAGCAAAGTTCGCATCCTTTCTGCCAACAACTTGCGCAACTGCTGCCTTAACCTCATCTCTGGAGCCTATTTTGACTAAGCACAACTTGAGCGGGCACACGCAGCCTAAATCGGCGGAAGTTCGCTTTGAGCAAGCCAGTGTTCACTATTACTCCAAACCAAGTTGGTTAGGGGGCAAACCGTTTAAAGCGCTCGAACAATTGGATCTTGCCATCGACACAAAGAACATTGCGATTGTTGGTCCTTCTGGTGCGGGTAAATCGACCTTGATTGAACTTCTGTTTGGTCTTCGTAAACCCACATCTGGTGAAGTGTATGTGTGTGGTTATCAGTTATCGCGTAGCTCGGCTAAGCAGCGACAAGAGTTATGTCAGCACATTCAGCTGATCCCGCAAGAGCCGCAGTCTAGCTTGAATCCGTACTACACCGTTCGCCAGATCTTACTGGAGCCGCTAAGCAATATTGGTTTAACGCAAGAGCTTAACGAGAAGGTGGAAAAGGTCTTGGTGGATGTCGGTTTGGATCTCACATTGTTGGATCGTAACCCGCTGCAATTATCAGTTGGGCAAGCCCAACGTGTGGCTATCGCCAGAGCTTTGATTGTCGAGCCTTGCGTGTTGGTTGCGGATGAGCCAACCAGCAGCCTAGATCCCGTCAGTCGTAAACAGATTCTCGACTTGTTGGCAGGCATTCAAAAGAGTCGTCAGATGCGCCTGATTTTGGTGACACATGACCTCGATGCGGCACAAACCCTATGCGATGAAATCCTAGTGTTAGACAAAGGACGCGTTGTCGAGCACGGCACAGCACAGAACGTGACAAATAACCCATCGCACTTGATCACGAGAGCCTTGATGAGCGCTCAACACAAAAGTAATGAATTCACAAAAACCATTGGAGAGGTTTCTTATGCACCTTAGTACTCCCAAGTTAGCTTTGTCGCTGGCTTTAAGCGCACTGCTGACGGGTTGTTTTGACTCTGGCGAAAGCAAGCCAGAAGCGGAAAAAGCAGCAGCTCCGCAAGCAACGGAAATTCGCGTTGCCATGATGCAACCACCACGCACAGGTTTGTCGCCACTTTCAGATGACGCGTTCAAACTGTCACGTTGGAGCACGGCAGAAACGCTGGTGAACTTAAACGATCAGTCGGTAGCAGAGCCTATGCTGGCAACAGAGTGGGAACAAGTTGACCCGATGACGTGGCAATTTAAGGTACGTAAAGGCGTGAAATTCCACGATGGCTCTGAGCTTGATGCCAACGCGGTCGTGAACTCTCTGCAAAAAGCATTAGATGCCGCACCTAAACCACGCATCTTGGACGGTATCGAATGGCAAGTTCGCGCATTGGACGACTTCACTGTTGAAATCAAAACGACCTTTAACGATCCATTGTTGCCAAGCCGTCTATCTAGCCCACAGCTAGCGATCCTTTCTGTTGCTGCATATCAAGACAACGGTCGCGTTGTGCCAATCAATGCGGGTACCGGTCCATTCGTTCTGACAGAAATCAACGGTACAACCAGCGCGAAACTGAAGCGTTTTGACGGTTATTGGGGCGAAAAAGCAAAAGTAGACAGCATCTTTGCTGAATACGTACCAAACGGTTTTGCGCGTGCTGCGGCACTGCGTACCGGTGAGGCGGATGTAGTTGAAGCGGTTCCTGTTTCGCAAATCGCGATGATGGAATCTTCACAGCTGCACGAAGTCGCCATGCCACGTACCAACACGCTTTACCTAAACAATAAATCAGATGTGTTTAGCCAGTTCGGTTTGCGTAAAGCAGCGGCTCAAGCGGTTAACCGTGAGCAAATCATCAAAACGGTTTACGAGAACCACGCCGACTCAGCGAAAGGTTTGTTAGGTCCTGCATTGGCATGGGCTCAACCAATTCGTGATGCGAACCCTCGTATGGAAACTATGGAAATGCGCCACGCGAATGGTGAGAAGATCACCATTGGTACGTTTACCGACCGTGCAGAGTTGCCAGAAGTGGCGGTGCTACTAAAGCAACAACTTGAAGCGGCTGGCTTTGTGGTTGAGCTAGACGTTCGTGAATACGCACAAATCGAAAACGATGCACTAGCAGGTAAGTTCGATGCGTTCTTGTTGTCACGTGCAACGGTGCTGGATTCTGGTGATCCAGTCGCGTACATGCAAAGTGACTTTAGCTGTAAAGGTTCTTACAACCTAGGTCAGTTCTGCTCTGAAGAAGTGGACGCAGCATTGAAACACGCTGATCGTCAGCCTTTGGGTGAGAAACGCCAACAAGCGATCATCGAAGCAGAAAGCAAAATCCTTGAGCAATACGCTGTGATTCCACTGCTGCACGAGCGAGTAATCCAAGGTGAGAGTGACCGCGTGAAGAATGCACAACGTGACCCACGCGAGCGTCGCCTGATCGACCAGTTTACTGAGGTAAACTAACTCGATGTCGTCTGTTGCCAACATGCGCTCTCGTTGGAGCGCTTGTATGCCTGAATGGTTTACGCGGTTTTTGTCGCGCTTCCTGTCACTCGGGGTAGTGGTTGTGCTGGTGGGTTTGATGCCGGATATTGCAGGTATCGATCCAAGCCAATCAATCCTCCGTGCTCGTGCGGGTGCTCAACAATTGCTGACGGCAGAAGCTCTGCAAGCAATTCGAGAAGATCTTCAACTTGACCGCAGCGCTGCTGAGCGACTGTGGGATTGGTTGACGCTTGCCATGCAAGGTGACTTGGGTGTCTCTTGGGTGAGCGGCGCATCCGTGATGGAGAGCGTTCAACAAACTGCAAAAACGTCACTATTACTGATGCTTACAGCGCTAGGCATGGCATTTGTAATGTGCATGGCGAGCGTGCTTTACACTGTGCGTCGTTGGCAACAGAATCGTTTAGACAAACATCATGACACACTCAGTTCGGTGTTGGTTTCATTGCCTGAATACGTGATTGCTTCACTGCTGATCATGGTGTTTTCCATTTGGTTGGGCTGGTTCCCGCCTTATGGCTGGCAAGGCGTGCAAAACCTTTGGCTACCAAGTCTGGCAATGGCATTGCCTGCTGCTGGCTTGTTCGGGCGCTTGCTCAATGACAGCCTCAAGCGTGTATTAGATGAGCCTTGGGTGATCACTTGGCTATCGGCAAACGTCAGTAAGTTTCAAATCTTACGCTTTGCCTTGTGGCGTGCCGTTAGTAACTTGATCCCTCAAATCGCAATGACGGTGATTGGTTTGACCGGCGGCGCGGTTGCTGTGGAACAGGTGTTTTCCATTCCGGGTATCGGACGACTAATCTTAGGCGCAGCGAAGTCACAAGATCTGCCGATGCTGCAAGGTGGCTTGTTGGTGTTGCTGGTGTTCTCGATGTTGATCAGCAGTGCGAGCATCTTATTGCAACGCTGGTTACTCGGGCACAGTGTCACAAGTGGCAAACTGATCAGCAGTCACAGTACGCTCCGTTTTACCCAAAGCACCACAAAACGCATCGTCAGTGCCACAATCTTTGCCTTGCTGATTGGTTGTGCAGGATGGGCGTTAATGCGCGATCCTTACACCATCCAATTTACCCGCCTTGAATCGCCAAGCTTAGCAGCACCGTTTGGTGCCGACGCTGTTGGTCGAGATCTGCTTGCTCGTGTTGGCGGCGGTATGATGTCGACAATCAAAATGGGCATCATCGCAACGTTCCTAAGTTTGGTTATTGGTTTGCTGCTCGGCTTTGTGACTCGTTATAGCCAAGGCTTAATTGAGATCACCAAAGGTGTGCCATACATTGTGGCGGGTCTGCTGATTGCTGGTCTAACGGGGATGAATCCAAATAGTGCCTTGATTGCGATTGTTATGGTGTCGTGGGCACCATTAGCAGCGCACTGTGCAAGTTTGTTGATGGAAGCCAAAGCGCAGCCTTACACGCATCTTGCGCCCATTTGGGGAACCAGTCAGTGGCGAGTACTCCGTTATTACTTGTTGCCTTACGTGCTGCCGCCATTGATTCGTCATGCGTTTCTGCGTTTGCCATACATTACGCTTAGCCTGACTTCTCTGAGTTTTATCGGACTTGGCGTTAAGCCACCAGAACCTGAGTGGGGTTTATTGATTGCGGAAAACTTGCCTTACATCGAGCGCTCACCATTAGGTGTCTTGCTGCCAATCTCAGGCTTAGTTTTGATGGCAATTGCAATCAACTTGTTGTTCGACGATTAAACCGGACTCATGAACTTTCTAACAGCCTCAATAGCGATATTGAGGCTGTTTTCTTTCTGTTTCATTATTCGCCATTGTGCGTCCCAAAAGCCACGCGCACATTTGCGTTCTGGCGTGCCATTCTTAAGCTGACTTTCTCGGTTTTTATCATGATAGGAAAGGGCATGAAGGAATACGCGCCGCAGTACAGCAAAAAAGAAAAGATCATCAGAGTCGCGATCGCTGGCGTATTTGGTCTTCTAGCTGGTGTGCTGTTTAAGCTTAAGGGAGAGCCTTTTCTGCAAGCAGTCGTCGAAGCGCCGGAATGTTATCAAATGTTCGGTATGTCAGGCTTAGAACTTTTGGTTCACATACTGTTCTTTTGGATGCCACTGTCCGTGTTTTTACTTGCTGCGGTATTGATGTTGCCACTTGGCGTACGTGGTTTGATCGAAGGTCAGTTCCCACCAAAAGGCGTCAAGGTATTCAGACCCACAGCGATTCAACGCGGCAAACTTGGCACGCTTAAATCCCTTATTCATCTGTTGTTCCCCTTATTGTGCTTTGGCTTTGTTGTATGGGGTAACGTTCAAATCGAACCCATGATGGAAATGTTCCAATCTAACCAAGGTATATCGAACTGTACCGATTGAAGTTATGTGACCTTGCTTCCTAGAAAAATCGTCCAATAAATCAGTTATTTGTTGAATCTAAAATATTAGTCGTAAAGACAAAAATTATTAGAGGACGTTGAACCGTATAAACAATTTTATACGCCTTTTGTTTGATAAACTCGGTGGTGATTTGAACAATAAAACAAAGGTATCTATTCATGTTCAACAACCTGTCTATCAAGCAGAAGATCGTTCTTCCATTGTCTTTGATGATTGCATTACTGGTTATTAGCTCAGTACTGAATGTCGTAACAATGTGGAAGCAAACTGAACTGACCAAAACACTGAATGAACAAGTAACCCCGAGCTTGTTTACTATTGAAGATGCATATCGCGACCTGTATCAAGCGACTTCTGCAATTCAGGGTTTAGCGCTAGCGAAGACTCAAGCGGAGATCGATCACCACCTATTTGAGTACAAAGACAACGCATACAAAGCATTACCTCGAATGAAAAAAGTCATGTCTCTTTCTAATGAGGGTGTAATGCCTCGCAGCCATGGTAGCGAAGTACAAAAGTTGGTCACGACGGGTGAGCAATGGCTACAAAGTTATGACGATATGATTAACAAACCACAAGCACAGTGGTTGAATTATTACGAATCTAACAAAGTTTTATTTGAAGATCAGTTTAGTGCGGTACGCGAGCAGCTTAATGTCGTAAAAGATGGCATCGAAGCAAAACAAAGCGAGTTGAAATCTGACATTTCAGCGGCAGCGCTTCGAGCTGAGATTATTCTAGAATCAGGTATCGCGATCGTGATTATCGCTGCACTTGGTATGGTCATATTGCTACTTAAAACGGTAGTTAAACCAATCAATGATATTAAAGAGGCGATGGTGCAAATTGCTTCCGGCGAAGGCGATCTAAGTCAACGCATTAGCATCAATTCTCAAGATGAAATTGGTCAGCTTGCTGGTGGCTTCAACCAGTTCGTGACTAAGATCCAAGCGACGGTGTCACAAGTGGTGAAAAGCGCTAATACGTTGCGCCAAGAGATGAACAACCTAAACTCACTGACTTCGACCATCGCAGATTCAACTGTTGGCCAACAGCGTGATAGTGAAGCCGTTGCTGCAGCAGTACACGAGATGCAAGTAACCAGTCGTAATGTTAGCGACAGTGCGACAGAAGCAGCATTGGCGAGTCAAACGGCGAACGAAGAGCTGTCGAATACTAATATCATTTTGGAGCAAACTGTGGGTGCTATTCGCGACCTAGCGGGTGAGATTGAAAGCGCAAGCCAAGTCATCAACACCTTGGATAACGATGTGAGCAATATTGCTTCGGTATTGGACGTTATCCGTGGTATTGCAGAGCAGACTAACTTGCTGGCATTAAACGCGGCGATTGAAGCAGCGCGTGCTGGTGAGCAAGGTCGTGGTTTTGCTGTCGTGGCAGATGAAGTTCGCTCCCTAGCGAGCCGAACGCAAAAGAGCACGGGCGAGATCCAAGCCATGATTGAGAAGCTGCAAGCAGGTGCTGCTCAGGCGGTGGAAGTGATGCAGGGCAGTAAAACCAGCAGCGAAGACACCATTCAATCGGCAGGTTTAGCGACAGAGTCGTTGGCTGAAATCCTAAACGCGATCGCACGTATGAACGAGATGAACACGCACATTGCGACAGCTGCGGGCCAACAAAGCTCAGTGAGTGATGAAGTAAACAGCAACGTTCAAGGTATCGCAGACAGCAGTACGTCGATTGTGGATGTAGTAAGCCAAGCGCAACAGTCATTGTCTATGTTGTCTGAACAGACACAACAGCTAGACAAGCAAGTCAGCCAGTTCCGCGTATAAGACAGCGTTATACCCATTACGCTCTACCTGAAATGAAAAAGGCACCTTTGATCATCAAAGGTGCCTTTTTATAAGTTTCTTCAGAAGCGGTAAACATCAGTATAAGCAGCGGAGCGTCATATTCTTTAGAGTTCTCTCTGCTCTGCCGAAAAAGAGCAAACTGCATTGTTCATCTAGATAGTAGATACGATTATGGCGCATGGTCACTGGCTTTTCATAGCTCAATACAATGTATTCGTTTCCCTTAGATTTTGAATATTCATATTGATAGTCAAGCGATTGATACTCTGTCACAGCACCACCGATAGGTGAGTAGTGATTATGGGTCTCAATGTGATCTTTATTGAGCCTAGTATAGGTCGTCCACCTGTATTGCATCGCTTCTACTTTGCCAAACAGTTGAACTTTTGACTGGTGTGCCGTGAACAAGAGAATGCCGTTGAACACAACCAATGCTATCAACACTTTGAATTTATGGGCATTGAAGTAAAAGCTGATCTTTGTGATAAATGCATTCATGGTTGTTAATTGTCACTACCGTTTTTCCGTCATCGGAACGTTTTATTTCTGGGTAAACTTTGGCTTTTAGCACTTGTTCAAAGTCGTGCTTGTAATACAGCGCTTTCGCCGTTTCATAAAGATTAAACAGCGTCACTAACAGCATGACTATAAAAAGCGCATTCCATAGTTTTGCGTTTTGCTTGCTGACTGGTTTGAGCTCGCACTCTTCTGGTTTGGTAATTGGCTGTGAAACTGGCTCTTCTGGAGCAAATTCAAAACTGAGGGAATAGCCAACCCCAGGGGTATTAACCAGGATGGTTTTTTCGTAATCTTCTAACGTTCGTCGAGTGCGATTAATCAGCTGCGGCAAGCTCTCTTGTGAGATATGCTCATAGCCCCAAACCTGCTGAATAATCTCTTTATTGCTGATCGTGTTTGGATACGCATCAACAAGGCAGTTCAATAACGCTTTTTGTTTATTCGTCAGCTTAACCGTTTCTTGTTCTTCTGCTGTGCCATTCAAAGGGGATAGCTGTAAATAGTGAGTCGTCCTGTCCCATGTGAATTTCCCTAATACTATTCTATTGTTGTTTTTCATAACCAACTTATTTCGTATATCAGGCTGTTTTAGGGGAGCGAATTATAGGGTAATGAATACGGAAATCAACGCCTATATTTGCAATTTATTTAATCAAAGCGCGCTCTAAATGTTCAACTGGTGATTAAATGTTATGCGAGTGTAAATTCTTGTGTTTTCACTTATTTTCACGATATTTAATAAACTTTCTTTTTCTTCGTAGCAGCAACGCGTCCTCCAAAATACTTTGCTTTGTCACGATTTCTCTCGCTTTGTCCACTCTTTTTTCTTGTTTCTATTGTGAAAAATCTGTTTTCGATTGCTCACAGAAAATTTATTTTTCCAACATAAATGCGTTCAAATTGAGAGATCAATAACAGCTTTAGAGCAAATATTTTTGTCTATCGTAAAGAGCGGTAAATTTTGTTGTATGTACAACATTGAGTAATTATCATCCCGAATAATATTTGCTGACTTTTTATTGGGTCACTGTTTTTATTTAGGAAGAGAGAAGTTTCATGAGACGTAGAACCACGCTATCACTTCTGATTGCGTCGAGCTTAATTTTGGCTGGATGTGAACAGAGTCAAGATGGACAAGCACAAGGTGGTCCCGCGCCAACACCGGAAGTGACTGTCATGACAGTTGAACCGGTTCGCCAAGCGCTAACGGTGGAATTGCCTGGTCGTAGCCGCGCATTTAAAGAAGCAGAAGTTCGCCCACAAGTAACGGGTATTATTTCTGAGCGTAATTTTGTTGAAGGTGGTGTGGTAGAGAAAGGCCAATCGCTATACCAGATTGATGATTCTACTTTCCAAGCTGATTTATTGAGTGCAGAGGCGGAACTGATCCGTGCGCAAGCATCGGAAGAATCAACGTACTCAACAGTGCGTCGTTACCGTGCATTGATCACTAAAAAGTCGATCAGCCAACAAGCATTGGACGAAGCAGAAGCGGCTTATAAAGAAGCGAAAGCGCAAGTGTTAGTCGCGAAAGCGAAGATCAACACAGCGAAGATCAATTTGTCTTACGCACAAGTGAAAGCGCCAATCAGTGGTGTGATCAGCAAGTCAAACGTGACGGCGGGTGCACTTGTTACTGCGAACCAAGCAGCGACGCTGACGACTATCCAACAGCTAGACCCAATCAATGTTGATATCGTGCAATCTTCTGCTCAACTACTTCGTTTGAAAGCAGCGATGTCACAAGGTCACTTGCAAAAAGATGAGACTGCTCAAGTCACGCTGACACTCGAAGATGGTTCGACATACGCGCACAAAGGTGCAATGAAGTTTACTGAAGTGAACGTAGATGAAAGCACGGGCAGCGTAACGCTACGTGCAGAATTCGCGAACCCAGATGGCTTGTTGCTACCGGGTATGTTCGTGCGTGCGACGGTAACGGTTGGTGTGGACCCTGTTGCGATTCTTATCCCACAAAACACAGTAACGCGAGACGCAACGGGTAAAGCCTCAGTAATGACGGTAGGTGAAGACAACAAAGTAACAATCACTCCGGTAACAACGGCTGAGTCTATTGGTAATCAATGGCGCATCACTGACGGTCTGAAAGTGGGTGATAAAGTCATCACAACAGGTCTACAGATGATCCAACCGGGTAACCCAGTGACCATTCAATCAGGTGAGCAGGCATAATCATGGCACGATTCTTTATCGATCGTCCGGTATTTGCTTGGGTTCTTGCGATTCTGACTATGTTGGCGGGCGTAATGTCCCTGTTCAACTTGCCGGTTTCTCAATACCCGACGATTTCACCGACCACGATCTCAATCAATGCCCGTTACCCTGGTGCTTCTGCGAAAACCGTAGAAGACTCAGTGACTCAGGTTATCGAGCAAAACATGACGGGTCTGGACTACCTACGCTACCTAAACTCAAGCAGTGATGCGTTTGGTAACGCGACCATTACGCTGACGTTTGATAGCGAAGCGGATCCAGATATCGCGCAAGTTCAGGTGCAGAACAAACTGCAATTGGCGATGACGTCACTTCCGATGGAAGTACAAAGCCAAGGTATCATCGTAAACAAATCCAACACCTCATTCTTGATGGTTGTGGCGGTTTACTCTGAAGACCCTGAATTCACAGAAAACGACATTGGCGACTTTGTGGTTACCAATATTCAAGATCCGATCAGCCGTGTTACGGGTGTAGGTCAAGTGCAAGCGTTTGGTTCTCAATACGCAATGCGCGTTTGGCTAGACCCATTCAAACTGACTCAGTTCAACCTAACAGCAATTGACGTTGCGAACGCGATTCGTGAGCAGAATGCACAGGTTTCCTCTGGTCAATTAGGTGCAGCACCTGCTCAGTCTGGTCAGTTGCTTAACGCGACCATTTCTTCAGCAAGCCGTCTAACCAGCGTGGCTGAATTCAGAAACATCATTCTGAAATCAGAAGCGAACGGTTCGAATGTTTACCTGAAAGACGTGGCGCGTGTTGAGCGCGGTGCAGAAAGCTACGACATCAAAGGTCAGTACAACGGCTTCCCAGCGGCAGGTCTTGGTATCTCTCTCGGTACTGGCGCTAACGCGCTAGAAACGGCAGAAGCAGTAAAAGAACGTCTTGGTCAGCTGAGTGCGACTTTCCCAGATGGCTTAAAGATCGCTTACCCGTTTGAGACAACGCCATTCGTAGATGCGTCGATCAAGGAAGTAATCAAGACACTGCTTGAAGCAATCGTGTTGGTATTTTTGATCATGTATCTGTTCTTGCAGAACTTCCGTGCGACGATCATCCCAACGATTGCGGTTCCGGTTGTATTGCTAGGTACGTTTGCTGTCTTGTACGCGACGGGCTTTAGTGTCAACACCTTAACCATGTTTGCGATGGTTCTGGCAATCGGCTTGCTGGTGGACGATGCGATCGTTGTGGTTGAGAACGTGGAACGTGTAATGCACGAGGACGGTCTCGATCCAAAAGAAGCAACCAAGAAGTCAATGGGGCAGATTACTGGCGCGCTAGTGGGCGTTGGTTTGACGTTGTCTGCGGTATTCGTACCGATGGCGTTCATGTCTGGCTCAACCGGCGTTATCTACCGTCAGTTCTCTATCACCATCGTAGCGGCGATGACGCTCTCGGTATTGGTGGCGATCATTCTTACTCCGGCACTTTGTGCGAGCTTGCTGAAAAAAGGTGATGCGGAATTTTCGGATAAGAAAGGCTTCTTTGGCTGGTTCAACCGTAAGTTTGATGCGGCAACGGCGGGTTACGAAGCGGGCGTAGCGAAAATGCTAAAACGCACCGGTCGCATGCTGTTGGTGTTCGCGGCAATGAGTGCGGGCGCAGGTTGGTTGTTCATGAACCTACCGACGTCGTTCCTACCGGATGAAGACCAAGGTACCGTGTTCTCCATGGCAATCTTGCCACCGAACTCGACTCAAGAGCAGACTGAAAAGACACTAGAAAAAGTCCGTAACTACTTCCTAGAAGAAGAGAAAGACAACGTTGCGTCAGTGTTCTCGGTAGCGGGCTTCAGCTTCGCGGGTCAAGGTCAGAACATGGGTATGGCGTTTATCGGTCTGAAAGATTGGTCAGAGCGTGAAGCGCCGGGTTCGGATGCGGCTTCGCTGACAGGTCGTGCGATGGGTTACTTCTCAACGATTAAAGAAGCAATGGTGTTTGCGTTTGCACCACCAGCGATTCAAGAGTTGGGTAACGCGACCGGTTTCGACTTCTACCTACAAGACTCAACCGGTAACGGTCATGAAGCGCTTGTAGCGGCTCAATACCAAATCCTAGGTATGGCAGCACAAAACCCGAAACTGGTGGGTGTGCGTCCAAATGGTCAAGCAGATGCGCCGATGTACCAAGTTCATATCGACCACGTGAAATTGCGTGCGCTGGATGTGAGCATTAATGATGTAAACCAAATCCTAGCTTCGGCATGGGGTGGTGCATACATCAACGATTACATCGATCGCGGACGCGTGAAGAAGGTAATGGTGCAGAGTGACGCAGAACACCGTATGCAACCGAAAGACTTCGACTCATGGTACGTGCGTAACTCACAAGGCGAGATGGTGCCATTCTCGGCATTTGCAACGGGTGAGTGGACTTACGGTTCTCCGCTATTGCAACGCTTTAACGGTCTACCTGCGATGAACATCCAAGGTGGTGCGGCTCCGGGTGTAAGTACTGGTGAAGCGATGGCAGAAATCGAAGCCATGGTAGAAAAACTGCCTCCTGGCTTTACGGTGAACTGGAACGGCATCTCTTACGAGGAACGTCTGTCTGGTAACCAAGCACCAATGCTTTACGCGCTGTCGATTCTGGTTGTCTTCCTTGTACTAGCAGCACTTTATGAGAGCTGGTCAGTACCATTCGCGGTTGTGCTTGTTGTACCTCTAGGTGTACTAGGTGCGGTACTTGCGGTCATGACTCGCGGTATGGATAACGACGTATTCTTCCAAGTAAGCCTGTTGACCACTGTTGGTCTGGCAACGAAGAACGCGATCCTTATCGTCGAATTCGCCAAGGAATACTACGAGAAAGGCGCGGGCTTGATTGAAGCAACGCTGCATGCGGTGCGTGTTCGTCTTCGTCCTATCATCATGACCTCGCTTGCGTTTGGTCTTGGTGTAGTGCCGCTAGCGATCAGTGCGGGCGTAGGCTCTGCAGGTCAGAACGCGGTAGGTACGGGCGTACTTGGTGGTATGGTAAGTGCGACCTTGCTTGGTATCTTCTTCGTGCCTGTGTTCTTCGTTGTGGTTGAGCGTTTGTTCGACCGCCGCGCAAGAAAAGAAGCACAAAAAGAGCAAGTGGAATCTACTTCACAGCCGACGGCAAGCCAAGAGTAGGACTTAGCGCTAAAGACTAAGTTATACTATTGCTAATAAGTACAAGAAAAGGGCGCTTCGGCGTCCTTTATTTTTGGATTCAATTGGATAGTTTGCGTTTGAGGTTTAATTTTTACGTCATTCTGAACAGCGAGGGACGAGCATGATTCAGAATCTGCTCACCGAGTGCTGTAACTTGATGTGAAATATTGAGTGAGAGCGTGTGGCAATTAGATTCCTGATCTCGCCTAGGCTCGTCGGAATGACCGAGATTTGAGTGTTGAAAGAGATCCCCAACTCGCTCGTCCCTCGCTCTTGAGGATGACAGACGTGCGGGCTCTGAGGCTCATTGGAATGCTCTGAATATTGAATTGTGCATTTAGCTCAACAACGCGTCATTCCCGAAAGCGACGAAGGAGCGTAGTCGGGAATCTCTTGTAAACGCAGTACTATCCAAATGAAAACAAAGCCGAAAGTAGAATAGGCAAGTATGAAAGATCAGAAGATTTCTCCGATATCCGTGTTGGATCAAAGCCCGATGTTTGTGTGCAGCGTGATGAACCGAACCTTCCGTAATCGTGCCCAAGCAGAGCTATCGCGTCAGGACTTAATGACGTTGGAAATGGCGAGTGCGTTGGCGGCGTTAGAAGAGTTTCAACCGATGAGCCAGCAAGAGTTGGCGGATGCGGTTCTAACGGAGCGAAGCGTAGCAAAACGTATGGTGGATAACTTAGAAAAACGGGGCTTTGTTCAAGTATCTAAGTGTGAAACTAATCAGAGATTAAAGATTCTGACGCTGACCAAAGAAGGGGCTGAAGCGGTCCGCAAAGTGGACCGCATCATGACTAACCTCAAGCAAGATTTCTTCTCTTGTTTGACGGAAGAGGAATCTGACGAATTCTTCCGTTTGGTTCGCAAGATGACCTTAGCCAATCACCCTTAATTCTGCATTTCAAACGATGGCGAACCAATTAGCTTTCTGTGAGAAAACGGTTCGCCACTTCAGCTTCTTGTTTTTTCATCAATTGATGCGCGGTCAGCATGTGTTGTTCCATCACTTGTTTGGCTTTTGAAGCGTCACCTTTACGCAATGCCTCCACCAGTGCACGTTGGCTTTGCACGCCCGTTTGCCACAGTTTGTGGTTTCCCGGTTCATACAGTTTGCGATAAATCGTTAGCTCGGTAAGCATCTGTGCAGTAAAGCGAACCACAAACTTCAGCAGCTCATTGCCAGAGTAACTGGCCAATAGGCTGTGAAACTCAATCGATGCAATGTGGTGCTCGCGCTCTTGATACACGTCTTCTGGTGGCGTTTGGTACTTATCGATTTGCTGATCGAGACGAGCAAGTTGCTCATCGGTCAATGTGCCCGCCAATGATGCCGCGATCTCTGGTTCAAGTGACAAGCGGATTTGGTACAGATCAGAAATCGAAACGTCTTTGAAGAACAGGTAGTTGCTTAGCAGTGCCTGAGCTTTGTTCTCACTCATTTCGCTAACAAACACACCGCCTTTTGGCCCTGTCTTGGTCGAGAGAATACCTTGCGCCTCAAGGATTCGCATGCTTTCTCGCACCGTGCTTTTGGAAGCATCAAAGGTTTTCATGACTTCGATTTCACTCGGCAGACGATCGCCGGGCTGCAAAGCTTGATCGACGATCCAAGTTTTGATCGATTCGGCCAGTTGTTGAGTTCTACGTCCTTTCGCGCTGCTTGCCACATTTTCCTCGCTGGGTTATCTCGCGGTATCTATTGAATTTTGAAGGAAATTCAAAGGATGTCACCTGTTTTCTGCCTTTCATTTTCTGAAAAACGAACACGGTTTTAGTTATGAAACCATCCGATTATCGATCGAATCGCATTCACAAAAAAGTCTATTTATCATGATAAATGTCTTTCATTTGATATTTATCATGATAAATTAAAAATGAACATGGTTAGAAATAGAGCGATTCAAGATGGAAAAATTTGTAGAAACGGCCAGTCTAGCGTGGGAATGGTTGGAAGATATTGCTCAATGCAGCCAAACCAATGACCCAGATAGCGAAGGCGTGACGCGTTTGTGTGCCAGTGAAGAGCACGCGAGAGCAAATGAAAAGCTACGCGAGTGGATGTCGTTGTCTGGCATGGAAGTGCGCATGGATAACGCGGCTAACCTTATTGGTCGTTATCACAGCCCGAACCCAAATGCGCAGACGCTGATCTTTGGTTCTCATCAAGATACCGTGCCAAATGGTGGCAAATACGATGGTATTTTAGGTGTCATCCTACCTATCGCTTTGGTTCATTATTTCCATCAGCATAAATTTGAATTTCCTTTCCATATCGATGTGATTGCCTTCAGTGATGAAGAAGGCACGCGATTCCAATCGACATTACTCGGTTCAAAAGCCATTGCCGGAACGTTTGACCCGAGCGTTTTGGATGCACGCGATGCTTACGGTATTACGATGCGTGAAGCACTGACTTCATTCGGTTGCCATCCAGAACTTATTGCGCAAGATGCTTACGACAAAGACAAGGTGTTGGGCTTTGTGGAACTCCACATTGAACAAGGCCCGCAACTTGAGCAAGCGAACTTGCCTGTGGGTGTGGTTACGGCCATCACCGGTATCGAGCGCCATACTTTGTCGGTTCTAGGGAAAGCTGGTCACGCGGGTACAGTGCCAATGGACATGCGCCAAGATGCGCTAGTTGGGGCTGCGCAGGTCATCCATATGTTTGACCAACTGTGTAAGCGTGAAGACGACCTTGTGGGTGTGGTTGGCAAAATAGCTAACTTCCCGAACGGTGTGAATGTGATTCCTCAGCAAACGGACATCACTATCGAACTGCGCTCACCAAATGATGCTTCCCGTATTGCAGCACGACAAGAAATGCTGGCAAACATCGAAACCTTAATGACGCAGTACAATCTTGCGTATCGTCACGAACAGACTTACGAGCAAGCGGCAGTTACTTGTTCTGATTCGCTCTCTTCGGCACTCACTCAGGCGATCTCGCTATCCAACATTGAAGCTAAGCACCTATTTAGTGGTGCAGGGCATGATGGTCTCGCGGTGTGTGAATTAACCGACATTGCGATGCTGTTTATGCGTTGTACGGATGGGGTTAGCCACCATCCAGATGAAGCGATTCTACAAAAAGATCTGATGGCCGCAGTCGAAGTACTGAACCATTTCTGCATGCTGATGAAGCATCAATAACACACGAATAAAACAAGAGAGGGTGGGGATTCATCCTCTTTTTTACTTTAAAACCAAGCGTTGGTTTTTGCTTGCAAACGTGATTGCTCAAACGAGTGAGCTTTCATTCCTATACTAAGGAGAGATTTTGTTATGGATATGACAAAGAAGATGGAGACGACAGAGAAAAAGGCTTGGTACAAAAGCATGCCGGACCCAATGGTCCTGATCTTTATGATTTTAGTGGCGACTTACCTACTGACCTTTGTTGTGCCTGCGGGGGAATTCTCACGCGTTGTTGTCGATGGCCGAACCACGGTTGTGCCGAACTCATTTGCCTATCTGAATGACGTTCCTGCGGTGCATTTCTTTGATATTTTTGTCGCGATTCCGAAAGGCTTGATCAGTGCTGCGCCTTACTTGTTCATCGTATTTATTGCTGGTGGCTTGTTCCATATCTTGCAACGCACCGGAGCATTAGAGAACGCAATTGGTGTGGCGGTAAACAAAGCGGGTGTGAAGAACCGTAATTTGATCATCACCATCGGCACCTTTATCTACGGCTTTTTTGGCGTGGCGGTAGGCTTTGAGAACAACATCGCACTTGTTCCTGTCGCGGTTCTGATTTCTGCTGCGGTTGGTTACTCCAGCCTAGTAGGTACGGTAATGGCAGTGGGCGGTATTGGTGTGGGCTTTGCACTGTCACCAATCAACCCTTATACCGTCGGTGTGGCTCAAGGTATTGCAGAGCTGCCAACTTTCTCGGGCGCTTGGTTGCGTGCGGCGATGGTGATTTCCTCTCTTGCACTGCTGTCTTACTACATCTGTACTCGTGTAGCGAAGATGGAGTTTAAAGAGCCAGATTCAGCAGAAGGCTTAAGCAAAGATCTATCGGAATACCACCTAGAGAAGAAAGACACACTGACGTTGGGCGTATTCCTAGCTGGTCTTGGGGTGATGCTTTACGGTGTGTTTGCCAATGGCTGGTACATCAACGAGATCGCAGGCTTGTTCTTATTGATGGCGATTGTGATCGGCGCAGTCAACGGCTTAAGCGCCAATGGCATTGTGAAGCAAATGATGGAAGGTGCATCGGGTGTAACCGCAGGCGCATTAGTCATTGGTGTTGCGGCGTCGATTCAAATCATTCTCGACCAAGCGCAAATTATCGACACAATCGTTAACGCGTTAAGCTCACTTATTCAAGATATGCCGATTGCCATCTCTGCGATTGTCGCGAGTGTGGTGCAAGGTGTGATCAACCTATTCGTACCATCGGGCTCTGGTCAGGCAATGGTGACCATGCCAATCCTAATTCCTGTAGCTGACCTTACTGGCATGAGCCGTCAGCTGATGATCACCGCATTCCAAGTGGGTGACGGTCTGACCAACCTAATCGTACCGACTTCCGGTGGCACGCTAGCGATGTTGGCACTTGGTCGCGTCTCTTACGAGCAGTGGCTCAAAGCTATCATGCCATTCATGGCGTTCGTTTATGTTCTATGTTGGGTAGCCTTGTTTGTTGGACAAATGGTTGGTTACTAACGCCTTTTATATTGAGAATCTATGACGATTTCACTTATACACGTTAATCCAGAAACAGGGTTATCGGCTTCCATTACAGCGACTGGCGGCGTTGCCGTCGGTGGCTACGTAAACCACAGTTGGCGTGGGATTGGCGCGTGTGCCACCCAAGGCTTATTTACTAACCCTTGGTATGCGGACAACGCCAAGCGATGGTTATCCCAAGGGCTTTGTTGCCATGATGTGGTTGAGCGTTTGAAAGAGGGCGATGCTGAATTTGCTGAGCGCCAATGCATGGTAATGGATAAACATGGCCACGCGGCGTTTATCAATGGTGAAGAGAACATCGCGCACGTGGGTTCTCTTGCTTTTCAAGATCTCGCCGTTGCTGGCAACATGCTAGAAAGTGACGCGGTTATTGAAGCTTTTGCGGATTCACTTATGGCTCAAACAATGCTGAATGCTGAGCAAGTGAGAGCAGGGGACAAACCTCAATATCATGAGAACTACGAAGCAAGGTTAGCGGAAGTGCTCATAACTGCACTAGAAGCCGCGTTGGCTGCGGGCGGCGATAAGCGCGGTACGCATTCTGCCTCTCTTCGTATCGAGAGCTACACGCAAGCGCCGATTGATATTCGTGTTGATTGGTCTGACGATAGCCTAATTGAAGACATGAGAAAGGTACTGAGCCGCGTACAAGCGCCGAGCTTCCAAGAGTTTCTCAAAGGATTACCGAATCAGTAAGTGACCAAAAGTACAAACATAAAGCCTCAGTTCGCTGAGGCTTTATTGTCTCTATTGGTATCTTTCTAGTTATTCGTGGTTTTCTAGCTGTTCATGCCTCTCCAGCCACTCGCACCGATTCTTCCATTCAATCGTTTAAAGCAGTCCATTCAAGCGTTTAGATCAAGCCATACGCTTTTAAAATCACAATTCCCACGGTACAAGTCACGGTCGAAAGCACGGTCGTTAAAGCAATGATGTTCGCTGCTAAGACGGAGTTTCCTCCCATCGAGCGTGCCATCACATAACTTGCTGCTGCAACGGGAGAGGCGTTCATAAAGAACAGAATGCCAAGCTCAATCCCTCTAAAGCCAACTAAATACGCGCCTGTGGTAATCACGATAGGGGCGACGATCAGTTTGTAGCTGCTAGCAAACCAAGATGGTCCTTTCTCTTTCTTCATCAAACTTAAATCGAGAGAGCCTCCGGTACACAAAAGGGCGAGGGGAAGCGTCATCTTCGATAGATAGTTACCGGCATCAATCGCCACATCCGGAACCGGAATCGACAGAAGGTAGAACACCATGCCAGAGACAATCGCGATGATCAGTGGGTTGCGCGTTAAGGTTCTCACCATCATTTTGGCGGCTTGAGACCCAGACGTTGCACCTTTTGGAGACAAACAAATCACCGCTTGCACGTTATAGATAAAGGTGGTCACCGCAACATAAAGCGCGGCCAGCGCCACACCTTGTGAACCGTAAGCATTCGCCACATACGCAATACCGATGATCCCCGTATTAGCGCGAAAGCCACCTTGGATTAAAACGCCTTGGTCGGGTGAAGATTTGAAGAACAGTTTGACAGAGATAAAAGTGAAGATGAAAAACGCGATGCTGGCAACAATGCCGTAATTGACGAAGCCGCTAGCCGCAGAGAAATCATGCTCGGAGACGACGATACTCAAGAACAACATCGCAGGTAGCGTGACCTGAAACACCAGTTTAGAACCGACTTCGATAAAGTTGTCGTTGATAAGCCCAATGCGTTTGAAGATAACGCCCAATACCAGCATTAAGCAGATGGGGCCAGTGATCGACAACGAGAATTGCAACTGATGTAAAACAGCATCCATGAGTGTATCCGCAGCAAAAGAAAAGAGTTTTATAATTGTCATACAATTAAACCACAACTCAATCTTGGGAGACAGTAGGGTGGTGAAATTTTCTTCAGTTATTGTGGGGTTACTGGTGAAGGAGAGGAAAACCAGTCTGGCTTGTATCACCAGACTGGAAGCAAACTCTAAAGCAGAATTACTTTTGAGCGTTTGAAAGGAGGTAATCAGGCCCTGCTGTTTCCGCCGTTACTACAGACAGCTTGCTCGTATCCGCACCAACGCCTTGGTATTGAGTAAAGCCTTTCACTTGTTCGCTTTTTGGTAGCTCTACCGAGTAAGAAGCGATTTGCTCTGCGTTAGTCACCGCGCCGACGTAAACTTCGTTCTTGTAGATAGGATTCACCAGCGGTAACTCTTCTGTCGCGCGTACGCTAACGAATTGCTCTTGCTGGTGGTTATCAACCACGTTGCTGTCGAAGTGAACGTCCACGCCAGCGAAAATGTTCTTCACTTCACTGTTGTTGAACAGGCTCACACGGTGCGTTTGGTTGCCGTAGACAATGCCCCATTCCGTATCTACAAGGGTGTTGTTACGAATGGTGATGTTCTTTGGTGTCCATTGTTTGTTGAGCTCTTTGCCTTTCACTGCTTGGTCTAGTTGCTCGCCGTTTGCTACATCAATGATGCCGGTGTTGATCACGATGCCGCCACGTAGATCCGCATTGCCTTCAATCTTGCCATCACGACCGCGCGTGCCAGTGATGTAGTTGTTCTCAATCACGTGGTCTTCATCGTAAATACGCATACCGCCAGTCAGCAGTTTTTCATTACCTAGAATCACGTTGTCTTTCACCACGTTCGCTTTACCGTGACGAAGAGAAATCAGAGAGGCACTTTCAAAGATGGTGTTGCCAGAGATTTCATTGCCGCCTGACTTAATCGAAATCAGCTCACGCTCACCATCCATATCGATCATCAGGTTGTTGGTGAACTTAGAGTTTGATGCCCATTGAGAAGATTTAGAGTCACCAATTCGAATCGCTTCCCAGCTGTTGCCGTTGTAGCGAATCGCTTCTTTGATGTCGAATTCATTGAACTGGTTTGGTTTCTGGTCCAAGAAAATGTTGTTAGCAATAAGGTGGTTGTCTGGTGTGTCGTCTTTTTGTACGCCAATTAACGTGCCGCGCTTTTGCTTACCTTCAAAACGGTTATTAATCACTTTTCCATCTTTACCCCAAAGCGAAACCCACAAGTATTTCGGGTATTCAGAGCGACGCTCGTCCGGTTGGTATTCGTAAGCGTGGTTGAAGTAGTAGAACGTAGAGTTTTGCAAAGTGTTGTTGTCACCCATCATACGCACGCCGCCGAAACGTTCAGCAGGGCCGCCTTCGGTAAATACCAAACCGTCAACAGTGATGTTGTTACCTTCAAGGCGAAGCTGAGCCAAACCCGTTAGCCAAACGCTGCCAGGTTGCTCCGCCTTGATGGTAATGTCGTTGGCTTTCACCGTGACGATATCAAGATCCGCGTATTTACCCGCAGGAATCGTAATTGTTGTACCGTCTTCGGCATTCTCCATTTGTTGTTTCAATGCTTGCACAGCGTCTGCTGATTGCGCTTCAAGTGCGTTGCCATCCACTGTGTTTAAGCGATCCGTAGCAAGCAAGTAATCGCGAGTGATGTCATTCACAGCGGTTTCAACAACAGCGGGAGCCGCAGCTTCCGTAGTTTGAGAAGGTGAAGTGTTACAACCTACTAGGGTTAGGGCAGAAATGGACGCGGCAACCACGCCAGCAAGCATTGTTTTTTTCATAATGTATCTCTTTGTAGAAGCACAAAAAGCGGTTGAATACTCAACCGCTTGTTTCTCGTTATGAGTTCTCCGTTATCGGAGCCCCCTCAGAAGCACGCTCTGCGTTGCCATCGACTGCTCTCATCAGCGCCACGCCGACGCCAAGAACAATCACACCACAGAACACGAAAATCATGCGTCCCCAGAATGGGTTAGGCAGTAAGAACATCGCCATCACACCCACACCAGACACCGCAATCAACGAACCCAACATTTGGCGTTGTTTGTTATCCAGTTTTTTCTGTTCCGTTGAGTCAGAAACCAACGGTGTTGCTAAGTTATTGAAGAAGCGGTCAACGTCTTGTTGGCGTTTCTCTTCAAGCGGTTTGTAGAACAGTGTCGACAGAGCAAAGAAGCCTGCGGTAAACACCAAGTGACCAATCAAACCAACCGCAACTTTTAGATCTGACCATTCACGGCCTGTTAGAGGCTGAAGATCAAACCAGTTTTGAATCATTTCCGGTGTGATGACAAAACCAACCGTGTAAGACACGATGCCACCTACCACCAATGTGCCCCAGCCAGCCCAGTCCGGTGTTCTCTTGATGAAGAAGCCACAGAACGCAGGAATCGTCATTGGGAAGCCAATCAACGCGCCAACGTACATCATGGTGTCGAACAGGCTCAGACCTTTTAGCGAGTTGATGAACAGAGCAATCAAGATGATCGCGATGCCGAAGAAGGTAGAGGTGATTTTCGATACGATCATCAGCTCTTTTTCTGTCGCGTTCGGGCGCAGAATCGGCAAGTAGAAGTTCATCACGAAGATGCCTGAATTACGGTTCAAACCCGAGTCCATTGACGACATCGTCGCTGCAAACATCGCTGAAATCAGCAGACCAACCATGCCCGCTGGCATGTATTTCTCAACAAAGTACAAGTAAGCAAAATCACCCGCTTTTGAGCCTGCTTCTGGGTAGTGCGCCGATAGGTCAACACCTTGGCTTGCAATGAACCAAGAAGGGGTAAACCAAATAAATACGCCCACTGTCATTAGTACACACGCAAGCAGTGCCGCTTTCTTCGCGTTCTTAGAGTCTTTTGCCGCTAGGTAACGGTGACAGTTCAACATGTTGTTGTTGATAGAGAACTGCTTTAAGAAAATGAACACTGCCCAGATACCAAAAATACTGAGGTAGTTCAGGTTGTTACCCGTTACGAAAGACCCGTTTTCTTGAACAGGGAAGTTCGCAATGATTTCTGTAATACCGCCGCCTTTTACTACCGCAACCACCGCACACGTCACCGTTACTGCCATGATGATGACCATCTGCATAAAGTCAGATGCGATAACCGCCCAAGAGCCGCCCGTTACGGACATCATTAGTACCACCAAGCCCGTGATCCAAATGGTGGTTGTCATATCGAAGCCGAAAATGCCCGATGCAATGATCGCCAAACCATTCAACCAGATACCCGCAGAAATCACGCTGCTTGGCATGCCAGACCAAGTGAATACTTGCTCGTTAAAGCGACCAAAGCGCATGCGAATCGCATCAATCGGCGTGATAACGCGCAGTTGGCGGAATTTCGGTGCGAAGTACAGGTAGTTCATCAAGTAACCGAACGCATTCGCTAAGAAGATAGTCGCTACAGCGAAGCCATCGGTGTACGCTTTACCGGCCGCACCAGTAAATGTCCAAGCACTGAACTGGGTCATAAACGCCGTTGCGCCTACCATCCACCACAGCATGTTGCCGCCCCCGCGGAAGTAGTCACTGGTGGTGCTTGTAAATGTTCTAAACATCCAGCCTATCGCAATGAGGAATAGGAAATAGATGCCAACAATCAGGGTATTGAGTTCCATTTTTCGACCTTCTCATAGTCATTGATTTCTGCCAGATATATTATCCGTTCGATTATTTATTTGTACTACAATAATTCAATTGTGTGATGAAGTGATTAATACTGGAAATCTGATTGACCCAGTACATTCTTCTGCTTCTATCTGCAAGAACTGATTGTTGTGAACTTAAAGTCGATTATTCAATAACTTATGATGAGCTTTGTCAGTATGAAATCCCGTTAATTACATTCGCTTATCGTATCAACAAGAAACTTTGGTTATACATTTTGCTTATTTTGTATGATTATTTCTTTGTTAAATTCGCTGGTTATTTAATGTCTCAACCGCAACGGACTTAACAAAAAAGTAAACAAATAGACCTGAGTGATAGGGGAAGAATGAAGCGGCTGAGTACAACCGCTTCATAAGGTAGATTTAGCTTTCGGTTACCGCTTGTTGGGTTTGAGTACCGTTGTCGTCGACTGCTTTAACAAGTAGCAGACCAACGCCACCAACAATGGCACCACACAAGATGAAGACTAAGCGTCCCCACATTGGGTTTGGCAGTAGCGCCATCAGCATTACGCCTACACCAGCGACTGCGATGAGTTTGCCAAGCATTTGACGTTGCTTGTTATCAAGAACTTTCTGTTCTGCAGATTCAGCAACAAGTGGTGTTGATAGGTTGTCGAAGAACTTATCTACGTCTGCCTGACGTTTCTCACTTAGAGGCTTGTAGAACAGCGTTGATAGAACAAAGAAGCCACCCGTTAGCGTAATGTGGCCAACTAGACCAATCGCGACTTTAACGTCTGACCATTCACGGCCAGTAAGCTGCTCAAGACCGAATGCTGAAGAAACCATGTCAGCAGTGATAACGAAACCAACAACGTAAGAGACAAGACCACCGACAATCAGCGTGCCCCAACCAGCCCAGTCAGGCGTCTTCTTAATAAAGAAGCCAAGGAATGCAGGGATTGTCATTGGGAAGCCGATCAAGGCACCTACGTACATCATGGTGTCGAACAGGCTCAGACCTTTTAGTGAATTGATGAACTGCGCAACCAGGATGATGGCAATACCAAATACCGTTGACGTAATTTTCGATACCGTTACTAGCTCTTTCTCTGATGCTTGGCCACGGCGAACTACTGGTTCGTAGAAGTTCTTAACGAAGATACCAGAGTTGCGGTTTAGACCTGAATCCATTGAAGACATGGTCGCGGCAAACATTGCTGCTACGAGAAGGCCAACCATACCTGCTGGCATGTATTCTTGTACGAAGTAAAGGTAAGCGAAGTCGCCTGCTTTGCTACCTGCATCTGGGTAAGCTGCTGATAGGTCTACGCCTTGACCCGCAATGTACCAAGAAGGCATGAACCAAATGAATACACCGCCTAGCATTAGAACACACGCTAGCAATGCTGCTTTCTTCGCGTTTTTCGAGTCTTTTGCTGCAAGGTAGCGGTAAGAGTTCAACATGTTGTTGGTAATAGAGAACTGCTTAACAAAGATGAAGAACGCCCAAATGCTAAAGATGCTTAGGTAGTTCAGGTTGTTACCAGAGACGAAAGAACCGCCTTCTGCGACAGGGAAGTTATTGATGACTTCAGTAATGCCGCCGCCTTGAACGATCGCAACAACTGCACAAGTTACCGTTACCGCCATGATGATGACCATCTGCATGAAGTCAGACGCGATAACCGCCCAAGAGCCACCCGTCACTGACATCATCAGTACCACCAAACCGGTAATCCAGATAGTTGCTGTCATATCAAAGCCGAAAATACCAGAAGCGATGATCGCCAGTGCATTCAACCAAACACCAGCAGATACCACACTGTTTGGCATTGAAGACCAAGTAAAGACTTGTTCGTTCGTGGTGCCGAAACGCATACGAATCGCTTCAATTACCGTCACTACGCGTAGCTGGCGGAACTTTGGTGCGAAATAAGCAAAGTTCATGAAGTAACCGAATGCGTTTGCTAGGAAGATAACCGCAACCGCGAAACCATCGTTATAAGCTTTACCAGCAGCACCAGTAAACGTCCATGCAGAGAACTGCGTCATGAAGGCCGTTGCACCAACCATCCACCAAAGCATGTTGCCGCCGCCTCGGAAATAGTCACTAGTCGTATTGGTAAACGTTCTGAACATCCAACCTATTGCAATTAAGAATAGAAAGTAGATGCCTACAATAAGGGTATTGAGTTCCATCTTTAGACCTTTTGATCGTTATTTAATGTCTTAAGGCAATACTAACTATCAGTTTGCTTATTTGTAGTACAATAACTCAAAAGCGTGACGAATGATCCGGAATGGGTCATTTCAATAATCATACAAGTGATCGTGATCGGATATTGACATTGCACTCAAAAAGGGAAGGGTGCACCAAGTCAATATCACGACAAATTATCAATGACTTTGGCGTGCACTCGATCGGTTCAATAGCGTTTATAGCCTTAGATAATAAGGGCTATAACGGAGTAAGAAGGTGTGAACTATTGTCAGATTTGTATGACTATTGCAGATAAAAAAACGCCCACGACATGCCTGTAATGCGTGGGCGAAAAACGGTATTGATACCGTCTGAGCCAAGGGCTCTGTTGGATTGCAATAGAACAGTGAAACGAGGTTCTGGATGTAGCTGAAAGATACTCGAGGGGTATATCTCTCATCGCTGCTAAGCACGTTACGCTGTAAGATCTTCGACAATCATTGCAAAGTTCAACAAAGCTAGGCTCTGTAAAGTGTTGTTATGATATGGGAGCAACTATACCAATCGACACAAAACATCCTCGTCTGCTCGATCTCGGCGTTTTACCTATGCCGATTGGTATTAAAGACTTCCCAATTAATTAACGGCTCCTAAAAATAAACTATTCATAACCAATTAAGCGTTTTCCTTGCTATCTGTTGATAGCGAAACCAGCTTGTTGATTTGTCTCTATAAGTGTCTGTTACAAAAGACAAACCGCTACAGCCATTTAAGTCCAATGAGAACTACAACCGTTGGAAGCAACAACAAGCTGCTTAGAACCATCAAGACTTGAGCAACAGCGAGTAGGGATGACAAAACAGTATTCTTCAATGTCGAAAGTTTCACTGGTCGCATCCATCTTGTTCGCTGTACTTTGCTTCTATTGCTATTTCTTGTACTTACTTAATTCTTCTATCCACTTATGTTTCAGCCTGACATAAGTGACCTCTGCTTATATAGCCTCGGCCTTCCTCATTTCATCTCTATAACCAAGCGATGCTTAACCTGTTATTGGACTCTATATAGAAAAGGACAGAGCGAAAAAGTGCGCGTCAATAGCAATTTGATGTTCTGTGTCTCAAAAACTTGAAATGATTATATTGTATGACAAATAAAAATGAACTCATTTGGTGCAAAAATATGCGGTAGAGCACATTTTTAGCCTAAATATTAAGACAATTAATAAGCAAGAAAGAGAGGTAATATATTTAATATCAATAAGTTAATGTGAACTTTAGTGGTTTTAATAAAGTTTGATAACGCGGATAAATCATACAATTAGATCTAATTCACAGAACGCTCAACATCGGATAGGTACTATATTTGTAGTATTTTAACTCAAGATATAAGGCCGATAATAATGAAACCCCTACGACCTCTACATCTAGCAACCTGCCTCAGCGCCATTCTTTTCAGTGCTAACACTCTCGCTGCAGACTTTGTGTTCCTTGATGAAGCAACGCTTGAACAAAACCGCGCTGTTTTACAGTCAGATAAAGCGAGCGATTCAATGAAAGACGCGTACGACCGTCTGATTGAAGAAGCAGAACTGGCGATGAAAGATGGCCCGTTCACGGTAACGGCGAAAGGCATGACGCCACCAAGCGGTAGCAAAAACGATTACATGAGCATCAGCCCGTACTGGTGGCCAGATGAATCGAAAGAAGATGGCCTTCCTTGGGTTCGTCACGATGGCAAAACCAACCCTGCATCGAAAACCGCTGAAACAGATTCTAAACGTATTGGTCACTTCACTCGTTCTGTTCGCGCATTGGCATTGGCTTATTACTTCAGCCAAGACGAGAAATACGCAAAACAAGGTATCGAATACGTTCGTACTTGGTTCATGAATGATGAAACTAAGATGAACCCGAATGTGAATTACGGTCAGGGTGTTCCTGGTCGTGCAGAAGGTCGTCGTGGCGGCATTATTGATACGCGTACTCTGGCCGATCGCATGCTGGACTCAATCGCCATCCTTTCGCTTTCTCCTGCTTGGACGGAAAAAGACGAACAGCAAATTACACAATGGTACGGCGAATACCTAGATTGGTTGATCATTGATGACCTATCAGGTGGTCCGAAAGGCGAAGCTGCTGCGGCAAACAACCATGGCACTTGGTATGACTTCCAAGTCGCGAGTATTGCTTACTTCTTAGGTAATGAACCTTTAGCAAAACAGATGGTTCAAAAAGGCAAGATGCGCGTAGACACTCAGTTCGAAAAAGATGGCTCTCAGCCTCATGAAATCGAACGTACTCGCGCTTACCACTACCACTACTTCAGTTTAGATCCATTGGTCGGCATCGCTCAAATCGGTGACAAAGTGGGCATCGACCTATGGCACTACCAAAACAAGAAAGGTGGCTCATTAGCGCAAGGTATTCAGCTAATGGCGACTTATCAAGATCCTGCGTCTGACTGGCCATACACCGCGAAAGACAATCCACGCCGCGTAGAGCGCATGACACCGATTTATCTAAAAGCAGGTGTGGCGATGGAGAAACCTGAGTGGGTGAAACTGGCAAGCGAAACTGACTTTAGCCGCTTCACAGTGAAGAAGAACTTGGCAGAAGTTTGGGCTCAGCGCGATATCGAATTGCTTTACCCAAAACAATAAAACCCTAAAAAGGGCGGCGTGTATGCGCGTCGCCACTTTGAAATACAATTTATTTACAGTGGAACATTACTATGACATCTAAAAAACAAATTGCTTTAGCGATCGCGACAACCCTTTTTGCAGGTAGCATTTCAGCCGCGTCACTAGACTTCCGTGAAGAATACAAACACGATTCAGAGCAGTGGGCAGGCCGTATCAAAATTGGTGGCAGCACAGGTAACCATTACTACGGCGTTGAAATGAAGCACACTGGTAACTTAAGCGAGCTTCAACGTGGTGATAGCGAATTCGAATACGGTTACCACTTCAAATTTGATAACAACTGGCGTGTAACCACATCGATGCCAATTACCTTTGGTGACGAAGCCGTAACGTACAAACCACAAGTTCGTGTTCAATACAAATTCGATTCTGGTATCACAACCAAGCTTCGCTACCGTCACGAGTTCCGCAACTACGCATCTGGTAAAACATCAACAGGTCTAGACGGCAAACAACACGACTCACTAAACGCGAGTAAAATCACAGGTAACATCGATTACAACTGGAACGCTTGGCAATTTGGTTTTGAAGCAAACTACAAAGAAGATTTCTTCAGCGATGAGTGGAAGCTAGGTAACCGCGACGGTAAGTACGAATGGGACTACAACTTTAAACTAGGCTACAAAGAGAAAGGTTGGGATTGGCGTCCATACGTAGAATTCGGTAACGTTCAATGTAACAGCTCTTGTGATGACAGCTCATCTCGTCAGCTACGTAGCCGTGTTGGTGTGACGTACAGCTTCTAATCTAAGCCACAAATAAATTAAGATTCTTTCCAATAGCCCGCCCCCGAAGCGGGCTATTTTTATTTCTCGAACAAGGTCAGGCTCAGACCTAAGACATGCCCTTGAGTTTTTATTGCTAAAATTATCATTAATGATTTGGCGAACGGATAAGCTCATGGTGGGTAAAATACTTTGCATCGTCCTGTGTCTTTGGTCTTTCTCTCATACCAGTGCCGCATTGGAACTGTCTCCTTTAAAGTCTGATCCCTACGTGGGGGACTTAGAGACGCTAAAGGAAAAGAAAGCCGTTCGTATTTTGGTGTCTGCTGATCTGGGTTTTTACTACATCCAAAATGGTAAGCCGAAAGGCATTATCTCTGAGCTTATTTATGAGTTTGAACGCTATTTAAGGAAGAACAAAAAGGCGCTCAACATTCAGGTTATTCCGGTCGCAAGAAACGAACTCATCCCCAAATTGATAGCTGGTTATGGTGACGTCATAGTTGCGAATCTAACCATTACCAATGAGCGCAAAGAGCAGATTGCGTTTAGCGATCCGGTACGAGAAAACGTCTCAGAAATCATTGTTACCAACAGCAGATACTCGGACATTAAAACCGTGGATGATTTAAGTGGGCTGGATGTTTGGGTGAGAGAAAGCTCGAGTTATCATAAGAGCTTAACTAAGGTAAATAATTACTTCACGATACAAAACAAACCGCTGATTAATATCTTGTTTCTTGATGAGATCATGCAAGATTATGAGGTCTTAGAAATGGTCAGTGCGGGCATTGTCGATATCACCGTACTTGACCGACACAAGACGGGGATGTGGGGGAATATCTTTCCCGGCGTGGCATTCCATAATCAAATCACCATCAGAGAAAATGCACAGATTGGCTGGGGAATACGACAAGATTCGCCACAGTTAGAAGAGGCGGTGAACAAGTTCATCAAGGAAGTGCGCATAGGAACTTTGTTCGGCAATGTGGTCAATGAAAGGTATCTAGAAAACGACAAATGGTTGAGAAAGTTCCTTAACCGAGACAACGCAGTTCGTTCTAGAGAGTTGTTGGATATCTTCTATCTCTATTCACAAGAGTATCAGTTTAACCATCTGTTGATGTTGGCCCAAGGCTTTCAAGAGTCAGGTTTGAACCAGAATGTGATCTCTCATATGGGGGCGGTTGGGATTATGCAAATCTTGCCCACAACCGCGCGGGATAGAGCGGTAAATATCTCGAACATTTATGAAGAAGAGCCAAACATTCATGCTGGCGTGAAATACATGAACTACCTAAGGAAATACTTCTTTAACGATGACAACATCAGCGACAACGACATCATTTACTTCTGTCTTGCAGCCTACAATGCAGGGCCAGGTAACATGAGGAAGATGAGAAGAATTGCCAAAGAAAAAGGGTATGATCCCAATGTCTGGTTCGGCAATGTGGAAGTAGTGACGCGGCAATACATCGGACTTGAGCCGATACGCTACGTCAGCAACATTAACCATTACTTTATTGCCTACAAGCTGCTAGAGAGACTCAACAACCGTCGTAGTGAACTTGAACATTACCTTCATCCACCATACAAACTCGAGACTATTAAGCTCTATTACTAACGAGAAAAGTGTTAGTGGCACAGGTATTCGCAAGATAGCTTAAGCACTATAAAAAAGAGGAGCGCGATGCTCCTCTTAGGTATTTATTGTATTGCTTGAGGCGGTTAAGACACTTCTTGCGCAGTTGGCGCTCGGCGCTTGTTCCCCAGTAAACGCTGCCAATTGAGCGGCATCATCGGCAGTACAATCAGGACGATACCGAGCGCGGTAAACAGGTCAGGTATTTCATCAAACCACATCACACCAAACAATGTCACGAACGCCAGTCCGGAGTACTCAGCTAGTGCAATCTGGCTTGCAGGAGCACGCTTAAACGCTTTGACCACCAAGGCATGGTAGGCAAGCACAAACAAGTTAATTGCCATAATCCACATCAGATGTTGCCATGTAATGGCTTGCCATTGAGGGTAGGCGAGCAATAAAGCGACCGGTAATGTCATTAACGTTGTCCAAAACAAGGTGCACACCAAAGGCTGGTCTTGAGGCATACGGCGAATAAGGATGTTGCCCACACCGATGGCAAGCGCGCTGCCTAGAGCAATGATCGCCGCCCAATGGAAATGTTCAGGGCGAAGCACAATTAAGACGCCACCAAAGCCAATCAAGGTGCCGAAAATCTTTCCTTTGGAGGGCTTTTCTTTGAGGAAGATAACCGAGAGCGGCAGCACCAATAATGGGCCCACATAGAAAATCGCATTCGCTGTCGCCAATGGCAGATGCGTGATTGCTACCATAGCGCTGGCACTGCCTATCAGAATCAATTGCGCACGGCAGAAGGTGATCCAATCGCATCCCATTTGACGCTCTCGTTTATCCAAACGAACCCAAAGAGGTAAAAGCAACACCAGACTGATTAATTGGCGAATAAAGACGTATTGAAAAGTGGGCACTTCGCCATTGAGCATTTTGAGGGAAACGTCAGAAAGAGACGCAACCAAGTTCGCCGCCACCAAAAGGAAGATGGCGCTAGAGACATCAGATTTTTTCATATTGGAATGTATAGAGAGTTAGAGACTCAATCGATAAAGGGTACCGATGGTGGTTTTTCCTTGAGGAGTAATGCGAGTTTTTTGTGCCAACAACAGCTCTGCAGTCGCAACCGCATCCGCTAACGCATTGTGCCCATTGTATTCTGGCAGGCCATAACGAGCGCGAGTGCCAGAGAGAGTGACATCAATTTCGTCACGAGGATTAATCGCTTTCTGTAGATGCTTTTCAATGCACATGGTGTCGAGCCAAACCAAAGGCGGTTCGCTGAGTTTAAACACCCGCTGTAGATATTGATTGATGAACTGGGTTTCGACCACACAAGCGTGAGCGACCAAGATCTTGCCTTTAGCGGCGTGGAAAAACGCTCGCATGGCATCATGGATAGAAACGCCTTCGGACAGCATTTGCGGCGTAATATGGTTGATCACCGCGGTTTCTGGTTTGATTTGCGAATCACTATTGATGTACATGTGCTGGCTGGTGGCCAGATCCACTTTGCCATTCGCAATGTCTACCCAACCGATCGACAAAATCAAATCTTCTTCGCTGTCTAAGCCGGTCGTTTCCAAATCTAGCACAATGTAATTGGCATCTTGTGCAAATTGCGCCGCTTCCAGATGTGGCGTTTGAACCAGCGCTTTGATGTGCTCTGGCATGGTCGTCTGTTTCACGTATTGCTCGCGCTTTCGATTCAGGCGCGAGCAAGGATGAAAGTGTTCTAAGATTCGCTTCATTAACGGCTCCCAAAGCGCACTTTCGCCGCTTCTTGCAAATCAGCAATAATACGGAAGGCGTCTTTCAGGTGCTGGCGTTCAAAGCTACCGAACGTATTTGGGTCGATGTGGTTATTTGGCTCTTCACCGCGTTTCAGCGCTTCTAACTGATGACCAAAACGGAACGATAAGATGAACTGGTAGGCGTTCAGGATGTTCTTGTACGCATCTTCACTTAATACGCCCGCTTCATTCGCTGCTTTGAAACGCTCGTCGGTTGCCGTTAAATCACACTCAACCGCCAAACCGTAAATGCGCGCCAAATCGATGATCAGATTGATGGCGTATTTCTTCACATCGAGCGTCTTCTTGTTCTCACCCGACTTCTCCAAAACTAAACTGTTGAAGATGCCCAACGGGGGATTGGTGTTCACCGCATCGTTCACTAACATGGAGAGGAACTCACGGTTGCTGCGAATGTTAGTATGCAGTTCATCTCGCAAGATGCTCTCGTAATCTTTATTGCCGTAAAGGGTACGAATTTCCAAGAACACGCTGATGTTTAGTAAGCGCTCGTATTCTGGGTTGGCAACCCACTTTTTGTAGTATTTCTTCCAAACGCTTAGAGGTTGGCACCACTTTGGCGTCGCGGCCATAAACTTGCCAGGACACAAAGGGTAATCACAGCTTGCAAGGCCGTTACTGACGATCATAGCAAGATGCTTGAAGTAAATTCGGTCGTTCTCTGTCGCGTGGTCAGCAAGGACGATCGCGCTGTCTTGATCCGACAACATGTGGACTTCGTTACGAGCGTGAGAGCCTGCCACAATCCATGAGAACTTACATGGCGGAGGACCAAGCTTATCAATCGCGATTTGAATCAAACGGCGCGTGTAAGCGTCCATGATCATTGTCATCACTTTACCGATGACTTCTGGTGAGACGTGCCCATCAACTAGCGCTTCAAAGATCGCTTGGCGCTCTGGAGTAAAGCTCGACAGAGATTTTACGCTGCCTGCGTATTTGATTTTCTCGATCAAGAAGATGGCTTGCACACGGTGGTTTTGCACAAGATGTGTCGTAGTAAGCACGCCGACGACCTTGTTATTTTCCACTAATGGCAGGTTGCGAATATTGTGCTGCATCATCATCGATGCGGCGTGTAAGACGAGATCATCCGGTTTGATGGTTTGCGGATCGTGTGTCATCACTTCAGAAATAGGGCGGTCAGTACTTACCCCTTGTGCGATAACGCGCTTGGTCATATCGCGGTCGGTAATCAAGCCAACGATTTTGTCGTTTTCGTAAACCACGGCGCAAGGGGAGCATTTGGTCAGCATCTCGTTTGCAACGGTTTGAATCGACTGATCGGCAGTCACTACTGCAACGCGACCGCTGGCGACCTCGCCAACGCGGCGAATGAACAAGCCTTTCTCTTTGTTTGACCACACCACATCCAGCGCGGATTTCAAACGAACTTGTGCCTGAGAAGCAAAGTGTTCTGCACATTCTGGGTGGGTTTCGAACAGCTTTTTAAGGGCCGAGTTGGGAATCACATAAACCAGTGAGTTCTCAATTGCGATGGCGCGGTAGCCCTTAGTGCTGTCGATTTGGCTGCCAAGAAAGGTGAAACCGAAGATGTCTTCTGGCCCCAGTTTCGCACGTAGCACACCATCGGACTTTCTTTGCTCCATGGAGCCAGTTCGTATGATGTAGAGCGACTTCTCTTGGCCTGTCACGCATTGGTCAATGACTTCACCTTTGCCCAGGTAAGTAATCTGCACGTGCGATGCGAGTTCACGTAAAGCGGGTTTTGGGATCTTGTCGAATGGGTCGACTTGCCCAATAAATTGCAGGATGTTTGGCAGCAAAGATTCAGTCATAACACAGCACTTTAATAAATTTGATTTGTATTATTATATATCTAAATTTAATCAAAGTATCACTGAATAAGAAGTTTTTTGTGAGGATAGAGAGGGTTCTGGCTAAAGCAAGAGGGGAGTAGAGACAAAAAAGCACGCGAAGGACGCGTGCTTTCAATGGTTTGTCGATGAACTTATTTTACTGGCGCTAAGCGGTGCTTAGAGTCTAATAAGTGATTTGCTGATGCTTGGCGCGCTTTGTCAGCGTTGCCTGCCATGATTGCATCGTAAATCTGACGGTGTTCTTTGATACAAGTGCTGCCTTCTTCCGAAGAGTGCGCAATAAAGTTAACGAACATCGTCGTCAGGATATTGCCGAATGGTAGGTAGAAGTCGTTACCCGTTGCGTTGAAAATCAGGCTATGGAAACGAGTGTCAACTTCCATCCATTTTGCCTGATCAAACTCTTCCGCTTCTGCAACGTCGACCATCTGCTGGAAAGTTTCAGATAATTCAATACGTTGTTCCGCAGTCGCGTGGATAGCAGCAAGTGCACATGCCTCTGGCTCGATCGCACGGCGTAAACCAAGGAATTGACCACAGAACTGGTCAGTATCTGCAAGACCGTCCATCCATTCAATCAGCTGAGGATCTAAGAAGTTCCAGTAAGCGCGGTTGATGACGCGAGTACCAACTTTAGGACGCGACTCAAGTAGGCCTTTCGACGTTAGCAATTTCACTGCTTCACGCAATGCAGTACGGCTGATGCCAAATTGCTCACAAAGAACCATTTCGCCAGGTAGGATAGAGCCCTGAGGAAGCTTACCAGACAAAATACCACGTGCGATTTCACGCGCTACTTGCACATGAAGGCTTCGCTTAGAGCCTGAGATAGAATGAAATTCGCCAGACATAATCTTCACTTAATTACTAAATATGTATTATTTAAGCCGCACTATAGCACTCTTACCCCTACCTACCAAGCAGATGTGAACGTAATATAAGAGGGTTCACAGAACGCACCTTTTCACTAGACACAATCAATGATTGCGTTGACTTGACCGCTTCTTCAATATCGTTTTCATCGCTATCAAGTTGTTAAATTATTCATACAAATAATAGCTGTAAAATCCTATTTGCTGTGACCCAAACCACAAATGCAACGCAAAACTGACGAATTTTGCCGGATCTCGCTCAATTGGGTGCAAATACGCTTGCGACCGAAAGATCTTATTGTATGATTTATCTCGAAAGCACGAATAACTAACATAGGTAAACCGTCATGTTTAACGATTTGAAAGGTAAGCGCGTACTTATCACTGGTTCTACGTCAGGTATGGGCCTAGCGGCGGCACGCGTGTTCGCAAAATACGGCGCTAAAATCGGCATTAACAGTCATCAAACCGGTCCTGACGCAGATGCAGCTGTGACTGAGCTAACCGCACTTGGTGGCGATGTTAAGTTTTTCCAAGCGAACCTTATGGTGACCGCAGATTGCGAAAAGCTGGTTAAGGAATTTACCGAACATTTCGGTGGCATGGACGTGCTAATCAACAACGCTGGTGGTCTTGGCGGTCGTGAAAACCTAGAAAACATCGATGATGAGTTCTACAACCGCGTGATGGATCTGAACGCTCGTTCTGCGTTGATGACAACCAAATATTCAATCCCGCACCTTCGTGCATCCGCATTGGAATCTGGTGAGACAACATGTGTGATCAGCACTGGCTCTATCGCAGCTCGTGAAGGTGGCGGTGTTGGTGCTGGTATCTACGCAGCATCAAAAGCATGGTTGCACGACATTCACCGTAACTGGGTGAAAGAGTTCACTAAAGACAACATCCGTTTCAACATCGTTTCTCCAGGCACTATCGACACCGCATTCCACGATGGTAAATCTGACGAGTTGAAAGCAGCAATCGCAAGCGGTATCCCTATGGGTCGCTTCGGTCGAATCGAAGAAGTAGCACCAACGTTTGCTTTCTTTGCTTCACATGCATGTTCTGGTTACATCACTGGCCAAGTGCTGGATGTAAACGGCGGACAAATGGCGCCATAAGCGCTGACCTATTTCGTTTCAGACGAATACACTGACCTCAAAAAGCCAGCTTCGTCTGGCTTTTTTTGATCATTTATCAAGTGCTAAGGCACTGGAAGCATAATTATAAGGAGCGTCAAATGGCAAAGTTTTCTCTTGTGGAGGATTCACACCGCAAGATCCATGTGCAAGTTGCCAGACAAATCGCCCGCAAAATACTGTCAGGTGAGCTAAACCAAAATGAAAAGCTACCCAATGAGATGGATCTCTGTGACGCGTTTGGCGTGAGTCGCACAGCATTACGCGAGTCAACCAAACTGCTATCAGCAAAAGGGCTAATCGAGTCAAAGCCGAAGGTGGGGACGACCATTCGTGCTCGCAACCACTGGCATTTTCTCGATCCTCAACTCTTGGAATGGATTCAGGACTTAGAAGATACCGAGCCGTTTCTGGCTCAGTTTTTGGGGTTGCGTAAAGCGATTGAACCAGAGGCTTGTGCCTTAGCGGCGAATAACGCAACAGCAGAGCAACGTAAAGAGTTGTCGGTTATTTTTCAGCGTATGACCATGGCAGCCAATCGTTTCGATTATGACGATTGGACGGTTAACGACCACCTGTTCCACCAGACAATATTCCTTGCAACAGGCAATCAATTCTACATTCCGTTTAGCAATATCTTGTCGACCATCTTCAAGCAGTTTATCGATCATTCCGCTGAAGGCGGTCGATTCTGTATTGAAGAACATCGCTCGATTTACGATGCGATTATGGCGGGGAATGGAGACCAAGCTCGCATCGCGTCGCATACATTGCTTAACGACGAAAACCAAAAACTGGCTCAGGTCGTCAACGGTTGATGAATCAACGTGTATTTGGCTTTGCCCTAAAGGTGAAAGGATAGGGCAAGGCCAACGTTTAGCGGCAATTGCTTCCTTGCTAGTTGCGCTTATGACAACCCCGAAAGGTCTACCATGTCTTCCCAACCCTATATAAGAAAAAATCTGTCCCTTGCTTGGCCGCTGGCCTTGAACGCATTATTAATGCAGTCGATGTTAATGATCGACACCTTCCTTGTCTCACCACTCGGTGAAGTTTCCCTTGCTGCCATGGGGATTGCCACAACTGTCATTTCTTTTGCCTTAGGCGTACAAATGGCCTTAGCAAATGGCTCTCAATTGGTTCTGAGCCGTGCGGTTGGATCTGGATTGCATCAATCTGTAAACAAAGGGTTTTGGGCCGGCCTCATCATTAACGTTCTGGTCGCGGTTTTATTTTGGAGCTTGCTGACTTTGTTCGATAAGCATCTGATCAATCAGTTAACTAATAACGTCGCTCTTTATGCAGAGACTGAACGTTACCTCGCTGTCGCCAAGTTCATCATCATCTTCAACGCGATTACTCAAGTCATGATTGCTTTATTTAATGCGCTTGGCCGAACTAAAGTGCCATTCAAAGGTTACTTGATTGAGCTGCCTGTTAACATGGCGATGTCTTATGTGTTGATTCATGGCTTTGCTGGTTTTGAGGGCATTGGCGTGCAAGGTGCGGCAGCAGGTAGTTTGATTGCTATTGTGATACGCCTACTTTACTTAACTTTATGCATTCGACTAGATGACTCTATTGTGCTTTCGTTGAAGAACCTAGATGCCTCGCTTAAGCGCAATACGATTAACCACTTTAAAGAAATTTTTCCAGTCGCGGCGAATGTCACCATGTTGCAGACTGGCGCAACTATCTACATGCTACTGTACTCTCAGTTAACGCTAAATGCTTATGTAGCAATGACGATTGTAATGCCTTGGATCAAAGCGGGTTCTCAGTTCATTACGGCGTGGGCGCACTCATCGGCGATCACGATCAGTCAAGCAATTGGCTCTCGTCAGATGAATAGCTTAAGAAGGGATGTTGACACCAGTATTGATATGGCAGTGATGATCTCATTTGTATCCGCTGCGTTCTTTCTTGCGTTGAGCTATGTTCTACCAGATTTGTACCCTAACCTGGACCCAAGCACTTATCAGGCGCTTTCCGCAATTGCACCTTTGTATATCTTTCTCCCTATCGTCCGTGGGTACAACACGGTACATGGCAATGTCTTGCGTGCATTAGGGAAAACGACGGATGTGTTTAAGATTAACTTTACTGGTCAATGGCTAGTTTCTATTCCTGTTTGTGCGTTGATCATTCTTTATTTGGACCTTTCTGTTTTTTGGGCGTTCGCCGTTATGCCATTTGAAGAAATAGTGAAAGCACTGCCATTTAGGCACTTGGCGCGTAAATCACTCAACGAGTTTGATCTTAAGAAAGCTGAGAAGCTTATGTATGATTAATTTGTCGTTTTTATTTTGATTTTTCGTCTAGTAAAGAGCCCTCAATGATGAGGGCTTTTTTGCCTCTATAGTTTACTGCTGAGTGTTTGGTTTAAATAACCTGCTTTTATCTATCACTTTTTCTTAAAGTTTGATCCAAGTAGAACTTGCAATGATCAAACTGTGAGCGATTTTACACACCCGAATTTCCGTTCGGTTTAATCTCTGGATTAATGATTAATATGTACGACAATAATACATAAATAAGGAAATCCAAATCCATGTGTAATAGCAAAAGACTGAACAAGAATCTCCTCGCTGCCGCCTTACTGACTACGCTACCAATGACCGCTTTGGCCCATAATCAGACACCTCATCCAGTGCCTGCGGATAAGTTCGACATGATGAACTGGAAAATCACCTTGCCAATGGACAAAGACAACAACGGTCGAGCGGATGAAATCGAAGGCGTGGCAATGCTCAGTTACTCACATCACCAATTTTTCTTCTTAGATGAAAACGACAATATGGTCTTTGAAGTGCCGAACATGGCCGTGACAACAAAGGGCTCTACAAACGCGCGTTCTGAACTCCGTCAAATGGGGCGAGGTACTGATGTCGATATCAGCGTGAAAGCGCCAGAAAACAACTGGGCGATTGCTGCGCACCCTCAAGCGGAATCATTCAGCGTAGTAGGAGGAACATTAGAAGCGACGTTAAAAGTAAACCACGTTGCTACGCGCTCTAAGAATCCAGAAAAATACCCAGCGTATTCCGTCGTGGTAGGGCAGATTCATGCAGGCAAAGACCCGGTTCAGTTAGAGGCGAACACAGGGTTTGGACACGGCAACGAACCACTAAAAATCTTCTACAAGAAATGGCCTAACCATAAGATGGGATCGGTGTTCTGGACGTACGAACGCAACCTAGCGAAAGCGGATCCTGATCGCACAGACATCGCTTATCCAGTATGGGGTAATACATGGGAAAACAACGCCGAGCCGGGAGATAAAGGCATCGCACTTGGTGAAGAGTTCAGCTACAGCGTAAAAGTCGAAGGTAACATTATGCAGCTTGTGTTCGAAGCCGAAGACCAACCAACCGTGAAGTATGAACTCGACTTGAGCAATAACGTCGACGCTTATGGAAAAGTGGATAAGAAAGACTTCGCGAAAGGTTATGCGAACGAGTGGTTCTACTTTAAAGCGGGCGCTTACGGACAATGCAGCGTGAAAACTGGTGATAACTTCTGGGCGACAGGTTGTGAAGGAACGGGAGATTTCGAGATGGATAAGAAGAGCGGCGATTACAGCAGCGCCACCTTTTCTGAGTTGAAGCTAAACGGCAAGTAAGATATCGCTTGAACGTCCCTAATCATTGGATTCCAATGGTTAGGGATTTTTTATGCCTCCAACAAAACATGTATAAACGATTTGATTGGTATTGATAAAACGAAGAGGGGGCTGTTGATGGAAGTAAACGAAAAAAAGCCGGACATGACGCCCGGCTTTGAATTAGTTCCCGATTTTTACATTAATTTTTAGTGACCAGGGTCTGTTGACCTTTCGTGATGATTTTTGCAGCAGTTTGTAGGTGTTTTATACAAGGCAGAGGCTTTGATATGTAGTTGTTCTACCTGATAAGCCGATAACGCAGTAGAAAGCACCTACAAACGCTACCCAAAGGGTTCGGCTAAAAGCGTTTTACTCTTTGTTGAGTCAATTTTACTTAGAACCACTAGGCTTCAATCGACTCGCCGCGATTAAAACGCTTTTATCTCGAACAAAATTTAACCACGAAAGATAAACAGACCCTATCTAAAGATTAAATTTGTGCGAATGCGCCTTCCCAAGTGTAAGTCACACCGTCGAACTCAACGCGATGTGCCGCGTTCTGTTTGTCTTCGTCTAGGTTGCAGATAGCGAAGTGGTAAGCGTTGCCTGTTGTGGTTTGCAGACGAATCACGGTGCCCACTTCGTTGTTGCCAACGACGGTTACTGACTCTACTAGGCCACGAGCGCCAACCGATGCTTCAATAGACTCGTTGAAGTAACCGTGTGTCTCTAGCACTGAGGCAAACACGTGGTTCTGACCCGATTGACGTAGGATTAGTGCTGGTTCGCTCTTCAAGTTGAAGTCTGGATCATTTGCGCCTGTGCGAGTGAAGAACACTTTGCCACCGTTTGTTGCGCTTGTGATTAGCGAGTAGTAGCTGTTGTCGTGCAACCAGCTTACAAGCGAGCTGTTTTGAACTTGGCCTGAACCTACATTCCATAGGTGTTGGTAACCGTTGTCTTCGCCCATTGGACGCAGCGTACTTTCTACATCGTATTCAAAGTCCGTACGGATGATTTGACCAGAGTAGTGCACTGGCAGGTCGTATTGGTGCTCTTGATCTGCTTCGATGCGGTAAACATCAATCACAAGTGGTTTTTCGAATTCTGGCAATTCAGCAAGAATGATGCTGCGCTGCATGTCTACACCGTTGTAGTAACCAGAAATACGACCGCTCATGCCTTGCAGCTTTTCATCATCAGCTTTGAAGAAATGCTTAGAACCGTATTTTGATTCCGCTAGAGCCGTGTCGAAGTTGTTTTGCGTCTTTTGGTCAACCGTTACTGTGTTGTGCGCGACTGTCTGCTTACAGTAAGACTTGTTCTCTGGGATGTAACGACCGCCAAATTTAGGCTCAACGTTTACCCAGCGACCAAAGCCGTAATCGTGCAGCACTTCATGACCGCGGTTAAACACACTCAGGTGCAGACCATCGTAGTGACCGTGGTCTAGCGCAGAGTGGTATTGGTGATCGCTGCCATGCTGACCAAACCAGATAAGCGCCATGGTGTCGTCGTCTTGCTCGTCACGGTGACGAAGAATGCTTACGCCGCCTTTTTCGCCCTCTGGACCGTCAGTCACGAATAGGCTACCCCAGTTGAACGGTTTGATGTTGTCTGTTGCTGCAACTGCGTCAGACAATGTCTTGCCTGAGATATGAACCCAAACATCTTGCTGGTGGTCAGCCATGCCAAGTAGCGTTTCAGTTTGCTCGTAACGGTGGTAGCACACAGACGTGGCCATGATTACGCCTTCATCATTGATCGAAATTGTCTTCGATGAATCGTTCAATGCTGGCAAAGTACCATCTGGGAATGCCGTTTTAAATACTGCGTAAGACGTGGTCTTGATGACCGAGTCGTTGAACTCGTAAATACCAAGCTCAGGCTGACGACGTTCAATCGCTTCTGCGAATAGGTAGATTGGACGCAGCGAGAAACGGTGGTAGTAAGGACCTTCCATGTAGTAGCCATCTGGCGAGAACAGTTGGTCTAGCTGAGCTAGGAAGCCGCCGCTAACTTTGTCCAGTTTCAAGCCGTAAAGCGCTTTGTCTACTGCATCTTGATCGTTAATTGCGTAACCACAGATACCTACTGCTGCTACAGCCCACAGACCGTGGTTGTGTACGATGTCAAAGTCGTGACCGTAAGTGACTACGAACAGCTCAATCATTTGTTTGAACAGATCGTTTTCAATCAGTGTTTTTTGCTCTTCTTCCAACGTGTGGTAAATGCAGCTGTACGCACAAGACGCGTATAGCATCCACATGTTCTCGTTCAGAGTTTGGTGGAAGATCTTACCCGGAGGGTTAGAGTCACGGCTGGTGTTGCTCTCTAGCGTTGGGTAAACCTTCGCGTAAGCCGTTAGCATGTCCACGATGTAATCGCGGTATTTCTGTTCGCCAGTGATAAGGAATAGGCGACCCGCTAGATCAATGTGGATGTAGTTTTGCTTGTGACGGTTATGCTCGTAACCGCCGCCTTCGCCGTGACCTGGAACTTCAATACCGACCTCAGCCATGTAAGCGTCAGTTTGTTTGATGTCACGTGCTAGTGCATTTCCTAATAGGCTATCCGTGCCAAGTGCTTTGCTTAGTTCTGCCGCTTCTTCAAAGTTCATTAATAGCGGTTGGTAAGACTGGGTTTGGTAGCTCATTATTATTTCTCCTGCCCGAATGCGTTCACTTCTAGAGAGTAGAAGCCATTCCAGCTGTAGGTTTTACCGTTCAATTCTACTTGGTGTGGGGTTTGGTCGTCAGCGCCTAGAACATTGCTGATCATCACAGTAACCAGTGATTTTTCAGTCGTGATTTCTACGATGCTGCCAACGGCGTTGTAACCCACGACGCGGATATCTTTCACCTGACCACGTGCATTCACCGACTGCTCAAACTCTTCGTTGAAGTAGCCGTGTGTTTCTAGCACAGAAGCAAATAGCGTCGATTCGCCCTTGCTGCGCAGAATGAATGCTGGTTCGCTACGTAGGTTAAAGCTTGGGTCATTGGCGCCAGTGCGAGTGAAGATAACTTCATTATCACCGTTTTGTTTCGCGCTGCTGCTAGTGCCTAACCAAGTGTAGTAGGTGTTGTTTTGTAGCCAGCTAACCAACGCCGTATCTTGCGTTTTGCCGCTTGCTACTTTCCAAAGGTGCTGGTAACCGAAGTCATCGCCAAGCGTGCTCAGTTCACCAAAGCTTTGGTAATCGAAGTTAGTACGTACGATTTGACCATCGTATTGATGAGAGTAGTCGTACTGATGCTCGCCTTCACCTTCGATGCGGTAAAGGTCTAGCAGTAGCGGTGCTTCAAGCTCATCTAGGTTAAGCATGAACACACTGCGTTGCATGTCTGTATTCGGGTAATGGTCGCTCGCAAACGCACTCATACCTTTGATCTCAGTGCCTTCTACTTTGAAGAAGTGAGGCAAACCATGCACCGAATCAGCGCGGTCTACATCGAAACCATTCTGACATTGCTCATCAATCGTTACCGCGTTGTGCGCGATAGTTTGACGTGCGTACGATTTGTTTTCGTCTAGGTAACGACCGCCGAATTTAGGCTCTACGTTTACCCAGCGACAGAAGCCGTATTCACGGAGCACTTCTTGACCACGGTTGAAGAAGGTAATGCCAAGCGTATCGAAGTTACCATGTCCCATGCCGTGTTGACCGTAGTTCATCACAAGCTGTGACACATCACCGGTTTTATCCTGCATACGGATAAAGCCTTGTGCTCCGTTGTTACCAGTTGGACCTTCGTTAAGTTCCACACTTGGCCAGAAAGGCATACCGATTTCACGGTCTGCGATGGCTTTATCGTAAGCTTGAGAAAGCTCAAGACCACAAGGGTGCATCCAAACGGCGTTTTGAATCTTCGCCATGCCAAGGATGTTGTCATCCAAGCCGTAGTGCTTGCTGTAAACACTCACTGCAACTTGAACACCCATGTCGGTAATGCTCATGGTACGAGATGCATCGTTTAGGGCAGGGAACTCACCATTCGGGTAAGCCGTTGCCAGCATCGCTTGTACTGTGTTGCCAATCACTTTGTTTTTGTAGTTGTAGATGTCTACTTCAGGCATGTGACGGTGTACTACTTCTGCAAATACACAAGTTGGACGAATCGCATAACGATGGTAGTACGGACCTTCCATGTAGTAACCAGAAGGGGCGAACAACTGTGAGATTTGCGCTAGGAAGCCACCGGTATCATCACGATCTTGACCGTATACCGACATCTCTAGATATTCAGGTTTGCCAATGGCTAGACCACAGATACCAACAGCCGCAACTGCCCAGATACCGTGGTTGTGAATGCGGTCGAAATCGTGCGCGTATTTCACTGTGAACATGTCTAGCATTGGTTCGAAAATGCGCTCAACAACAGCTGTGCGCTCTTCTTCTGTCATCACTGATGCCACGCAAGAGTAAGCAAGGCTAGTAAACATTAACCAACAGTGTTCATTAAGGATCTGGTGGAAAAGACGACCTGTTGGGTTAGTGTTTTTCTGTACGTGGAAATCAAAAGTGAGGTACTTCTCTGCGTAAATAGCGAGAAGATCTTTAACGAACTGCGCGTACTTTTCTTCTTGAGTGATCAAGAACAAACGACCCGCTAAATTCATGTAGGTATAGTTTTGTTTGTGGCGGTTGTGCTCGTAGCCACCCGCTTCGCCGTGACCTGGTACGTCTAGAGGCAGACGCATAAAGGCTTCAAGTTCCTTGCGATTCGCTTCAATGGATTTACCCATTAAGCTCGGCTTTCCGACTTCCTTTCTTAGTAGTTCGACTTCTGCTTCAGTCAACAAAATCGGTTGTGTAGTCATTTCTTTACCACCCTCAGATGAAGTGTGTTGTTTTCTTAAACTTTCTATAAAGTAATACAATATTAAGTTTGGGTGTAGTTTTTGTGGCAAAAAGGGAGAGTGAAATCACGCGAATTTAGCTAACTTATTGATTTATATCGCTGTGGTAATCCTTGTTGTGACTGATGTTTCGGCGTTATCAATCGTTAAGTGGAATGCTTTAACGAGCACCATTTGATGAATATCACATATTTTTAGATATATTGTATGACAATTAAAATAGATCGGATATGCTCGTTACCAATTCAACAGCAGACCCTTTCGCTTTGCGTTTCACTTTTATCAATACGACGCTTTTTTAAGAGAACCTTTTAATAAAAGCATGGTTAAGAATGAAGTGCCGTAGGGTTCGCTTTAATAGAGACTTTTTAGGAGTATGACGATGAATTCTTTCTTTGTATTAGATGAGAACCCGTGGGAAGAGCTAGGCGGCGGTATCAAACGTAAAATTGTTGCTTACACAGATGACCTAATGGCGGTTCACCTATGTTTTGATAAAGGTGCGATTGGCGCTCCGCATACTCACGAAATCCACGATCAAATCGGTTACGTAGTACGTGGCAGCTTTGAAGCGGAAATCGAAGGCGAGAAGAAAGTACTAAAAGAAGGCGACGCATACTTTGCTCGTAAGCACATGATGCACGGTGCGGTTGCACTAGAGCAAGACAGCATTCTTCTAGATATCTTCAACCCAGCTCGTGAAGACTTCTTAAAATAATCTATAGCGCAACCTCAGTTGCTAAGGTGACAACATGAAATCATTAAACATCGCGGTCATTGGCGAATGTATGGTTGAGCTACAGAAGAAGGAAGGTCAGCTAAAGCAGTCATTCGGTGGTGATACGTTGAATACCGCACTGTATTTATCTCGTTTGACCAAAGCTCACGATATTAAAACCAGCTATGTAACGGCTTTGGGTAACGATCCTTTTAGCCAAGAAATGCTATCAGCATGGCAAGAAGAGGGCATCGATACTAGTCTGGTTCTTTCTGTTAAAGAAAAGCAACCAGGTATCTACTACATCGAAACCGATGAAACTGGCGAACGTTACTTCCACTACTGGCGAAACGAAGCGGCCGCTAAGTTCCTATTCGAGCAAAACGAGTCTCCGGTACTAGTCGACAAACTTTACTCGTACGATGCGGTTTACTTGAGCGGTATTACATTAGCGATTCTTACTGAAGAAGGTAAGACGCAGCTGTTTGGCTTCCTTGAGCGCTTCAAGGCACAAGGTGGTAAGGTTGTTTTCGATAACAACTACCGTCCTAAATTGTGGGAAAGCCGCGAGAATGCTATGTCTTGGTACCTTAAGATCCTTAAGCACACAGATATCGCACTGCTCACATTTGAAGATGAGCAAATGCTTTACGGTGACGAGCATCTAGAGCAGTGCATTGAGAGAACCTCTGCACTGGGCGTGGATGAAATCATCATCAAACGTGGTAGCAAAGATTGCTTGGTTGTGGCGAATGGCGAAGCGCAATACGTGGCGCCAAACAAAGTCGACAACGTGATTGATACAACAGCGGCAGGTGATTCTTTCAGTGCAGGCTTCTTGGCGAAGCGTTTGACTGGCGGCAATGCAGCTGAATCGGCTTACTCTGGCCACTGTATGGCTGGCGCGGTAATTCAACATAAAGGTGCCATCATTCCACGTGAAGTGATGCCAGATCTTCCTTTGTAATTCTTTTGCGGAGCGTTGAGTAATCGGCGCTCCGCAGTGATTTATTGAACTCAAGTTAACGACGACGAGTACACTCTTATGACGACATTAAACGAACAATTAGCAAACCTAAAAGTAATTCCTGTTATTGCCATCAACAAAGCAGAAGATGCGATTCCTCTAGGCCGCACTTTGGTTGAAAACGGTATGCCTTGCGCAGAAATCACGTTCCGCACAGAGTGTGCTGCAGAAGCGATTCGTGCGATGCGCGCTGAGTTCCCAGAAATGCTGATCGGTGCAGGTACGATCCTAACTAACGAGCAAGTTGACCAAGCGATCGAAGCTGGTGTGGACTTTATCGTAAGCCCAGGTTTTAACCCTCGCACGGTTCAATACTGCCTAGACAAAGGCGTGGCTATCGTACCTGGCGTAAACAACCCAAGCCTAGTTGAGCAAGCGATGGAAATGGGTCTGCGTACACTTAAGTTCTTCCCTGCTGAGCCATCTGGCGGTGTTGGTATGCTTAAAGCACTAACGGCGGTTTACCCAGTGAAATTCATGCCAACAGGTGGCGTGAGCCTAGGTAACGTAGACGAGTACCTGTCTATCCCTTCAGTACTGGCATGTGGCGGCACTTGGATGGTGCCAACAAAGCTTATCGATGAAGGTAAGTGGGATGAACTGGGTACACTGGTTCGCGACGCAGTAGCTCACGTAGCATAAGTGTCGTAACACCCCGATAAAACTAGCGAAAATAATGAAAAGCGAGCCTCAGAGCTCGCTTTTTTGTGTTTGAAAGTTTGAAAGAGGCGAGATTGGAGAGTCGAGATGCGAGAAAAACAAACGAGAGGTGAGAATCGAGAAACGAGATTTGAGAGGTAGAAATGGAAAGCGCTGAACCGTCCTTGCGTCGTTCTCGACAGTGGCGAAGGAGCGTGGGACGGGAATCTTGGATAACCGAATCTACACGGAACTTCGATAGTGATTTGACCCATCAAAGTAACGATTTGGTATTCGGTACTTGTTGGCGAAAAGAGATTTCCTACTCAGTCGTTCCTCCTTCTAGGAAATGACGGGAAGGAGTAGGGGAACAGCTGAGAGGTTAAGCATGAGGTTTGAGAGCTGGAAGTGGAAAGCGCTGAACTTTCCCTGCGCCATCCTAGAGAGCTGCGAAGGGGAGTGGGACATCTTGCTTGTTACATTCATCAAAACCCAACTCATAGCTAATCCGTTCGAAACATCTCATTACGTTTCGCTCAAAGAAATACCGCGCATTTTTGATCTTCAGACAAAGCGTGAAGAAGAAAAATATTCCATACTTTAATGAATTTGCAATATATTATTTGTATTACAATATAATTGCTTGTTGAGTGGTGGATATTCTGACTTAGAATGCCAATAGCCCAATAAAACAAAGGATTTCTCGCCAATTTCTCAACGAAATAACTTATGTTCCAGATCACAATTAAAGCTTATTGTAGTACAAATAAAATAATGAACAGAGTAGTCTAGGCGTTAGAAAATGATCAAACTTGAAAGGCTGAAAAAATGACTATTGATACTCTTGTTGTTCTTGCCTACTTCTTCTTCTTAGTTGCAATTGGTTGGATGTTCCGTAAGTTCACTACCTCAACCAGTGACTACTTCCGAGGGGGCGGTAAGATGTTATGGTGGATGGTAGGTGCTACCGCCTTCATGACGCAATTTTCAGCATGGACGTTTACAGGTGCCGCAGGACGCGCGTTCAACGACGGTTTCGTTGTTGTAATCCTATTCTTAGCCAACGCATTTGGCTACTTCATGAACTATCTCTACTTTGCTCCAAAGTTCCGTCAGTTACGTGTAGTGACGGCGATTGAAGCAATTCGTCAACGTTTTGGTAAGACTTCAGAGCAGTTCTTCACTTGGGCTGGTATGCCAGACAGCTTGATCTCAGCCGGTATTTGGTTGAATGGTCTTGCGATTTTCGTGGCGGCGGTCTTCAACATTCCTATGGAAGCGACCATCATCGTTACTGGTTTAGTGCTAATGCTAATGGCGGTAACGGGCGGCTCTTGGGCGGTTGTTGCATCTGACTTTATGCAGATGTTGGTTATCATGGCAGTGACGATCACTTGTGCAGTGGCGGCATACTTCCACGGTGGCGGTATTGGCAACATCGTGTCGAACTTCCATGGCGACTTCATGCTGGGTAACAACCTGAACTACGTCAGTATCTTTATCCTTTGGGTAGTGTTCATCTTTGTTAAACAGTTCGGTGTAATGAACAACAGCATCAATGCTTACCGCTACCTATGTGCAAAAGACAGTGAAAACGCACGTAAAGCAGCAGGCCTTGCATGTGTGCTGATGATTGTTGGTCCTATCATTTGGTTCCTACCACCTTGGTACGTTGCGGCATTTATGCCTGATTTCGCAGAGCAATACGGCTCAGTAGGTGGTGATGCAGCTTACCTAGCATTCGTACAAAACGTAATGCCAGCAGGTATGGTAGGTCTTCTGATGTCAGCAATGTTTGCGGCGACCATGTCTTCAATGGATTCTGGCCTTAACCGTAACGCGGGTATCTTTGTGATGAACTTCTACAGCCCGATTGTGCGTCCACAAGCGTCACAAAAAGAGCTGGTTATCGTGAGTAAAGCAACGACTATCGTGATGGGTTTCATCATCATTGGTATCGGTCTATTCATTAACTCACTACGTCACTTGAGCCTATTCGATATCGTACTGAACGTGGGCGCATTGATTGGCTTCCCAATGTTGATTCCTGTACTACTTGGTATGTGGATTCGTAAGACGCCGGATTGGGCTGGTTGGGCAACACTGGTTGTTGGTGGCTTTGTTTCTTACATCTTCGGTATCTCACTACAAGCAGAAGACGTGGAGCGCCTATTCGGTCTAGAGCAAGCGTTTACAACACGTGAGTGGGCAGATCTGAAAGTTGGCTTGAGCCTAGCTGCACACGTTGTCTTCACTGGTGGATTCTTCCTACTGACAACACGTTTCTACAAAGGTCTGTCGCCTGAACGTGAGAAAGAAGTGGATCAATTGTTCGAGAACTGGAACACGCCTCTTGTGGCTGACAGCGAAGAGCAGCAGAACCTAGATACAAAACAGCGCGGCATGCTTGGTAAGCTTATCAGCGTAGCGGGCTTCGGTATCCTAGCGATGGCTCTGATTCCAAACGAACCATCAGGTCGACTACTGTTTATCTTGTGTGGTGCGATTGTTCTCTCGGTGGGTGTGCTATTGGTGAACGCAGCACGAGGGCCTAAAAGCCCAAAGTTAGCTAACGCGAAAAGCTAAGTCCCACTTAACTCACTCTTCCTAATAAAAATCCCACGGTGTCATCACTGTGGGATTTTTTCTATTTGTCAGCTTGCCTCTCTACACAGATCCTGCTTTTTGATTCTTTGCCCAATTCGCCCAGTTGTCATTAGGCATTGGGAAGTACTTCATTTCAAATCAGTAGTAATGGGGAATGCTCGATTTGGTTTGAAACCGCAGTGATGCCGCGTCTTGCTGAACCACTTACTTCAGAAAGTTGAGAGAAGCTATGAATGGCCCCAAGTAACGCTCCCTTCAGACTTCGACACCATAAGAGAGCATGAATTTGTAGAGCTGTTCGCCTTCGTTACGTAGCGGATCAAACTCAGCGGTGATGAGCGTGTTTAGGGTAGTTCACCGAAGTCACTGTTTAAAAGGTTAAGAGCCTGTTTGGTTGTGGTTCTGGATTTTCCGTGTGTGTATAAATCGAAACCAGAAAGAAGCATTTTGGCGGTAATACCACAGTCGGGCCCGTTTTCTGCGTCGCTTTGTGAGAGGCCTTAGGAGCTAAAATTGGGTGGATAATTTGTTGGCTCGGCAACCAATGTCGCAAGCACTTGAGCCTAAGCGTTGTCGCTAACGCCAATTGGCCTAAAGCGCAGCACGACTTGTTTGGTATAGCCACCATATTTATGGTCATCTTCTTTCATGCCAAGCCCGCCTGATAAACATCATCATGTGCCCTAGGATAGGTATGTTCAGGTGCCGCTGATATTTAATGCAGATAACAATTGCATTGGAAAGAAGGGCGGCTTGTAAATTTTAACTTCAATGCTATTCCTCACATCTAGGCATTTGCTGTGCAATGTTGGCTCTCGCCTGTTAAAACATTAGCGCCAATATAACCCGTTCGGCGACGGCTTGTTTTTAAAGGCTGGGCTTACGATTTGTTTGGAATGCGTCGACTAGCTTTTTGATGCCACCGTTAGAGCGCAGAAAAATAAAGAATGGAAGAATGGAAGAATGGAAGAAGAAGAACAAAAAAAGCCTTGCTACTAGGTGAGCAAGGCTTAGAAAATTTGGTTTAGAAAGGGTTATTAACCTTCTAGTTCAGCAAAGTAGTCAAAGATAACTGGAACGTCGTTTTGACCAAGGCCTTGGTCTACCGCTGCTTGAAGGCTCTTAGAAGTACCTTCAGCAATAAGAGACTCAGTACCTAGGTCTTTAACCATTTCTAGGAAGTAACCTAGATCTTTGTTTGCGTTTGCGATTGAGAAACCTAGCTTCTCTTCGCCGTCTACAGCGTAGAACTTACAGAACTGCATAAATGGTGAGTTTGATGGACCTGCAGACATGATGTCGAATAGCTGTTGGCCATCAACGCCAGCACGCTTAGCAACAGCGAACGCCTGAGACATAGTTGCTACTGTTGTCATGCCCATGAAGTTGTTCACGAGCTTAGTTACGTGACCAGAACCTAGAGCACCAAGGTGGAATACGTTTTCGCCTTGTTCATCAAGCACTGGCTTAACTTTGTTGAACGTTTCGATGTCGCCAGCAGCCATGATGTTTAGTAGACCATCTTTCGCGTGCGCTGGAGTACGGCCAAGAGGCGCATCGATCATGCCTGCGCCTTTCGCAGCAAGATCAGCACCGATCTTACGAGTCGAAGCTGGGATAGAAGTACCGAAGTCGATCAGAGTCGCGCCTTCTTTGATACCCGCTAGAATACCTTCTTCACCGTAAACGATCTTTTCTACAACTTCAGAAGTCGTTAGACACAGCATTACGATGTCACTTGCTTCAGCAAGTTCTTTAGGTGTGTTTGCCGCTTTAGCGCCGCGAGCAACACAAGCTGCCACAGCGTCTTTATTCAAATCCATTACGTTTAATTCGTAACCACGGTTTTGTAGGTTCTCAACCATGTTTCCACCCATCAGACCAAGGCCGATGAAACCAATGACAGGTTTTGTCATATTAGACTCCAAATATCGTATTGTATGATTATATGGCTTTATCTTAAGTCCTCAGTTGGATTTTGCAATCGGAAAATGCAATGAATAAGGTTTTATCGATGTTTTTTGGCAAAAGTGAGAGGTTGGTTTGGCTATTGGCTCGATTTCTCTTGGTTTCTGGCGGGTTTTAGTGTCTCAAGTAATAAGTGTATCTATGCCAAATATAACCAAGAGATTCGCTTTAACTACGCAAATGTTTGTTCAGTGAATAATGTTAATTGTATTACAATTTATCTAGGGGGAGAGAAAGGAATCAGTGACAGTTAGGATGAAAAAATAAGAGCTGAGGTCATCAGCTCTTTTGGAAGATAATGGATAAAAGCGCGCTCTTTATAAGTCGAAGCGATCGTTGTTCATCACTTTCACCCAAGCTGCGACAAAGTCTTGGACAAACTTCTCTTTGTTATCGTCCTGAGCGTAAACCTCAGCGTAAGAGCGCAGTACCGAGTTAGAGCCGAATACCAAGTCGACACGTGACGCTGTCCATTTGGTTTGGCCAGAAGCGCGTTCGCGGATTTCGTACTCGTTATCACCGGTTGGATGCCATGTGTAGCTCATATCAGTGAGGTTAACGAAGAAATCGTTGGTCAGTGCACCGACGTTATCGGTGAATACACCTTGGCTTGTACCACCATAATTGGTGCCAAGAACACGCATACCACCAGTGAGCACCGTCATCTCGACAGCGGTCAGTTGCATCAATTGGCTTCTTTCCAATAAGAGCTCTTCAGCCGTTACGATGTAATCGGATTTCAGCCAGTTGCGGAAGCCATCGTGAATTGGTTCAAGCACGTCAAACGAATCGGCATCGGTCATGGTGTCCGTCGCATCTCCACGTCCTTGGCTAAATGGTACAGAGACATTCATACCTGCGTTGGATGCCGCTTTCTCGATACCTACGCCACCCGCCAGCACAATCAAATCCGCCATGCTAATTGGCGAGTTGTGTGTGGTGCGAATATCGTCGAGCACGCTCAATACTTTCTGCAATCTTTCTGGCTCGTTACCCACCCAATCTTTTTGCGGAGCAAGACGAAGTCGTGCGCCATTAGCACCACCGCGACGGTCAGAACCACGGTAAGTACGAGCGCTGTCCCATGCGGTAGAAACCAGCTCAGCAATGCTCAATTCACTATTGAGAATCGCCATCTTGAGCGCGTCGATGTTCTCTTCAGATAGGTGATAAGAGACAGGTGGTACGGGATCTTGCCAAATCAAATCTTCTGCTGGCACATCAGGGCCGAGGTAACGAGATTTAGGGCCTAGATCGCGGTGAGTCAGTTTAAACCAAGCGCGAGCGAAACAATCTTCGAAGTACTTAGGATCATCACGGAAACGCTCTGCAATCTTGCGGTATTCCGGATCAAACTTTAGCGCCATATCCGCATCGGTCATCATTGGATTGCGACGGATGCTTGGGTCTTCCACATCCACCGGCATGTCTTCTTCTTTGATGTTCACTGGTTCCCACTGAGCAGCACCCGCTGGGCTCTTAGTAACCCACCAGTCGTAAGTAAACAACAAGTGGAAGTAGCCGTTATCCCATTTGGTTGGGTTAGTGGTCCACGCACCTTCCACACCACTGGTGACGGTATCACGTCCTATGCCGCGAGAGGTTTTGTTCAGCCAACCAAAGCCTTGGTCTTCGATTTCTGCGCCTTCCGGTTCAGGGCCGAGTAGGGAAGCATCACCATTACCGTGTGCTTTACCTACCGTGTGACCACCTGCGGTGAGCGCTACGGTTTCTTCATCGTTCATTGCCATGCGAGCAAAGGTGACACGCATATCGTGTGCAGTTTTGATTGGGTCAGGTTTGCCATCGACCCCTTCAGGGTTTACGTAAATCAAGCCCATCATTACGGCTGCAAGCGGGTTTTCTAGATCGCGTTCACCAGAGTAACGATTGTTCTCGCCGCCACTTGGTTGCAACCACTCTTTTTCCGCGCCCCAGTAGATGTCTTTTTCAGGATGCCAGATGTCTTCACGACCGCCAGCAAAACCAAACGTTTTAAAGCCCATGGATTCATAAGCCATGTTACCAGCAAGAATCATCAAATCGGCCCAAGACAATTTGTTGCCGTATTTTCTTTTGATTGGCCAAAGTAGACGACGTGCTTTGTCTAGGTTGCCGTTATCTGGCCAACTGTTTAGTGGAGCAAAACGTTGATTACCTCGGCTGGCACCACCACGACCATCTGCAATTCTATAAGTACCCGCAGAGTGCCACGCCATACGAATCATCAAGCCACCGTAATGACCCCAGTCCGCTGGCCACCAATCTTGGCTGTCGGTCATCAGATCTTTTAGGTCTTTTTTCACTTCCTCTAAATCGAGAGAGTTAAAAGCATCGGCATAGTTAAAATCCGCGCCCATCGGGTCGGTTTTTTGGTCATGTTGATGAAGAATGTCGAGGTTGAGGGTTTTCGGCCACCAATTGAATTCAGCTGCCTGTTGGTTGGTATTCGCTCCATGCATGACAGGACATTTGGAGTGATTGTTTTTGTCGCTCATCTCTTGCTCCCTAACTGGGGTTAGTGTTCCCAAAGTTTAGTTACAGGTTGCGTATTTCGCCCTTGCGGTTTTACGTTATATTTCGGGATTTTGTTCAAAAGATGATCAGCGTCATTCTTCAAGCGTGCTGCTTATAACGCGCGCTTATGTGCAATTGGAAGGTCATGTATAGAAAGGAATATTTAAAGAGACAAGGCCAGCATTTAGCTAGCCTTGTTTTGATGGAGATTATTATGACATCTGCTCAAACATGGTGATTCTTGCCGATTTAAAGTCATACATGATTCTAGTGCAGTTGATGTGTTCACTGCCGTTCGTGTTCGATAGAACGAAGTAGATACTTTCCTCACCCCAAGTTACGTCATTGACGTTGTAGTTACTCTGTTCCGAAAGATCATGAAGCACTAAGGTATTCAATTCGCGCGCATGAGAGCGAATCAAGGAATAAGCGAGATCGGACGTTGCTGGATTGTCTGGTGCATTACCAATGAGCACTTCAACTGGTGAGTCAGCGTAGATGTGTTGACGGAATTCTGTTTGACCCTCTATTTCATAATTAAGAGAGAATGCCGTGTTTGGCTCGCTTATCTGTGTATTCGTCATCCGTGCTAGAGCTCCGGATAGTGGGTTCTTAATTGGCTTCCAAGCCCCGTTTTCTGGTTGGAGAAGATGTTCACCTCGAACGTGATAAGTCAGATCCAATTGTTGGTTGTGTGGATTGAGAATCGCGTTCAACTCAATGGCGACATCATCAAGCCAAATGAAGGCTCGACGGAACACTACATCTTGATACGCTTCTTTGTCCCATTGCACTATAGTATGGCTATCGACACTGGCTTCTGGCTGAGACCAATCCACAACGGCATCGATGGTGGTGTAATCCTCAGTTTGTGTAAAACCCAGTAATTGCGGGTGGATTGGGGACTGGTTTTGCTGATTCACCACCAGTGTATTGTGTGTTGCGGTGTTTTTATAATAGCCATAATGCAGTTCTGCACCGTAACCTGTCGTACCTAAATCGGGCAAAACCTCTTTGCCATTACGCGTTAGGATAAAGCCGAGTCGGTCATAATGGTCGTGCTCACCGCCATACGGCGCGTGCTTGTACAACAGAGCATTATTCAATGTTTGATGATGGGCAATGGTCAAGCCAACTGCTTCGCTATGTGTTGAGTGACAAAGTAACGGGCTAACTTGAGGAAGTTCATCCACGCCATAGAGCAAAGCGTTGATGTTATCGCGACTGATGTTTTGATAGATGCTGGCTAAGGCACGAGCAAATTCTTCACACGGTGTTTGCTTGTAGGCAAATTCAAACAAGTGAGCATGAGTGAGCTTTTCTTGTCCTGCAATACAATCGTTCAAGCGAGGGAAATCACCGGTGTTCATTACCAACTGTAGCGGGAATTTCAGTAACTTTAAGTAGTTAGGATTCGAGCTGACAGAGTATGGGGTTTGATGTGCCATTTTCTCGAAATTCAGCAAGGCTTGTAACGCGTAGTAGTGATAGTGGATCGAGCCTTCAAACCACATGCCTTCTCCGATACAACCATGTTCTAGCTGATAGTGCAGTCCGTATTCGGTGTTGAGTGCGAAATCGAGATAACGTTGTTCATCAAGAATAAGGCCAATCACACCGATGGTCGCGTTTATCTTCATCTCATGGTTATGCAGCTGAGCGGTGCGATGTTCCACCAGAAAATCCGCACCCTCTCGCAGTAATCGCAGTTCGATATAGGCTTGCTGTTCTGGCGTTAGAGCTTGCTTGATGAAGTCATAGCCTCGAGCGAAATCAAGATGACAGTTCGCCTCACACAAGGTTTGTGCATTTGCTTTGCCTGGGCCATTGTATGGTATGCCACCGTGTACCTCGTAGTCTGGGTAGTATTTTGCATACTGGAGCAGTATTTGTTTCACTTTCTCTAGATAACGGTCTTCATTGGTCAGATGCCACAGTAGTCCCAAGTCATAACACGCCTTGGCGTTTAACCCATTTAACCAGCGCCACCATGCACCGTCGTACGGCTCATCAGTAAATGTTTTGCCATCAACAGGGCAGCAATGAGACGTTGGCTTATTTCGATCCCAAGTCAGTCTCACCCCATGTTCAGGGCAATAATAGAATAGGTTCCAAGTCGCGCGTCCGTCTTCAGGAACTAGGACTTCGTGATTAAGTACAATTTGGTTATCTTCAATAAGCGCTTTGATGACAGAAGGCGTTGCGCGATGACGAATGTTCTCCATTTCTTTGTTTGAAAATTGCAGCATGGCGATTACCCCTCTAAGCCTTGATCAGAATTGAAGCGAAAGTAGCGTTTGGCGTTGTAGTAACAAATGTTCTCTATGGTTTGTTTGAGTAATGGTTCGTCGTTAGGTATTTCTCCTTCCTCGACCCATTTTGCTAAGAGGTTGCACAATACTCGGCGAAAATATTCATGCCGGCTAAAAGAGAAGACATTGCGAGAGTCTGTCAGCATGCCGATAAAACGTCCGAGCGCGCCGAGATTTTTGAGTGTTGTCAGTTGAGATTCCATGCCGTCTTTATGATCGTTAAACCACCATGCAGCACCAAATTGAATCTTCCCTGCGACAGTATCGCTGTCCTGAAACGCACCCGCCATGCAGCTTAGTACTGGGTTGTCGTTGGGGTTGAGATTAAAGAGTACCGTATTAGGCAAACACGAACTTCGATCCAGTTCACTCAGTAACTGGGAAAGGGCATGGGCATACGAATCACTGTTAATGACGCTAAATCCGGTTCCGCCACCAAGTTGCGCTTTGCGTCTTTCATTGACGTTCATTAAAACGCCTATGTGAAGTTGCATGCTCCAGCCGAGTTGGTAGTAACGTTGGCCTAGCTCGAAAAACAATCTGGATGTCAGTTGAACAAGTGCAGTTTGGGTAATCGCTTGGTTTTGTAGAAGCTGTTGGAAGATGAGTTCTGCTTGCTGTTCATTGCATGGTTCAAAGCTTACGCTTGGTAAGCCCAAATCAGATAAACGACAACCCACTTCATGAAAGGCATCTAGCCTTGTTTGGATTGCACAAAGATAATCTTGGAAAGTGCCAATTGAGGTAGCGGTTAACTTCGATAAGTGTGTGAGTAGCGCATGAAACTTGTCGGTTTGGTTGAAACAAAACAACTCGTCAGCACGGAACGTCGGTAACACTTGCACCTTAAAGTTAGATTCTTTCAGCGCGAGATGGTGCTCTAGGTTGGATAAAGGCGAATCCGTGGTACACAAGGTTTCGACGTTTAATTGTTCCAGTACATCACGAGTACTGTTGTTTCCTTGTTTGAATTGCTGGTGGCTTAACCCCCAGATGTCTTTTTGATTGTCTGGATTGAGTAATAAATCGCAATCAAAGAAACGTTTTAGCTCCAGATGAGACCATTGATAAAGGGGATTGCCAATCAAGTAAGGCACGGCTTCGCACCATTTGGCGAACTTTTCTGTGTCCGTTGCATCACCAGTGATGTAGTGCTCGTCGATTCCGTTACTTCGCATCGCTCGCCACACATAGTGATCGCTATTAAGCCATGCTTGGGTGAGGTTCTCGTGTTTTGTGTCCTGCCAAATGTCTTCTGCTTCAAGGTGATTGTGAAAGTCTATGATCGGCATCGGTGCGGCAAAACGATGATACAGATCCTGAGCAAGTGGGTTGGAGAGAAGAAAGTTATCGTGAATGTAAGCTTGATTCATGGTTCTTACCTCAAAAAGTATTCAGCGAGTCACTCTGCAAAAAATGACTGACTCAAGACTTATCTGTTGTTCGTTGTGAATGCAGGAGGCTCAACCCTTCGAGCCTCCTAGGTCTGAATTCAAACGAGAATTAGTGTTGTAATTGTGTCGACAGTACTTCAGTTTTCTTGGCGCTCTTAAGAAGCAAGGCACCAACGGTAAGAACAACACCACCACAGAATAGGAAGGCCATGCGTCCCCAGAATGGATTTGGAATCAACACCATGGCGATAACCAAAGTACCAAACACCAAGATCAGTTTGCCAAGCATGCTGCGTTGTTGACGATCCACTTCATCTTGTCCTTCAGCTTCCACCACTGGTGTATCAACATCCGTCCAAAATTCCGAAAGCTCTTTTGCGCGCGCTTCTTGAGGTGCCTTGTAGAACTTAGTAGTTAAGCAGAAGAAGCCACCTGTAATCAGTAGATGACCGATGATGCCGTTCATGACAATCAGGTCAGACGCTTCACGGCTGGTAAAGCCATTTTCAAGATTTAACATGTTCGCGATAACGTCTGGAGTGATCACAAAACTCACGAGATAAGAGACCACCATACCAACAGCAAGCGTTGCCCATGCAGCCCAATCCGGTGTTTTCTTGATGAACATGCCGAAGAATAACGGCACCAAGATCGGCATTTGAAGTAGGGTACTCACGTACATCATTGCGTCGAATAAGCTCAAACCACGCAATGAATTGATGAACAATGCGACCATGATGATCAGTACACCAAACACAATGGTGACCGCTTGGCTGACACGCATAAGCTGACGTTCGGACGCATCTTTATTGATGATTGGGTTGTAGAAGTTACGAACGAAAACCCCCGCATTTCGGTTGAGGCCAGAATCCATTGAAGACATGGTGGCTGCAAACACGGCAGACATAAGTAGGCCAACCATGCCGACTGGCATCACACGCTCTACAAACACAAGGTAAACCGCATCTGCTGCTTTTCCGCCAAGAGCATCGACGTGCGCAAGTGCTGCGTCTGGGTAGATAACTGCAGTTACCCAAGGAGGCATAAACCAAATCGCAGGGCCAACAAGCATCAACACAAAGGCAAGCAGAGCTGCTTTACGTGCGTTGATAGAATCTTTTGCAGTAAGAAAACGATAAGAGTCCTGCATGTTGTTGATGTTTTGCAACTGCTTAACGAACATGAAGATAAACCAAGCGACGAACAGCAGTGGGTAGTTCATACCCGGTCCCATGATTGAATCGGTAGGAAACTGCTCGATCAAGTTACTTGGGCCACCGATCTTAATGATCGCCGCTACGGCACACACTACAGTTACGGCCATGATGACAACCATCTGGACAAAGTCTGACGCCACAACGCCCCATGAGCCGCCAATCACAGAAATAAACAGAACGATCAAACCCGTGACAATGATGGTGGTCTCGATGTCAATTTTGAACACCGCACTCACGAACAGCGCCAAGCCATTCAACCAAATACCCGTGTAAACAATGCTGGTTGGCATTGTTGCCCAAGTGAACACTTGCTCGTTCGTTGCACCAAAGCGGCGGCGCACACCCTCTACAGGTGTCACTACTCGCATTTGACGGAAACGGTACGAAAAGAATAACCAAGACAACAAGAAGCCGAACGCATTCGCCATGAAGATCACCATGATCGGAAAGCCGTCAGTAAAGGCCTTGCCTGCTGCACCGGTAAACGTCCACGCACTGAACTGAGTCATAAACGCCGTTGCGCCTACCATCCACCACAACATCTTGCCGCCACCTCTAAAGTAGTCACTGGTTGAGTTACCGGCCAAGCGTTTAAAGATGATCCCGACAGCGATCATAAACACAAAGTAAACGGCGACTACGAGTATATCTATGTTCATTTTTGTACCCCTAGTGATTTTAAAAATAAGGTTTCTGTTTTTTAAAACGTTGGTTCATTATTTAATATGTATGACAAAAGATCGAACGGGAAATACAAAAAATGTGACAAATGAAACGCTATTTCAATTTTGTTGTTTAAACAGTAAAGAAATGGTTTTTCTTATAGAAATTTTGATTAAGTGCTTGAAATATATTGTTTTAAATTAATTTTTATTGGAGGGGAGGTAGGGCTGTGATACGATTTTTTTGGACGGAATTAGAAAGGATATCACGCTAAGAAAGAGTGATATGTATGATTATATTTTGTGGTTAGATATATGCATAAAACCGTTGCCGCTTAAAGATGGAAGAAAAGCGACAACGGGATTTAAGACATTAAGCTAAGATTTCGCGTACGAATGCTTCGATCTCCGCATCTTGGCAGTGCTCAAAGAAACATTGCTGGAAACGCACGCCACTTACTGCGGTTTTCACCAGTTCTGGGTCAATGGCTTTTAACGTATCGAGGTAGTTTTCTTTTACGACAGCGGACTTCACATCGTTAAGAATGGCTGCATTTCGCTGCTGTGGTTCAGCTCGCTCTAGTGGATAACCTTGGCCGCGATCTCCGGTTGTGAATGCTTTCTCGAAAATATAACGAACGTTTAATTCTGCACCCCAGCCATAACCTTTTGCGAACGCAAGCGATAAGGCATTGCCGTTGTTAATTTGATTAAACAAGAATGCATCAGATGGATCTAAGCAGTAGCCACAAACAATGCCTGGATGAATATTCAATGACATCATGGCACCTTGTCCTGTACCGCACCCAGTCACGATGAAATCCACTGCTTTAGAGTTGATTAAGATGCTCGCCATGATGCCTAGGTGGATGTAAGTCAGGTGATGATCGTTTTCATCACTCATGCCTACGTTAAATACTGAGTATTCTTGTGAACGAGCCACTTGCTCAAGCTCGTTTAGCACAATCGCGTTTTTGCCCGCTTGGCTATTTTCCATCATCAGTGCAATTTTCATGGGTTTCTCCAATAATAATCTTTTAAATTTAGACAAAATCTTTGCGCATAGGCGTGAAGTTATCGAGCAACACACCTTCGCTTAAACAGGTACAGCCATGAATGATGTTCGGCTGCTTATATAGCGCATCTCCGGCTTTGACGACTTTCGTCTCGTCGCCAATGGTGAATTCAAACTCACCGGAGAGCACATAAGTAATTTGCTCATGAGGGTGACTGTGCAAAGCGCCGACCGCACCTTTGGCGAAATACACTTCGACGCTCATCATGTTGTCACTGTAAGCCAAAACTTTGCGTTTGATACCATCGCCAAGATCTTCCAGTGCAATGTCTTTATTAAATACAAACATCACTTTCTCCTTAACGAGCTAACCAGCCGCCATCGACCGCTATGGTATAGCCGTTCACGTAATCAGAAGCAGAAGACGCAAGGAAGACACACGGCCCAGCCAGATCTTTTGGTGTACCCCAACGCTCTGCAGGGATGCGCTCGACGATTGCTTTATTTCGTTCTTCATCTGCTTGCAGAGCTGCGGTGTTGTTAGTCGCCATATAGCCCGGCGCAATTGCATTGACGTTAATACCTTTGCTTGCCCATTCATTCGCCATCAAACGCGTTACGCCCATCACGCCGCTTTTCGATGCCGTGTATGAAGGGACGCGGATACCACCTTGAAATGAAAGCATGGACGCCACGTTAATGATCTTGCCGCCAGTACCTTGAGCAATGAACTGCTTGGCTGCGGCTTGAGACATAAAAAAGACCGATTTGACGTTGATGTCCATCACGTCATCCCAATCTTGCTCACTGAATTCGAGAGCGTCATTGCGACGAATGATGCCAGCGTTGTTTACCAAGATATCGACCTTGCCAAACGCAGTAACAGCTTGATCAATGATGCTTGGAATATCGTCTAGAACCATAAGATTCGCACGTACATCCAAAAAGCGGCGACCAAGCGCTTCGATCTGTTGTTTGGTTTCTGTTGGTTCAGAAATGTTCACGCCGACAATGTCACAGCCTGCGCTAGCCAAACCCAACGCCATACCTTGACCAAGTCCAGTATTACACCCAGTCACAACAGCGACTTTTCCTTCAAGATTGAACGAATCGAGAATCATAATGAGTTCCTTACCATGCAAATTAAGTATTAATGTATGACTTATTGCCATCAGATGAGGTCACTTTATAGAAATGAAATTATGCGATCAACTAAAATGAAAAGGTGTTTTAAAAATTTTATGATGTGAGTCACCTTTAAGCGAAGATTTATCATACAAATGAGATTTTTTATTGAAAAAGCTTTTCATTTTTTTTGAACACTAAAGGTATACTGGCTGAAACATTGATGTGGAAAGCGAGAATATGGCAGAAAAGAACACACAACCAGAATCCGTCTCTTCCGTTCTAAAGGTCTTTAGTATCTTAGAAGCGTTAGGCGAGCAGAAAGAAATTGGCGTGTCGGATTTGTCTCAACGATTGATGATGTCGAAGGCGACGACTTACCGTTTTCTTCAAACAATGAAGACGTTAGGCTATGTATCCCAAGAGGACGAAGCCGATAAGTACAGCTTAACCATTCGCTTGTTTGAATTGGGAGCGAAGTCGCTAGAGTATGTCGACCTTATTGAATTAGCAGACATCGAGATGACCAAAATCGCGGATGCAACAGGTGAAGCATTACACCTTGGTGCATTAGATGAAGACGCGATCATCTACATCCATAAATTGGATGCTAAATACTCATTGCGAATGCACTCACGTGTCGGACGCCGCAATCCACTCTATAGTACCGCGATTGGTAAAGTACTTTTAGCGGAACGCGAAGAAGCATTTGTCAGAGAATCATTGAAAGATATTGAGTTTATTTGTCATACAAAAAATACTCATAAAGACGTTGAATCTTTGCTTAAAGAGCTTGAGTTAGTTCGTAAGCAGCATTACGCGGAAGATAACGAAGAACAAGAACCAGGCTTATATTGTGTCGCGGTTCCTGTCTATGACCGCTTTGGGCATGTGGTTGCGGGTGTGTCGATGTCTTTCCCAACGGTGCGCTTTGAAGAGTCTCGCCGTGAAGAGTACGTATCCATGCTGCACAATGCTGGCCGCGTGATCTCCGAGAAAATGGGTTTCCACGAATATCCGGTATGATCGTTCATATTGTTGAGCTCAAGAACTCAACGAAAATGCTGAATTGAAACGGAGGCGCTAATGCCTCCGTTTTTGTGTTTCCCCCGACCTTATTTATTGCATCCTGCTAGGGGAACCTCAAAGTGTCGCTAATCTCTCGTCACTTTGTCAGATTGTTCTCGAACCCGACGTAAGATTTCCCAATCCAATGTTGACCAATAGTAATCTCATTTCACCGCTCTAACATGTGCCCTAAGTAACAAATACAGGGCTTTTAAATGAGAACAGCAAAGGGTTTCACCTTAATTGAATTAGTCGTGGTGATCGTGATTCTTGGGATTTTAGCCGTGACGGCCGCACCACGTTTTTTGAATATTCAGGGTGATGCGAGAGCAGCAGTGATCGAGGGCGTGAGAGGCGCTGTGGTGAACGCGAACCAAATTGCCAATGCCAAGTATCAGCTTGGTTATGGCGTATCGATTGGCTCCACGGCAACAGACAATACCTTTTTAGATTTGAACAAAAATGGCGCGCAGGACGATGGCGAACCTCTGATGGTTTGGGGGCATTTAGACAACGTTTCGGTTGAAGAAATGGTGAACCTCGATGGGGATTTGGTGGTGTCTGATCCAGAGGCGCCGGGCAAGAACAAACTCTACATTGGTTTTGCGCAAAGCGCCGATGCATTAGAGAACGGTCAATGCTATTTCCTTTACACCCAAGCATCGGGAGAAGGTACGGAACCAAGCTTTGAAACGGTGACATCCGGTTGCTAATTGCTTCGAGTCTTTGCCGTTTTGCACAATAAATCTGGCCGTTTTTAATAGACACGTCTCTGTAAACCTTGTCGGCTTTCATTGAACTTGTTCTAAGGTCATCACACTTCTTGGACTAAGTGGTTTAAGTTTTCGCTAAAAATCGTAACGCTGTCTGCAACAGAGTGAACCGAAGATTGTTTGGCGTATCGATTCACCGGAAAGGATTTATCACTGTTCAACTTAGTATCAGAGCGGAGCAATCAGCGTTGCTCTACGTGCTCTAAAGTCGAGAAGTAAAGGATGAGAAGCAAACAGAATAAAGCGGTATTGTGTGCGTTTGTATCGGGTAGCCTATTTGGTGCTGCACTGGTCATCGCCATGTATATCCAGATTTGATGCCGTGCTGGCAAAGCGTGCCAAAACTGAAAAATCAAATTGTACAAGGAGTAGGGTTGCTTTCAGCTCTGCTCCTTGTTAGTTTTAAACATATGAAAACGACATTCACACCTTCATCAAACTTCTTCTGGTGGCGCTCTAATTAGAGCGGCGCGGAATTTTTACATTCTTACGCTGCTGGACGGTAGCTAAGAGTGTCATGTCTTTTTATCTCCAGTAGCGATCTATTTTTATTCGGAGATAAGTTATGAACACCACACAAAACACTCAACAACGCGAAGTCATTCTCACTGGCGACCGAGCCACTGGCCCATTGCATTTAGGTCATTACGTCGGTTCACTACAACAGCGTGTTGCGCTACAAACTCAGCACGATCAAACCATTCTCGTTGCCGATATGCAGGGCTTAACCGATAACGCGCACAATCCTTCCAAGGTCTCTTCCAATATATTGAACGTCGTGGCGGATTATCTTGCCGTTGGCATCGATCCGATTCAAACCACCATCTGCTTGCAGTCTCAAGTTCCGGCACTTGCTGAGCTGACCATGTACTACAGTAACTTGGTTTCTATCGCACGTTTGGAGCGTAATCCGACGGTGAAAAACGAAATCCAAAGCAAAGGATTTGAGCGCTCGATTCCGGCTGGATTTTTGACTTATCCAATCTCTCAAGCGGCTGACATTACTGGCTTTCACGCGACACTTGTTCCCGTTGGTGATGACCAATTGCCAATGCTAGAGCAAACCAATGAAATCGTGAGAAAGATAAACCATCTTGGCGGGAAAACCATTTTGAAAGAGTGTCGTCCACTACTCAGTGACGCGCCGCGATTGCCAAGCACGGATGGCAAAAACAAAATGTCGAAAAGCATGGGCAACGCAATCAATCTTGGAGCGACAGAGAAAGAGATCAGCGCAGCGGTGAAATCCATGTACACCGATCCAAACCACTTGCGTATTGAAGACCCAGGCCAAGTGGAAGGTAACATCGTGTTCACTTACCTTGATGCGTTCCATACTGACAAAGCTTATGTGGAAGAGTTAAAAGCGCATTATCGCCGTGGTGGGCTGGGTGACGGAACAACCAAGAAAGTATTGGAAGAGTGTCTGCAAGAGATGCTTCGTCCAATTCGAGAAAAACGCGCCATGTTCTTAGATGATAAAGCACAACTGGTCGACATCCTAAAACAAGGTAGCCAACGTTCACGTGAGAAAACTGAGCAAGTGCTATTTGATGTGAAAGGTGTGTTTGGTTTGAACTTGTTCTGAAGTTACGATCGAAATCCGGTTTGGCTCAAGGAGTTCAATTTGAATTCAACGGATTGGCATTTCTGATATAGGCACGATCTATTGTAATGAGCCGTGCCTTTTTATGCTCTCAGTTTTTCTTTAAACTTATTGATAATAATTCTCATTACGTTATGTTTGTGGTCTCAAATACACTCATTGTTGCGGAGACCAACATGGAACACTCGGATATTACTCAACTGCTTATTCCAAAGAGTGATTGGGCATCGCCTGATCTTTTTCTTTATGAAGGGGAAGACAAACTTCGTCTGAGCTTAGATGGCGCAATTCAATACAGTGGATTGAACAGCATTGGTGGCGTGGTTCTGGGCTTTAGGATGATCCAATACGCGGTGCAACTGGCGGCGGGTGATCAGTCTTTGCAACGAGATGGCATCAGTATTTATACCGCGTTCCCTGGTCGTGGTGCTCAAGATGTCTTTGAATACACATGCCGCGCACTACGTGATAAACGCTATTGCTGCGATACCACATTGCACCACCCAGCAGCGCAAACCGGCCAACGTGGCCAGTTCCTATTTACGATTCGTTTGAATGAACAATCGATGGTGATGACGCCAGCGAACGGACTACCAAGAAAAAGCTACTTTGAAGCTGACCGACATTCGCAAGACAGCCGAGAAGCGGCATTGAAATGGCGTGATGAGAAGATCAACTTCGCTAACACGCTGCTTAGCTTACCTCCGGAAGAGTGCTTACGAGTGTTGTAACTCTTGAGTTCTTAACGGAACGAATTATAGAAGGTCGCTTTAAGTGAGCGACCTTCTTGTATCAAGCATTCGCGGGAACCAGATTCCTAGTCGCGCTTAGGCTTGCTGGAATGACACGGTTTAAGTTTTGAGTTAGTGGAGGACTTATTTGCTGTCGATGGCCACGAACTCAAATATCGTCATTGCCTAGAGCGAAGAATGAGCGAGTAGGGAATCTCTCACCTCCAATTGCTCAGACAAACGAGCCGTTAGCCAGCGAAGAACTTGCGACGAAAATCCGCCACCTCTTGTTGGTAATAACGCTGCCATTCCGAGTCCGACAAACCTGCATGGCTGGTGGCTCTTTGAGTTGCCAGTTTGGATTCAAGCTGTTGCAACTCACTCTGATAATCGCGCACTTGCTGCTTTTGCTCGGCGACTTGTTGTTCGCGAGCGCGTATCTCTTCACTCTCTTGCTCAGAAAGGTAAGTTTGTTGAAGCTCTTCAATCAAAGCCTCGCGCTCTGTTTGGCTGACGTTATCCGGAATTAACGCTACCGCACGCTCGTACTTTGCTTGCTCGCTGGCTAGTCCCAACGTTTCCTCATTGCCTTGCCACTCTTGAACTAAATCCCCAAAGGCTTGCACGTAGTCTTGAGCAGGAGTCGAATTCAACTGCTCTGCCTGCAAACTAAAATCGTAAAGGGCAAACTCATCAGCAAAAATCACTTCGGCCAACTCACCCCATATCTTTCTTGCTTCCGCTTTGAGAAGAGCAACACGAGAGGTGAGCGGTTGCTGCTCATCAAACAACAAATCACCCACACTTTGCTGCCACAAACTGTTTAGTTGATGGTAGTTCGCCAGTAAAGCAAACCGCTCACCCGACATATAGCTTTCCAGTTCGGCCAGCTTAGATTCGCAGTTATGGTCAGACATACACGTGTGCCAGAAGGTCTCTATCTCGGCTTTTAATGCACGACCTTTGGCGTCATTCAAACGTCCAACAATCGCTTTAATTGGAGAAGGGGTATCTTTGGCTTTCGGTACGACTTTTCTATCGGCGTTTTGGCTTTCTGGTGAAGAAGAATGATCTCTAGTATCTTGCTCAGCACGCCCTTCGAATACAGAAGAAAACGGCAACAAGCTTTCACTCTTATTGCCCGCTATTGAGAACCAAATCGTGCCCGCCACAACGGCGGACACAGTAATTAACGCAACACGTTTCATGGTTTGATCACAGCGCTAACAGGGAAGTGATCCGACAGATTGAAGTGTTTCCACAAACTCTCTGCGGTAGAGCGCGGAACGTCGACACGGTTATCGTTAAACGACTTCACGCCATACTCATTACTCACCATCACGTAGTCGAGGTACTCAACATTCTCACCACCAGATAAAGCCTCTCCGGCAAAATTGTTAATGCGAGGGTCGAAGGTGGAAGCCGTATAACCTGAGTACTGCGGCTCGATTGCACTTAAGTTCGCAATCATCTGTTGATAGTCATCAGGGAACTTCAACTTATTCACATTGAAGTCGCCACTGTAAACCACAGTTTCACTCGTTGGGATATTCAAAGACTGAGCCATCGAACGCATTTGTTTAAATTGGCGTTGGCGATAGTCTCGTGCCGTGTCCGTATCAAAAGAGGCGGTATGCGTGGCAAACACATGGTAAGCCTGACCACCTTTGACTATCTCCGCATAATTCACGCCCTTGTCGGCAAAACAGTCGGTGCCGGTGCAATCAGGGAACACATATTGCGCCTGATTCACGATAGGGTAGCGGCTCACGATGATCACACCGCCGTCGTAAATGTTGAAACCCTCTTTATCCAGCATTTTAGTCTGGTAAGGATATTCTTTTGCAAGTTCTCGTAAGAACGCATCACGACCATTGGCAAACACCTCTTGTAGTGCCAGTACGTCGTAACCTTTGACGTAATCAGGAATTAGCGCGTAACGATCGCCAATATGTGAAGCAATCGCAGGCAGAGCCCAGATGTTATAAGTCATCAGCTTCAGGTTTTGCTCATTATTATCCGTTGCTTCATCTACCTTGCTAGGGGTGATGGTGTAGTGCAAATCGTCGTACCGGGCTGTCTTGCTCGATTTGAATGCGAGCTCTGTATTGCGAATACCAAAAGATCCCGTATAAGAACGGTGGACGTTACGGTCATCTTTCAATGCTAAACCGACATCAGCAGCCGATAGGCCATATTCCATTGTCGAGTTATACCAATGGCCCTCCACCACTTGGTTGAGTGTGACACTCTCACCTTGTGGGTTAGACACCACGGTTTCAAAGCGATAGTTCTGGCCAGTTTTCACGCCTTCCCAGCGATTAAAGCTCAGTATCGATTTGGTTTCCCAAGGACCAAGTAATTGCACATGTTGCTGCCATTCTTCACCGTATTCCAGTAAATCGCTGCCTTCATGTTTTACCTGAATGGTTAACGGTTGGTCTGAGTTATTCGTAAGGTATACATCTGTGTCTGCCAAGCTCGGTAATGCGAGTAAGCCACTTAGCCCAACAATCCATTGTGTCAATTTCATCTGTCTGTCCATAAGTCGAATTAGAGTGATTATTCTTATTGATAATTATGACTAGCACGTTAAATATGGATGACAGAAAACCGCACGTCGGACTTTGATAATAAGTTGTGATCTTTGTTTTGTTTGAGATGCAAAATTGACCATGTTGTTTACCCGGTGCTGTTCGCTATGTATATGAAAATAAACGATTGTCACCATAAAAACTTCTTGTGAAAAATGAGAAGGTTTCACGCATATAAACCTGATTGACTGTGATACCGTTAGCGTATGTATCAGTTGGAAATTCGTCACTTTTCTCGACACGTTTTCCCACTGAGTAGTACACATACAAGGGTTTACTATGAGAGTTTTTGGACACATACCCGATACCGAAGTCGGTGACATGTTCGAAAATCGAGCCGCGTTAGCCAAATCTGGCATCCATCCACCAACGCAGGCTGGTATCAGTGGCGGCGCTAAAGAAGGCGCTGACTCAATCGTACTTTCCGGTGGTTATGAAGACGACGAAGATTTTGGCAACGTCATCATCTATACCGGAGCTGGTGGTCGTGACGAAAACAGCAATAAACAAATTGCCGATCAAAAATTAGAACGCACCAACCTCGCTCTGGCTAGAAACAAGCTGGAGGAGTTACCCGTCCGCGTTACTCGAAGTCATAAACACCAAAGCCATTATTCTCCAACCAAAGGTTACCAATATGCGGGTTTATACCGCGTTGAAGACTATTGGTGCGAGCGTGGATTGTCTGGCTTCAAAGTATGGCGCTATAAACTTGTCCAAATTGATTCGGAACCTGCGGCAGAGGTGCAAGACACAACCAAAGCACGTTATGAGGTAACGTCCCGCCAAGCCGTTACGGTCAACAAGATCGTCCGAGACTACAAAAAGGCAAAGCAGGTAAAAGACTGGCATCAATACCAATGCCAAGTATGCGGTTTGGCCATTGATACTGGAGCAGGGTACTACGCAGAAGCTGCACACATTCAACCGCTGGGTGAGCCGCATCGTGGACCTGATGTGGTCGAAAATATCCTGTGCTTATGTCCAAATCATCACGTGATGTTTGATAACGGAGTGTTCTCAATTGCGGAGAATTTCAGTTTGATTGGCCTAGACGGACACTTAACGCTGAACAAGAAACACAAGATAGAACAGAAGTTTCTTCAGTATCACCGTGAGCATTATTATTTAAATAAAAGTTAGGTTTAGCTTAGTTGGCATTAAGTTTGGAATGAAAATATGAAGAGAAATGTTGTTGCATTTTTAAGTAAAGAGAATCTAGCAATAGAAGAGATTCAGAACTCCAAAAAAAAATTCTCAACGCATTATAAATACGAGCATTTAAAGGATAGCTTTGTTCTCTGTTTATCTACACAGTCTTTTCAAGCTAACTGGGCTGGTTTATTTGCTGATTGCGATATAGAGAGCAAAAAATTTACACAGAAATCAGTAAAGGGAGCCTTCTTCGTCAAAGTTCGTAACAGGTATGTAATTTTTACTTTTGGATATGGAAAAAGTTTGATTGATACTGCTGCTATTGAGCGAGGGTTTGGGTTAAGAGTTTCAATGAATTTAGGTGATCCTGAACAACTTAAATCCATAGATAAATCAACATTAGATAGAGTCTCAAGAAACACAAGATCCCAAGTATCAACCAACTCTGGAATACAAGATTTTGATTTTGAGTTTGACCATGAGATATTGAAGTCAATAACGGCGATAGTAAATCGAAGTGATGATGAGTTAGAAATGGTCTCAGGAAATGATTCTGTTTCTCTATACACTGAGATTGAGGCTGAAAAGTTTCAGGAATTGGCAAACAGACTTGTTGATGCGTACTTTAGTGTCAACTACAAATTGAAGTACCCTTGGGCCGAATTTATTGGAATAGAAACAGACCCAAAGAATATAAATGCTCTGGAAGCGGAATTAACCTTTAAGTTTAACAACCAATTATTAGAGGGCTTTTGGCTAGCTCCGCCTAAGATAATTGCTTATGAAGACTTCTCAGGTTTTGTTTATTCTACAAAGTCAATTAGAAACGGCTCTCCTTGTAAACACCCTGAACTAAATCTGAAAACATTTTTGGCGGAAGCTCCTTTTAAAAACACAACATCGATAACAATAAGTTCTCTTAAGAAAAAGGAGATTTTAATATTTAATGGAAACGATCAACAAATTGATAGCGTAGGGCTATTTGAAGCGCTAAATGGTGAGATTGAGCTTAACAATACAAAGTACGTTCTAAATGATGGGCGTTGGTATCATGTGAAAGCGTCTTTTGCTGAGGAAGTTGAAACCTATTTTAAAAAGTTGCCAAGATGGAATGGTTTTGAAAAGAAACCTTATAAGGATAAGCGAGAGTGTTGCTATTTACGAAGAATAGCTGATGATGAAAATATTGCGGTTCTCGACCAACATTGGGTAAGACAAAAAGATATTAAACAAAACTATGAATTTTGTGACCTAGTTACGCAGTGTGACCGGATTGTGCACGTTAAGCACTATGGTGGGAGTAGTGTGTTGAGCCATCTTTTCGCGCAAGCGACCAATGGGTTAGATATGATGTTGAACTGTCCAGAAGTTTTACCTCAAGTCCAAGAGTATTTAGAGGATAGCTCTTTGAATTTTCAATTTGAGCCATCAAAACAGCGAGTACATAAAATTGTTCTAGCAATCATTCAATCAAGAGGAGGGGATTTGCATATGCCTTTCTTTTCCAAAGTTAACTTGCGTCATCACGCTCGCGAAATGCAAAACAAAGGTTTTACTGTGGAGTTGGCAAAAATACCTGTAGATTTATCTGACCAAGGAAACGCATCAGATAAATGTAAATGTCAATCTAAAACATCCAAGTTAACTAGAGAGTTAATTGATGCTTAGTAGATAGTAGTTCAAACAGCATTGGAGAGTTGAAATATGGAAATCACATGCCATTGCGCGAACATCGTTGTTCAAGCTGATGTACCGAAAGAGATAGCATCATGTAATTGCTCTATCTGCCGTCGGTATGCAGCTTATTGGGCTTACTACTCACCAGAGCAAGTATCAGTTCGTTACGTTAAAGAGCCTTCTGTCTTTTATATCTGGGGTGATAAAGAAGTCGAGTTTCACCGCTGCAATCTGTGTGGGTGTTTGACACACTATGTAACGACAGAGAAATGCGACGCTGATATCGTCGCCATCAATATGAGGATGGCAGAAGAGGAAGTCTTGAAAGATATCCCGCTGAGACGCATTGATGGTAAGCGCTACTAACCTAAAAGCCAGACACATGTCTGGCTTTTTTCTTTCTAATTAACAGACTTTATCTTTGATATTTCAATCAGTTGTGTAACGTTTTCGGAGAGAGGTAATCTGAAAATCTGGCAATTGGTTTATAAATTAGAGTATAAATTCTATTTCCTGAACTGGCTTCATAAATTTTATGCAACTCAGTTCTCCGTATTGATTGTAAGGACTATAACAGCGCCCTCAAATATATAACTAATCAATGAGTGTCGTTATGTCTCATACCAGTCTATTCCCACGTCATCGCTTGGCGCTAGCTTGCATGCTTGCCAGTGTTTCCAGTTTCTCATTCGCACAAGAGCAGTGCGATATTCCTGATCTTCAAAAAGCGTCTGATCTTGCCTTGGTCGTTTCTGAAGCGACTCATCATTGCTATGGTGCTTGGTTCTCCGCACCTGCTGATTCGCTGAACGATATCTACAGTGAAGCGAGCTTAAGCCGTATTCAAATCGCGTTAAACCAAGCCATTGCAAGTTACCGCGGTGAGGCGGAGCAAGCGCGCAAACTAGAGAACCTTGGTGAGTTTGTGCGTGCGGCTTATTACGTTCGCTATAACGCGCAACTGCCGGATTTCTCTGAGACATTAGGCCAACGTTTTGCTCAGTCGATTAATGCGTTCTTAGCAAATCCACACGCGCTAGACCAAGGACGCGAGCAAGTAGGAGCGATGAAAAGCCTGACGTTGATGGTCGACAATGTGAAGCAACTTCCTCTAACGATGGAAGCACAACTTGCGGCACTGCGCCACTTCAATCGCGAAACGGCACAAGATACACAGTGGGTCGATGGGTTGAACAACCTTTTCCGTGCAATGGCTGGCCATGCTTCGCGAGATGATTTCTACCAATACATGGCGAACCATACACAACACATCGATACGTTAGCAGCATTTGCTCGTGATAATGCTTGGGCATTGGAAACGGATGCGAGCTTCTTGGTTTACAACGCCGTTCGCGAAACCGGACGTTTATTAGCCAGCCCAAATCAAGCAACCAAAGAGAAAGCGCTGCGTGTGATGCAACAAGTGATGGAGCAAAACCCGCTTGGTAGTGAACACGATAAGCTTTGGCTAGCCGCAGTCGAGATGATGAGCTACTTCGCGTCAGAAGGTTTGAATGGTCTGGATTTAGATCAAGCGAAGCGTGATTTGGCGGCCCGCGTGCTACCGAATCGTCATGAGTGTGATGGTCCGGCCATCATTCGTTCTCAAGATTTAACCCAAGCCCAATCTATTGAAGCTTGTGAGGTTTTAGCCGCAAAAGAGGCCGACTTCCATCAAGTGGCAAACACAGGGCATCAACCTGTTGCGGACGACAACAACGAGCGAGTAGAAGTCGCCGTGTTTGCGAACAACGGCAGCTACGTGGATTACTCGTCTTTCTTGTTTAGTAACACGACGGATAACGGTGGTCAGTACCTTGAGGGTAATCCGGCACAAGCTGGCAATGTGGCGCGCTTTGTCGCTTACCGTTATGACAATGGTGAGGCGCTTTCTATTCTCAACCTAGAGCATGAATACACCCATTACCTAGATGCGCGATTCAACCAATATGGCTCATTCAGCGATAACTTGGCACATGGTTACATTGTTTGGTGGCTTGAGGGTTTTGCTGAGTACATGCATTACAAGCAAGGTTATGACGCAGCGATTGGGCTGATTGCTGACGGCAAGATGAGCCTATCGGACGTGTTGGCGACCACTTACTCTCACGATACCAACCGCGTTTATCGTTGGGGCTACTTAGCGGTTCGCTTTATGTTGGAAGAGCATCCGCAAGAGGTAGACAGCTTACTGGCGCTTTCCCGTTCTGGTCAGTTTGCTGAGTGGGCAAAGCAGGTTCAATTATTGGGTGAACAATACAATGGCGAGTTTGACCGTTGGTTGGATTCAGTCTCTAGTGAATCTCAGCAGCCTGATCCGAACCCAGACCCAAATCCGGGTGAGCCGACTGAGCCTTCTGATCAAGTAACGCAGCTTGTCTCAAACCAAAGTGTGGTGCTCAGTGGCGCAGCATACAGCGAGCAACTGTTCTATGTGGATGTGCCAGAGAACACAACTCACTTTGACGTGGCGATTCATGGCAATAGCCAAGGCGATGCCGATTTGTACATGAGCTTTGAGAAAGAAGCCCATTACTACGACTTTGAGTTCAGCCAATATGGCGATGGCAGCAATGAGTTAGTGACGTTTGAGCCGGAGCCATCGGGTTACATTAAGCCGGGTCGTTACTACATCAGCATTGCGGGCCGTTCGGACTTTAATGACGTGACGCTACAGTCGTCATTAGTGACTGAACCCCCAACACCGCCAGCACAAGAGCAAGATGACTTAACCCCAGTGGTATTGGAATCTGGCCAAGCACAAACCTTAACGGTGCACCAACAGCGTTATGCAGCGGTTTATGTACCGCAAGGAGTACAAGAGGTGCGAGTGTGGCTAACCGACAAAAACGGTAACGCAGACAATGGCAACGTTGATCTGTATGCGAGTAAAGCTTATTGGCCAACAGTAGGGCAACACGAATACGCATCAAACTACTGGGGTAGCAATGAATACCTGCAAATTCCAGTGACAGAAGAAGGCTATGTCCACTTCTCATTAAATGCTGATCAGCAAGGGGATGAGGTCGAGATGCTGGTGTATTTCTACTAATTCACAGCATCGAAATCAAACCCTCATAGAACCCAAGCCGGACATCAGAGTCCGGCTTTTTGCTGTGTGTTAGTCGTTACGTAACCTTTTCTAGGTTGTGGCTTGGGGTTTGGCTTTCTTCTTCATCTTTAATGTTGAGTAAACCGAGAAGATCGCGAGCAACACGAAGGCAAGTGCGATTGGTCGCTCATACAAGAATGACCACGAGTTATCGTACATGAGTAAGGCTTTGCGTAAGTTGGTTTCTGCCATTGGCCCCAAAATGATGGCCAACAATATTGGCGAGGATGGAATGTCCATCTTGCCGAGGGCGAAGCCCAGTAAACCAAACGCGATAGCGATGCCGACATCAAACATAGAGTTGTTAATCGCATAAGCACCAACCACGGACAGGAAGATAATGATTGGAATCATCAGTATTTTCGGAACTTCGATGATGCGACAGAAGAAGCGAATACCAAGTAAGCCAACCAGCAGCATGACGATATTAGCGACCAACATCGAGCTAAAGACGCCATAAACCACCTCGGGACTTTGGCTAAACAACAGAGGCCCTGGCGTTAAACCTTGCACAATAAGTGCGCCCAACAAAACTGCTGCAACGGCATCACCCGGAACCCCCAGTGTGAGCAAAGGGACTAATGAGCCACCGGTTACGCCGTTGTTGCCGGATTCAGCTGCGGCTAATCCATGAAGTGACCCCTTACCAAACTCTTCCGGTTTTTTCGCTGAACGTTTGGCTTCGTTGTAGCAAACAAAAGCTGAGACATCTGCACCAGCACCGGGTACAGAGCCAATCGCAGTGCCAATCAGGCCGCTTTTAGTGGCTGTAGGCAGGATCGTCTTAAGGTCTTTTTTGCTTAAGATTTTACGATCAAATGTTGGTACTTCTGCATGCTTTTCATTGATGATCTTCTCGATCTGATTAATGGCTTCTGACAAGGCAAACAAGCCAATAAGCACCGGAATAACATTGATGCCGCTATAAAGATCCATCATTCCAAATGTGAAGCGCGGAACGCTACTGATAGGGTCAAGACCGACCGTCGACACCAATAAACCAATGCTACCAGCCAACAAGCCTTTCAAAATGTTTTGAGAAGAAACGCTAACAATAATGGTTAGGCCAAACAGAGCGAGCGCAAAGTACTCGGGCGCGTTAAAGCGTAGTGCAAAGTTTGCCAAAAGCGGGGAGATGGCAATTAAGACAATCGTACTCAGTAGTCCGCCGACAAACGAGGCAACCGCAGAAATACTGAGCGCGCGAGCGGCTTGTCCTTTTGCTGCTAAGGTGTGTCCATCGAGTACCGTCGCGGCTGAAGCCGGTGTACCCGGTGTCTTCAATAGAATGGCGGCAATTGAGCCTCCGTAAATACCACCAATATAGACGCCAATAAGCATCACCAGTGCTGGTGTGGAATCCATACCAAAGGTAAAAGGCAATAGAATCGCCACGCCCATGGTAGCCGTCAGTCCGGGTAGTGCGCCTAAGATGATCCCACCGACAACACCGAAAATTAAGATTGGTAATACTTCTGGGCTAAATGCGGTTAGTAGGCCATTGAGTAAGTGTTCAAACATAGCCTCTCCTTAATAGTACAAGCCTTGAGGTAGAGCGATGTAAAACACCTCTCCAAATAGGTAATACACCCCAAATACAAAACACCAAGCGATAAGGTAATACAGCGGCTTTTTGACTTTGAAAAAGACCAAGTAAGCCGTGAACGCGATTAAGCTTGCAATCAAATAACCGACGATATGAATCAGCAGCGCATAAGCCACGAGAAAGCCGATTCCAAATATCGCCATTTTTGAAAATATAGGAACGGCAGGCGGTTGAATGGATGCTTTTAGCTTTCGTTGGACGATAAGAGCGATGCAAATGACGATTTGTGCAATTGCGATAGCACTAGGGAAGAATTGGGCGTTAACGCTGGCGTCTTGGTAGTGCGGTTCATCGAATTGGCTGATGAGCACAAGTACGATGCTGCTAATGACGATCATCAAAAGCGGGAAAAAGATCTCTCTATCCAGTTTTGATGACGGTTGGTTTTGAATGGGTTCTGTGGGCTGTGAGCCGCTTTGTTGTAGGCTGTTTTGACTCATGCTGATTCTCCTCAACACGAAGAGCACCGGGGTGATGCTCTTCGCTTAAAACATCACTTACTGAATTAGTTTTGCGAGTGCTTTGCTGTCTTCATCAACAAACTTGGTAAACGCTTCTGCATCCATGTTATGAATCGACATTGCGCCTTTTTCCATAAACTCTTTGAACTCTGCCGATGCCATTGCTTCATCAAAGGCTTTACCTAGCGTTTCAATAACTTCATCTGGCGTGTTCTTTGGTGCGCCAATACCGCGCCATGTACCAGTAACAACATCAACACCTTGCTCTTTCAAGGTTGGAACATCGGCGATGTATTCAATGCGTTCGTCTGACATGACGCCCAATGCTTTTAATTGACCTGAACGCAACTGAGCAATGGCTTCTCCTGGCGTTACCATGGTGACGTCTGTGTGTTTACCAAGTACCGCGGGAATCGCTTCCGATGCACCGTTGTATGGAATGGCGTTAAGTTTGATTCCTTGGTTCTGCTCTAATGCCATCAGGTAGAAGTTCGGAGCTGCAGTCGAGGCAAACTTTACTTTACCTTCGCCTTTTTTGGCTTCGGCGATAAGGTCATTGATGGTGTTGAAAGGGCTGTCTTTATGAACCAAAACCACGGCAGGATCGAGGTTAACCATTCGAATTAGTTTAAAGTCACTCGCATCATGTCGCATTAAACCCATTTGAGGGAGAGAAGCGATTTCACGAGTGACAACCGTAAGCGTGTACCCATCTGGACGCTGCTGTGCACCAAAGCTCATGCCCCCCGCGCCAGCCCCCCCAGTGCGGTTCATCACGGCGATGTTTTGTCCTAGTACATCTTTTGCGGAGTTAGCCAGAGTTCGACCGCCGGCGTCAGTCCCACCGCCTGCACCAAACGGAACAATAAGACGGATGTTTTTCGTTGGATAATCCGCGGCAATAGCCGTTGCAGAGACCATGATGCCAGCGGCGACAAGTAGAGATTTAAGAAGCTTGTTCATAATAATCGACCTTTTGTTTCCGTTAGTTTTTGTATGCTTGTGTAGGGTGGTTTGTTTTATTGTTTTGATATTCGCTCATGCAGAGCTGCTCAAACGCGACGGCGATCCAGCCGCTTATGAGCATGTCATACCATTGCTCGACACCACTGCACGCAACGACGACGTCGCCATGTACAAATGAGCCGAAGAACAGCAAATCGTTTTCTTGTAGAGAAGAGGTTTGGGTGGTTTGGTTATGAATATTAGGGCGGCCGTTGCGCCATGCTTGTTGTGCTTTGTTTCTTGCGAACTCATCAAATGGAATGGTCCATTCTTGTGGTTGTCCCAGAGATGTTTCATAGAGAACGGCATCAGTAAAAGACGCTTCCCACGGTTTTACTCTAGGATCCATCACCACGATATGGAGCTCTTTTCGATTGGTTCGTTCGAATAATCGTTCTATGGATGGCTTGACTAACTCGACAGCATCCATGGCAATTTCAACATGACTTTTCATCATTGATTCCTTTTGATGTTCTTACCTGAACTTGCAAAAGAAATGATATTGTATGACAAGTGAGTGCGAAACGTACGAAACGATTAAATGATGGTCAGATCACTTGTGAATCAAGAGAATAGTGCGAGGGATCTAACTTTAATAAGGATATTGGTCATAAAAGTGAGGGCTGAATCAAGTTTTATAACTAAGACAATAAAGTGGTATTCATCACGATAAATTTTACGTATAAACCGTTTTTTATTGTTGTTAATGCCATCACTAAGATGGAAAGTAGCGGAAGGGAGTTAACCTTCCGCTTGGCTTTATAGATCTAAGGGAACTCGTATCCTTCATGGCTGTTGGTGAGGTAGTAGAACGTTGCTTGTACGTAGTCTGTAGGGTCACCAGAGTTGTTTTGGTTGTAAACCCCTGCCTTGAAGTACATGTACTGACCGCCAACATCGTAGCCACTCGTGCTCATGTCGACAGTTTCCGTCACGTCTTCATGATCATCTCGCTGAATTGTCACGATCAACTGGTTACCTTGAACTTCAATGCGATAGAAGAAGAGTTCATTAAGGGCGATACCATCAGAAGGTTCAGAGGCATCATCTGCAGAGCTGCCGATTAGGTTGATGAACTGCTCATCGTCTGGAGAAGCGTCTGCGTTAGGTTCATGTGCAAAGTACAATGAACCTTTGCTGTGACCGGGTAGTAAGCGATAGTAAAGTCGAATTGGCTCGTCATTATTGGCGTGGATCTGACCAACAATCACTCGGCCGATTTGGTTGCTATCGCCGGTTGTTGTCACCGCGTTGACCGCGAGAGTTGCTTCTAATACACCGTCAACGCCGCCTGATGCATCTTGGTCATCTGCTGGAGCGCTTGCAAATACCCAGTTATTCTTGGTAATACCCGTGGTGGAAATACTGGTATCGCCTCGGCGTAACATTTCGCGCATTTCAGAACGCGTGTATTTGGTATTACTTGATGTCGTTGCCCCTTCAACTGGAGAGATAAATACGAGGCCACCGTCGTCTCCCGTATAGAAGAATTCTGTGTTTTCGTAACCACTTGATAACTCATCTTCTTTTACTTCTTGTGCATCGCCAGAGGCGTTACCGTTATCGTCAACAGGTAAATCCAGTTTCCAATCAAGTAGATCAAAGTTATCGGAAGGTGGCACTGACGGGTCAAGGTCAAACATAGGTAAAGAAGTCGTCGGTGGATCAATGATGTCTGATGAGTTGAGTGCGAACAGGTCAACACGTCCTTCGGCACTATTGTATTCACCAAATATGGTGATCTCGGTTGAATCCTGCGAGTTAAAGATGACGGTTGTTTTCGCCCAATCGCTATTGGATGCAGATTGGCTATAGGTACTTCCACCAACGTCTACGCCAATGTTTGCATCACCCCGCACATAAGCACTGAGTGTATATTCGGTGTTGACGATAACGGAAACGGTTTGCTCAAGTCGAGCTCCATCATCTTCGAATTTTGCTGATTTTACACCATCGTAAGCAACGCCAGATTCGGCGGTTGGGTCGAATTCCGTCCAGCCAGAAAAGCTCTCTTCAAAACTTGGGTTTATTAAATTCACTTGAGCGCTGTGCGAGGCAAATGTTGTTAGTAACAACGCACTACCGACAATATTCGTGAGTGTGATCTTCATATTGTTCTCCATGGTTAACGTCATTCTTCGTGACATACAAAGAAAGTAATATTGCTTGTATTTAAATAACACAAATATGCGTAGTGTTGATTATGTGAAGTATGAAGTGGAGGGGAAAAACACAAATATTGAAATTGAAATGGACGAAAAAGTGACCACTGCCAGTTGTTGACAATGTAACCAACTTTCTATGCTGCTCGGACTATGATTTTGCTTCTGAAATTGGATGTTTGAATAGTATGGCGGTGATTGATTGGAGTGATAAAACAACCTATATAATATGATTTATGTGACCGAGAGCGAATTTATACTCAATAATAAAATTGGCAGAAAGGCGAAAAGTTCTTTATTGGGAAGAAGTGAATGTGTGTCTTTGTACTTCACAGCGGTAAATTGTTTAAGCAGGTGAGTATCTTTTTGTCGTAAGTTCGTTTCATGTTTTGCTAATAAATGACTTTAGGCTGCAATAACGTTGTCATGTTTGGTCTATAAGTTGTGCGACTTGAAAGCCCAACTGCATGGCGGGCAACGCAAACTTTTAGATTGGAACCCCATGACACGAGCAGTAAATCAAACCGATGAAGCCATCATCAAATTGTTGCAGAGCCAAGGCCTTATTAAAAGCGAAGCTGAAGCGCGATTAAAGAAAGACGTGTACCGTTTACACCCGAGTGAAATCGAAAAAGTGAAAAATTACGCTCAACACTTTGGCATTAGTGCGAAAGAGAAATTGATTGATGAGATTTTAGATCTTCGACGTGAAGCGTTAATCAAGAAAATCTCCCGCCAAGAGACTGCTTTTTTTAAGTAAAGCGCCTTCAAACTATCAAAGACATTTGATCGCCCCTTAGTGTGTAAAAGTAAGTAAATAAGAGACATAAAGTGGGTGACTGGTTTGACACATATGGAAATGCGTTTTAGTTTTCGAACCAATCAATCTTTGTCATGAATGAGTATAGATAGCGGGATATGGATTCAATCACGCAAGCTGCACTAGGAGCGACCGTCGCTGGCGCGATCGCAGGGAAGCGCTGCAACGCAAAGGTGCTATTAATGGGGGCAGCCCTCGGAACCTTGCCAGATCTGGATGTGATTCTGGACTATGGCGATGCCGTGCAAAACACAATTAAGCATCGTGGTTTTAGTCACTCTTTACTTGTTTTGCCTCCTTTCGCTTTGCTGATTTCTTGGCTCTATTGCCGCTGGCGACCAGATACGTTTTGGACACTTTCTCGAGTGTTCTTTTTAACCGTGAGCGTGTTTGTTACCCACACTTTGCTGGATGCAATGACAACGTATGGCACGCAGTTGATTTGGCCATTTGAGGGCTATTTTGAGCTGCGGAACGTGTTCATTATCGATCCGCTTTACACGCTGCCTTTATTGCTTGCGATTGGTGTGGCTATGTTTTCCAAAACTCGCGGCGGACGCTGGTGTCAGAGCGTGGTGTTGATTTCGACGCTTTATCTTGGTTGGGGTTACGCATCGCAGCAAATGATCGCGTCTCGCGTGGAACAAAACTTGAGTGCGCAGAACTTACCGAATCAACAAGTACTGATCACCCCAACACCGTTCAATACCGTTTTGTGGCGCGTCGTCGTAATGGATGACGGCCAATACTATGAAGGTTTGGCGTCAGTCCTCGATGGTAGTGACCACATTGATTTTGTCTCGCACCCGCTTGGGAGTTGGCCATTGGAAGACAAGCCAGACACATTGAAAGGGCTTAAGGCTTTCTCTCACGATTACCTAAACTACCGTATTGAAGACGATGCGTTGATTGTGACTGACTTACGTTTGGGTATGTCCAACAACTTATCGTTCGAGTTTATCTTTGCTGAGAAGGGGAAAGATGGACAATGGCAGTTGTTGGAATCGACGGAGCGTTACCCAAGTGAACGTAGTTTGGATTTACTTGGCCAGCTTTGGGAAAGGCTGAAAGGTGACCAGAGTATTGATGCAAATTTACAACGTATTGAGTTGAGTGCGCGTTCTTAGTTTGTGTGTATGAGATCCCCAACTCGTACGTGCCTCGCTCTTGAGGATGAAGATACGAGATACTGGATTAGATACAGAAAAGCCGGACGTGATGTCCGGCTTTTTGCTATTTAACGTTAGGCTGCAGCCTATGCCGTTAACACTGGAGCGCCACTGTGGAATTTGAAATCTTCATCTGGTGTTGAAATCAGTGCTGCTTCAATGCGACCAAATTCCGCCACACGCTCGCTGATGTCTTTACCCGCTATTTGCTCTGCCAGAATCAAGTAATCTTGATAGTGACGCGCTTCTGAGCGCAATAGAGAAACATAGAACTTCGCGATATCGTCATCCATGTGCGGAGCCAGTTTGGCGAAACGTTCACACGAGCGAGCTTCGATGTAGGCACCGATAATGAGCTTATCAATCAACGTTTCTGGCTCGTATGTCTTCATGTGCGAAATCAGCGTTTTGGCATAGCGGCTTGCCGGAATGTTTTTGTATTCCACACCACGGCTTTCCATGATTTCTAGAACTTGGTAGAAGTGGTGTAACTCTTCTTTGATCAGCAGCACCATCTTATCAATAAGATCTTGGCTGTATGGTGAATCCGACTTAGCAATGATCGCTTTGGAAATGTTGCTCTTACCTTTTAAAGTATCGAGTGAGCCAGTTTTGCGGTAAGCGAAGTCCTCATAAGGTTTAAACCAATCAAGTAGGGCAAGTGAGCTTGCGTCGTCTACTGCGTATTTACGGATTAAAAGCATAGCAGACTGACCTGCTTTGAGTTCACACAGTAGGTGATCTACTAAAATCGTTGGCAGGTTTTCCGGTTTCTTTGCTTCCTCAACCCATTCATCTGGGGTGCTGCATTGCAAGAATTGGTTAATGGGAGCAAGAAGGTCCTGATAGGCGTCGAGATTAATCATTTTAGTTCTTAGTACGTTGTATTCTATTTTGGTGTAACCATCGGCATCTTGAGCAAATACAAGATACAAAAAAGGCCGCAAACGCAGCCTTTAATCGAGTAGTGCGAAAAGCTTGTGGAGAGTTTACCACTTTTTCTTTTCACCGAAGAGCGCATCCATATCATTGTCGCGTTCTTTATCGGCAAGCTGCTGCATTTCTGCTTCATTCTTGTCTTGGCGTTTCTTGTCTAGGTCACCAAGCATTTCTTCCAGCTTTTGTTTTGCTTGAATCGAGTACGCATCGTTCTTTGTACTTAGGGCATCAATGCCTTTACGAAGCAGTTGCAATGCGGTGCCAGGTTGGCCACGAGCAATGGAATCGTTCGCTCGCTTGATAACGTTTTCGATGTTAATACGAATCTGCATAGTTTCCAGACGCGCGTTCTCTGTTACGTAAGTTTGCGTATCTAAACGGCCTTTGTTGTGCTCATTACGAACTGCATCACGAAGACGTTTGACGAGCTTTAACATTACAATGGCTTGTTTATCGCTGCTCGGCATTTTGAATGTGGTGCTTTCACCGTTTGCGCTGCTCTCATTCAATTGAGAAATTTGCTGCTTCATGTTTTCGATGCGCTGAACAAGCTGCTTGTTCTTTGGATCAAGGTCGCGCATGCTTTCGAGTGCATCAAGAATACGGTTGTTAAGACACAGCAGTAAGTCCTTGCTGAAAGGAATATGATGAGCGTGCCCGATGAGCTCTTCAGTACCGTCAATCAGCGCCACATAGCGAGCAGACTCCTGTCTTTTCGCGGTCTCTACTTTTACCTTGTACTGCAACATGATGTTATAGCCAAGGATCAATACCAGTAGGATGGCAACCAAAGCGATTATTAAAGTCAAATTCATATCTTTGCTTCTACTACTTGTTACTTTTCTGTGTCCAGCGTTCAAGAATACATGAATCTTATCTTTCTCGGCACCCTATTTATCTGATTATTTTGCTCCAAACACGTTTTCCTGTGGAAATCAGCAGGGAATGCGGTGAGCTCCTGAAAAAACCTATTTTTAATGATTCAACCCCTTGCATATTGGCAGCATTGAACGACCTTGCTATGAGCTTCGGGTATAAGTTAGAAATTACTGTTCATTTAGTTGCTAACACGTTATAACTAAACATTATATCGTGTGCATTCATATGCTCGGGAGGGCGGCCACGATGGGTATGACGTTATTATCTCGATAAATGAGTAAGGGATTACGATGAAGCTGCAACAACTGAAGTACATTGTTGAGGTTGTGAACCATAATCTGAATGTTTCTGCGACGGCAGAGAGCCTATACACATCCCAACCGGGTATCAGTAAACAGGTACGTTTGCTGGAAGATGAATTGGGTATTCAGATCTTCGAACGAAGTGGTAAGCACTTAACGCAGGTGACACCCGCTGGTGAAGAAATCGTGCGAATTTCTCAAGAGATCCTCGCTCGTGTTGAAAGCATTAAAGCGGTCGCAGGGGAGCACACCCACCCTGAAATGGGTACGCTGAACATTTCTACTACGCATACCCAAGCACGTTATGCGTTGCCTGATGTGATTAAAGGCTTTACAGCGCGTTACCCGAAAGTGTCACTGCACATGCACCAAGGCACACCATCCCAAATGTCTGAGGCTATCGCGAAAGGCACGGCGAATTTTGCGATTGCAACGGAAGCGCTTCACCTTTATCAAGATGCGATCATGCTGCCTTGTTACCACTGGAATCGCTCTATCGTGGTACCAAAAGACCACCCACTAGCGAAGAAAGATAAAGTAACGATCCACGATTTGGCGGCGTATCCGCTGGTGACTTACGTGTTTGGCTTTACGGGTCGCTCGGAGCTTGATACCGCATTCAACCGAGAAGGTCTAACACCACGAGTAGTATTTACCGCTACGGACGCAGATGTCATTAAGACTTACGTTCGTATGGGGGTTGGTGTTGGTGTGATTGCGAGCATGGCAGTCGATCACGACCAAGATGGCGATTTGGTGGCGATTGATGCGAGCCACTTGTTTGGTGCGAGTACGACCAGCATTGGCTTCCGTCGCGGTACGTTCTTACGTTCTTACATGTTCGACTTTATGGAGCGCTTTGCGCCGCACTTGACTCGTCCGGTTGTGGAACAGGCGATCTCGCTTAAATCTAATACGGAAATCGAAGAGATGTTTAAAGACATCGAGCTTCCGGTCAGATAACACTTCATTCAAGTTTCGATTCCCTCTACAATGCGCTCGTTGTAGGGGGAGCTATGAAAACGCAATTTCAATTTATTAATGACTGCTTAATCGAGAATCAATCGTTGTGGCGATTTGAGCCCTTTAAAAGCAGCATTCACGCATCATTACCTTGGCAAGAGCAACACCCTCAGTTGTGTCAATGGTTAGCGTCTCTTACCCCTTCTCAGATCGAAGAATACAAATCAGAACCTGAGCTTTTATTTAAAGCGATCGGAACTTGTTTACCTGATCTTGAACCGCTCGCCGCTCTTACTCGCTTAGAAACACTTTCATTAAATGGATTGGAGCTTGCTCGCGGTTTAGACAGTGGTATTCCTGGCCGCAAGTTAGAGCAAATAAGTTCGATGGGCGAAGCGGCTATTCAACATCATCACGGCAAAGAATGGTTAGAGTGGTGTTCAGGAAAAGGCTATTTAGGGCGAATTCTTACCACACAAACGAACCAGCCAGTGACGAGCTTCGAATTCCAACAAGCGCTGTGTGATTCAGGGCAACAAGCGGCGAATGAACATCGTTGGAGCATGACGTTTATTCAAGGTGACGCGTTTGATTCTGCGGCAAAAGCCGTGTTTAAGCCGACACAACATGCGGTGGCGTTACACGCATGTGGTGATCTCCATGTTCGATTAATGCAGTACGGCAGCGAAAACGGCATCGCCGCGATGACAATCTCGCCTTGCTGTTACCATTTGATTCAGTCTGAGCAATATCAGCCAATGTCGGAGCAGGGCAGAGCTTCTTCTCTTTCTTTGTCTAAGCAAGAGCTTCGTATTCCTTTACAACAGACTGTGACTGGAGGTGAGCGTGTCCGCCGTCATCGTCAGCAAGAAATGGTGTTTCGCTTAGGGTTTGATTTGATCACGCGACAAGCGTTAGGGTTGACCGAATATCAACCAGTGCCGAGTATTCGTAAGTCGCAATTAAGTGATGGTTTTGAATCTTTGTGCCATTGGGCCGCAGAGCAAAAGGATATCGAATTGACTCAAGATATTGACTTCTCGAAGTTTGAAAACTTGGCTGAGCAGCGTTTTTGGCAGATGGAGCGTTTGAGTTTGGTTCAGTTGGTATTTCAACGACCATTGGAGATTTGGCTTGCTTTAGACAAAGCACTTTATCTTGAAGAACGTGGTTACCGTGTTAGATTGGCAGAATTTTGCGCTAAATCAGTTACACCTCGAAACATTTTAATTTGCGCTTATAAGTTTTAGATCTTTTTTATAATTAAATGCTCTATACAAAAAAGCCCACTTCTTAGTGGGCTATTGTAAATAAAACGTGACAATTTGTGCGTTATTTTGTCATTAGTTGAACATTGCGATAGCTTTCTCTGGTTCAACGTATTCTAGGTCAAAGCTCTCAGCAACCTCTTTACAAGTCACTTTACCGTGGATAACGTTCAAGCCTTCTAGGAAACCGTTATCTGCTAGAAGCGCTTCACGGTAGCCTTTATTCGCGAGTTTTACGATGTAAGGTAGTGTTGCGTTGTTCAGTGCAAATGTTGATGTGCGAGCAACGGCACCCGGCATGTTAGCCACACAGTAGTGAACAACTTCGTCAACGATGTAAGTTGGCTCTGCGTGTGTCGTTGCGTGAGAAGTTTCAAAACAGCCACCTTGGTCGATTGCTACGTCAACGACCGCTGCGCCTGGCTTCATCTTAGCGATGTGCTCTTTTGTTACTAGTTTAGGAGCGGCAGCACCAGGGATTAGAACTGCACCAATCACTAGGTCAGCTTCTAGAACATGCTTCTCAATCGCGTCTTCTGTAGAATAAACCACTTTCGCGCGGCCTTGGAATTCTTCGTCTAGTTTACGCAGTGTATCTACGTTGCGGTCTAGGATTGTTACGTCAGCACGAAGACCAACAGCCATACGAGCTGCGTTCGCACCAACGACACCACCGCCAACAACAACGACTTTCGCAGGCTCAACACCAGGTACACCACCTAGTAGTAAACCACGGCCACCGTGTGATTTTTCCAGCGTTTGTGCACCAGCTTGGATAGACATCCGACCTGCTACTTCTGACATTGGTGCTAACAGTGGCAAACGACCCATATTATCTGTTACAGTCTCATACGCTATACAGACAGCTTTGCTCTTGATTAGCTCATCAGTTTGTGGAAAATCTGGTGCTAGGTGTAAATAAGTAAATAAAATCTGCCCTTCGCGGAGCATTGCTCTCTCGACGGCTTGTGGTTCTTTTACTTTTACAATCATGTCTGCTTTCGCAAAGACGTCTGCAGCAGTAGGAAGAATGGATGCGCCTACAGCGATGTAATCATCGTCTGAAAAACCAATGCCGGCACCTGCATTGGTCTCAACTAAAACTTGGTGACCATGTGAGATAAGTTCTCTCACGCTAGCTGGGATCATTCCCACACGGTATTCGTGGTTTTTGATTTCCTTAGGTACGCCAATGATCATCCTGTGTCCTCTTTCTAAAATGGTTGTATTAACTGTTTGTAGGGTGTTATTGTCGAATTAATATCTAGTATAGATGTTGATTTGTAATATTTGGCACCAAATATTAAAAAGTTGTAGTATATTTTTTTGCAAGGAAGTAATAAGGTGGAATAAAAAATGGCAGAGAACTATAAGAAGCCGTCCAAGGAACTAGACCGTATCGACCGCAACATTCTTAATGAACTGCAGAAAGACGGTCGTATTTCGAACGTTGAACTTTCAAAACGTGTAGGACTTTCTCCAACGCCGTGTTTGGAGCGTGTGCGTCGCTTAGAGCGTCAAGGTTACATCACAGGTTACACTGCGCTATTAAACCCGCAGTTCCTAGATGCATCACTATTGGTATTCGTAGAAATTACGCTTAACCGTGGTGCGCCAGATGTATTCGAACAGTTTAACGCAGCTGTTCAAAAGCTAGACGACATTCAAGAGTGTCATCTAGTATCAGGTGATTTCGACTATCTTCTAAAAACCCGTGTATCTGATATGGGTGCTTACCGTCGACTACTTGGCGATACGTTACTACGTCTACCTGGCGTAAATGACACTCGCACCTACGTAGTTATGGAAGAAGTGAAGCAAAGTAACCAGCTTGTGATTAAAACTCGTTAAATTCTTGCAAAGAAAGCGGTAAATGCTTCCGCTTTCTCGATAGAGTAATTGGGTTTTTCTCTTTGATATGGTTAAATCAATTTACCGAGCGGCTTTTGCCGCTCGGAATGTTTTGCTTATTCCTAATTCATTTCCATATTCAAGTTGATTTATGTTCAAAGAGAACGCAAAGAAAGTCGAAACCATCATCAAAACCAGTGAAGAGCCTCAGTCTTCGCGTCTTAATGGCTTCCAACGCTTAAAAGAGTGCTGCTTTATCGTTGGCGTTCTTAGTTCGGTATTGTTGGCCGTTGCACTATTTACGTTTAGCCCAGCCGATCCGTCTTGGTCCCAAACTGCTTGGGGCGGAGAGATCGATAACGCTGGTGGTTTGTTCGGCGCTTGGCTTGCCGACACGCTATTTTTCACATTTGGTTCCCTCGCGTACCCACTGCCATTCTTGCTTACTGCAGGGGCATGGGTGATCTGTCGTAAACGCTCAGAGGACGATCCAATTGACCTAATGCTGTGGGGAACCCGTCTATTAGGTTTAGTTATCCTTATTCTTACCAGCTGTGGTCTTGCAGACATTAACTTTGACGACATTTGGTATTTCTCTTCTGGTGGTGTTGTTGGTGATGTGCTGACGAGTCTCGCGTTACCAACGTTGAATGTGCTTGGCACAACCTTGGTATTACTGTTCTTGTGGGGCGCAGGCTTTACGCTATTTAGTGGTATCTCTTGGTTAAAAATTGTCGAGTGGCTTGGCGATCGCGCTTTGGGTCTGATTGCTGCAGTCACTAATAAGGCACGTGGCTCAGAGCAAGAAACACTAGAACCACAATTGGATGAGTTTGTTGACGATCGTGTTATGACGAAACGTCGTGGTGACGATCTGGAAGATGAGCCGCTACCGCACTTAACCGCGTACGAAGTGGATGAACCAAAAGAGTCGGTCCCTGCGCATGAGTACCCAATCTACATGCCTCAATCCGCGGCGGCAGAACAAGCTACATCTCAGTCTGTGTCACCGAAACCGGCCGAGCCTGCTCCGCAGTCAGTTGTTATCCCTGCCTCTATTGCTCAAACTGCTGCTCAAGCGGCACCTGTTCAAGCACAGCCTGTTGAGCCCGTTCAAGCAGTAAACACTGACAACGTGGACCCAACGGTTGAACGCACTAAGCAACTTAATGTCACGATTGAAGAGTTAGAAGCCGCGGCACAACAAGCGGATGACTGGGCGGATGAAGTTCAACCAGTGCCAGTTGCACAAGAAAATGTCGCAGCGCCGATACAGCAACCTATTGAGCCGACACCTGTTCAGCCTGCTTATGCTGCGCAATCAGAACAAGCTTCATACCAAGCGCCAGTTCAACCTCAAATTGACGTTCAGGCAGAACCGTATGTGCAACCTGAGCAGACCGCTCAAACTGAACCGTTTGTGTCTGAGCCTGTTGAGCATGAATCAATGTACTCTGAATACGAGCAGTTCGAAGCGGAGCAAATTCAGCAGTCTTATGTTGCTCAAGACACTGTACATCAGCAAGATGAGCCAATGATTGATTCGGCTTCTCTTGATAACATCACTGAACAAACAGAGCCGAACCAACACATCGAACCAACGATTTCTAACTTTGATGTATTGGATGAAGAAGATGAATTCGTAGCACCGCAAACTGTTCATCAAGCTCAACCTGTTCAAGCTGAACCACAGCAACCAACAGTAGCACCAACTCAGAATGTCCAACCGCAAGTTGCCGTTCAACCTCAACCGCAGGCACCTTCGGCAACGTTTGATCCTGCTCCTCAAGAAGTTGAGGTAGAAGAGGTTCAAGAAGGTGATCAAGACGTAGCAGCGTTCCAAAATTTGGTTTCGAGTGCTCAAGCGAAGGTCGCGGCGAAGCAAAACCCGTTCTTGGTACAGCAAGATCAAAACTTGCCAGTACCAGAAGAGCCACTGCCTACTCTTGAATTGTTGTACCACCCTGAGAAACGTGAAAACTTTATTGATCGTGATGCGCTAGAACAAGTGGCTCGTTTGGTTGAAACCAAGCTTGCAGACTACAAAATCAAAGCGGACGTTGTTGGGATTTACCCAGGTCCGGTTATCACTCGTTTTGAGCTAGATTTGGCTCCGGGTGTGAAAGTAAGTCGAATCTCTGGCCTATCAATGGACTTAGCGCGTGCACTTTCTGCTATGGCCGTGCGTGTTGTTGAAGTAATTCCGGGTAAACCATACATCGGTCTAGAGCTTCCTAACATGAGTCGTCAGACGGTATTTCTATCTGATGTAATCAGTAGCCCTCAGTTTGAACAAGCCACGTCACCAACAACGGTCGTTCTTGGTCAAGACATCGCGGGTGAAGCGGTGATTGCCGACATTGCGAAGATGCCTCACGTGCTGGTTGCTGGTACCACTGGTTCTGGTAAATCAGTCGGTGTAAACGTGATGATCTTGAGTATGCTTTACAAAGCGTCTCCAGAAGATCTGCGTTTCATCATGATCGACCCTAAAATGTTGGAGCTTTCAATCTACGAAGGTATTCCTCATCTTCTTTCTGAAGTTGTAACTGATATGAAAGATGCGTCTAACGCACTACGATGGTGTGTAGGCGAGATGGAGCGTCGTTACAAACTGATGTCTGCATTGGGCGTGCGTAACGTGAAAGGCTTTAACGAGAAGTTGAAGATGGCAGCAGATGCTGGCCACCCAATTCACGACCCATTCTGGCAAGAAGGCGACAGTATGGATACTGAGCCGCCGTTGCTAGAAAAACTGCCTTACATCGTTGTGGTTGTCGATGAATTTGCCGACCTTATGATGGTTGTGGGTAAGAAAGTTGAAGAACTGATTGCGCGTCTTGCTCAGAAAGCTCGTGCAGCAGGTATTCACTTAATCCTTGCGACTCAGCGCCCATCGGTTGATGTAATTACTGGTCTCATTAAAGCAAACATCCCAACTCGTGTTGCGTTTACGGTATCGACGAAGACCGACTCACGTACCATTCTTGACCAAGGTGGCGCAGAGTCGCTACTTGGTATGGGTGATATGCTTTACTTACCGCCTGGTTCTAGCCATACGACTCGTGTTCACGGTGCTTTTGCATCGGATGATGATGTTCACGCGGTTGTAAATAACTGGAAAGCGCGCGGTAAGCCAAACTACATTGATGAAATTATCAGTGGTGACCAAGGTCCTGAAGCTTTGCTACCGGGTGAACAAATGGAATCTGACGAAGAAGTCGATCCACTGTTCGATCAAGTTGTGGAACACGTCGTTCAGTCTCGTCGCGGTTCTGTATCGGGCGTTCAACGTCGATTCAAGATTGGTTACAACCGAGCTGCGCGTATCGTAGAGCAACTGGAAGCACAAGGCATCGTGAGTGCGCCTGGCCATAACGGAAACCGCGAAGTCCTTGCTCCTGCGCCACCAAAAGATTAATGAACTTGTCTTACTCACCTCAGTCCAACTGAGGTGAGCAACTCTAGGTCTTTGACCCTCTGATAGGTATCTGAATGAAAAAACTATTTTCAGCGAAACTATTCTCTGCGCTTGTTTTAAGCTTCTCTCTCTTTTCAACTGCACATGCAGCGTCTCCAAAAGATGAACTAAGCAAACGCCTAGCGATGAACGAAGGCTTCAGTGCGGATTTTTCTCAACAGGTCATCAGTCCTGAAGGTGAAACCGTCATGGAAGGGGAAGGAACGGTTGAAATTTCTCGTCCAAGTCTATTCCGTTGGAGCACCACATTCCCGGATGAGAACTTGCTTGTCTCTGACGGTAAAACGTTGTGGTACTACAGCCCATTTATCGAGCAAGTGAGTATTTACTGGCAAGAACAAGCTACTGAGCAAACGCCATTTGTTTTGTTAACTCGTAATCGTGCAAGTGATTGGGATAACTACAAGATTTCGCAAAAAGGTGACGAATTCACCCTCATTCCTACGGCGGTAGACTCCACACAAGGTCAATTCCAGATTAATATTGATGCCAAAGGTGTGGTAAAAGGCTTCAATGTAGTGGAACAAGATGGGCAAAAAGGCTTGTTCACGTTCAACAATGTGAAGCTTGGTAAACCCAAAGCAGACAGATTTACATTCACAATTCCAGATGGTGTGGAAGTGGATGACCAAAGGAATTAATAGGTAGTGAGCAATTACACATTAGATTTCTCGGGGGACGAAGATTTTCGTCCCCTTGCTGCACGTATGAGACCGGAAACGATTGAACAGTACATCGGTCAGCAGCACATTTTAGGTCCTGGTAAGCCGCTACGCCGTGCGTTAGAGGCTGGGCATATTCACTCCATGATTCTGTGGGGGCCTCCGGGCACAGGTAAGACGACGCTAGCGGAAGTGGCGGCAAACTACGCCAACGCAGAAGTAGAGCGTGTATCAGCTGTGACCTCAGGCGTAAAAGAGATTCGTGCAGCTATCGAGAAAGCACGTGAGAACAAAATGGCGGGCCGTCGTACCATCCTATTCGTGGATGAGGTGCATCGCTTCAACAAATCTCAACAAGACGCGTTTTTGCCTCATATTGAAGATGGCACGGTTACCTTTATTGGAGCGACGACAGAAAACCCATCGTTTGAGCTGAATAACGCATTGTTGTCTCGTGCTCGCGTGTACAAGCTGACGTCTCTCGACAAAGATGAAATCTCACTGGCGCTGAACCAAGCGATCAGTGACAAAGAGCGCGGCTTGGGAAATACGCCCGCACACTTTGCTGATAACGTATTAGACCGCCTAGCAGAATTGGTAAACGGTGATGCTCGCATGTCTCTCAACTATCTTGAGCTGCTTTACGATATGGCAGAGGACAATGTGCAGGGTGAAAAAGAGATCACGCTTAAGTTGCTTGCAGAAGTAGCAGGGGAGAAAGTCTCTCGCTTTGATAACAAAGGTGACATCTGGTACGACTTAATCTCTGCAGTCCACAAATCGATTCGTGGCTCAAACCCAGATGCAGCGCTGTATTGGTCTGCGCGTATGATTGCTGCGGGTTGTGACCCTTTGTATATTGCTCGACGCTTATTGGCGATAGCTTCTGAAGATGTCGGTAATGCTGACCCTCGCGCAATGCAAGTGGCACTTTCTGCGTGGGATTGCTTTACCCGTGTTGGTCCAGCAGAAGGTGAACGCGCGATTGCACAGGCGATCGTGTACTTAGCGTGTGCGCCAAAAAGTAATGCGGTATACGTGGCGTGGAAACAAGCGCTCACAGACGCTCATAACTTACCTGAATATGAAGTGCCGCATCACCTTAGAAATGCACCAACCAGTTTGATGAAAGACATGGGTTATGGGGCAGAGTATCGTTATGCTCACGATGAGCCTGGCGCTTACGCTGCTGGTGAGCAATATTTGCCACCTGAAATGGGCGATCGTAGGTACTATCAGCCGACAAATCGTGGTCTAGAGACCAAAATCGGCGAAAAGTTAGATTACTTGGCTACTTTAGACGCAAATAGCCCACAAAAGCGCTATGAAAAGTAGGCGTTTTTGGATACATTTGTTCAGTAAATTTTTTTAACGCGTACGCTTGGAAAGTGCGCGTGATTTCACAACAAAAAGCATAGGATTAACAATGCTGGATTCTAAATTACTTCGTACAGAGCTGGATGAAACAGCTGCTAAACTGGCGCGTCGTGGCTTTAAGCTAGACGTAGATACTATTCGTAAACTTGAAGAACAACGTAAGTCCATTCAAGTAGAAGTAGAAAATTTACAATCCACGCGTAACTCCATCTCCAAGCAAATCGGCCAAAAAATGGCGGCTGGCGACAAAGAAGGCGCAGAAGAGATCAAGAAACAAATCGGTACGCTAGGTAGCGATCTTGATGCGAAGAAAGTTGAACTTGAGCAAGTAATGGCTCAACTAGACGAATTCACGCTTTCTGTACCAAACATCCCAGCAGACGAAGTGCCAGATGGCAAAGATGAAAACGACAACGTTGAAATCTCTCGTTGGGGTGAGCCAAAGTCTTACGACTTCGAACTAAAAGATCACGTTGACCTAGGCGAAATGGGTGACGGTCTAGACTTCGCAAGCGCAGTTAAGATCACTGGCGCACGTTTCATCGTGATGAAAGGCCAATTTGCTCGTCTACACCGTGCGATCGCTCAGTTCATGTTGGATCTTCACACAGAAGAGCACGGCTACACTGAAATGTACGTACCTTACCTAGTAAACTCTGACAGCCTATTCGGTACTGGTCAGCTTCCTAAGTTTGGTAAAGATCTTTTCCACACTGAGCCGCTAGTAGAAAAAGTGAACGACGAAGAGCCACGTAAACTGTCTCTAATCCCTACTGCAGAAGTACCTGTAACGAACCTAGTTCGTGACACGATTTCTGACGAAGCGGATCTACCAATTAAGATGACAGCTCACACGCCATGTTTCCGTTCAGAAGCAGGTTCTTACGGTCGTGATACTCGTGGTCTGATTCGTATGCACCAGTTCGATAAAGTTGAGCTAGTACAAATCACTAAGCCAGAAGATTCAATGAACGCACTAGAAGAGCTAACAGGTCACGCTGAGAAAGTTCTACAACTTCTAGAGCTTCCTTACCGTAAAGTGGTTCTATGTACTGGTGACATGGGCTTCGGCGCTCGTAAAACTTACGACCTAGAAGTGTGGGTTCCTGCTCAAGAAACTTACCGTGAAATCTCTTCATGTTCTAACATGTGGGACTTCCAAGCTCGTCGTATGCAAGCGCGTTTCCGTCGTAAAGGCGAGAAGAAACCTGAGCTTGTACACACGCTAAACGGTTCTGGTCTAGCTGTAGGTCGTACGATGGTTGCTATCCTAGAAAACAACCAAGAAGCAGACGGCCGCATTGCAATCCCTACAGTACTTCAGAAGTACATGGCGGGCGCAACGCACATCGGTTAATTCATTAACCACTAGAACACCAAAACCCAGCCTTAGTGCTGGGTTTTTTGTTATCTGCGTCGAGTGAAAACGTACTGTTTTGTATATTAATGCACCGTTTAATGATGAGTTCGCCCAGAATCTGATAGTGCGTAACAAATGATATTTTTCTAAGCGGTTTTCAACGTGACAAGGTAATAGCTTCATTTGCCCTTATTGTTAAACGTTATGCCAGTAAATCATCTTTCATTTCTCGTAACTTTTGCGCTTACCTTACTCGTTAGTGAGAGTGTTATCGCAAGTAAACTTATTCAACCTCAATACTTAGATAGTGAGCGAACCGATCGCTTTTTTGCGCGCGAAATAGCGCAACCTTCAAAAGAAAATATGCAGCTTCGTAATTCACTCGACTGGGGATACGAGCTTGAGTTGGCAAGTGCGGCTGGTGACACGGAATCGGTGTCTAATTGCAAAGACTTAGCTACTGCAAACTCTGCGGGCTTTACTGCGGCTAAAGCTTATGAATACGGCGCGTTTAAAGCGTATTTAACTCAGTGTCAAACATGGAGTGAGATGGCAAAGTTAGCTGCCTCTAAGCGCTCATATATATCGAAATTTAAGTTAGATGATAGCTTTCCTAGTTTAGCTCCAAGTGCGCTTGCTTTTGTTATTTCTAACGAAAGCGCTGAGAAAGCAAAGACACTATCAACGTGGGATGAAGCAGACCATATCCAAAGAACTCAGGTAGCCAGTCAATTGAGAGCAGAGTACTTCGACGCGACCGATGGTTTTCAAGTCATTACGATTGTAGCAAAAGGTGATTACGACGCTGACGGCATCGAGGATATCGTTATTACGAAAGAGAATAGCGTACTCAGTGGCTCGTATTCATCTTCACACGGATATATATTAACCCGTATGTCTGAACAATCGCTATTTACAGTGTTGGCAGAATGGTAATGAAACGATTGGCGGTCACTTGGGGTTTAAGTATTGCTATGATGAGCACGTTTGCTGTTGCAAGCACCTCGCATAGAAAAAGTCTTTGCATGCGCGGTAAGTCAAACTATGAACTTTAATATTTCGATAGAGCAAGGCAAGAGCGAGCTTATCTTTAATAAGTCTATTGCCAATCAAAGCCCAGTTTTACAGCGGATAAAACCTCAAGATTATCGTGTCGAACATTACCATTGAGCGTTGGTAGATGAGAAGTCTCTGGAATTTAGTATTGGTGAGCGCGTCATATTAGTCAGTGAGTACTTTAGCGAGGAGCTTGATGAGGTAGAGAAGATACTCAGTGTTGCTTTGAGAGAGCCTGAGCAAACGCAGTATTTTGAATGCGAGGAAGGGAGTATGAGTCACCTTGCATTGCTTTTCCATGAGAGTGCCGGATAATCGATTGCAGAGTAATTGTTACTAAAATGTAATAGTGTTTTCGAATTTACCCTAATTATCTTGTTATTTGTAATCGATATAATCATCCACCTTACCACGGTAAGTAGATTTTCTCATTCAAGTAACGAGGAGGGCTTATGGCCGTAGGGTGGGCAAACGACGATAGCGTCAGCCAACAAATTCAAAACACAATAGACGACGAGATTTCCCGTGTTCGTGGCAGTATCACAAAGGGTGAGAGCGCCCATTATTGCGATGAGTGTGGTGATGAGATTCCGGAAGCGCGTCGTCTTGCAATGAAAGGCGTTCGTTTGTGTATCGAATGTCAATCAACAATCGAATTGGTGTCTCAACGCCAAGCATTATTTAATCGACGAGCGAGTAAAGACAGCCAACTGCGTTAACTTTACTTTTTATCACGTGAATAGAGAAAACGGTTTGAGTTGTATACTCAAACCGTTTTAGCATTTATTCACTGAACTTGTTCTTTGTATTAGTCGAGAACGTATCAAGCGAAGCAATCTTGATGTTGAAGCGCCGCATCAATCGCGCTAACTAATTTCTCAATATCTTCCGGCTTGCTGATAAATGGCGGCATCATATAAATCAGTTTGCCAAATGGACGAATCCAAACACCGTGCTCAACAAACAGTGCTTGGATGGTTTCCATATTCACTGGGCGATGCGTTTCTACAACGCCAATGGCACCCAACCAACGGGTGTTTTTAACCAAGTCGTATTCTTCAAGTTTTGGTAGTAATTCAGAAAACAGCGTTTCTATTTGTTGAGTTTGTTGTTGCCAGTTACCTTGTTCAATTAATTCCAAACTTGCAGTGGCAACAGCACAGGCGAGTGGGTTACCCATAAAGGTTGGACCATGCATAAAACAACCAGCGTCACCACCACAAACGGTATCCGCAACGTGTTTGCTCGCCAGAGTCGCAGAGAGGGTCATGTAGCCGCCGGTGAGTGCTTTACCAACACACAAAATGTCTGGTTGAATATCTGCGTGTTCGCAAGCAAACAGTTTACCGGTACGCCCAAATCCGGTTGCGATTTCATCTGCAATCAATAACAAACCGTGTTTATCACAAAGCCTACGCACGCCTTTGAGAAATTCTGGATGGTAGATACGCATACCGCCGGCGCCTTGAACGATAGGCTCTAGAATCACCGCAGCGAGTTCTTGATGATGCGTTTCAATCTTGTGCTCAAAGTCAGCAAGATCTTCTGATTTCCACTCATCCCAAAAGCCACAAGTTGGTGACTCTGCAAAGATATGCTCAGGTAAAAAGCCTTTATAGAGGGAGTGCATCGAGTTATCTGGGTCGGTAACCGACATTGCCGCGAAGGTGTCGCCGTGATAACCGTGTCGCAAAGTAAGAAACTTTGGCCTGCGTTCGCCCTTCGCATGCCAATATTGCAGCGCCATTTTCAAGCTGACTTCTACAGCAACAGAGCCTGAGTCGGCAAGGAATACATGTTCAAGATTAATTGGTGCAAGAGATAGCAACTTCTTACACAAACTGATTGCTGGCTGATGGGTAATACCACCAAACATCACGTGGGAGACCTGATCGATTTGCTGGTGAGCGGCCTGATTTAAGTGCGGGTGGTTGTAGCCGTGGATCGTCGACCACCAAGAAGACATGCCATCGACAAGCTCTGTACCGTCTTCCAATTTAATGTGAACACCGTTTGCGGATTCTACTGGGTAGCAGGTCAGAGGTGTCAATGTAGAAGTGTAAGGATGCCAGATATGCTGGCGGTCGAAGGCGAGATCCATGTGCGATTCCAATAATAATTAAGATTAAAAAATAAACAGATGTAAACTTTGTTCTTTTGTGTTGTGTTGACAGTTTATCGAGACTCAGTAGACTGTCAACACAACAACAAAAGTGACTAAAGGAATACACGTGGAAGTTCGTCATAACTGGACGCATGCTGAAGTGCGCGATCTCATGGAAAAACCATTCATGGATCTCCTATTCGAAGCGCAGCTTGTACATCGTCAATATCAACAAACCAACCATGTTCAAGTAAGCACGCTTCTGTCGATTAAGACAGGTGCTTGTCCAGAAGATTGTAAGTACTGTCCTCAGAGTGCTCGTTACACCACAGACATCGAAAAAGAGCGTCTGATGGAAGTTGAACGTGTACTCGATGCTGCACAAAAAGCGAAAAACGCTGGCTCAACCCGATTTTGTATGGGCGCAGCATGGAAAAACCCGAAAGAGCGTGACATGCCGCATTTGACCGACATGATCAAAGGTGTGAAGGGCATGGGTCTAGAAACGTGTATGACGCTTGGAATGTTAACGCCAGATCAAGCTAAGCAACTGGCAACCGCTGGTCTGGATTACTACAACCACAACCTTGATACCTCACCTGAGTTTTACGGCAACATCATTACCACACGTACTTACCAAGACCGTTTAGATACCCTGTCTCACGTACGTGATGCCGGAATGAAGATCTGTTCTGGTGGCATTATCGGCATGGGCGAAAGTGCCAATGACCGAGCAGGTTTGTTTGTGGAACTGGCTAACTTACCAACACATCCGGAAAGCGTGCCAATCAATATGCTCGTGAAGGTGAAGGGCACACCACTGGAAGAAGTGGATGACGTTGAGCCCTTTGACTTTATTCGTTTGATAGCAATTGCCCGCATTATGATGCCTATGTCTGCGGTTCGTTTATCGGCTGGCCGTGAAGATATGAACGAGCAGATGCAAGCGCTGTGCTTTATGGCTGGTGCAAACTCCGTCTTCTATGGCTGCAAACTTCTGACCACGCCAAACCCTTCTGAAGACAAGGACATGATGCTGTTTAACAAGCTCGGCATCAACAGCCAAGAGGTGTCTCAAAAACCTGATGAAATCGAAGAAAACGAGTTGCTGGATCGCGTCGTAGAGCGCGTTGCGGCACGTCCGACTAAAGGCGATCTTTTCTACGATGCCAGCGTTTAAATCTCGTATCGAATCCGCCCTTGTTGAGCGTAAAACGCAAGGGTTAAATCGTTCTATGAATGTGGTGTTTGCCGGTAACCAGTCCGTTTTGGAACACGAAGGCAGACGCTACATTAATTTCTCAAGTAATGATTATTTGGGCTTGGCAAACGACCAAGCGCTCGTTCGTGCATGGCAGCAAGGTTTAAGCGTATACGGAAGTGGCAGTGGAGCATCACCAATGGTGACTGGCTTTAGTGCAGCACACAGCAATTTAGAAGCCGCACTGACCGAATGGTTGGGCTACGACAGAGCAATTCTGTTTGGCTCTGGATTCAGTGCTAATCAAGCCTTGTTGTTCACCTTGTTAGAAAAATCAGACGTATTGATTCAAGACCGTTTGAACCACGCGTCTTTGATGGAGGCTGGGGCGTTGTCACCAGCTAAGATGAAGCGTTTCAAGCACAATGACATCGAGCATCTAAAATCGCTGTTGAATAGTGAAGACAACCATCTAGTTGTGACTGAAGGGGTATTCAGCATGGACGGTGACTGTGCGCCGCTCAGCGATATAACTGAAGTCACTCGCAGTCATGATGCTTGGTTTGCTGTCGATGACGCTCATGGCATTGGTGTTCTTGGTGAATCTGGTGGTGGCTCTTGTGAATTAGCGATGGTTAAGCCCGATATATTGATCGTTACCTTCGGCAAGGCATTTGGAATGTCTGGCGCTGCCATTCTATGTGATCACGCAACGGGAGACTTTTTAACTCAGTTTGCTCGTCACCATGTGTATTCCACAGCAATGCCTCCGGCACAAGCCTACGCGCTGACACATGCTGTCTCGATGGTTCAAGAGCAGTCTTGGCGACGTGAAAAGCTTATAGAACTTAGCGAAGTTTATCGAGATAGCCTCAACGATCTCGACGGTTTTGTCGAAACGCAAACTTCGATTAAGCCATTTATGATTGGTGAATCGGAACTGGCCTTACAGGTTGCAAGCGCTTGTCGTCAAAACGGTATTTGGGTGAGCGCGATTCGCCCACCAACGGTTCCAAAAGGGACCTCACGACTCCGAATTACACTGACGGCCAATCACACTAAAGAACAAATACAAACGCTTTCAATGGCACTGAAGCAAGCATTAGGAGCGCAGTAATGGATAATGCAGAGCACTTTGCGTTAGACAATTTCCTTCAAGATAAAGAGGCAATAGCGTCGTCTTTTGGCAAAGCAGCAGATACCTACGACCGGCATGCCGCGTTTCAACGTGATGTGGGACAAAGACTATTACAAAAACTGCCTGACGACTTAACCAATAAACGAGTCTTAGACTTGGGGTGTGGTACGGGCTACTTCTCTCAAGTGCTCCAACAACGTGGCGCCGAAGTGGTTTGTGGTGATATCTCACAAGCTATGTTAGATAAAGCGAAGCAGCGTTGTGGTGCACACCGAATGCAGTACCAGTTAGCTGATGCTGAAAATTTGCCTTTTGAGGACGATAGTTTTGATTATGTTTTCTCCAGCTTGGCATTGCAGTGGTGTGCGGATCTCAGTTACCCACTTAGAGAAATTCGTCGTGTGTTAAAAAAGGGAGGCACTGGCTGCTTTTCGACACTAATGGATGGCTCTCTGTATGAGTTGCGCGAATCGTGGTCAAAAATTGATGCATATCAACACGTGAATAACTTTATTACCCACAATCAGGTAAAAATTGCGTTAGCGCAATCTTGGTGCCACAACCATCATCTAAACTTGACCCCCATCACAGTTTGGTACGATTCAGCGTTTTCTGTCATGCGTGATCTCAAAGGCATTGGTGCAAATCACGTAAGCGGGCGCTCACATGGCCTAACGAGCCGTCGCACTTTGTTGCAAGTTGAGGGCGCGTACCAAGCATTTAGAAATGATCAAGGTCTTCTACCTGCAAGTTATCAGGTTTGTTTTGGAGTAATACATCTATGATTGATGCTTTTTTTATTGCTGGTACGGATACTGATGTAGGCAAAACCGTAGCGTCTAAAGCCATTCTGCAAGCATTAGCGGCAAAAGGGCTAAATACCATTGGTTATAAACCAGTGGCAGCAGGAAGCGATAAAACTGAGCAAGGTTGGCGTAATTCTGATGCGTTGCATTTGCAAAAAGCGGCAACGCTAGATATCGCGTACGATGATGTAAACCCATACGCTTTGGAATTACCTGCTTCTCCTCACATCGCCGCAAAGCATGAACATGTAGAAATTAAGTACGAAGTATTGAGTGATAAATTGGCTCAACACAAAGAGCAATCAGACATTGTTCTTGTGGAAGGGGCTGGTGGTTGGCGTGTTCCTGTGTCTGATACAGATAGCTTGTCGACTTGGGTACAGCAAGAGCAGTTACCCGTTGTATTGGTTGTCGGTATTAAATTGGGCTGTTTGAGCCATGCTTTGCTCACTGCTGAGATCATCAAAGCGGATGGTTTGAATCTCGTAGGTTGGGTAGCAAACCGAGTAAATCCGGGCACTGAGCACTACGCAGAAATCATTGATATGCTTGAAGAACGCCTAGATGCACCAAAACTCGGTGAGATCCCTTATATCCCGAGTGCAAAACGTAAAGAGTTGGGCAAATACATCAACGTGGACCCGCTACTGAACGTTTAGCTGCTGACTTTTTATCAGAAATCAAAAGGGCTGCATCATGCAGCCCTTTTTTCATGTAAATTTTTGTGTCTGAATAACAAATAACGATTCTGGTTATTTTTCTTGGCTCAGACCCATCAAAGCCGACTGTGTTTCAGAAACACGTTTTGCCATTTGAGCTTCTGTTGAAATACCCAGTTGCTGTTTTGCCTCATCCTCTGAGATACCTAGGTGACAGCAAAGTAAATCGATAGCCATTTGATAGTCGTTAGTTTCTACCATGATTTTTCCCTCAAGACATGGAAGTTTAGAGCTGCTTTATTGTCCTTTAGAGCATGCTCCGTTTCGTTCATCTGACCCGAATTTAGCATGTACAGAAAGTCGCACAATAAGACCAAAGTCTATACCGACGATAAAGTACTGATTTAAGAGTGTAAAAAGGTGTGTATTATTTCAGTCTCGAAAACAAATGTTGCAATTTATTGCTTAACCTTGTTTTTATCGCGGATAGACTATATCTATAACGCAACGGAACACAAAACCAAGCAGAAATGCCTTTTGTAGCGTTCTGTTTCTTATAACAAGGTGTTCTTATAATAATCCGTTTTAAAAATAGGTGTCTTGAAAAACAACCTGTTCTAAAAAACGATAAGCTTCCTCGGAGAAAAGTAATGAAGCGAATTATGTTATTCCTAGCAACTAACCTAGCCGTTGTGCTGGTTCTTAGTGTTGTTCTGAATATTGTTTACGCTGTAACTGGAATGCAACCAGGCAGTCTGTCTGGTCTACTTGTCATGGCCGCAGTGTTCGGCTTTGGTGGTGCGTTTATCTCATTAATGATGTCGAAGGGCATGGCGCTACGTTCTGTTGGCGGTATGGTCATCGAGAGCCCACGTAATGAGACTGAGCATTGGTTGTTGGAAACTGTTGGTCGTCAAGCTCAACAAGCGGGCATTGGTATGCCAACGGTGGCAATTTACGATGCTGCAGATATCAACGCATTTGCGACAGGCGCAAAGCGTGATGACTCTCTGGTTGCGGTTTCTACTGGTCTGTTACACAACATGACGCGTGATGAAGCTGAAGCAGTATTGGCACACGAAGTGAGTCACATTGCTAATGGCGACATGGTAACCATGACATTGATGCAAGGCGTGGTGAATACATTCGTTATCTTCCTGTCTCGCTTTATCGCAAACATCGTGGCATCTAATGATGATGAAGAAGGCCAAGGCACTAACATGATGGTGTACTTTGGTATTTCAATGGTGCTAGAACTGGTATTCGGTTTCCTAGCAAGCTTCCTAACCATGTGGTACAGCCGTCACCGTGAATTCCACGCTGATGCGGGTGCTGCTCAATTGGTCGGTAAAGAGAAGATGATTGCTGCGCTTGAGCGCTTGAAGATGAGCCATGAATCTCAACTAGATGGCACAATGATGGCGTTTGGTATCAATGGTAAGCAATCTATCACAGAGCTTCTTATGAGCCACCCACCACTAGACAAGCGCATTGCTGCACTTCGTAGTCAACAATACTAACTGCTCGTAATTATTCAGCAGATAAATAGTTAATCCTATGAAAAGGCTTGGTTTTTTAACCAAGCCTTTTTTTGTGTCTGTTGATCGCTACCGTACTTCATCACGTATCACTCTACAGAAACAAAGTTATACAAAAATATTTTTGTACAACTTTTCTTGTTTGGTCTATCTTGTACATATAATAATTTTGTACAACTGTTGAAGTAGCGTAGGAGTATAGAAATGGACATTCAGTCAGTTGGCAACATATATCAGAAGTTGAGCAAAGCGAATTTGCACTTGCTTGAAGGGGTATACCACCAGGATGTGGTGTTTGAAGATGCTGCTCATCGCCTAGAGGGATGGCCTGCGCTTTCTGATTATTTTCAGTCGCTATATTCTAATGTAATACGCTGCGACTTTGTTATTCATGATCACCAACAAGTTGGAGAAACTGGGTTCTTGACATGGACGATGGATCTTCAGCATCCAAAGTTGCAGAAAGGCGCCCCGATCCTTGTTAACGGCGTATCGCATCTTAAATTTTGCGAGGGACAGGTTATTTATCACCGAGACTATTTCGATTTGGGTGAGATGCTTTATGAAAACTTACCTTTGCTAGGGTCAGTAGTGAGAACCATTAAGCAGAGGTTAGGGCAATGACAGAGTCGGTTTTGATAACTGGAGCAACGTCGGGTATCGGCAAACAACTCGTACTCGATTACGCCCTAGCTGGATGGAAGGTGATCGCTTGTGGTCGGAATCAAGCGGTTCTGTCAGAGCTAGAAGCTTCATCTCAAAATATCGCTACATTGCGATTTGATATAACTGACTATGAACAAACTCAGACCGCACTCAATGCGTTGCCGTTTACCCCTGAGACATGGATGTTTAATGCGGGTGACTGTGAATATATGGATGACGGTTTGGTAGATGCACAACTTATGGCGCGTGTTATGAACGTCAATGTCGTTGGTGTCGCGAATTGTGTCGAAGCGTGCCAGTCGCAATTCGAACGTGGCCACCGTGTTGTGATCGTCGGCTCTATTGCCTCTGAAATCGCGCTGCCTCGCGCTGAAGCCTACGGAGCATCGAAAGCTGCTGTCAGTTATTTCGCACGCACACTTGCCGTAGATTTGAAAGCGAAAGGCATCAAAGTCGTAACCGTATTTCCTGGCTTTGTAGAAACCCCTTTAACAGACAAAAACACGTTTGATATGCCGATGATTATCTCGGTCAATCAGGCTTCTGAAGCCATCAGAAAACAATTGGATGCAGGCAAAAGCTATATTTATTTCCCAGCGAGGTTCACCGGAATACTACGTTTTATCTCGTTGCTTCCATACAGCTGGCAAGCTCGGCTCACCGCAAAACTCGTATCATAAGAAGGAAGAAGCATGAACACGGTAGGAAGAAAAAAAGTCGCGATTATTGGAACGGGTATTTCTGGCCTGACTTGCGGTTACTACTTACACAAAGAACATGACGTGACGTTATTTGAGGCCAACGACTACATTGGTGGACACACCGCCACTGTCGATGTGAACGTTGCTGGCAAAGACTACGCTATTGATACTGGGTTTATCGTTTACAACGACCGTACTTACCCTAATTTCATCCAAATGATGAACGAGATAGGTGTGGAAGGGTTACCAACACAAATGAGTTTCAGCGTACGAAATGACAGCAACGGGTTAGAGTATAACGGCCATACGGTTTCAACGCTGTTTGCGCAAAAGCGTAACTGGGCAAACCCCAAATTTTATCGTTTCATTTTCGAAATTCTTCGCTTCAACAAGCTGGCAAAACGTTTTGCCAATGAGCAATCAACAGATTCACAGACGCTGGGCGAGTTTCTTGACGAGCACAAATTCAGTCCTTTCTTTTCTGACAATTATATATTGCCGATGGGTGCTGCGATTTGGTCGTCGACGTTAGCGGACATGCGTGCGTTTCCACTCATGTTCTTCTTACGTTTCTTCTTAAACCACGGTTTGTTAGATGTGACGAACCGACCGCAATGGTATGTAATAAAAGGGGGTTCGCGCGCTTACATCCCACCACTGACCAAAGGCTTTGCAGATAAAATTCGACTCAATAGCCCGGTTGAGAAAGTCGTTAGAAGTGACAACGGTGTGGGTGTTCATGTACATGGCGAGACGTATTGGTTTGATGACGTTATCTTCGCCTGTCACAGTGATCAAGCGATGAAAATGCTCAATGAAATCTCGCCTCTAGAACAAGATATTTTGGGCAATATGACTTATCAAGCGAATGAAGTGGTTTTACACACGGACACTAGTTTGTTGCCAAAACGCAAAGCGGCGTGGGCGGCATGGAACTATTTGTTGGATGGCAGTGACGGCGAGCAGCAACGTCTACCTTCGCTGACTTATAACATGAACATTCTTCAGCACGTTCAATCAGAGCATACGTTTTGCGTAACGTTGAACAGTAGCAATCAAATCAACCCAAACAAGATTCTACGCTCATTCACTTATCATCACCCTGTGTTTACCACGGAGTCGATAGCAGCGCAGCAGCGCAAAGATGAGATACAAGGAAAGCAAAGCTCTTGGTTCTGTGGCGCTTATTGGTACAACGGATTCCATGAAGATGGTGTACGTAGTGCACTTGACGTAGTGAAAGGCTTGGAAGAAAAGTACCGCGCTCAAAATGTGGTTCCTTTTGAAAAAGGCGCGGCATGATATGGGGAGCGAGATGAACAGCAGACTATTTATTGGCAATGTTCGTCATCGCCGATTTACCCCAGTTAAGCATGAACTGAACTACTCTCTGTTCATGCCTGCGATTGATGTCGATGAGCTTGTCGAGTTAGAGAAGAATGTATGGGGCTTTGGTTCACGTTGGTGGCACTGGGCTCGTTTCAAGCGCAGCGATTACATTGGTGAAGGTTGCATTAAATCAGCAGTACAAAACAAAGTTGAAACATTAACCGGTGTTCGTTGTTCGGGGAAAGTTATTGCTGTTTGCCACTTGCGCTATCTCGGTCTTTATTTTAGCCCTGTGAACTTTTACTACGTTTACGATGATAAAGGCGAATGGCAGTACCTTCTCGCAGAAGTGAGCAATACCCCTTGGAATGAATGCCATTATTACGCGGTTGCTGCGGATAAGGATGATGAACACTTTGGTTGGGAACAAGACAAAGCATTTCACGTCTCGCCATTTAACCCTATCGACCAGCGTTACCATTGGAAGATAAAACCGTTGACCGACAAACTTAATATCCATCTCGAGTGTCACAAAGGCGAAAAACACTTTGACGCGACGATGGCGATGAAAGGGCAACCTTTTTTGAGTAAAAGCTTACTTAAGTGCTTGATCGTTACACCGATTCAAACGGTAAAAGTAATGGTTGGCATTTATTGGCACGCACTAAAACTCTGGATTAAAGGCGCGCCTTTTTACTCACACCCTAAGTATGCTCAACCAGACACAGCTGTACCTGAGCAAGTGAGTGAAGACGAGAAAAATAATAAGCATAAGGAGAACTCTGCATGTTAAATACGACTTCTATGGCGATGCCGCGAGAATTGACGACGACACAAAAAGCGGCTCGTGGGGTTCTTTTTCAGTGTCTACAGAAAATGGAAATCGGCTGCTTAACTGTGATTGAAAGCTTTAAGACAGAAACAACCGAGCGCAGTGAGAGATTTTCTACACCAAATGGTGATTACAAAGGTTCGCCCGTCGTCGCAACGATAGAGGTGAAGCATCCTGGTTTTTATTCCCGCATTTTGCAAGGCGGGAGCATTGCAGCGGGTGAAGCTTACATGGACGGCTGGTGGGATAGCCCAGATTTGACTGCACTGATGAAGCTAATGGCGCTCAACATGCGAGCCCTCGATAGACTTGAAGAGCAAGGCAGTTGGTTGACTAAGATATTGTATAAATTTAGTCACTGGACAAACCGAAACTCTCAAGAGAATTCGCGCAAGAATATACACGCACATTACGATTTGGGTAATAACCTCTATGAAGCGTTTCTTGACACCAACATGCTGTATTCATCAGCACTGTATAACCAAGAGAGCGACTCATTGGAACAGGCACAAATCAATAAGATGGATCGTTTGTGCCAACAGCTCGAACTCAAACCTAGCGATCATGTTATCGAGATTGGCACAGGGTGGGGCGCTATGGCGATCTACATGGCTGAGCAATACGGTTGTAAAGTCACGACGACAACCATCTCTGAAGAGCAACACGCTTACGCTGAGCAGAAAATCAAAGAGCGTGGCTTAACAGACAAAGTAACGCTGCTGAAAGAAGATTATAGAAACTTAACCGGAACGTACGATAAGCTGGTTTCTATTGAAATGATCGAAGCGGTCGGTAAACAGTTCTTGCCGTCGTACATTAAGAAATGTGAATCTTTGCTGAAGTCAGGTGGTTTGATGGCCATTCAAGCGATAACTATTGCTGACCAGCGTTACGATTACTACAGCAACAACGTCGATTTTATTCAAAAGTACATTTTCCCTGGGGGCTTTCTACCTTCGGTAACATCGTTAACACAAGCGACAACCAAGCACAGTGACTTGGTGACTCGAGATTTGTTCGATATCGGTCTAGATTATGCGAAAACGCTTAATGAATGGCATTTCCGATTCAATCAAGCAGAGCATGAAGTCAGAAGCTTTGGCTACGATGACCGATTTGTACGAATGTGGCGCTACTACTTGAGCTATTGTGAAGGGGGCTTTTTAGCTCGAACCATCAGTGCTGTGCATATGACCTTTCAACGTCCGTAACCCTTTATGAGACTGTTTATTACATCAACATGGTTCCAACTCTGCTGGTTCGCCGCCGTGCTTGGAACCTATCAATGGCAATGGCTGACGTTAGTGCTTACGTTACTAACGTTGGTGTATTGTTGGAGAGTCGAGCCCTTCGCTCTCAAAAGTGTTGCCATAGTCGTGTTCATGGGCTTGGTACTTGACACTCTCAACAAGCAACTGTCTGTCCTACTATTCCCAACTGTTTGGTTGCCCATGTGGCTTGTCTGCTTGTGGGTTTTATTTTCTTGGTATGCCTACCAACTCAAGTCAATTTTGTACCGTTTCCCAAAAAACTACGTATCAGTAGTAGGCGGTATCGGAGGAACAGCGAGCTACTTTGCTGGTTACAAGCTCCAAGCCGTTGAATTTGGATTCAACACAAGCATTACCCTCGCAATTTTATTTGTCGAATGGTGTTTAGTAATGCTTTTGATACTCAGGGTATACGGAAATGAAAAGCTTGAAGAGAAATTGGAAACAGAACCTGACTAACAATTGGTTGATGACGGCTTTACTTTTTGTGATGCCTTCACAAGCTCAGACGATTACAGGAACAAGCGCTTTACCTATGTGGCAGCAGTGGCAAACGGTTGGAGAAGCACAACTTACTTGGTTCGTTTTTGATGTTTATAAGTCAACCTTGAAAGCGCCAGACGGACAGTACCTCGTCTCTAATGACGTTTCTCCTCACCCATTTGCGCTTGAAATTAATTATCAAAGAGACATTAGCAAGCAGCAACTTCTTGATGTGACGGATGAACAATGGCAAAAGCTTGGTTTCACGCAAGCTTACCGTCAGGCTTGGATCTCTAAATTTGACACCATGTTCCCTAACATCAAAAAAGGCGATGAGCTTACCTACCTCACTGATGGAAAAACAGGGCGACTTATCTATCGACAAGCGGGCAGCAAGCCTTATCAGATAGTTGGTTATGTTAAGGATGAGCGACTCAATGATGCGTTTCTATCCATTTGGTTATCACCAAAAACTGAATTTCCTAAACTTCGTAAACAACTTATTGGGCAGGTAAGGTAGTGAAAGTACTAAAGCGTATCTTAAAAACTTCGATTGTCGCAGCGGTAACACTGCTTGGCGCGTGTTCTGCTGATATCGACAATTACCAACCCGCTACTCCAGCCTTCGATTTGTTCGGCTATTTCGAAGGTGATGTCAAAGCATGGGGAATGGTGCAGGATTACACCGATAAGCAAACGCGTCGCTTCGAGGTTGACATCGTCGGTACAGTGAAAGGCAATGAGCTAACACTGGTGGAAGATTTTGTCTTTGATGATGGCGAGCTTGACCAGCGTATATGGGTTATTACCAGACTCGAAGATGGTACTTATCAAGGGAAAGCGGACGACATTATTGGTGTAGCGACCGGTAAAGAGATGGGTAATGCGCTGCAATGGCAATATGACTTCGAGTTGAAAATGGATGATTCAACTATCACGGTATCGTTCGATGACTGGCTTTACCGCCAAGATGAAATGCACGTGTTTAATCTCACCAAGATTAAGAAGTTCGGGGTCGAGGTAGGGACGATTACTCTTTTCTTCCAGAGGCAATAAAACAGTTAGGAACGCTGCGCTTCGAGATTTGGGATCGCTTCGTTCTGGGAGTCGAGAGTAGGGCGCTATTATTCCAGTAAATGGAAGTTAAGTTTGGGATGTGTTGGCAAAGATGCCTTTTGAATGGATATAATCGAGTCTTATCCCTTATCCCTTATCCCTAAGCGTAGCGTTCTGTAGGGCGAAGCCTGTTACCCCTAAAATAAAGAAAGGGTTGACGCTTTCACGTCAACCCTCACGATTTTTGGAATTCCGAATCTTACAGCTTGTCTGTCAGCTCGATTGCTTGACCGATATAGTTCGCTGGTGTCATCTCTTTCAGGCGTGCTTTCTCGTGCTCAGGAAGCTCAAGACCGTCAATGAAGTTACGCATTGCTTCGCCGTCTACACGTTTACCTCGAGTCAGCTCTTTTAGCTTCTCGTATGGCTTCTCGATGCCGTAACGACGCATTACTGTTTGCACTGGCTCTGCTAGTACTTCCCAGTTCTTGTCGAGTTCAGCAAGAAGCGCTTCACGGTTTACTTCTAGCTTGCTGATGCCTTTTAGCGTTGAAGTGTAAGCGATGATTGCGTAGCCAACACCAACGCCAAGGTTACGTAGAACCGTAGAGTCAGTAAGGTCACGTTGCCAACGAGAGATAGGCAGTTTCTGTGCTAGGTGACCGAACACTGCGTTCGCAAGGCCTAGGTTACCTTCAGAGTTTTCAAAGTCGATTGGGTTAACTTTGTGAGGCATTGTTGAAGAACCGATCTCACCAGCAATGGTTTTTTGCTTGAAGTGGCCTAGTGCAATGTAACCCCAAACGTCACGATCGAAATCAATCAGGATTGTATTGAAACGTGCAACCGCATCGAATAGTTCTGCGATGTAATCGTGAGGCTCGATCTGAGTTGTGTAAGGGTTCCAAGTTACGCCTAGAGATTCAGTGATGAACTCTTCAGAGAACTGGTGCCAATCTAGCTCTGGGTAAGCAGAAAGGTGTGCGTTGTAGTTACCTACTGCACCGTTGATTTTTGCTAGGATCTCAACGTTTTCGATTTGCTTGAATTGACGCTCCATACGGTACGCCACGTTTGCCATTTCTTTACCCATTGTAGATGGAGAAGCTGGCTGGCCGTGTGTACGAGACAGAAGTGGGATGTCGCGGTATTCAACAGCAAGCGCTTTGATTGCGTCGATTAGGTTGCGAATTTCTGGAAGAATCACAGTTTCACGCGCTTCTTTAAGCATTAGAGCGTGTGATGTGTTGTTGATGTCTTCAGAAGTACATGCAAAGTGGAAGAACTCGTTTACTGCGTGCAGTTCAGGAACGTCTGCTACTTTCTCTTTGAGGAAGTACTCAACCGCTTTAACGTCGTGGTTAGTTGTACGCTCGATCTCTTTGATACGGCGTGCATCTTCTTCAGAGAAGTTTGCAGCAAGGTCGTCTAGGAATTGGTTTGCTTCTGTGCTAAACGCTGGCACTTCTGCAATTTCAGCAGTAGCAGCAAGCTTTTGTAGCCAGCGGATTTCAACGATAGTACGGTACTTAAGTAGACCGTACTCACTGAAAATTTCGCGTAACGCAATTGTCTTGCTTCCGTAACGACCGTCTACTGGTGAAACAGCAGTCAATGCTGACAGTTCCATGATGTTCTCCTGAATTGGGTTTCTAAATTTCGTGAGCTTTATACCAATAACTGTGGCAATTGTCACGAATATTGCGCAAACGTTTGCGCGGGATTTGTTTTGGTAGAAAAAAATGAGCTCGCGATAAACGCGAGCTGCTTATTTATTACCTTATTACATACGAGCAAGAAGAATTTGTGCTTGCTCGACCATCTTTTTGCGTCCAAAGATTAAGTGGCGACGTTTACCGCCAACTTGGCGCCAGAGTACTGCACTACGGATACCTGATAACAACAACGCGCGAACTTTGTGTTGGTTAGAGGTTTGTTGCAGCACGGATGGGGTACCGGTAACTTGAATGCGAGGGCCGATAGGGCTAACAACATCCAAGTAAATGCTTGCTAGGTTGCTGATCATTTGATCGTCCAGCAATTCAAAATGTTCCGTTTGACGCTGAGCCATTTGGATACGGTCACCAAGTTGTGACATTGCATCGTTGCGGCCTGTTAGCTTGCGTTCTAATGCCATTAGGCTAATGATGTAGCGAGTAACTTCACTCCCTGACGGGGTGCTATCAATCCCTTTCACTAAGCACTCAAGACCCAGCTTTAAGTCGGATTCACGACCAAAGACACCAATAGTGTTCGCTGGGTTTGTATTGATAATGGCGTTAATTGACGTTTCAAAGGCATCTTGATCACAATGTCCGTCTTTCGCTGCCTGTTGAACCAATGCAACAGCTTGGCAAATGCCTGCGAAAGCGATAGTACGGTCATAAAGTGTATTCGCCACGTAACGACTCCTAAGCTTGAGAATATTTAATGCGTTGCTCGATGATGCCGCCACCTAGGCACACGTCATCTTTGTAGAACACGGCCGATTGACCTGGCGTCACGGCAATTTGTGGTTCGTCAAAGATCACCTTAATGTTCTCATCATCGATAGGGATGATTGTACAAGGAATATCTTCCTGACGGTAACGTGTTTTCACTGTGCACTTCATAACATCGCGAATTGGTTCACGATCTACCCAGTGAAGTTGTGATGCAAGTAGACCTTCTGATTTTAGCATCGGGTGGTCTTTACCTTGTACCGCAATCAAAACATTACGCTTTAGATCTTTCTCGCCAACGAACCATGGGTCTTCGTTACCGCCGCCGCCTTTTCGTCCACCGATGTGAAGACCTTTACGCTGACCAAGCGTGTGGTACATCAGGCCTTGGTGTTGACCAATCACTTCGCCTTCTGGTGTTTCAATGTTGCCAGGTTGCGCAGGTAGGTATTTACCGAGGAACTCAGTGAACTTGCGCTCACCGATGAAACAAATACCCGTCGAGTCTTTCTTCTTCGCGGTGATTAGATCTTGCTCTTCCGCAATGCGGCGAACTTCTGGCTTCTCTAGGTCACCAACAGGGAATAGGCTACGTGCAATTTGCTCGTTGCTTAATGTGTACAGGAAGTAGCTTTGATCTTTGTTGCCATCGAGACCACGTAGCATCTGTGGTTTTTCCTGTTCTTCACCAGATAAAGCGTTCTCTGGGAATGAACGACGTACGTAGTGACCCATTGCAATGTAATCTGCATCAAGCACTTCATCAGCGAACTCTAGGAATGCTTTGAACTTGATTTCTTTGTTACAAAGAATGTCTGGATTTGGTGTACGGCCAGCTTTGTATTCTGCAAGGAAGTACTCAAATACGTTATCCCAGTACTCAGCAGCAAAGTTGATGGTGTGTAGGTGAATGCCCAGCTTGTCACATACTGCTTGAGCATCAGCAAGGTCTTCTGCTGCTGTACAATATTCTTCGTTGTCATCTTCTTCCCAGTTCTTCATGAACAGGCCTTCTACTTGGTAGCCTTGTTGCTTTAGAAGATACGCAGAAACAGATGAATCAACGCCGCCGGACATACCGACGATGACTTTCTTTTGGCTGTTATCAGACATTACTAAACACCACTTAAATAAACGGGACGCAGATTCTAACAGAATCCACAGACCGGTGACAGATCCGAGATCGAAATCACACTTCGATTTTGGCTTAAATTTATCCAAATACGAACGTGAGCGTTAAATTCGATAAGTATAGAAGGGTTATATATGGCATAGTTGGCAAAAATCCAAGAGGAAAAATCAAATGACTGAAGAAAACCAATTTATGCAAGAAGCTGAGTTGATTGAAATTGTAGAGAATCAACTTGAAGATGGTAACCCTATTAAAGTCAAAGAGACGTTAATGCGTTTGATGATGACTGGCACACCACGTGAAGATGCGGTTGCGATGATGGCGTGTGCTATGTCTATCGAGATTTTCGACGTGATGAAAAATGAAGGTGAATTCAATCTAAAGCGCTATACCGAACACCTCGAACAGCTGCCTGATTTGGGTTTCATGGAAGGCGAATAGAGCGTTAGAAAATAAAAAGCAGGGTGCAAACGTTTGCTATAATCGCTTTTATTGCTGCTTTATTGTCAGCGGTATAGAATCCGTTCTCCTTTTCATCCCTTACTCAGACTAACAATATGAAATTTCCTGGACAACGCAAATCGAAGCACTATTTTCCTGTTCATGCTCGTGACCCATTGGTGAGCCAAGCACAAGAAAGCAAAAAGATGACGCGCACTCACATCATTGGTATTGATCAGACTCTGGTTGATATTGAGGCGAAAGTTACAACGGATGTGATTGAAAAGTACGGTTTGAGTAAAGGACACTCGTTGGTAATTGATGACGCAACAGCAGAAGCGCTTTATCAACAATTAAAAGAAGAATGCCTAATTACCAATGAGTATGCAGGTGGCACGATTGGTAATACGCTACACAATTATTCTGTGTTGGCAGATGACCGCTCAACGCTTCTGGGTGTAATGAGCCAAGATATCAAAATCGGCAGCTACGGTTACCGTTACTTATGTAACACATCAAGCCGCATGGATCTGAACTACCTACAAGGTGTTGAGGGTGCAATTGGTCGTTGTTTTGCTCTTATTACTGAAGACGGTGAACGTACTTTCGCTATCAACGAAGGTCAAATGAACCAACTTCACCCAGACAATATCCCTGAAAAGATTTTCAAGAGTGCGTCGGCTTTAGTACTGACTGCATACCTTGTTCGTTGTAAAGAAGGCGACCCAATGCCGGAAGCAACGATGCGTGCGATTGAATACGCGAAGAAACACGATGTACCTGTTGTATTAACGCTAGGTACCAAATTCGTTATTCAAGATGACCCTACATTCTGGCAAGAGTTTATTCGCGATAACGTTTCTGTTGTTGCAATGAATGAAGATGAAGCGGAAGCATTAACGGGCGAATCTGATCCTCTAGCAGCATCGGATAAAACGTTAGATTGGGCTGATCTAGTGCTTTGTACTTCTGGCCCTGTTGGCCTATTTATGGCTGGTTACACTGAAGATAGCGCGAAACGTGAAACTTCTTTGCCATTACTTCCTGGTTCTATTGCTGAATTTAACCGTTTCGAATTTAGTCGCCCAGCGAAGAAAGATACGTGCGAGAATGCAATTAAAGTATATTCACATATCTCTCCATACATGGGTGGCCCAGAAAAAATTAAGAACACCAATGGCGCAGGTGATGCGGCATTGTCTGCAGTTCTTCACGATATGGCGGCAAATAAATACCACAAAGAAAATGTGCCTAACTCAAGCAAGCACAGCAATGAGTATTTAACTTACTCTTCATTCTCTCAAGTTTGTAAATACGCAAACCGTGCAAGTTATGAAGTGTTAGTTCAACACTCTCCACGTCTTTCTCGCGGCCTGCCGGAGCGTGAAGATAGTTTGGAAGAAGCATACTGGGAACGTTAATTAATCACGTTGAATTAGGTAATTCCTAGCATACGAAAAATGGCGCATTCCAAATGCGCCATTTTTGTATCTATTTACAGATAAATAAAAAGGTTCCCATTTGGGAACCTTTTTTAATTTCATAAATCTTTTATTAGATTAGGAAATCGTCTAGAGATTTACCTGCATCAAGTTGCTCTTGGATTGATGAAGGTGTACGACCTTGACCCGTCCAAGTTTTTTCTTCGCCGTTAGTGTCAGTGTACTTGTACTTAGCTGGACGAGGAGCGCGTTTAGCTTTCGCTTTAGTCTTCGTTTCGCCAGATAGTGCACTGATTAGTGCTTCAACGTCGATACCGTCTTGAGCGATTTGCTCAGCGATAGCTGCAAGTTTTGCTTCTTGCTCAGCAAGTGCTGCGCGGTCAGCTTCTTCAGCTTCTTTACGCTCTTCAACAACGATAGTTAATTTATCTAGAGCTTCTTCCAATTGTTCTAGAGTCAGCTCACGAGAGAATGCACGAAGGCTACGGATATTTAGAAGTGTTTTAGTCAGCTCTGACATAACGATTCCTATTAATAGGTTAAAAGGTTCAACACTAGTTATCGATACGATTAATTAAATGCTAAACGAGAAATAAAACATAGAGTCCTTATATTTAACTTTATCTTTCTCATATGTGCAAATGCTAATTCATGATTTAGATTAAATTTCTTGGGTTTTTTCGTAATAAAGCAATATTAATTTACAGATATGAATTCTTAATTGAGTTTAACCTCAGTTTTTTCATTATAGATACTGCGTTTTTCTCGATTAGTGGTTTCTTTATTTATATGTTGAATTCTATTTCTCTCAATCTGACAGAAAAGTAGGAAAAGAGGGAAAACCGAATGTCATATTTCTTTCATTTATTGTTAGAACACAAAACATGAAGAATTGATGGTAGTAATAAAGTTTCATAAAAGACAGCATTGTCGTGATTGCAGTTGCTCAATCTATAGGTGGCTCACATTCTATTTATAAATCAAAATTGCGATTATTTATTCATTTAATTTAGTTTGATGTGTTGCATTGGAGGTCTTCATGAGTACAATGGCTGTCACCTGATGCAATATTGCAGATAATTTGTTGTTAATTTGTACAATTAATGGTTAATTATTTGTTGTTGCCGTAGAGGTGCAGTCTCGAAGAGTAGCTATTATTGGGGTGATGCCAATGAATAATAGTGGAAGGCGAAGATTGCCGAAGTAAGTGGCCTATCAAAACCACTTGCTGGGGTTGTCTCTGAAAGGAACAACACTGCCATAGTATATTTACATTAAACTATGGAGCGCTACTGTAGGGTTGGGTGGAGTGTTCGCTTCCCTGTCGCTAAGTTCAACATGAGCACGTACCGTATGCTACGTGACTTGTCTGCAGTAGATCTCTAGCCAAACTTTGGTTTTTGAAGATCATGAATTTAATAGATTTTGCACATTCTCCTGTTTCGTTACTACCGCCGATTGTCGCTTTGACACTGGCGATTTTAACTCGACGCGTATTAGTTTCTCTTGGTGTAGGTATCGTACTTGGTGCGATTCTGCTTAATGATTGGTCTATCGGTAACACGATAGGTTATGTGAGTTCTCAAGTTTCTTCTGTCTTTATTGAAGACGGCGGTCTTAACACTTGGAACATGAGTATTGTCGGTTTCCTAATTCTTTTAGGTATGACAACGGCGCTATTGACGCTATCTGGTGGTACTCGCGCTTTCGCTGAATGGGCGCAAACACGAGTTAAAAGTAAACGTGGCTCTAAACTTCTTGCTGCCTTCTTAGGCGTGTTCATTTTTGTCGACGATTACTTTAACAGTCTTGCTGTTGGTGCGATTTCTCGTCCAGTAACAGACCGTTTCTATGTGTCTCGCGCTAAACTGGCGTACATTCTAGACTCCACCGCAGCTCCTATGTGTGTGATTATGCCTGCTTCAAGCTGGGGTGCTTACATCATTACGATCATCGGCGGTATCTTGGTGTCACACGGCATCACTGAATACTCAGCACTCGGTGCGTATGTTCGTCTTATTCCAATGAACTTCTATGCTGTATTTGCTCTACTTATGGTATTTGCAGTAGCGTGGTTCGGTCTTGATATCGGTAAAATGCGTGAGCACGAAATTGCAGCCTCTCAGGGCCGTGGTTTTGAAAAAGACAAAGAAAACGACACGCAAGAAGCACATGAACTAAACGAAGAGCTAGATATTCGTGAAAGCGAGAAGGGTAAAGTTTCTGACCTAGTTCTCCCTATCGTTACGCTTATCATTGCGACGATCGCTTCTATGCTTTACACCGGTGGGCAGGCCCTAGCCGCTGACGGTAAAGAGTTTGCGCTCCTTGGTGCGTTCGAGAACACTGATGTAGGTACTTCTTTAGTTTACGGTAGCTTGCTGGGCCTTGCGGTTGCACTATTTACTGTACTTAAGCAAGGCATCCCAATGGCGGAAATTGGCCGCACACTTTGGATTGGTGCGAAGTCAATGTTTGGTGCGATCCTTATCCTTGTGTTTGCTTGGACTATCGGCTCTGTTATCGGTGACATGAAGACAGGTTCTTACCTATCGACTATGGCTCAGGGCAATATTAATCCGCATTGGCTACCAGTCATCCTATTCTTGCTATCTGGCCTAATGGCGTTCTCGACAGGTACGTCGTGGGGCACGTTTGGTATCATGCTCCCTATCGCGGGCGACATGGCAGGTGCAACAGACGTAGCGCTTATGCTGCCAATGTTGAGTGCAGTACTGGCAGGTGCGGTATTCGGTGACCACTGTTCACCAATCTCTGATACGACCATTCTGTCGTCGACAGGTGCCCGTTGTAATCACATTGATCACGTATCGACTCAGTTGCCTTATGCATTATCAGTCGCGCTTGTTTCATGCGTGGGCTTTATCGCTCTTGGTATGACTGCGTCTATCGTATTCTCTTTCATTGCTGCGTCGATTACTTTTGTTATCGTTTGCGCAATTTTGTCATGGCTTTCTAAGTCAAAAATGGCATCATGTCAGAACGCTTAATTGCTTGATAATTAAAATAAAATAAAAGGGGGCTTCGGCCTCCTTTTTTATTTGTATTATACAATTCGATTTTTTTTAAAATTAAGGGTTGAAAAAAAGAATCAGCTTGGTTAGTGTGGTTACTAACAAAGCAACTAAGACGAGCCTTGAAATAAGTATGCGCAATTTTGTAATGAACATTCATCACCATCATCACCCAATTTAGTCTTTCGGGAGATGCGCGCATACCCGGGAGACAGGATACTCCCGGAGGTGAAAATCAAAGTGTAAACAGATTTCAAACCCTCGGGAGACCAAAATCTCTCGAGGGTTTTTTAGTTTTACTGGTTTATAAAATATTTAGATTATCGAATCTGGCACAGGGATAAAGCAATGCAAACACAACGCTTAAGAATCGCAATTCAGAAAAAAGGCCGCCTAAGTAAAGAGAGCCAAGCTCTATTGAAAAAGTGTGGTGTGAAATTCAATGTAATGGGTGAGCGTCTGGTCGTTCATTCTGAAAATATGCCCATTGATTTGTTATTAGTTCGCGATGATGACATCCCAGGTTTAATTATGGATGGTGTTGTTGACCTAGGTTTTATTGGTGAGAATGAATTAGAAGAAGTTCGTTTAGACCGTAAAGCTTTGGGCGAACCTTACGATTTTGTTCAGCTTCGTCGTCTTGATTTTGGCGGCTGCCGTTTGTCTATCGCAATCGACAAAGACGAAGAATATAACGGTCCTCAAGATCTAGCAGGCAAACGCATCGCAACCACGTACCCGCAACTGCTAAAAGCTTACATGGATGAAGCGGGTGTACCGTTCTCAACTTGTATGCTGACTGGCTCTGTAGAAGTTGCGCCTCGAGCTGGTCTAGCAGATGCTATCGCTGACTTGGTTTCTACTGGCGCTACGCTAGAAGCCAATGGTCTAAAAGAAGCCGAAGTTATCTTTAAGTCGAAGGCAACGTTAATTCAACGCAAAGGTGAGTTTGACGCCGATAAAGTTGCGCTTATCGATAAGCTATTGACTCGTATGCAAGGCGTGCAGCAAGCAAAAGAATCAAAATACATCATGCTACATGCACCTGCTGAGAAGCTTGAGCAAATTAAGTCTCTATTACCGGGTGCAGAAGACCCAACGGTATTGCCTCTATCTGCTGACAAGCAAAAAGTTGCGGTTCATTTGGTAAGTACTGAAAACCTGTTCTGGGAAACCATGGAACAGCTAAAGGAACTGGGTGCGAGCTCAATTCTGGTACTACCAATTGAAAAAATGATGGAGTAATCGCAATGAGAACAGTTGTATGGCAATCGCTGAGTGAAACTCAACAAGACTCGATTCTAGAACGTCCGGCAATCGCAGAAGGCGCAAACATCACTGCTGCGGTTTCTGAAGTAATCGCAAAAGTTCGTAAAGAGGGTGATGCTGCATTATTGGAGCTGACTGAGAAGTTTGACCGTGTGAAGCCGGAATCCATTCGTGTATCAGCTCAAGAAATCGATGAGGCGTCTGCTCGCCTTTCTGAAAAGATGAAAGGCGCGCTTGAGCAAGCTTATGCAAACATCTCGAAGTTTCATAAAGCACAAAAGCCACAACCAATTAAAGTAGAAACTCAGCCGGGTGTCCTTTGTGAGCAGGTAACGCGCCCAATTCAAAAAGTGGGTTTGTACATTCCTGGCGGTAGTGCGCCATTGCCTTCGACTGTTCTAATGCTCGGTGTTCCTGCAAAAATTGCAGGTTGTCGTAAAGTGGTGCTTTGCTCTCCACCGCCAATCGCTGACGAGATTCTGTACGTAGCTAAACTGTGCGGCATTGATGAAGTGTACAACGTTGGTGGTGGCCAAGCCGTCGCTGCAATGGCTTATGGCACAGAGACTGTATCTAAAGTTGATAAGATCTTTGGTCCAGGTAACGCTTATGTGACGGAAGCAAAACGTCAGGTTAGCAATGATTTCCGCGGTGCTGCGATTGATATGCCTGCAGGCCCATCTGAAGTGCTTGTGATTGCCGATGAAACCGCAGATGCAGACTTTATCGCTGCGGATCTTTTGAGCCAAGCAGAGCACGGTCCTGACTCTCAAGTGGTACTTGTGACTCCTTCTCCTGTTATTGCGGATCAAGTGACGGATGCGGTTCAACGTCAGCTTAAAGAGTTATCTCGTGCGGAGATCGCCGAGCAAGCATTGGCGTCAAGCTTGATTATTATTGCTGAGTCTCTCACTCAATCTATTTCGATTTCAAATTACTACGGTCCTGAGCACTTAATTGTTCAGACTAAGAACCCTCGTGAGCTTCTACCTCTATTAGATAACGCAGGTTCTATCTTCCTAGGTGATTGGTCGCCTGAATCAGCAGGTGATTACGCATCGGGCACCAACCACGTTCTTCCTACTTACGGCTACACACGCACGTATTCAAGCTTAGGTTTGGCTGATTTCTCCAAGCGCATGACGGTTCAAGAACTGTCTGCTGATGGTCTAAAGAACCTTGCGCCAACAGTGGTAACGATGGCGGAAGCAGAAGGTCTGGATGCGCACAAACGTGCAGTAACAATCCGTACTGAGAAACTAACCCGCACAGAAAAACTGGCAGCTAAGTAAGAGGATATTGAGATGGAAAAGCTAGCGCGCAAACAAGTCCAAAAACTTACCCCTTATATGTCGGCTCGTCGAATTGGTGGTACAGGTGACGTATGGCTGAACGCCAACGAATCGCCATTTAACAATGAATACAAAACAGACTTCGCTCGCCTTAATCGTTACAGCGAATGTCAGCCTAAAGAACTGATTTCTGCTTACGCAGCCTATGCGGGTGTAAAACCAGAACAAACGCTGACTTCTCGTGGTGCAGATGAAGGTATTGAATTACTGATTCGTGCATTCTGTGAGCCGAGTGAAGATGCGATTTTATACTGTCCACCGACTTACGGTATGTACGCTATCAGCGCAGAAACCATTGGTGTCGAGCGTAAAACCGTGCCGCTAACGTCAGATTGGCAACTAGACCTTGCAGGCATCGAAGCCAATCTGGATAACGTCAAATTGGTTTTCGTATGTTCACCAAACAACCCAACGGGTAACTTAGTTAAGCGTGAAGATATTGTCTCTCTGCTTGAGATGACAAAAGACCGTGCAATCGTGGTGATGGATGAAGCGTACATTGATTTTTGCCCGGAAGCATCAACGGTAGATTTACTGGCGCAATACCCGAATCTCGCAATTCTGCGCACTCTGTCGAAAGCTTTTGCGCTTGCAGGTCTGCGTTGTGGATTTACGCTTGCGAACGAAGAGCTGATTAATGTACTTCTTAAAGTTATCGCACCGTACCCAGTCCCGGTTCCAGTGGCAGAAATTGCGACTCAGGCGCTTTCAGAAGCTGGTTTAGCGCGAGCGAAGTTCCAAGTGCTCGATTTGAACGCGAACCGTGCTTACTTGCAAGTTGGCCTTTCAATGATTCCGGGTTTGGAAGTTTTTGAAGGATGGGGTAACTACCTATTGGTGAAATTCCCAGATGGCGATGATGTTTTCAAAGCAGCTTGGGATACGGGGATTATCCTGCGTAACTCGCCAATCGAAGACTGTGTGCGTATCAGCGTGGGTAACCGCGACGAGTGCGAAAAAACGCTTGGATTTATTAGAAACTACTACGCATAAGTAGAGATAAAATTAATCGCTCTCGCTCAATAGCGGGAGCGCCAAAAGAATAGCAATAAGGAAGTTCTCGAGTGAGCAAACAACAAAAAATCCTTTTTATTGATCGTGATGGCACCTTAATTGTTGAGCCGCCGATTGATTTTCAAGTAGACCGTTTAGACAAACTAAAGCTAGAGCCATTTGTTATCCCAAGCCTGTTGTCGTTGCAGGACGCTGGATACCGTCTAGTGATGGTAACGAACCAAGATGGTTTGGGTACTGACAGCTACCCACAAGAAGATTTTGATGCACCACACAACATGATGATGGACATTTTTGAATCTCAGGGTGTGAAGTTTGATGACGTGCTGATTTGTCCTCACTTCGATGAAGATAACTGCTCTTGCCGTAAGCCTAAATTAGGCTTGGTCAAAGAGTACCTTCAAGGTGGCAAAGTTGATTTTCAAAACTCCGTTGTGATTGGCGATCGTCAAACCGATCTTCAACTTGCAGAAAACATGGCAATTCGTGGCATTCAATACAACCCAGAAACCATGGGTTGGAAACAGATCCTCAAAGATCTCACAGTGAAGGCGCGCGTTGCTGAAGTGGTTCGCACCACAAAAGAAACAGACATCAAAGTATTCGTTAATCTTGATGAGCAAGGCGGTAACGATATTTCTACAGGTCTTGGCTTCTTTGACCACATGCTGGATCAAATCGCGACACACGGTGGATTTCAAATGGTGTGCAAGGTGGAAGGTGACCTGCACATTGATGATCACCACACAGTAGAAGATACCGCTCTTGCGTTGGGTCAAGCGTTGAAAGAAGCACTGGGTGACAAACGTGGTATTGGTCGCTTTGGCTTTAGTCTTCCAATGGATGAGTGTTTAGCACAATGTGCACTAGACCTATCTGGTCGTCCTTACCTCAAGTTCGACGCGCAGTTTAGCCGTGAGCAAGTAGGTGATCTTTCAACAGAGATGGTGGTTCACTTCTTCCGCTCTCTGACTGACACATTAGCGTGTACGCTGCACCTGTCTTCTGCGGGCAACAATGATCACCACATCATTGAAAGCTTGTTTAAAGCGTTTGGTCGTACTTTGCGCCAAGCAATCAAAGTAGAAGGTACTGAGCTACCAAGTAGTAAAGGCGTGCTTTAAGGCTAACCTTAGCAAGGAGAAAAACAGTGACAGAACAGAAAGTTGTCATTATCGATACTGGCTGTGCCAACGTCTCTTCGGTGAGGTTTGCTATTGAACGCCTAGGCTATGACGTAACAATTTCAAAAGATCCGCAAGTTGTATTGTCGGCAGATAAGCTATTCCTACCGGGCGTGGGAACCGCTAGCGAAGCGATGAAAAACCTAGAAGAGCGCGATCTGATCAGCTTGGTAAAACAGGTAGAAAAGCCGCTGTTAGGTATCTGTTTAGGCATGCAACTGTTGGGCAAAGTGTCTCAAGAGAAAGGGCAGAAAGCCGATGAGTTGGTTGAGTGTCTTGGACTTTGTGATGGCGAAGTGAAGCTACTACAAACTGGCGATTTGCCACTGCCGCATATGGGTTGGAATACAGTGTCTGCAAAAGCAGGTAATCCACTTTTCAAAGGTATTGAAGAAGGAGAGTATTTCTACTTCGTGCACAGCTTTGCAATGCCTGTTGGAGATTACACGATTGCTCAATGTAAATACGGTAACCCGTTCACAGCAGCAGTACAAAGCGGTAACTACTACGGCGTACAATTCCACCCTGAGCGTTCTTCAAAAGCGGGCGCGAAGCTTATTCAAAACTTCTTAGAATTATAAAAGGGATTTAGTGTGATTATTCCAGCTCTTGATTTAATTGAAGGACAGGTGGTTCGCCTTTATCAAGGTGATTACGGCCAAGTAACCGAGTACAAAGTCGACCCAGCAGAGCAGTTCAACTTGTACCACCAAGCGGGTGCTAACTGGCTGCACTTGGTGGATTTAACTGGCGCGAAAGACACGACAGCACGCCAACTTGATTTGATTGCAAAGCTACTAGCAAGCACACCAGCGAACATCCAAATCGGTGGTGGTGTGCGTACAGAGCAAGACGTGATTGATCTGTTAGAAGCCGGTGCGCAGCGTGTTGTCGTTGGCTCAACAGCAGTAAAACAGCCAGAGCTTGTGAAAGGCTGGATGGAAAAGTATGGCGCAGAGAAAATCGTTCTCGCGCTAGACATCAACATCGACCAAGACGGCACACGTAAAGTAGCGATTTCTGGTTGGCAAGAAGATTCAGGGGTGACCATCGAAGCTCTGATCAACGATTACCTAACGGTAGGTTTGCAGCACGTGCTTTGTACGGACATTTCTCGTGACGGTACGCTAGAAGGCTCAAACGTAGAGCTTTACGTTGACCTATGCAAACAGTACCCACAAGTGCAGTTTCAATCTTCAGGTGGCATTGGCTCATTAGCGGATATCGAAGCGCTAAAAGGCAGCGGTGTGGCTGGCGTTATTGTTGGTCGTGCGTTGTTAGATGGTAAGTTCACAGCAGAGGAGGCGTTTGCATGTTGGCAAAGCGAATAATTCCATGTCTTGATGTTCGTGATGGACAAGTGGTAAAGGGCGTTCAGTTCCGTAATCACGAAATCATTGGCGACATCGTTCCTCTGGCACAGCGTTATGCTGAAGAGGGCGCTGACGAGCTTGTGTTCTACGATATTACCGCTTCAAGTGATGGTCGTGTCGTAGATAAAAGTTGGGTCGCTCGCGTTGCTGAAGTGATTGATATTCCTTTCTGTGTGGCTGGTGGTATTAAATCAGCGGAAGATGCAGCGCGCATTCTTGAGTTTGGTGCAGACAAGGTGTCTATCAACTCACCTGCATTGGCAAATCCGCAGCTGATTACTGACCTAGCTGATAAATTTGGCGTTCAATGTATCGTTGTTGGCATCGATTCATACTACGACAAAGAGACGGGTAAGTATCAGGTTTACCAGTTTACTGGTGATGAAGAACGCACCAAAGCAACTCAATGGGAAACACGTGACTGGGTGCAAGAAGTACAAAAGCGTGGCGCTGGTGAAATCGTATTGAACATGATGAACCAAGACGGCGTGCGTAACGGCTACGATATTGAACAACTTAATATGGTGCGTGAAGTGTGTAACGTGCCATTGATTGCATCGGGTGGTGCAGGTGCCATGGAGCACTTCGCAGAAGCCTACCAAAAAGCAAATGTGGATGGCGCGCTTGCCGCATCGGTATTCCATAAGCAAGTCATCAATATTGGTGAACTAAAGCAGTATTTGAAACAACAAGGCATTGAGGTACGACTATGAGTGTGAAAGCCGCCGAAGTAAGTTCGCTAGCTGAGCGAATCAACTGGGAAAAGGTGGATGGTCTGGTACCTGCCATCGTACAAGATTTCCAATCAAGCCAAGTGCTGATGATGGGTTACATGAACCAAGATGCGTTGGCAAGAACGGGCGAAACGGGTCAAGTGACGTTTTTCTCTCGTACCAAGCAACGTCTTTGGACGAAAGGTGAAACCTCTGGCAACGTATTGCAATTGGTGAACATTCAGCTCGATTGTGACAACGATACGCTACTGGTGAAAGTGAATCCTATTGGTCCTACGTGTCACTTGGGTAACACAACTTGCTGGGATGTGGACCCTCAAGAGGAGTCACAAATGGTGTGGCTTCATCAACTTGAGCAGCTATTGGCTGCCCGCAAGAGTGCCGACCCAGATTCCTCTTATACTGCCAGTCTTTATGCCCGTGGCACCAAGCGTATTTCGCAAAAAGTGGGCGAAGAAGGCGTTGAAGTCGCGCTTGCGGCGACGTCGGGCGATAAGGCGGAGTTAGTGTGTGAATCGGCAGACTTGATTTACCACTTAATGGTATTGCTTCAAGACCAAGGTCTATCGATGAATGACGTAGTGAATAAACTGAAAGAGCGTCATAAATAAGCTGCGATAGCTAAATGAAAGCCCCTATGACCCAAGAGTCTAGGGGCTTTTTTAATGTAATATTGTTGATTCGGTGGGGAAACCTGACAGCAGAGCTTAAGGTGATTAGATTCTGAATCACGCTTGTTCTTCGTTGTTGAGAATGACGATATACTTTGTAATGGTACTTGAGACCGCGTTACTTATTTCAAATCGAAGAACACTTTACGTCATTCCGACGAGCCTAGGCGAGATCAGGAATCTCATTAAAGCAGGCTTAATAAGCTAGGCGTGGGTGCGATTACCCACAACACTTCTTAAATTTCTTACCGCTTCCACAGATACACGGATCGTTACGACCGACCTTTAGGCTGCTTACCGGTTGGCTTAAGCGAGGATCTTGTTCAGGCTCTTTCTCGTCTTCTGGAAATGTGCCGTCAATGTAGTACCAAAGCCCATCTTCTTTCACGAAACGAGACCGCTCGGTCATGCAGTAGCGTTTGCCGTTTTCGTCAAAGTAAGCGTTGAATTCAACAAAACCTTCATTCTCGTTGCTACTCGCTTCGGCTTTTACTACCTCAAGCTTGCACCAATCGCTGTCGATGGATTGGGCAATGCCTTCACGTTGCTCTTCTGCATTACAGCTTGGGTGGTAAGTGTTCACCACGTAATCCACTAGACCTAACACATGCGCACTGTAACGAGAGCGCATTAACTGCTCCGGAGTGGTGACGTCAGCATGGTTATTGTGGGCAATTTCACAACACTGTTGGTAGGTGCGGTTAGAGCCGCAAGGACAAGAAGAAGCCATAAAATGAAATCTCGATTAATTAAGCGGTAAAAACAAACAACCTCACATAAGTGAGGTTGCAGGTATTCTTTGGGGCATTATAGCCGTTTAGGGCGTTTGAGACAGCAGTTCTTGAGCCCAAGCCGTGGATTGGCTAAACGCTTTGGCTAATTGTGGCTCAGTGAGTTTTAGGGCGGTACAGTATTTCTCTGTCATTTCCCAATCTGCTTTCTCGTAAGCGATGATCATTGAGAGAAGGTAACCCAAAACACCTTTGTGCCCAGTTAAGGCATGTTTAATTTCTTCATCGACAGGTATATCACTGATGACATCTTCAAGAGGTTGGTCGAGGAGAGAGCCTAACAGTGAAAACATCCCAGTAAGAAATGCCTGACCTGGGTCATATTTGGTTTTCATTTGGCTCAACAAAATCTCACACATACGTGCGCGTTGAATCGCTAATGAGTATAGAGAGTCAGGCTTGTCTTCATGTACCGAAGCAATTGCAACAAGAGAAATAAAGCGTCTTAAACGTTCTTCGCCTAGATAAACCAATGCTTGACGGAAAGATTTGATCTTAGTGGTGAGCGTGTAGCCAGAATTGACATAAGTCAGAAGCTTGTACGACAGCGTGACGTCGATAGAGAATAAACGCTCGACTTCGTTAAAGTTAATCGGCTTGTCGGCAATTTCTTTACACAACTGAATCACCGTTAGAAACGCTGGATTGAGGCGTTTCTTCTGAATCATTTCTGGTTTGCTAAAAAAGTACCCTTGAAAATAGTTAAAACCCGCGTCCATCGCTTGTTCGAATTCTTCATAGGTTTCAACTTTCTCGGCCAAGAAATCAATATCAAAATGAGACAGGGCTTGAATATAAATGGCGGCCTTGTCTATCGGCACTAAGCGAATGTCGAATTTGATGATAGCGACGTAAGGTAAGAAGCGTTTCCAAGCTTTGGTTGGAACAAAGTCATCTAACGCTACGCGATAGCCAGAAGCATGAAGGTGTTTAATGGCATTCAACAACTCATCCGTCGGTTCACAGTCTTCGAGAACTTCAACCACTAAGGATTCATTTGGGAATAAAGTTGGTACAAGGTTAACTAAGCTTTGGTAGGGAAAGTTAACAAAGCCAAGTTTATCGCCCAGCGTGCTGTAGTGCGTTGATAGGAAATGATCAGATAGAAGTCGACTAGTAGCCAGCTCAGGTTCTACTTCTGGGAAGGTATTTTTCGGACCGTCACGAAAGAGAAGCTCGTACCCAATGGTACGTTTTTCTCTATCCAGAATCGGTTGGCGAGCTACGTATGAATACTTCAATGCGGTATTATGTTCTGTTTAACTTAGTATTACGATGATAGCGATTTTCTGCAAAATTTCTATGCTTTGAGCGTCAATCTTTTACATGCTTGGCAGGCTTTACTTCATTTCTGTGTGAAACGGCCGTGTTTGAAGGTCAAAACCACCAGAATTTACTTGTAAAACTGAGCCTTGGGTATACCAATCACCTAAGACAATGCGAGTGGTTTTAACACCATTTAGCTCGAAAAAATGTGTATTTGGGCGATGAGTGTGTCCATGAATCATCAGGTTGACGCAATTCTGAGACAGCACGTGTTCAACTTCACCTTGGTTCACATCCATGATATCGAGAGACTTAGTCTTTTTGTCATCGCGAATATCCGATTGAACTTTAGAGACAATTCTTTTTTTAACAAACCATGGAATACGATTAAAAAGCCATTGTAACCAAGGTTTGTGAACCGTCTTGCGAAACTCTTGGTATTTGATGTCGTCAATGCAAAGGGTGTCGCCGTGCAAAATGACGGCTTTTTGGCCGTAAAGATCAATCGTGCACACGTCGTCGAGTAATGTGATGCCCGTTTCCTTACAAAAGCGTTTGCCCAATAAGAAGTCTCGGTTGCCTTGGATAAAATAAACAGGGACGCCCATATCCGTTAGTGTTTTAAATTCCGCACGGATTTGGTCTGCAAAAGGGGTGTTATCATCATCGCCAACCCAGAATTCGAATAAGTCACCAAGTACGTACAGGGCTTCAGCCTCGATGGCTTCTGTTCGCATAAAAGTCTCGAAGCATTCGGTAATGTCCGGACGGGAAGGGGCGAGGTGAAGATCAGATATAAATAATGTCGTCATAGAAATAAGGGGAGGCGATGCCTCCCCACTAACTTATCTCTTTGGTAATTCGTATGAATTACTCTTCGATTGTTGTACCAGTGATCGTTACGTCTTCTAGAGGTACGTCTTGGTGCATGCCGTAAGAACCAGTGCTAACGCCTTTGATCTTGTTTACGATGTCCATGCCTTCGATTACTTCACCGAATACACAGTAACCCCAACCATCTAGGCTTTCGCTACGGAAGTCTAGGAACGTGTTGTTGTTTACGTTGATGAAGAACTGAGAGCTTGCTGAATGCGGCTCCATAGTACGTGCCATAGCAAGTGTACCCACTTTGTTGCTAAGACCGTTGTTTGCTTCGTTCTTGATAGGTGCACGTGACGCTTTTTCACGTAGACCAGACTCCATACCGCCACCTTGGATCATGAAGCCATCAATAACACGGTGGAAAAGTGTGTTGTCGTAGAAACCGTCGCGGCAGTACTGAAGGAAGTTTGCGCTTGTTTCTGGCGCTTTCTCTTCGTTTAGTTGAATCTTGATGTCACCAAAATTAGTGTGAAGGGTGATCATGCTACTTTCCTTTACTATGTTGTATTCAAAGAGGGATTCTAGCCTAAGTTAATACGCATGGAAAACTCAGGATCATCAAAATATACGCTTTGTGCTTGAAGTTTAGCCGATTATCGTTTTATCCGTTAATTGCTATTACCTAATAAGGTCGGAGTTGATATACTCCTTGTTCTCGTAATTCATTCACAAGCATAGATAGAGATCATGTTAAAGATATATAACACACTGACAAGACAGAAAGAGGAATTCAAACCAATTACAGCCGGCAAAGTTGGCATGTATGTCTGTGGAGTTACCATTTACGATCTCTGTCACATTGGTCACGGTCGTACGTTTGTTTCTTTTGACGTTGTGTCTCGCTACCTTCGTTACCTAGGTTACGATCTAACATTTGTACGTAATATCACTGATATTGATGACAAAATCATCAAGCGTGCGGCAGAAAATGGTGAGTCTTGTGATTCTCTGACTGAACGTTTAATCGGCGAAATGCATGCGGACTTTGATGCACTAAACATGAAGCGTCCGGACGTTGAGCCTCGTGCAACTGAATTTATCGCAGAAATCATCGAGCTGGTTGAAAAACTAATCGAGCGTGGTTTTGCTTACGTTGCAGACAATGGCGACGTAATGTTTGAAGTAGGTAAGTTCAATGAATACGGCAAGCTGTCTAAGCAAGACCTTGATCAGCTTCAAGCTGGTGCTCGTGTTGATATCGAAACTGCAAAACGCAGCCCGTTAGACTTCGTACTTTGGAAGATGTCTAAACCAGGTGAACCAACATGGGAATCGCCATGGGGCGCGGGTCGTCCAGGTTGGCACATCGAATGTTCTGCAATGAACTCGTCAATCCTAGGCAACCATTTCGATATTCATGGCGGCGGTTCTGACCTTCAGTTCCCACACCACGAGAACGAAATCGCGCAATCATGCTGCGCTCATGACACGCAATACGTGAACACATGGATGCACAGCGGCATGGTAATGGTAGATCGTGAGAAGATGTCTAAGTCTCTAGGTAACTTCTTTACTATTCGTGACGTTCTAGGTCATTACGATGCTGAGACAGTTCGTTACTTCCTAATGTCTGGTCACTACCGTAGCCAGCTAAACTACAGCGAAGACAACCTAAACCAAGCACGCGCGTCTCTTGAGCGTCTATACACATCTCTACGTGGTCTGGATCTAAATGCTGCGCCAGCCGGTGGTGAAGAGTACGTAACTCGCTATACAGCAGCGATGAACGATGACTTCAACACACCAGAAGCTTACTCGGTACTGTTTGACATGGCGCGTGAAGTAAACCGTCTGAAGACAGAAAATCTAGAGAAAGCGAGCGAGCTAGGTGCGCTAATGCGTGAACTGGCTGACGTGATCGGTATTCTTCACCAAGATCCAGAAGCGTTCCTAAAAGGTGATGCAGGTGACGACGATGAAGTGGCTGAAATCGAAGCACTAATTAAGCTACGTAACGATTCTCGTGCAGCAAAAGACTGGGCTAACGCAGATATGGCTCGTGACAAGCTGACTGAAATGGGTATCGTTCTAGAAGACGGGCCGGAAGGCACAACGTGGCGTCGTAAATAACGATTGAATCTTAAAAAGGGGCTGATGATTCAGCCCTTTTCTTTACAAGCTTTTATAAATTCTAAACTTTAACGAAGGTAGTGCTCTGTGGCTCAGATGTATTTCTATTACTCGGCGATGAACGCGGGTAAATCAACGACTCTTCTTCAATCTTCTTTCAACTACCAAGAGCGCGGTATGACGCCAGTGATTTTCACTGCGGCACTTGATGATCGCTACGGTGTTGGCAAGGTAAGTTCACGTATTGGTTTGCAATCAGACGCACAGCTGTTCCGTCATGATTCCAACCTATATCAAGAAATCGCTGCACTGAATGAAGTGGAAAAACGCCACTGTATTTTGGTTGATGAATGTCAGTTCTTGTCAAAAGAACAGGTTTACCAACTAACTGAGGTGGTTGATAAGCTTCATATTCCAGTACTTTGTTATGGCCTTCGTACCGATTTTCTTGGCGAACTTTTTGAAGGCAGCAAGTACCTATTGTCTTGGGCTGACAAATTGGTCGAATTAAAAACTATCTGTCACTGTGGCCGTAAAGCAAATATGGTGATTCGTACTGACGAAAGCGGCGTTGCTATCAAAGAAGGCGATCAAGTTGCTATTGGTGGGAATGACAGCTATGTATCGGTTTGTCGCCAACACTACAAAGAAGCACTTGGCAAGTAAACGGCTCTTGATAAGAGAAAGCCACCAGATTTGGTGGCTTTTTTTATTGTTTGTTAGCAGGTGGTTGAGTGAAGAGTTACACTAGACCAAATTCAAACTTTTCTTGCAGTGCTTGATAAGAGGATTCAACGTGAGCAGGAATTTCTTGCTCGGTTTGAAAGCCTTTTTCTGGGTAGGTTTTAATCCTAGAAAAATCTTCCATTAACGCGGCTAAAACCATCATCAACGGCATGTCTTCATTGATGTATTCAAAGAAAGGATGTGCGGTTGAGGTCACTAGTAGTTGTGAATATGAAGATTGCCACTGTTTTTCGAAAGTGGCGATGGCGCGTCTTTCCATAAATGGCTTCTGAACTAGAATCAGAGAATCACAGCAGATCCCTTTTTCTATCAACAACTGTTCAGTGAATCGAACATTCTCGCCGCTGTTGCTCGATTTTGTCTCTACAACAATGGACTCACTTGGGACGCCAGCGATTCTCGCAATTTCAGCAAAGGTTTCGGCTTCGCTTTTCTCAAACAAGCCATCTGTAAATCGCCCTTCACCTCCAGAAAACACAATCAAGGGCGCAAGTTTTTGGTGGTAAAGCTTAGCGGCGTATTCAGCAACACGTAGGTCATTACTGCACATAACAAACAAGCAGTCAGCCGATTTTAAGTCATGTTTGAGCTGCATGTAGTCCCACAAGGTTTCGATGTGTTGATAGAGTTTCATAGTGCATCCAGCGTTGAGTTGAATTGGAACTGGTAGCCAAGCGCAATAAGCTTGTCAGCAAGGATTCGTTTATCGGCAGTTTCAGTGACTGGTGGGAGGGCAATATCTAAATCACTTCTTGTAATGGCCGCTTGGTAAAATTCGGCCTTGCTGACGGTATTCGGCGTTGTGGCGTTCACAACTTCATTGCTGATTTGATTGAGAGCGAAAGCCGTTGCCGCCACAGCATCGTTTTGATGCACCATATTCGCAGGGGCTTTACGGCTCACTTGTTTCAATCGCAGTGCAAAGCGAGAAGGGTGGCGGTCAGAGCCAATTAAACCACTACAACGGACGATGGCGTAATCGATGCCGGACTCAATCACGTATTGCTCAGCTTGTAGCATAATGCGGGCGTTGTCAGAGAAGTGTTCTTTCGACTGGGCCAATGCCAATGTGGCGTCTTCTTCTTTCATATCGACGGCTAGGTTTGGGTATACCGTCGTTGAGCTGACCATCAAAATCTTTTCAACGCTACTCACTTTTACCGCTTTACTTAAGCGATACCATTGCTGTGCGTACTCTTGCCCATTTCCTTTACGAAAGCCAGGAGGGAAAGCGCCGACAATACGTTCGATATGGTGCTGTTTGATGATATCAATGAGTCGCTGCTCAGAGTTCGGTTCATTGAGATCGAGCAGAGCAGTTTGAACGGAAGGTATTGGAAACTCATCCAATCGAGTTTGGCTGCGTCGAGTGACGATAACTTGATGTCCTTGGTCAATAAGCGTTTGTGCAAGTGGTGTGCCTAACCAGCCTGCGCCGACGATCAATGTATTTGCCATCTGTAAGTTCCTACTTCTTCATCCCTGATTAAGATTCAAACAGGGTTTGTAATTCTAATCTGGCTTGTTGGTGTAGAGGATCGGAGTGCCATTTCTGATGTTGTATCAGATCGATGTTGACTTGCCATGCCAGTTTTGTGAATTCTTCGCCAATTTTGATCAGCGTATTGGGTGCATGTGACACCAAATGGTTTGGAAGAAAACACCAACCAAATCCCTTATTTGCCAGTTCTAATAAGATGTAATAATTATCAGCGTACCAGATATCTGGGCTAACTGCCTGATTGAGTCCGCTCGTATCGGTATTTTTTGAACGTATAACCAGTTGTCTATGCTGCTTTAACTCATCGATATGACGCACTTTTTGTTTCGCTAAAGGATGCTGGGAAGAAACAAAAACGTCAAAACCGATATTACCTAGGTTTGAGTAATCGATATTCTGTGGCATTTGTAAGTCGCTGAGAATAATACCTGTGGTTGCTCGACCTGATTTAACGAGTTCGATGATATCTGGACTGGAGCCTGTTAAACACTCAACTTGGATATATGGGAATTGTTGCTCTAGATTTTTGAGTGCTTGGGGTAGGTTAGTCAGTGGGATACCTTCGTCAACCGCAAGAATAAACTGCGTCGCGTGTGGTGAAAACAATTGAGATGCTTTGTTATTCAGTCGGTCGAGTTGACTGATGGTGGCTAACGCGTAGGGCAAAAGTTCATGGCCTTTTTCGGTGAGTTTTGGGTAGCGTCCTGTTCTATCAAACAGATCGACGCCACAATCGAGCTCCATGTTCATCACGTGTTGGCTTACCACGGACTGAGCTCGTCCAAGTTTTCGTGCAGCTGCAGAGAAAGATCCTGCTTCAGAAGTTGCGACAAAGGCCTGTAGTTGTTCAATAGTAAACATATCGTTTTTACCGATGGTATCTAACTTTTACTTATCTAGATGATAGATAAAATGTCAGCCATTGAGTAGAACAATTTAGGTAAAAACACATGGCACGTAACGAACGTATCTTTCACGCTATCCTATTTGAGCTGTTTGCATTGGCGATGATTATCCCAGCGGCTTCACTTGTCACAGGGAAAGGCTCAAGCGATTTGGCTGTCGTTGGTATTGGGTTGAGCTTGTATACGGTAGTCTGGAACTACATTTACAATTTGTATTTTGACAAATGGTTTGGGTCAAACCGAGAAGAAAGAAGTTTAATGGTGCGTATTGGTCACACGGTTGGATTTGAAGGTGGGTTGATATTTATCACCATTCCGGTCATTGCGTGGTTCTTACAAATTACATTGCTGCAAGCACTCGCATTAGAGGCTGGATTCTTAATCTTCTTTTTGTTTTATGCAACTGGCTTTAATTGGGTTTATGACAAGGTCAAACCTTACGGCAAAATGAAAAAGCTGATCGCCCAATAAGAATTCAGAACGAATGACAAAAACAGAAAAGCCACCGAAAAGGGTGGCTTTTTACTAAGAAGATTGGAACAAGCTTGTGAGATTACTCTGCTGAAAGAACTCGAAGGATCTTGTCGGCATGTTCTGCAACTTCGATTCCTTCGTCGGTTAAATAACCACCATCAGGCTGAGTGCATAGTTGTTTTTCGTATAGGCGGGCAACCGCTGCCTGCATGTCTTCTGAAGCTTCTTTGTGGACTTTAATGCCCGTAGCTGCACTGGTTAAGTCGAATTGAAGAAGTAGGTTCAGTTCGGCGATGTGGTCAGCTGAATATTTCATAGGTAATTCCTTTGTGCTTTTTTATCCAAGCTAGTCTGAAAACTTAGGTTGAGCAATAGAAAACCGTGAGAAGTGTTAAGTGTGGCGCTATCGGCCTGATATAACGCGGAATTTTTATTCGATGGTAAACATCGCTCCCAAATATTAATGATGGTTAAGACAAGAACTCATAGTTGAGTTTTATCGATCACTCTCTCAGCAACAACAAATTTAGTAAACATGAAAAATAGCCCTTGAAAAACTCTGGAAATGGAGCGATTATCCGCGCCTCGTTAATTGTTTCTAAATGTTACACTTCCATGAACTTCAATCAGTTTGACTCACTCTTACCACCTCAGGCTGCTGAACGTGCCGCCGAAGTAGGTGTTGGCAAAGCGACTAAAGCCCCAATGAAGTCTTTTCTGCTCGCTATTTCAGCAGGTCTTCATATCGGTATCGCTTTCATTTTCTATACAACCGTTACCACTGGTGCGGGCGATATGCCTTGGGGTATTACTCGCTTAATCGGTGGTTTGGCTTTTAGTCTTGGTCTTATTCTAGTCGTGGTGACAGGTGGTGAGTTGTTTACCAGTTCTGTACTCACACTGGTTGCACGCGCCAGCGGCAAGATTTCATGGAAAGCCTTAATGAAGAACTGGCTGGTTGTGTACTTCGGTAACATGGTTGGCGCAATATTGCTGGTGGTATGTATGTTGATCACTAAGCAATATATGTTCGATGGTGGCCAAGTAGGTCTGAATGCGATGGCTATTTCTCAGCACAAACTGCATCATGGCTTCTTCCAAGCGATTGCGCTGGGCATCATGTGTAACGTTTTAGTTTGTATCGCGGTTTGGATGACCTTCAGTGGTCGTACGCTAACAGACAAAATTGCCGTTATGATTCTGCCTGTAGCGATGTTTGTATCAGCAGGTTTTGAACACTGTATTGCAAACATGTTCCAAGTGCCGATGGCGATTGGTATTAAATACTTCGCTCCAGAATCGTTCTGGCAAATGACAGGCGCGAATATCGCAGATTATGCAGATTTGAATATGGTTGGCTTTATCATGAACAATCTTATTCCTGTAACGATTGGCAATATCATTGGTGGCGGTGTCTTCGTAGGCATGTGGTATTGGATGATTTATCTACGCGATGAAGATAAGCACCTTAAATAGAATTGAAAAAGGCAAGCCAACTTGGGCTTGCCTTTCTTTTATCTGCCGTTTGAAAGGGTTAGATTAACTCTTCGTTAATACCAAACTCCTTCGGATTCCAGTGAGACGTTATTTCTCTTGGCTCTTGTACCAACCAGTCCACTGGTGAATCTGACAGCAATTCATCTGCGTTTTCCTGCATGATTAACTTATCCATAGTGACTCCTCCCTTTGTGGTTAACTGCACTCTAGAGTCTCCATATGTCAGTTGAATGACTGCTTTATGACCATTTGGGGGGCGTGGGAGATAATGGCTTCTAATTGATGTTATGTTTCTGGTTGCTTATGGGTTTTGGTGGTTTATCCACATTTTCTGTGGATAACCTGTCTTAAAGATCGTGTGTATCTTTTTGGAACAAGAAAAATTCATAAAATGAGACGCTTATGTGGTCATGTATTCGCCATTCGACTAGTTAATCCTTGTTGATAAACTTAACTTTCACGCGACCTTCTCTTGTTTGTACACAGCTCAATGTCATTTCCAATGTAATCGCAACAGACACACTTAGCATGACGAAAATCGCCAACATGATTATCAATTGATACTTAATTGCCACCATTGGGCTAGCTCCACCAAGGATTTGGCCTGTCATCATCCCAGGAAGGGTCACTAACCCCGTTGTTGCCATAGAAGCGAGGATTGGGGCAAGCGACTTACGTAGTGCTTCTTGAAGGAAAGGGAATGACGCGTATTTTGGTGAAGCGCCAAGTGAGATAGCGGCTTCGTACTCGGATTTTCGTTGTTCAAACGCAGTGAATAGGTTTTGCAAAGCAACAATATTACTACTCAAACTGTTCCCTAACAGCATACCAGCTAAAGGAATTAAGTACTGGGCGTTGTAGAAGGGGACCGGTTTTACCAAGCCTAAGATTATGCCAGCGAGTAGGGGAAAAAGGCTGCACGTTAAGCCTGTGATGAGAGGGAGCATTAGCGGTCTTTTGGGAAGGTTCGCTTTGCCTACAATCGAACTCGCCCCAACGACAATCATGACCAACAACCAGACAAGATTCACAGTTAAGCTATTCAGTTTAAATAGGTACTCAAGATAAACACCCACTAAGAGCAGTTGTACGGTCATACGGGCAATACTGATGGCAGTGTCTTTGGCTATGCCTAATTTGTATCGAGTATTAATGGCAAAGGGAACGATAAGGATCAAACTAAAAAGTGCGAGCTCAAACCAATTAATATCTACAACTTGATTCATAAAGGTTCCCCCAAAAACAACGCTTTGATTCTAACGAAGTAGTATGGGTTTATGAATTGCTAAGCTCTGTTTTTTTTGCAAACTTATCGACAAAAAAGTCAGTCGGATTCTGTGAGTTTTTCTTAACATAACGTTCACAAGGTATTGTCTTTAGTCGAAAAAATAGCGGTTTAGTAGCACGAAAAAATCCATTTAAATGTAAACAAAGTTATCTTTATGTTGTATCTTTAACAAGGTTGCAAAAGACTTATTTTTTCACATCTGTTAATAATTTTAAATAAAGAATATCAATCAAACACATCTCTGGATGAGCTCAAAAAAGTGTTGGATAACAAGGTATGAAGCGTCAGATTTGATTGAACCTTACTGATAGTATGGTCTAACATTTTCCAATAGAGATTGTAAAAAACTTAAGCTTGGTAAGACAGGCTTTCCAATAACACTAGATACAAAATAGGCAAATGTATGAGTGATGTTAACAAAATTGAGAGTGGTGAAAAACGCTCACTGGAGTGGAAGTCTTTCCTCTTCATTGCAGTTGTTCTCTTCCCAATTCTGAGTGTGGCTTTCGTAGGTGGCTACGGATTTATTGTTTGGGCACTTCAAGTGTTCTTCTTTGGTCCCCCAGGTGCGCACGGCATGTAAGCCAGTGAGCTCATAACCACACTTTAGAAAAGATTTTAAGAGAGCAAATAATGAAATCATTAATCATTAAACTGTGGCGTACTATGACGCGCCCGGCAGTTCATATCAGCCTTGGTGTGCTGACTATGGGCGGTTTCATCGCTGGTGTTATTTTCTGGGGTGGCTTTAACACAGCCCTAGAAGCAACCAACACAGAAGAATTCTGTATCAGCTGTCACACAATGCGTGACAACGTATACGTTGAACTACAAGACACTGTTCACTGGAAAAACCACTCTGGTGTTCGTGCAACTTGTCCTGACTGTCACGTTCCTCATAACTGGACAGATAAGATCGCTCGTAAAATGCAAGCGTCTAAAGAAGTATTTGCACAAGTATTTGGTAACTACGATGAACCGGGTGTTTTTGAAGAGCGCCGTATCGAACTTGCTAAACACGAATGGGATCGTTTCTCTGCAAACAAATCTCTAGAGTGTAAAAACTGTCACAACTACGACTCTATGGATTTCGAGCAAATGTCTCCAACAGCTCGCATCCAAATGAAACAAGCTGCTGAAAAAGATCAGAGCTGTGTTGACTGTCACAAAGGCATCGCGCACAAACTACCAGCTGGCATGGACAGCATCGGTGGTATTGTTGGTGACCTAGAAGGTATGGCATCTAACACAGATTACGGTGTAGGTCAGGAGCTAGTAAGTGTTCGTCACTTACCAATCTACTTCGACGATAAAGGTGCGAAAGAAGCAGGTCTTCTAAACCCAGCATCAACAGTGAAAGTTCTTGAAGAAAAAGGCGACTACGTTGAAATCGAAATCGACGGCTGGCGTAAAGCGAAAGGCTTTGGTCGTGTAATCCAAGAAGACTTCGGTAAAAACATCGCAGTAGCTTCTCTACTTAAAGACGCTGCAACAGACGCTGACGTTGTAACGGCTGGTGAGAAGAAAGTGGATGAGCTAACAGGTCTTCCTTGGGAAAAAGTGGCTGCGAAAGTATGGATCAAGAAAGAATCTATGCTGAACGACATCACGCCTGTATGGGAAAAATCAGCAGAAGCATACAAAACAAACTGTTCAGTATGTCACACACAACCAGCTGAAGCGCACTTCGATGCGAATACTTGGCCAGGTATGTTTGACGGTATGCTAGCGTTCGTTAACCTAGATACAGACAGTGAAGCACTGATCTTGAAGTACCTACAGAAGCACTCTTCAGATTATGCTGAAGGCCACCACTAATAAGCGTCGGATTGGAGTAAATTAAATGGCTATTACACGAAGAAGTTTTCTTAAAGGTGTAGCAACCACAAGTGCAGCGTCAGTTATCGGTCCAAGCTTATTGGCTTCAGCATCTGCAAATGCAGCTGAGACTACGGGTACTTGGAAAGTAACAGGTTCACACTGGGGCGCGTTCCGCGCCCACATCTACGCGGGTAAAGTTCAAGAGATCAAACCGCTAGAACTAGATAAGAACCCAACAGAAATGTTGAACGGCATCAAGGGCATCATTTACAGCCCATCACGTGTTCGTTACCCAATGGTTCGTCTAGATTGGCTTAAAAAGCACAAATACAGCGCGGAAACGCGTGGTAACAACCGTTTCATCCGTGTTACATGGGATGAAGCTCTAGACCTGTTCTACCGTGAGCTAGAGCGAGTTCAAAAAGAATACGGTCCATGGGCTCTACACGCAGGTCAAACAGGTTGGAACCAAACTGGTGCGTTCAACAACTGTACTGCACACATGCAACGTGCGGTAGGTATGCACGGTAACTTCATCACTAAAGTAGGTGACTACTCTACTGGTGCGGGTCAAACCATCATGCCTTACGTACTTGGTTCTACAGAAGTATACGCACAAGGTACGTCTTGGTCTGAAATCCTAGAGAACTCAGACAACATCGTTCTTTGGGCAAACGACCCAGTGAAAAACCTACAGGTAGGTTGGAACTGTGAAACGCACGAGTCATTCAAGTACCTAGCGCAACTGAAAGAAAAAGTAGCGAAAGGCGAGATCAACGTTCTATCTGTAGACCCAGTTAAGAACAAGACTCAACGTTACCTAGAGAACGATCACCTATACATCAACCCGCTAACAGACGTAGCATTCATGCTTGCTGTAGCGCACGTACTGTACAACGAAGATCTGCACGACAAGAAGTTCATTGAGACTTACTGTCTAGGTTTCGAAGACTTCATCAAGTATGTTCAAGGTGAAACGAAAGACAAAGTTGTTAAGACGCCTGAGTGGGCTGCACCTATCTGTGGTGTGAAAGCGGACAAGATTCGTGAATTCGCACGCATGTTAGTAAACGGCCGTACACAAATCCTGATGGGTTGGTGTATCCAGCGTCAAGAGCACGGTGAACAACCATACTGGGCAGCTGCAGTTGTGGCAGCAATGGTTGGCCAAATCGGTCTACCAGGTGGCGGTATCTCTTACGGTCACCACTACTCAAGTATCGGTGTTCCTTCAACTGGTTTCGCGGGCCCTGGTGGCTTCCCTCGTAACTTAGATACAGGTATGAAACCGAAGTGGGATAACAACGACTTTAACGGTTACAGCCGTACTATCCCTGTTGCACGTTGGATCGACTGTCTTCTAGAGCCAGGTAAAGAAATCAACTACAACGGTGGTAAAGTTAAGCTTCCAGACTTCAAGATGATGGTGATCTCAGGTAATAACCCATGGCACCACCACCAAGATCGTAACCGCATGAAGCAAGCATTCCAAAAGCTTCAGACTGTGGTAACTATTGAGTTTGCGTGGACTGCAACATGTCGTTTCTCTGACATCGTTCTACCAGCATGTACTCAGTGGGAACGTAACGATATTGATGTATACGGTTCATACTCGAATAAAGGTTTGGTTGCTATGCACCGCCTAGTGGATCCATTGTTCCAATCTAAGCCAGATTTCCAAATCATGAGCGAGTTGACTCAACGCTTTGGTCGTCGCGACGAGTACACTCGTGGTATGAGCGAAATGGAATGGATCCGTAGCCTGTACAACGATTGTAAGAAAGCGAACGACGGTAAGTTCGAGATGCCAGAATTTGAAGAGTTCTGGGAACAAAGCGTACTAGACTTCGGTGAAGGTAAGCCTTGGGTTCGTCACGCTGACTTCCGTAAAGATCCAGAAATCAACCCACTGGGTACGCCTTCTGGCTTCATCGAGATCACTTCTCGTAAGATCGGCCGTTACGGTTACGAACACTGTCAAGAACACCCAATGTGGTTCGAGAAATCAGAACGTTCACACGGTGGCCCTGGCTCTGAAAAACACCCGTACTGGCTACAATCTTGCCACCCGGACAAGCGTCTGCACTCTCAGATGTGTGAATCTGAAGATTTCCGTGCTACTTACGCTGTTCAAGGTCGCGAGCCTGTATACATCAACCCAGCTGATGCGAAAGCAAAAGGCATTAAAGACGGTGACTTGGTACGTGTATTTAACGACCGTGGTCAACTTCTTGCTGGTGCGGTTCTAACAGACAGCTACCCACGTGGTGTTGTGCGTATCGAAGAAGGTGCATGGTACGGTCCTCTAAACGAAAAAGTTGGTGCAATCTGTACTTACGGTGACCCTAACACACTAACTCAAGATATCGGTTCTTCTGAGCTAGCACAGGCGACTTCTGCGAACACATGTATCGTAGACTTCGAGAAATTCACTGGTAAAGTTCCACCAGTGACTTCATTCGGTGGTCCAATCGAAGTTGCTTAATAACAGCACTAAGCTTTAAATGAAATACCAGCCTTCGGGCTGGTATTTTTTTAACCAAAATTTCAGTGAGCATTCTCTCAATACTTATTTGATATAATTAGGAACGATGTCGATTCGTGATGTTGATAACGATTTGGGGGAGAGAAGCAAAGGATAATGAAGGAAACAACACAATAATAATCAAGTGAGTAGATTTTCTATGGCTCAAACCATTCAATTGGCCAATCACACTGAAATAACGGTGATGGATAACGATCTTCAGTTCGAAGTCGTTGGTAACCAACTGCACTTTTCGTTTGCGGGGATTCACAACAAAACCTACAGCGAACGAGAAGTACTATTTGAAATGCCTTTCTTATATGAGCAAGGAGCGACCGTTATCGGTGACGGCTTCCAGATGCTCGCTCAAACTTCGGGCACCATTTCTCACCCCGTCGATATTGGCCGCTGTCCTGATAACAATGCGTCGTATCGAATCTATCCGGAACATGCGCCAAAACGTTACTACAACTATCTCGTTGTAGAAGATGCTGCAGGCTATACCTTGTTTGGTTTCACCTCATGTCATCGTTTTGCGGGTTATTTTGATGTTGTTCAACATGGTGATCATTGGATTCTATCTGCTGCTCTCGATGGTGAAATGACACAAGTGGCCGATTGGGCGCACAATACCCTTGAATCTGTTGCCGTTTTACGTGGTGATTCTCTGTCTGAACTCTACGCTGAATACAGTGAGATGATTGCAGAACATCACTCCGTGCGTAATGGTGTTTTACAAGATGCGCTAATTGGGTGGTGTTCTTGGTATGCGTATTATGCGGAAGTGACTGAAAATAACGTCCTAGAAAATGTTGAATGCATGCAAGATAAGCTGTCTGAGCTTGAATGGGTATTGTTGGATGATGGCTACCAAGCTTTCATGGGCGATTGGTTAATGCCTTCTGATAAGTTCTCTGGTGGTGTAAAAGAGCTTATTCATAACATTCGCGCGAAGGGCAAGAAGCCCGCGATCTGGATGGCACCATTCATTGCCCAACCAGAATCAGAAATCTTCAAAGAGCATCCTGAATGGTTTGTGCGCCACGAAGACGGAGACCTCCTGAAAGCTGAAGATGTCACCTATGGTGGTTGGCGCTGCACACCTTGGTACATTCTCGATACTTCAAACCCTGAAGTTCAAGATCACTTAACTCACGTCGTGTCTGTCATGCGAGAAGAGTGGGGTGTTGAGTTATTCAAATTAGACGCAAACTATTGGGGCACTTTAAAAGGTAAGCGCAGTCAATCGGGCGTAACCGGTGTAGAAGCCTACCGAATGGGGATGGAAGCGATCGCCAAAGGGGCAGGGGATGCATGGCTATTAGGCTGTAACGCGCCAATGTGGCCTTCTTTGGGCTTAGTCGATGCAATGCGTGTGTCTGACGATGTCGAGCGCCATAGTCATCGCTTTGAGCAAATCGCTAAGGAGACTTTCTTCCGCAGTTGGCAACATCGTAAGTTGTGGCAAATTGATCCAGATTGCGCAACGTTCACTTCATTACCTAATCAAGCCGCTTCCCGAGAAGACTATCAATTTCATCGCAATGCTCTATTAGCTTGTGGTGGCTTACTGCTTTCTGGTGATCCTTTGCCAGAGATTACGTCATTTGCGAGTAAGACACTCTCTAAACTAATGCTGCGCCAGCGTCGAAATCAAGAGGCTGCCAAGTTTACAGCGCTAGGCTTAAATCACGCATTTTTGCCGCTGACCTCCAAGAATGACCTACATTGCTTGTTTAACTACACCAATGATGAACCTATGGAATTTACCCTCACAGCCGACCAACCTACCGATTGGTACGATTTTTGGACCGGAGAAAAAATCAACCAAGAGCCGTGCCAATTATTGTTGATCAACTTAGATAAAGGATTGAATGCGAAAGCAATTGTGACGGCTGTGTAAAGGGCTGTTCAAAACGATCTCACACTTTTCATAAGATAAGAGTTAAAAACACTGTAAATGATAACTATTATCATTTACAGTGTTACTATTGGAATGTAGAATCATTCTAACTTTCAAAGTAACTTTGCCTTCTGGAGAAAACAAGGATGAGATTGAAACTTGGTGCTTTAGCCAAACCTGCAGCTGTACTTCTGTCATTATTATCATTGGGATTGAGTGCGTCAGCGGTGGCTGATGAGAAATTTAAAGTCGTGACTACCTTCACCATTATCGCTGACATGGCGAAAAATGTTGCTGGTGATGCTGCTGTTGTCGAATCCATTACGAAGCCCGACGCTGAAATCCACAATTATCAAGCTACGCCAGGAGACATTCGTCGTGCTCAAGGCGCTGACCTTATTCTTTACAATGGACTGAACCTAGAACTGTGGTTCAAGAAATTTTTCAAAAACCTGCACGATGTTCCAAGTGTGATTGTCACGGAAGGCATCAAACCAATGAGCATCGCGCAAGGCCCATACAGTGGTAAGCCCAACCCACATGCTTGGATGTCCCCAAGTGACGCGTTAATTTATGTCGACAATATTCGAGATGCTCTCGTGAAATATGACAGCGTTAATGCGGAGACTTACCAGAAGAATGCAGAAGCCTACAAAAAGCAGATCATGGACATGGTGCAGCCAATCCGTGAAAAAGTCGCTCAAATCCCAGAAGACCAACGTTGGTTAGTGACCAGTGAGGGGGCGTTCAGCTACTTAGCTCGCGATTTTGGTTTAAAAGAGCTGTACCTATGGCCAATCAATGCAGATTCACAAGGCACACCACAACAAGTTAAACGTGTCATTGATGAAGTTCGCTCCAATAAAATTCCAGCGGTCTTTAGCGAAAGTACGGTTTCTGCTAAACCAGCGCAACAAGTTGCCCGCGAGACGGGGGCGACATACGCAGGTGTCCTTTATGTTGACTCGCTAAGTAGCCAAGATGGTCCAGTCCCTACGTTTTTGGATTTATTACAAGTGACGTCTAATACAATTGTAGAGGGTCTAGAGCAGTAATGACAGGTATTAAAGTATCGGACATCAGCGTCACTTATCGTAACGGACATACCGCACTGTATGACGCGAGTTTTACACTTCCAAAAGGGTCGATTACGGCCCTTGTTGGAGTGAATGGAAGTGGTAAGTCTACGCTATTCAAATCGATCATGGGTTTTGTTCCGGTGAGCCAAGGATCGGTCGAGATCCTTGGTCTCCCTGCTAAAAAAGCACTTAAGCAAAATGTGGTAGCTTACGTTCCACAGAGTGAAGAAATTGACTGGAATTTTCCCGTATTGGTCGAAGACGTTGTCATGATGGGACGTTACGGTCATATGGGGTTGTTGCGAATTCCAAAGCAAAAAGATCATGACATGGTGACGGCCGCGCTGGATCGCGTGAACATGACGCCTTTTAGAAAACGCCAAATTGGGGAACTTTCCGGCGGTCAGAAAAAGCGAGTATTTCTGGCAAGGGCACTGGCTCAAGAGAGCGACGTTATTTTACTCGATGAACCTTTTACTGGGGTCGATGTTCAAACCGAAGATCAAATCATGGCATTGCTTCGTGAACTACGTGACGAAGGCAAAGTGATGCTGGTTTCTACCCATAACCTCGGCAGTGTTCCAGGCTTTTGTGACCGTACCGTATTGATCAATCGAACGGTATTGGCATCTGGTATGACTCGTGATGTTTTCACTCCTGAAAACCTTGAACTTGCTTTTGGTGGGGTCCTTCGTCATTTCATCCTTGGCGGTAAAGACCTTCATGAAGACGATGATGAACGTAAGCTGACAGTCCTTTCAGATCACGAGCGTCCGGTCGTGATGTATGGCGAGCAGCAAGCGGTACCTGTTTCTAGAGTTGAGAAGTAAGGAGTTCATTTAATGGATTATTTACTTGAACCATTTCACTACGGCTACATGGTAAATGCGATGTGGGTGAGTGCGCTTATCGGTGGTGTTTGTGGCTTTTTATCGACATACCTGATGCTCAAGGGCTGGTCATTGATTGGTGATGCATTGTCTCACTCGATTGTTCCCGGTGTTGCTGGAGCTTACATGCTTGGTCTGCCATTTGCCTTTGGTGCGTTTCTATCTGGCGGTCTTGCAGCCGCAGGAATGTTGTTTTTAAGCCAAAGAAGTAAATTAAAAGAAGATGCTATTATAGGCCTGATTTTTACCTCCTTCTTTGGGTTGGGTTTATTTCTTGTCTCTTTGTTTCCTGCCGCGGTTAACATTCAAACCATCGTCTTAGGCAACGTATTGGCCATCACACCAACGGATACGTTTCAGCTAGTCATAATCGGGGGTATATCGCTGGCAATATTACTTGTCAAATGGAAGGATCTAATGGTGGTTTTCTTCGATGAAAATCACGCACAGAGTGTTGGCCTGAATCCAACCAAGCTTAAAGTACTATTCTTTACACTTCTTAGTGCCTGTACGGTTGCAGCGCTACAAACGGTAGGGGCGTTTTTGGTGATTGCCATGGTAGTGATTCCAGGGGCTACGGCTTACCTAATGACCGACCGATTCTCTAGGGTGATCGTTTATGCCTTTATCATTGGTGCATTGAGTTCGTTTTTAGGCGCTTATATTAGCTACTACATCGATGGTGCGACAGGTGGAATCATTGTGCTACTGCAAACTGCTTGCTTCTTAACTGCGTTTGTCTTTGCTCCTAAACATGGACAAATCGCCATTAGGCGTAAAAGTAAGCAACAATTGACACGAAAACAGCGTGATGGATCTTCAACCATTCCAATGATGAGTAAGGAGCAAAAAAATGCTTGATACTCTCGTTATGCCATTTACGTTCACCTTCATGCAGCAGGCTTTCTTAATCGTCTTGTTGGTTGCTATTCCCACGGCTTTGCTCTCGTGCTTTCTTGTATTGAAAGGATGGTCATTGATGGGCGATGCCATCGCGCACTCCATTTTACCCGGTGTTGTTATTGCTTATATCTTGGCGATTCCATACACAGTTGGTGCGTTTGCTGCGGGCATTTTCTGTGCTCTTTCTACGGGGTACTTGAAAGAAAACAGCCGTATTAAAGAAGACACTATCATGGGTGTTGTCTTCTCCGCTATGTTTGCGTTGGGCCTTGTTTTAATGACCAAAGTTGAGGTTGGCGTTCATTTAGACCATATCTTATTTGGTGATGCTTTAGGGGTAAGTTGGGCCGATATTATCGAAGCGGCGATTGTTGCTTTGCTGGTGGTTCTTTTTGCCGTGTTCAAGGGTAAAGACCTTCTGGTGTTTGTTTTTGACCACCAGCATGCCCAAGCAATTGGCTTGCCTGTTAAGTTCCTGCACTATGGTTTGTTATCGCTTCTGTCCCTGGCTATTGTGGCAGCTTTAAAGGCGGTGGGGATGATCTTAGTGATTGCGATGCTTATTGCTCCAGGCGCCACGGCATTTTTGCTAACACGCCGATTCCATAGCATGGTGTTATTAGCATTGTGTATCTCGTTACTCAGCGCGTTTTTGGGTGTTTATCTGAGTTTCTTTATTGATAGCGCACCAGCGCCAACCATTATCCTGATCATGACGCTCAAGTTTATCTGTGTTTTTTGTTACACAAGTTATAAGAACCAAAAAGTGGAAGTGAGATCCGGTGATACTGTGAAGCAGTTTTAAGCTACCTCTCTTCTAAAGCCCAAGCGTTAAACTGCTTGGGCTTTTTCGTTTGTTACGATTAAAGCGGTTTAGTGCTGCAATTCATGCTGCTCAGCTTGTTGGTCGAAGCTATTGAGCCTTTTTTACGTTTTGAAATTAGGACAAAAGCAAAATTTCAGGTAAAGTATCGGCCTTTGTGAGCAAACCCGCTTCCAAGGTGTCATTCACTATGCAATACACCCCCGTTCGGAAGCGCATCAAACTGACTTGAATAGGAAGAAACATGATTCTAGTTGTAGGTCATAAGAACCCAGACAGTGACAGCATCTGTAGTGCACTAGTTGCAACTGAACTTCTACAGGCGCGTGGCGTTGAAGCAATGCCAATCCGCCAAGGCGAAATTAACCGTGAAACTCAGCACATCCTAGAAGTAGCTAGCGCAGAAGTTCCTGAGCTACGTACTTCAGTAGCGGGTGAAACAGTTTGGCTAGTAGACTACTCAGATCTAGCGCAAGCACCAGACGATATTGCTGAAGCAGAAGTTGCAGGTATTGTTGACCACCACCGTCTAGGTGACGTGATGACAGTAAACCCAATGGAAGCATGGATCTGGCCTGTTGGTTGTACTAACACAGTACTGTTCAACATGTTCAAGATTGAAGGTCACGAGATCAAGCCTCAAATCGCTAAACTAATGATGTCAGCTATTCTTTCTGACACTGTAGGTTTCGCTTCTCCAACTTGTACTCAAAAAGACAAAGATGCTGTAGCTGAGCTAGCGGCTATTGCGGACGTACAAGATGTTGATGCATTCACTAAAGATCTTCTAATCGCTAAGACAAACATCGAAGGTCTATCTGCGGCTGAACTTGTTGAAAAAGACCTGAAAGGTTACCCATTCAACGGTCGTGATGTAGTAGTAGGTCAGGTTGAACTTGCGACTCTAGACCAAGTTGACGGCATGATCGAAGCACTAGAAGCGGATCTAGAAGCACGTTGTGCAAACGACAACCTAGCATTTGCTGCTGTTATGCTAACAGACATCACTACTGCGCAAACTCGTCTTCTTTACAAAGGTGAGTGGGCTGAGAAGCTTGCTAAGCACGAAAAAGACGGCATGCTAATGATGGAAAACACTCTAAGCCGTAAGAAGCAAGGCTGGCCTTGGCTTCAAACTGAGCTTGTGTAATTTCATTATTACCAACGTATACTTTAAATGCCCGCCGATAGGTGGGCATTTTTCTATGGGAAAATAGGAGACGAGAAATGTCCGAAGCATTAACCCAAGAGCAGATGGATACCATCAACCGCTACAATGAAGAGCAGCGTTTGAAATACTGTGTGAAAGAGATTGTCGCAAACCGCAAAGTGTGGATTCTAAAGGATGAACACGGCTGTGTGATGCTGAACACCGAAGACGACGATTGTGTTCCAGTATGGCCAAATGAAGAATTCGCACAGCAATGGGCGACGGGTGATTGGGAAGAGTGCGAGCCAGAAGCGATCTCACTGAACAAATGGCACAGTCGCTGGACATCGGGTCTAGAAGATGACGAACTGTCTGTTGTGGTGTTCCCAAACCAAAATGAAGAAGGCGTCGTGCTGTTTCCTGACGAGTTTGATTTCGAGCTTCGTAAACAAGAGAGCCGTCGTTAATTGACGTGTTTATCATCAACTGTATAGATACGTTAAAGCCTGCTGTGATAGCAGGCTTTTTGTTTTTTGATCACTGTCAGTGTTTGTCGACTTTTAGTGAGTTGGAGCTTTATAGAAGTGGCTTTCCACCAGACGCTGGGTAATCGCATGCTCTGGGTTGGTGAGTACTTGATTGGTTTCACCAAATTCTACTACTTCACCTTCGTGCATAACCATGACCTTATCAGTAATGTGCTTCACTATGCCGATATGCTGTGATACGTAAACGAAAGACAAGCCCATCTCTTCTTGTAATTCTAGGAAGAGATTAATGATTTGCGAGCGCATCGCCATGTCTAAACCGTTTAATGCCTCATCGGCAACAATGATGGAAGGTTGTAGAATCAAAGCACGAGCAAGACACACACGCTGTTTCTGACCTGCTGCTAGCATTTGAGGATAGAAGTAAGCATGCTCCGGAAGCAAACCCACACGAAGTAAGGTTTCTTTTACACGTTTCATGCGTGCGTCTGGTGGCATGTTCGTGTTTCGCTTTAACGGACCTTCCAAGATTCGACCAATCTGAATGCGCGGATTCAATGAGGTATTTGGATCTTGAAAAATCATGCGGATCAGCTTACAACGCGTCGAATAGTCTTTGTGTTCTAAGCGCTCACCATTAACGCGAATCTCCCCAGAGCTTGGTTCGACAACGCCAGCAAGCATGCGCGCTAACGTTGACTTGCCAGAGCCATTTTGACCAATAAAGCCGATAGTTTGTCCAGGCTCTAAGGAAAAGCTCACCGGCTTAACTGCTTCTTTGACTGTGCGTTTAAACAGACCAGAGCGCGTGACGAACTGTTTCGATAGGTTATCGACTTCAAGCAACGCACTCATGAATGTTTCTCCGTATTCAGTGGGAAGTGACAGCTAAATTTATGGTTTTTGATACGTTTAGTATGTGGAATTTCGACGCATTGCCTCTGAGCATAAGGGCAACGAGGTCCTAAGCGACAACCGATCGGCAGATGCTGAAGTGGAGGGATAGAACCCGGTAGAGATTGCAGCTTTTGCTTGTGCGGAATCCAGTCGTTAAAGTCAGGCATGGCTTTAAGCAGTGCCGCAGTATAAGGGTGCTTGGGAGCGGCGACCAACTTCTCTGTATCAGCTGATTCAACGGACTGCCCACAGTACATTACCGTAATGCGATTTGCCCACTGAGTAATAGTGGTTAAGTCGTGACCAATCAGCACAATCGTTGTGTTGTTGAGTTGGTTCATGCGGCTCAGCAAACGCAGAATTTGAGATTGAGTAATCGGGTCTAGATCGTTGGTTGGCTCATCAGCAATCAAGATTTTTGGCTTGGTTGCAATCGCCATCGCAATCATGACTTTTTGACATTCACCATCGGTCAACTCATAAGGATAACTGCCCATCAAACGACGGTGATCTTTGATACCCACTTTATGGAGTAGGGCAACTGCTTGCTTCCTGCGCCACTTGAAGCGCTCCCACCATTTACCTTCAAACGATCGAGAAGGGATGGATTCAATTAACTGTCTTCCGACTTCTTCTGACGGATCTAAACAAGTCGATGGCTCTTGGAAAATCATCGCAATGTCACGTGCAATCACACGGCGGCGCTCTTTTGGCGTTAGCTGAAGCAGATCAATATTGCCAAGACGCATTCGGTCTGCGGTCACTTTCCAGTTGTCTTTACAAACACCCACGATAGCCTTTGCAACCAAACTCTTACCGGAACCAGATTCACCAACCAGACCACGAATTTCACCTTCATTCAAGGTAATGCTCATGCGATCAACGGCTTTGACTAAGCCCGATGGTGTTTCAATTTCAATGGTTAAATGTCGAATATCTAATAATGGCATTATTCGATCCCCGCATTGAGTGCTTGGCGTACACCTTCACCCACTAAGTTTAGAACAACAACGGTAAACATAATGGTCAGACCCGGTAAGGTAACGGTCCAAGGTGCGATGTATATCAGTTCAACAGAGTCACCCAAGATCGCACCCCATTCCGTACTTGGTGCTTGTGCGCCTAAACCTAGGAAACCAAGCGCAGTGATATCTAGAATGGCGACCGAGAGTGCCAGGGTTATTTCTGCAGCGATGACTGTTAATACGTTCGGTAGAATCGAGTTCCAAAGCAAGTAGAAGTCGTTAGCGCCATCCAAACGGGCAGCCATGATGTAGTCTTTTTCGACTTCGGTGTGCACGGCGATGTAAACCGAGCGGATAAAGCGTGGAATTAAAGCCAGACAGATCGCCAAAAGGATATTGAACTCACCAAAGCCCAAAAACGCCACAAAGATAATCGCCAGCAGTAATGATGGAATGGACATGACTGTGTCGAGCAAGTGGTTAAGCGTACTGGATAACAGACCTTTGGTCATGCCCGCTAACACACCAATTATACAGCCGATGAATGCGGCAATAGCAGTAATTGCTACGGCAGCACCAAAGGTGAGCTGAGAGCCCATAATTAAACGAGATAAGATATCGCGACCTAGGTCGTCAGTTCCTAAAAAGTAATCGACGGTTCCGGCTGGTGCCCACGAAGGCGGCACTAACAATTCGCCAGATTGAGCTTGTGGATCGTAAGGCGCTAAAATAGGGGCCAATATGGTGATTAAGACAATAAAGCCAAGGCACCAAAGACCAAACATTGCCAAACTGTTCGCGCGGTAACTGCGCCAGAATCGTTCAAACTGGGTTGGAATGCGCTCTTCCTGATAAACGTTATTTGTTAGCATACCATTCCTTTCTCACCAGAGGGTTAATCATGGCACCAATCAGATCCGATAGGATATTGGCGGTTAAAACAAGCGTCGCTAACACCATGACACCTGCTTGGATGGAAGCGTAATCTTGATTTGCAAGTGCATCCAATAACCAACGCCCAATGCCCGGCCAGTTAAAGATAGATTCTGTGATGATCGCCAAGGTAATCATGCTCGAAAGCTGAACGCCAACTTTTGGGATGATAGGCGGAATCGCATTCCGAAGAACGTGTTGAGTGACGATCTCACGGTTGGATAAACCTTTGATTCGTGCGGCACGAATGTAGTTTTGACTCATCACTTCTGCCACTGATGCACGCATCAAGCCAATGACTTGTGTTGTTGGTGTCAATGCGAGAACCAAACAAGGCAGGATCATATGCTCAATCACGCTTTGTAACGCGTGAGCACGGTATTCACCTTTGGCCATAAAGGCATCAATAATTGCAAAGCCTGTTACGTGGTCAATTTCGTAAAGTAAGTCATAACGACCCGCCACAGGGAATACGTGGTATTGCAGAGAGAAGACCATAATCAGCATCAGGGCAACCCAGAAGATTGGCGCCGAATACCCTGACATAGAGACAAATGAGATGCTGGTGTCTAGCCACTTGCCTTGTTTCATGCCTGCTACGGTCCCCAAAGGAATACCAATTAATAGTGAAACAACGAAGGCGAAGAAACACAACTCTAACGTCGCAGGGAATACGACCGCGAGCTCATCATAGATTGGGTTCCCATTCTTACTGATACCAAAATTAAGATGTGAAAGCTCAACAAGGTAGCTTTGCCAGCCTGACCAAAACTCCACGTTTGCCCAGTGTGATGTCGGATCAAGACGTAGCAAAGAGAAGCCCACTAAAGTGAGGATCATCAAAGTGATGACAAAGAGATTAAGACGTCTTACGGCGTACCAAAACATTAATGAACTCTCTCAACTTTATCAAAAGGTTGTGCATTGAAAGGGCTCGATTTAAAGCCTTTCAACGATTTATCGTGCACACGGAATTGAACGCCGTGAGCTAATGGAATGACAGGAAACTCTTCATTGAGAATATTCTGCGCTTGGCGATACAAGTTTAAACGATAACGTTGTTGCTCGGTTTCTAATGCCAGATCCAACAAGAAATCGAAGTCGTCGTTACACCACATGGAAACGTTAAGGCCAACACGTTCAGATTCACAAGAAAGCAGAGGACGGAAGAAGTTATCAGGATCGCCCGTATCACCAATCCAACCTGTTAGCAGTAAGTCAACATTATTGATGTTTTCGAGCTGAGTTCGTTCAAAGCGATCATCGGTTAGTAGTCGTACTTCGACGCCGATATCAGCAAAGTTCGCCTGAATCAACTCCGCGGTTTTACGTGGACTTGGATTGAAGGCTCTAGGTTCTAGCGGCACCCACATGGTTAATTGCAGACCTTTCTCATACCCAGCTTCTCGCAGCAACGCCAATGCGTAATTACGATCATAACGGATCTTCACGCTGTCTTTCTGGTATGCCCATGAGTTCGGCGGCAGTAGTGTATAAGCTTGAGTACCCGTGCCGTAATATACGGAATCAAGGATATTTTGGCGGTTGATCGCAAGGTTGAGAGCTTGACGAACTCGTGCATCTTTCAGTGCCGGATGACCAGTATTAATCGCGATAAAAGAGACGTTATTAGCAGGCGTTGCGGTTAATTCAAGGTGCTCGGTTTCTTGTATGATTGGAATTTGGCTAGAGATTGGCGAAGCAAGTACATCACATTCATTGCGTAATAGTTTTGCCAACGTGCCAGTACCACGATGTGAAATATCAAACACGACCTGTTCCATTTTCGCCGGCGTTTTCCAGTATTTAGGGTGACGCTCTAAACGAATCAAATCATTCACTTGGTATTCTTTTAACTGGTAAGGACCGGTACCGATAGGTAACAAGTCAATTTGTTCTTTTTCGTCTTTGGCCGCAAGTTGTTGCCCATATTCTGCTGACAGCAGCACGGCGTGACTGGTGGCAATATTGGCTAAAAAGGCAAAGTTAGGTTGAGAGAGAACAAACTTAACGGTGTGGTCATCAAGAGCAATCACATCTTGCACGAGATTTTGGAAGTCTAAACCTGCAAACCATGGATAAAAACCACCACCGACGTCGTGAAACGGATGGTCTACATCAATGATTCGCTTAAAGCTGAATACCACATCTTGTGCATTAAATGGACGAGAAGGGGAGAACCAAGGAGTTTTTTGAAATTGCACGTCCTGCTTTAAGTTAAAGGTGTATTCCGTACCTTCCTCATTTACAGACCACTTTTCTGCAAGGTTTGCAACTGGTTGGTGAGATTTAGGATCGAGTGTAAGCAGCGTATCGTATAGCTGAGGGCTAAGTGCTTCGGCAGTGATGCCGCTGTCAATGAGCTGAGGGTTAAACGTGGTTGGCTTACCCTGCCCACAAAACACAAATCCATTCTCACGAATATCATTGTGATCGATTTCGTCACCACAAGCGGTGAGTAAGCTAATCCCGATAAGGCTCAGCGATAGTTTGATAAAAGCTTTCATAATATGAAATTGTCATTGGATCTTGCTTGTTTCTATGCGGTTGAAGGCGAAGAGTGACAAGCGAAAATGATCCCGCTAATTTATCATCTTTGCTAACTCGCTCCAAATACAAAATCGTTGAGTCGCAGGGTGTTAGATCAAATTACCGCATCATTTACTGATAATGACCAAATTTGCCTCTTGAGTGCTCGCTACTATGTATTATTCCAGTCGTCATGAAGTTCCGCTCAAATCCCCTACTTCGATAAAGGGGGCTGTGTTTTAGTATAGTGAGCGATTTAAGGATGATGCCATTCACGTCAAAGACTTAGCTTTGTCCAACCAATCCGTATTTTCTTACCATCCCCCTAAGTTGATGGTAACTGAGTCCAAGTAAGTCCGCTGCTTGTCGTTGATTAAATTTGGCCTCTTCTAATGCGCGGTTAAGAAGAGTGATGTCTTGTTCTTCTTGCCACTGCTTATAATCCAGCGGGAAGTTAATTGTTGGACCAACATGAGGTTGCTCCGTTTCCTGCTCTCCTTGCTCTGCAGAATGACCAAGTGCGTTTTCCCAACCGGTTTCAAATGGATTAAACACCAAGTACTCGATTGGATCGGCATTGAGTCCGTGGCGATAAATAGCTCGCTCTATTACGTTCTTGAGTTCACGCACATTACCAGGCCAAGCGTAATCTAATAGAGACTGTTGTGCTTCTTCTGTAAAGCCAACAAAGTACTCCAGTTGCAATTCACGACACATTTTTATGGCGTAGTGCTCGGCGAGAGAAAGAATGTCTTCTTTGCGTTCTCGCAAGGGTGGCAACATGATCACATCAAAGGCCAGTCGGTCGAGCAAGTCCGCGCGAAAATCACCGCGCTCTGCCAATTGTGGAAGGTCAGCGTTGGTAGCACAAACCAAACGAACGTCTGCAGTTAATGCGGTATGGCCGCCTACACGCTCATACTCGCCGTATTCGATTACTCGCAATAGTTTTTCTTGTACCAAAAGCGGGGCTGTCGCGAGTTCATCGAGGAAAAGCGTGCCCCCTTCAGCCCGCTCAAAGCGTCCCTTGTGTTTCCCTTTCGAACCAGTAAATGAACCAGATTCATGGCCAAAAAGTTCAGAATCAATCAAGCCTTCGCTTAATGTCGCACAGTTTAGAGAAAGCAGTGGCTTATCCCAACGTCTTGATAAATAGTGTAAACGTTGTGCTATGAGTTCTTTACCTGTGCCTCGTTCTCCGATTATGAGGACCGGTCGTTCAATCGGCGCGATTTGTGATACTTTATCTAACACAGAGAGAAAGGCGGGTGATTCACCGATTAGGTTCTGCTTCATAAAGTCCTTCTTATTTTTTATCTGACCATGATTTACAGTATTGAAGTTGGTGAAATTTACCAACTGTTGGTAAAAAACATCATAGCATATCAGTGTGCTACAACAACAAAATGATTAACTCGTTGTTTAGTAAAGGAAAACAAAGTTGGCATGCTACTTGATATAGGTAAAGGGAGACACAAGGTAAATGACCACCTTGTCGAGTTTAAATAGGAAGAAAGAGGAGTTCCGTTATGGGTATTTTTTCTCGTTTTGCAGATATCGTTAACTCAAACATCAGTGCATTGCTAGACAAGGCGGAAGATCCTGAAAAAATGATCCGTCTTATCATTCAAGAAATGGAAGACACACTTGTTGAAGTGCGTACCAACTCGGCTAAAGCGATTGCAGACAAAAAAGAGTTGGCTCGCAAAGTGGAAGCACTAGAAGAGCAAATTACTGAGTGGGGCCAAAAAGCGAGCCTTGCACTAGTAAAAGAGCGTGAAGATTTAGCGCGTGCCGCTTTGATTGAAAAGCAGAAACTTGAGCACGTAATTAAAGGCCTTCACACTGAGCAAACACTCGTTGAAGAAACCATCGAAAAATTGACAGGTGAAATCGGTAAGTTGGAAGCCAAAATTACAGAAACTCGAGCGAAGCAACAAGCGCTTGCGATTCGTAACCAAACGGCTTCTAACCGACGTGATGTTCAAAAACAATTGCACGCAGGTCGTACAAACGAAGCGATGGCAAAGTTTGAACAATACTCTCGTAAAATTGATGAGATGGAAGCAGAAGCGGATCTTTACGCAAAGACTGGTAATGCTAAATCGTTAGACCAAGAGTTTGCAGAGCTGCAAGCACAAGATGAAATTGAAAAAGAGTTGGCAAAACTGAAAGAACAGATGTCATCGAACGATAAATAAGAAAGGAGCCATTCATGTCGACATTTATTATTACTGGACCATTGATTGTCTTTTTAATCTTTGTCGCTCCACTATGGCTCTTCTTACACTATCGCAGCAAACGCAAAGCAGATAGTGCACTGTCGGGCCAAGATCTAGAGCGTCTTCAGGTACTGTCTGAAAAAGCGGAGGCGATGCAATCTCGCGTTGAAACATTGGAGCGTATCTTAGATGCAGAATCCCCAACGTGGAGACGAAAGTATGATTAAACGAGAGCTGTATCGCGACCCTGTTAATGGCAAAATCTCCGGTGTGTGTGCCGGAGTCGCGAATTACTTTGGTGCGGAAGTTTGGTTGATTCGGATCGTCGTGATATCGGCAGCCTTACTTGGTGGTACTTTTCTCGTGTTGCTGGCTTATATTGCAATGACATTCATGTTGGAAAAGCAGCCCGTAACTTATACTGAGAATATCAAGTCACGCCAAGAGCATACGTTGAAGAGCAAACCATGGCAGAAAGGCCAGAGCCCAGACCAACTGTTGAGTGTTTTAGAAAGTGACTTTAGCCGCCTTGATGGAAAAATCCGTAGTATGGAAGCGTATGTCACTTCCGACGCATATCGCGTAAACAGAGAATTTAATAAACTCTGATAATTAATTATGATTTTATTGATAAAGCAGGCTTCGGCCTGCTTTATTTTTGTCTCAAATTGCTATTTTTAAAGAATTTTTTTGCTCCGATGCTCTAGAAGAACACCATAAATTCATCTACCTTAAAAGGAATGGATCTTAAATGGATGAATTAACATGAGAAAAGCGCTCATTCCAATCGCTGTCATGACGGTTCTCTCTGGGTGTGGAAAAGAGCTACCACCAGTCCCAGAACCGGAATCTCGGCCCGCTAAACTCTTTACGGTCACTGTAGGCAATGCACAGTTTGAAAGACACTTTCCTGCCACTACAGAAGCCGGAGACCGAGCCGTTCTCGCATTCCGAGTGCCTGGTTTGCTTCAATCGATCGAAGTCAATGCCGGACAAATGGTGAATAAAGGTGATGTGCTTGCTGTACTCAACCCTGACGAATACTCGCTACTCGAAAAACAAGCCCGAGCAAATTACACCCTTGCTGATGTTCAATACGAACGCTCGAAAAAGCTTCGTAAAGAGCAAGTGGTTTCGGAACAAGACTTCGATGCGGCGAAAGCCAATCACAATTCAGCGAAAGCTCAGTGGAATCAGGCTAAAGCTAACCTGAGGTACACAAAGCTTATTGCGCCCTACGATGGCACGATTTCGTATCTGCCAGCAGAAAACCATGAGTATGTGGCGGCAAAAGAAGGCGTCATGAATATTCAAACCAATCAAGTCATGAAGGTGTTGTTCCAGCTTCCTGATCATCTACTCAGCAAATTCACACAGGGTGCGAATGCTTATGCATCAATGACATTTGATGCGTTTCCTGAGCGCGCTTTTGAGGTGACATTCCAAGAAATTGATACCGAAGCCGATCCTAAAACTGGCAGTTACAAAGTCACAATGGTAATGGAGCGTCCTGAGGGCGTTGGTATCCTACCAGGAATGTCCGGTAATGTTCATCTTGTGTCTGAAAACGCGGGTGCGACTAAAATTCCTGATTCAGCCCTGTTTACCGAAGATGGCAAAACCTGCGTTTGGCGTGTTAATGATCAAGGCATCGTTGAAAAAGTCTCGGTTTCTTTGAACGACAAACAGCAAGTTGAAAAAGGACTAGAGGATGGAGATCAAATCATCATCTCTGGTGTCAATGTCATCGAGCCGGGTATTAAGGTTCGTGAGTGGGTTAAGGAGCGAGGATTATAGTATGAAAGGAATCATAGCTTTAACCACGCTTTGCTCTGCCATGTTACTTGCAGGCTGTGGTGAAAAAGGCCCAGAAAGAGAATTGGAGACCCCTCGTGTTCGTGTTGCTTCTCTAGAAGGGCAGCGCGTTGATGACAACTTATATTTTCCTGCGATAGCCAACGCTGCCGATCGTTCACATTTGAGTTTCCGTGTGGCAGGTGAGGTAAGTCGTGTTTTGGTCAAAGAAGGCGATAAGGTCATTAAAGGTGATGTCATTGCTAGGCTTGACCCAACCGATTATCAATTGGACGTAGATAACGCATCTGCGCGTTTTTCTGTGGTAGACAGCCAATATCGTCGTTCCGCACCGCTGGTTAAAAAAGGTTTATTAGCTAAGTCCCAATTTGATGAAATTGCGGCACAACGCCAAATCGCGCTCGCTGAGCTTGAATTGGCTAAGTTGCGTTTGTCTTTCACTGAGCTTAAAGCGCCAGTCGACGGCATTATTTCCCGTGTTAATGTCGATCAATTTGAAAATATTCAAGTTGGTCAATATATCGTTAACATTCACAGTGTTGATCGCGTTGAAGTCCTTATTCAGCTCCCCGATCGTCTTTACGTGAACCAACCTCCTACTGAAGAGCGTTTGACGGCAATTAATGCTGTCGTTCGTGTGCCAAGTGGCAATGAATACAAGGCGAAAATCAAAGAGTTCACGACAGAACCTGACCCTGATACAGGCACCTTTACGGTGACGCTATCACTGCCAATGCCGGAAAACGAATACATTCTTGATGGTATGGCGGTAGACGTGACATCGAAAGATGAAAAGGTGGGTCTTGAGCTTAACGTCGGCATTAATGTTCCCATTGAAGCGATCTTTAATGCCGATGGAGATGATCTGAGCCGTGAAAATAAATTCGTTTGGGTTTTGAATGATGATAATACCGTGAGCCGCAAACAAGTGCGTGCAGGTAAAGCGTCACAAACCTCAGTTCAGATTCTTGATGGCCTAGAACTTGATGACAAAGTCGTTGTTGCTGGTGTATCCCGATTAAGAGATGGCATAAAAGTGGAAGTGGTTAAGCAGGAGGCAACGCAATGAGTGAACAAAAAAATACTGCGCCTCAAGATGATGATAACGTAACTGGCATTGCGGCCTATTTTATTCGCAACCGTGTTATCAGTTGGATGGTGTCGCTGATCTTTTTGATCGGCGGTGTGTCAGCATTCTTTGGCTTGGGACGTTTAGAAGATCCTGCGTTTACTATCAAAGATGCAATGGTTGTTACTTCTTACCCGGGCGCAACGCCTCAACAGGTTGAGGAAGAGGTAACGTATCCGATAGAAAAAGCGATTCAACAGCTGACTTATGTTGATGAGGTCAATTCCATCTCCAGCCGAGGCTTGTCGCAAATCACCGTGACCATGAAAAACAACTATGGTCCAGATGACTTACCACAGATATGGGATGAACTGCGTCGAAAAGTAAATGACTTAAAGGGCTCCCTGCCTCCGGGTGTAAATGATCCATCGGTTATCGATGACTTTGGCGACGTATACGGTATTTTGCTCGCGGTTACTGGTGATGGGTACAGTTACAAAGAGTTGCTCGACTATGTTGATTATTTAAGGCGGGAACTCGAACTTGTTGACGGCGTCAGCAAAGTTTCGGTTTCTGGCCAGCAACAAGAGCAAGTCTTCATTGAAATCTCGATGAAGAAGTTGAGCAGTCTTGGCCTATCACCAAATACGGTTTTCAATTTACTTTCGACTCAAAACGTCGTTTCCGATGCCGGTGCAATTCGAATTGGTAATGAGTACATTCGTATTCAACCGACGGGTGAGTTCCAAAGTGTTGATGAGCTAGGTGATTTGCTACTGACGGAGTCGGGCGCGCAAGGCCTGATCTTCTTAAAAGACGTTGCTGAGATTAAACGTGGCTACATGGAAGTCCCGACGAACATCATTAATTACAACGGTGAACTGGCGTTGAACTTGGGCGTCTCATTCGCTCAAGGTGTGAACGTTGTGGAAGTGGGCAAAGCATTTGATCGCCGTGTTGCAGAACTGAAATACCAACAACCCGTTGGTGTTGAAATTTCAGAAATCTACAACCAGCCGAAAGAAGTAGATAAGTCAGTGAGCGGCTTCGTTATCAGCCTAGCTCAAGCGGTGGGTATCGTAATTATCGTTTTGCTGTTTTTCATGGGGCTGCGCTCGGGTCTGCTTATCGGTCTAATTCTGCTTTTGACCGTGCTTGGCACTTTCATCTTCATGAAGTATCTGGCCATCGATTTGCAGCGTATTTCGTTAGGTGCCTTGGTTATTGCTCTAGGTATGCTGGTGGATAATGCCATCGTTGTCGTGGAAGGGATACTCATAGGTACCCAGAAAGGGCGAACGAGACTGCAAGCTGCAACGGATATTGTAACGCAAACCAAATGGCCGCTATTGGGTGCAACGGTGATCGCGGTAACGGCGTTTGCACCAATCGGTTTATCAGAAGACTCGACAGGTGAATATTGTGGCACCCTGTTTACCGTGTTGCTTATCTCTCTGATGTTAAGTTGGTTTACGGCGATTTCGTTAACACCATTTTTTGCTGATATCTTCTTTAAAGGGCAGAAAATCAAAAGTGGTGAAGGCGAAGACAACGACCCATACAACGGTATTGTTTTTGTCATGTACAAGAAGTTCCTTAGCTTCTGTATGCGCCGAGCTTGGTTCACAGTGGTTGTTTTGGTGGCAGGTTTGGCCGCGAGCGTTTACGGCTTTACGCATGTGAAACAAGCATTCTTCCCATCTTCAACGACACCTATCTTCCAATTGGATGTTTGGTTACCGGAAGGCACCGATATTCGAGCGACTAACGATACGTTGCAGGAGTTAGAAGGTTGGTTGGCAGAACAGGACCATGTAGACCACATCACGACGACGGCGGGTAAAGGTTTGCAACGTTTCATGCTGACCTACGCACCAGAAAAAAGCTACGCGGCTTATGGTGAGATCACTACTCGAGTTGATAACTACGAAGCACTAGCCCCGTTAATGGAACGTTTTAGAGAGCATTTGAAATCTGATTACCCAGAGATCAACTACAAGCTGAAACAAATTGAATTGGGCCCTGGTGGCGGTGCGAAAATTGAAGCACGTGTTATCGGTTCTGATCCAACAGTGCTACGTACTATCGCTGCGCAAGTGATGGATGTGATGTACGCCGATCCAGGTGCAACAAACATTCGTCATGATTGGCGTGAACGTACTCAGGTACTTGAGCCTCAGTTTAATGAAAGCCAAGCACGCCGTTACGGTATCACCAAATCAGATGTGGACGATTTCCTTTCAATGTCGTTTTCGGGCATGAGCATCGGTCTTTACCGAGATGGTACAACGCTAATGCCAATTGTTGCTCGTCTACCAGAAGATGAGCGTATCGATATTCGCAACATCGAAGGGATGAAGATTTGGAGTCCAGCACAGAGTGAGTTTATCCCTCTACAACAAGTAACTATGGGATACGACATGCGTTGGGAAGACCCAATCATCGTGCGTAAGAACCGCAAGCGTATGCTAACGGTGATGGCCGATCCAGATATCTTGGGTGAAGAGACGGCGGCAACATTACAAAAACGCCTACAACCTCAGATTGAAGCGATCGAAATGCCACCAGGCTACTCTCTAGAGTGGGGTGGTGAATATGAATCTTCTGGTGATGCTAAAGCATCGTTGTTCACCACGATGCCGATGGGTTACTTGTTCATGTTCTTGATCACCATTTTCTTGTTCAACTCAATCAAAGAACCTTTGATTGTTTGGTTAACGGTACCTCTGGCATTGATTGGTGTGACGACAGGTTTATTGGCCTTGAATACACCATTTGGTTTTATGGCGCTGCTGGGCTTCTTGAGTTTGTCTGGTATGGTTCTGAAGAACGGTATTGTACTGCTTGACCAGATTGAGATTGAAATGAAGTCGGGTAAAGAAGCGTACGATGCCGTAGTTGATGCCGCGGTGAGTCGTGTGCGCCCGGTATGTATGGCGGCAATCACTACCATTCTTGGTATGATTCCTCTACTACCGGATATCTTCTTCAAACCAATGGCAGTAACCATCATGTTTGGTTTGGGTTTTGCGACCGTACTGACACTAATTGTTGTACCAGTGTTGTATCGTCTATTCCACAGAGTGGCATTACCAAAGTAACCGCTTAACTCAGTTAAGTTTGAAAAACGCCTCTGACCGATTGTCAGAGGCGTTTTTATAAGGATAAAAGTATGGAACATAGAACGTGTGCATGGGCGATGAACCACCCACTTGAACGTGAATATCACGATGCGGAATGGGGAGTGCCTGTTCATGATGATACCGTTTTGTTTGAGTTCATCACGTTAGAAGGTGCGCAAGCTGGCTTGAGTTGGATTACTATCCTGAAAAAGCGAGAAGGCTATCGTGAAGCGTTTGAGCACTATGATTTAGATAAGTTGATTCAACGCGATGAAGAGCGTACAGAGTTCATCGTTGAGAACTTCGATGTGGTCAAGCATCGCGGTAAAATCAATTCGGTATTTAGCAATGCCAAAGCGGCCAAGCAATTGATTGAAGAATACGGAAGCCTTTCCGCTGCGCTATGGCAATTTGTCGATGGCAAGCCAATCGTGAATCACTGGACAGATATGAGCCAAGTGCCAGTATCGACAGAACAGTCCAAAACGATGAGTAAGTTCCTTAAGAAGAAAGGCTTTAAGTTTGTTGGTGAGACCATTTGCTATGCCTTTATGCAAGCCGTAGGCATGGTCGACGACCACATTGTTGGTTGTCCTAAAAAGCCTAACTAGACATCGAACTAGTTGTTCGCTTCACTATCATGAATTCTTTCTAAAGCTTCGACGTGACGCCATTGGTTTTGCTCGAAGCTTTGCTCTCTTAATCCAGCGATTTCTGTTTTCTTTTCTTCCTTACCGAGGAAATCATTGTTGATGATCTCCGCTCGTTTCTCTAAATAATCGTTGAGTGATGCATTAAACGATGCTCGTTGTTCATCCAAAGCCTGTAGTCGTTCGGCGCCTTCTTCGCCCACCAAATCAACACGAGCCAAATACTTCTCTTGTGCAGACATTTCCGAGGTCTGATTTAGTTCAATCACTAGCGCGTTATTGCGCTCACTTTGTTGAATGTACTCAGGTTGAGAGGCGAGGTTTTCTTCGAGTATTTGTTTTTGAGAGTCAGCGTCTAATTGGGTTTCCCGAATGGCGAGTTTATCTATTGCTAACTGACGTAAGCGATTTTCTTCATCGAAAAGTTGAGCGATTTGTTCGTCAGTAAAAAATTCGCTCTGCATCGACAAGATGGCGTTGTTCAGCTGTTTCAACTCCATCAATGACAATGAATTTCCTTCAAACGGTTCTAGCTTGGATAACGCTTCTTTGTAGGCGAGGTAAGTTTCGAACAGTTCTGCGTTGATACCCAGTGAATTTGATTGTGATTCGCCGGTTTTTACGTTGGCTTTGATTTCTTCAAGGCTTTGCTCCCCAAGACTGCTCAATGAGTACTCAAAGAAGTCTTTCTGGGAGGAAAGATCAACTGTAGTATCTTGTTGTGAATGCGCCTTTATTGGCTGCGCTGACTGAGGTTGATACAAATAAACCGCTCCTACACTAATGAGTGATACAACGGACACAATGACAAGAGCGGCTTTCTTCATGATAAGTTCCTTTTTATAGACCTTGCAGTTTCAGGCGATTTGCATGCTGACGATACAGTGTGACTGGGTCAGTTTCGAACAAGTGATGAATACCAAGCAATCCGTTGATTTCATCCAGATGATTCATCTTATAGTTGTCTCGAATCACCTTACCTAGGTGAGTACTGCATGCCCCGACAAGGCCATCGTTCGGACCATCAAATGCTAAGCCTAAGACGACCATTGCGCCGTCAGTAGGGTCAAATAGATTGGTAAAGTTCGAAGAGCCCGTCCATGAGTAGTAATACACGCCATTCGATGCCAACAAATCACCATCTCCGCATTCACTGGTAGGGATACCTTCCGGATAATATTGGTTGAACGCCAAAGAACCTTCGGTGGTTAGAGCTTCTAAAGAGGCCAATGGATCTTGGTCGAGGTCTGTGCCACCAGAAAGTAGGTTAATCAATGTCACGAGCCCTTCTGCCAACTTCACAGCCACGCCTTCACTGATAGAGCCTTCAGGCACCGTACCGCGCACAATATCTGCAACTTTAGAGCCCTTATTTACTCCTCCGATACTGGTAACGGATGCCACTAAGTCAGGGCGTATGGAGGCGACATAGCGTGTTGTTGGGCCTCCGTGACTGTGTCCAATCAAGTTGACCTTCTGTGCGCCTGTTGCAGCAAGCAGCGTTTCAACCTGTGCTAATAGCTGCTCACCGCGAGCTTCACTGCTGTTGGTCGCAGACACTTGGGCAACATAAACCGTTGCGCCATCTTTGGTCAGAGAGTGTGGTATGCCATAGAAGTAATCGACACCGGCCAAGGTATCAAAGCCAAACAACCCATGAACAAGAACAATGGGATATTTAGTCTCCGTGTACCCACTGGCGTTGGCAGATGCAAAGGGTAGGGTGCTTAAAACGAAAAGCATTGTTGTTATGAATCTGAGTTTCAAAACTATCTCCTTGTGGTATGACCTCTTGTGAGTTTTATAAAATAGGAGATAAGTTTTGCGGTTGAGAAGTTCGTTTGTGGCACATTGTTTTAATCTGTGATTACTCAAAAGAAAATCAACAGATATGATTAACATTGAATTTATGAATATTAGAATGTTAGTTAATTCTAATTAAGACAATGGGTTAGTAACTCTGTAATGAGCGGCAAAAAAATAGCCTCGCAGTACGAGGCTATTTAATAATTGTTCTGAATGCTTATAAAGAGGCTTCTTTTTCTAGTACGAGTGCGTTGTATCGCTCGAAGCCTGCTTCAAGATCGGCAATGAGATCTTCAACATCTTCAAGACCGATGTGCAGGCGGACAAGTGTGCCTTCGAAGTTTGGATTCGCCACTGTGCGCAAACTGTTAAAGCTCTTTGGTTCGTTAGCTAAAATCAAACTCTCAAAACCACCCCATGAGTAACCCATGCTGAAGTGTTTCATGCCATCCAACAATGCTGTGGTTGCTTTCGGGTACGAGCTTTTTAATACGAATGAGAACAAGCCATTCCCACCAGTAAAGTCGCGTTTAAAGAACTCATGACCTGGGCAGGTTTCTAGGGCAGGGTGACGAACGTGATCAACTTCAGGGCGGCTTGCCAACCACTGTGCGACTTTCAGGCTATTCTCGGCATGCTGGCGTAAGCGAACATCCAAAGTACGAATACCGCGCAGACCAAGATATGCGTCATCAGGAGAAACGCATTGTCCCATAAGGTAGCTTTGTTCTCGCAGCTGGTCCCAGTATTTCTCAGACGCAACCGCCGTACCCAGCATTACATCTGAGTGACCAACAATGTACTTGGTTGCTGCTTGGATAGAGATATCAACACCGTGCTCGAATGGTGAGAAATTCACACCGGCACCCCAAGTGTTATCAAGCATTACGATGATGTTTTTTTCGTGTGCAATGCTTGCTAAAGTCGGAACGTCCATGACTTCCATAGTGATAGAACCCGGAGACTCAAGGAAAAGTACCTTGGTGTTTGGCTGAATTAGGTCGCGGATACCTTCGCCTATCATAGGATCAAAATAAGTCGTTTCGACACCCATTTTTTTCATAATGGTATCGCAGAAATCGCGGGTTGGTTCGTAACAAGTATCCACCATCAAAATGTGGTCGCCGGTTTCGATAAAAGACAGAATCGCATTCGAGATTGCGGCCGTGCCACAAGGGTAAAGTGCACAGCCAGCACCACCTTCGATTTCCACCATCGCATCTTGGAAAGCAAAGTGAGTATTCGTACCACGACGTCCGTAAAACAGTGTTTTGTTGGTTCGGTTAATCATTGCTTGGTTCTTTTCAGCAACTGTATCAAACACGATAGTTGAAGCTCGTTGTACTGGTGGGTTGACCACGCCATTCGTCCACTTCTTATCACGGCCTGCAGTAACGAATTTGGTCTTTTTGCCCTCTGACATAAAATTTCCCTGTCTAATTTACGATTTTCAATATTTAAAACATGGACGATGGGTGGTTTGCAAGGGAAAACTTAACTTCAAACGACTCCTCCGAGGATAGGTCGAAAAACAGAAGCATTGATTGAATAAGAAAAAGAAAACCGACAGTTTATGGCTGTCGGTTTTCGAGGAAGTTTTGTTATTTTGGGTATTTGCTACAGTAATGGATTAAACAGATAGAAAACACGCTCTAAGAAGCGAGAGAAAATACTGCGTTTTTCCCACTTATCTCGATCAACGGTATGGGACTGTTTGATATAGCTGTCTTGCAGCCACGACATCTGTTTTGTGAACTCTTCATCATCGACAGCCAGTGTTACTTCGAAGTTAAGCCACAAACTGCGCATGTCCATGTTTACGGTACCCACCAAACAGAATTGCTCGTCAATCACGACTGATTTTGTATGCAGTAACCCGCCATAGAATTCGTAAATCTTCACCCCAGCGACGAGCAACTCGTCATAGAATGCCCGCGAAGCCCATTGAACCATCATAGAGTCATTCTTGTGTGGGATGATAAGTTCTACTTCGATGCCGCGCTGCGCGGTCATTTTCAGAGTCTCTAATAGATCGGCACTTGGCACGAAGTAAGGCGTGGTGATTCTGACGGAACGATTCGCTTGGTTGATGGCTAATGTGAGTACTTGGTAGATCAAGTATTCTGGCATACCAGGGCCAGACGGCACCACTTGGATTGGATGCTGAAACTCGTCTTCTTTATTGTCGATTCTACATTCTGGATGCTTAGGAAAATAACGCTCACCAGTTTCTACTTCCCAATCCCAACAATGAATAGCGCTTAAAACATTTACCGTCGGTCCGGTGACTCGCACCATAATATCGATCCACTGCCCAACCCCACTGTTCTGCTTGAAAAAGGCGGGGTCAACCAAGTTCATCGAACCGGTGTAAGCGATCTCATCATCAATCACAATGATCTTACGGTGTTGGCGTAAATCCAAACGACGAAGGAAGATACGCCACATTTTTACTTCTAACGCTTGCACAACATCGATGCCTGCGTCTTTCATCATTTTATACCAATGACTGCGAAAGAAACGTGGACTGCCCGCTGAATCGAGTAGCAGTTTTACGTCTACGCCACGTTTAGAAGCGCGAATCAAAGCCGAAGCAACGGCGTCAGCTAAACCACCAGGATGCCAAATATAGAAAACCATGCGAATACTGTGTTCAGCATTCTCGATGTCTTCGATAATCGAGTGGAGAATTTCGTTAGGCGATTGTTGTAGAGAAAGCGTGTTCCCACTTAATGCAGGTAAACCAAGACGATTGTTGCACAGCTCATCAATACGATAGATATGGCGTCCCATTGCTTCAGGGACATGCGCATTGCAGTCATTTAACTGAGTGAACCATCGCTGGAATGGTGAAAACATCTCTTTTGCGCGTTCTGCACGTTTGCGACCGAGGTTGAGCTCACCGAATAGAAAATAACAAGCGACGCCAAGCACTGGCAGAATATAAATGATCATCAGCCATGCAAGAGAAACACTAACAGCGCGACGTTTTAATACGACACGGATCGTAACACCCGCAACCAAAAACCAGTAAAGGCCGATGCCAGTTAGAGTGAGAAAATGATAGAACTTGTCCATAGTCGCCAAAAGTAATAAACCCAATATGGATATTAAGCGTAAATGGCGGAACGGGAAACTATTTTCATACCACTAGAGGAGGATGATTTTGTATCGTGAAATGAATTTTATAACGAGACGTTCTGTTACTAAGGTGTGAAAAGTTGGAGGAAATCTTAACTTTTGCGTAAAAAAGCAGCATTTAGCGTGAACAATGATACATTTGTGCGATAAATGTGCTGATCGGGGTTCCAATTTTAAATTGAAACTGCTTTACTTGCCATACATAGAGCGTCATACAAACATCTTATAAAGTGTACATTATTTTTTACACGAACATATTCTAGACGCCTATCTCTATGCAAACACAACAAAACATTTTGGAGAAAAAGCGTGGCTACAAATACAGCAGCACCACGTGATACGTGGGGGTCTAAACTAGGCTTCGTCATGGCAGCAGCGGGTTCCGCTGTCGGTTTAGGCAATATATGGAAGTTCCCTTACACAGCAGGTGAGAGCGGCGGCGGCGCGTTCGTAGCAATTTACCTTTTATTCGTTATTTTTATCGGCTTTAGCGTCATGCTGACAGAATTCGCTATTGGTCGTAAGACAGGTCTTTCAGCAGTAGGTGCGTTCAAATCTACTGACCGCCGTTGGACGTTTACCGGTGTTATCGGCGTGCTAAGTGGTCTACTGATCATGGGTTTCTACCCTGTAGTAGGTGGCTGGGCGCTTGCTTACATCTTTAAAGTAGGTGGTGGTCTACTAAGTGCTCCTGAAGCAATTGGTGACAGTTTTGGCGGCTTCATTTCTGATCCAGTCCAACCGTTAATGTGGATGGGTGTTTACCTGTTCCTTAACATCGTTATCGTTATGAAAGGTATTTCTGGCGGTATCGAAAAGGCTGGTAAAATCCTCATGCCTCTTTTATTCCTTATCCTGATCGTTGTATCAGTGAAAGGTCTGATGCTTCCTGGTGCAATGGCGGGTCTTGAGTTCCTATTCATGCCAGACTTCTCGAAAGTAGACAGCAATGTCGTTCTAGCGGCGCTAGGCCAAGCATTCTTCTCTCTAAGTCTAGGTATGGGTTGTATGATGACGTACGGCTCTTACCTGAAGAAGAAGGAAAACTTAGTTCAAACTACCGGCATGGTTACGGCGATGGATACTGGTGTTGCAATCCTAGCGGGTGTAGCAATGTTCCCAGCAATGTTCGCATTCGGTATGGAGCCAGCAGCAGGCCCAGGTCTAGTATTCGTCGTTGTTCCTCAACTGTTTGCTGAAATGGGCGGCGTAATTGGCCTTCTATTTGCTCTGATGTTCTTCATTGGTCTAACAGTAGCAGCGCTGACGTCTTCAGTATCTCTGCTAGAAGTAGTGGTTTCTTACCTAATCGATGAGAAAGGCCTGAAGCGTTCTACAGCAGTACTGTCTGCGAGTGTCGTAATGGCAACACTGTGTGTGTTCGCATCGCTATCACTTGGTGGTGTTGGTCCGACACTATTCGGTACGGGCGCATTTGATATCTTTGACCTACTAACGGATAAGATCTTCCTAGCGGTTGGCGGTATGTTGGTATGTATCTTTGCTGGCTGGCGTCTAAACCGCGCTGAACTAGAGAAAGAGATCACTAACGACGGCAAAGTTTCTTTCCCACTATTTGGTCTATGGTACAACCTAGTTAAGTACGTAATCCCAGTGGCAATCGCAATCGTAGCCTTCATGGGTATCAAGTCTGGTTTCGACAGCGGTAAGGGCGAAATCATGCTGGTGGGTATCGGCATCATCGCACTGGCGGGTATCTTCTCTAAGAAGTTATAACCAAATAGACTTTGATTGAAAACGGGAACCTTAATCGGTTCCCGTTTTTTTATATTCATAATTTATAGGATTGAGAAAACTCATATTAATAACGGGTAGTAATTGTGAGATCGCTCGCATAGAGATTTAGATCACAAAAAAATGTACTCAAGTTGCAGAGGTACGTTCCGATAACCCTTACAAAGCATGTGTAAATATGTGGATTAACCAGTAAGAAAATCCATGACAACGGTAAGGAAGGTTATTAGTGACAATGTCTGTTCGTAAAAAACTGTACGCGAGTTTTGGTGCCATTTTGGCGATCATGCTAGTGATGATAGGGATTATTACATTAGAAGTATTGAACTCGCACAAAGTGGCTGACGAGGTGAGAACGGACGATGTTCCTGAAACAGTTCAGTATCTAATTCTGATCGATGAGGCTGGTGATGTTTATCGCGATGCATTAGGAAGCATTGTTGGTGTCTCTGGCGCTCAGGCTGAATATCAAGTTAATAAAAAGGAGTTTGCAGCAGCGATTGCTGCAGTTAAACGTTTGGAGACGGTAGGTGGTGAAGATTACCGTAACGTTGAGAAAGCTGAGCGTTACATGAGCGATTTTACACGAGACTTTGAATCCCAAGTTCTGTCCAATCTCGGCTTAGAAAATGTTGAAGAGAATGTCGCGCGTCTTCGCTCACTTTATGAAACGAATCTAGCACCGCTTGAGTCTATCCTAGATGCTGCATCAATCGACGGTCGTCAAAGTACTAGTGAAGCTTTGCTTGATCTTTCGGATTCATTTAACAGTATCGAATTGACGATTTATGTGCTTGGTTCGATAGCACTTGTTGCCACTGCTGTTATCGCATACTTGTTGTCTAATTCGATTACCAGTCGCTTGAGTAAATTGGATGAACTGGCGCAGCGCGTTGCAGAGGGTGACCTAACGGTAGCGCCTATCGACGATAAATCAGGTGACGAGCTAGCAAACCTCGCGACGTCTTTGAATAAGATGCAAGCGTCTTTGACCAGTCTTATTGGTTCTATATCGTTAGTATCCGAAGAAGTGAAGTCCGTGACTGGAGAATTGGCTACCGTCAGTCAAGATATTGTCTCCGGTGCAAGCAGCCAAGCGGACAAAGCGCACTTGATCGCGACGGCGTCAGAAGAGCTAAGTCTGACCATTTCTCAAGTAGCAGAGCAGGGCGCAGCAACCTTTGAAGAGGCTCGCAAGTCGGAATCAACCGCAGAGCAAGGGCGTACTGTTATTGTTGAGATGGTTGAAAGCATTCAGCAAGTATCACAGCAAATGTCGGATATGTCGGTGCAAATGAACAGCCTAGGTTCTCATGGCGAGAAAATCGGTGCGGTTATCAAAGTCATTGAAGATATCGCAGAGCAGACGAACCTTCTGGCATTGAACGCGGCGATTGAAGCGGCACGTGCAGGTGAGTTTGGTCGTGGTTTTGCTGTGGTTGCGGATGAAGTTCGTGCTCTTGCTGAACGAACAACGAAGGCAACACAAGAGGTTGGTGAGATCATCCAAGCAATTCAAGTCGGTACTCAAGAAGCGGTGACTTACACTGAGGACGGTTGTCGTTTGGTTGAAATTGGCGTGAGTCAAAGCTCAGGTGCAGTGAACTCACTGGAGGAAATCGTTTCTGGTGCGGCGCATGTTCAAAGTATGGTGAACTCAATTGCGACTGCTGCAGAAGAGCAAACCGCTGTAACGAAAGAAATTGCCGCGGATATTACGTCGATCAGTGATATTTCAGCTCGTTCATTACAACTCGCGAATGACAGCTCTCAAAGTGTTGAGGGCCTGAATCGTAAAGTTCAAGAGTTGGAAGCTCTAGTGGGTAAGTTTAAGCTCGCCTAATTGCTTAGAATCGGTATACTTCTGGCTCCAAACGTGGAGCCAGTTTTTTATGTTCGACATTCTACATACCCATCCAGATTTTCTGATCATCAATAAACATCCCAACGTCTCTGTTCATAAAGACGATGGTGACACTATGTTGCTTCAAGAAGTAGCAAAGCAGAGTGGTGATGAGCAGCTGTATCTTATCCACCGTCTCGATAAAATGACTTCTGGTATTCTACTTCTCGGCCGCAATGCGAAAGCAGCAAGCGCCTTATCTCAAGCATTTGCCAATCGCGAAGTCGAAAAGTTCTACCTTGCGATTGGCTCGAAAAAGCCTAAGAAGAAACAAGGGCTAGTAGTGGGTGATATGGAACGCTCTCGTCGTTCCTCATGGAAACTGGTGAACAGCAAAACGAATCCCGCGATTACCCAATTCTTTTCCCTCGCTGCAGAGCCGGGAGAGCGCGTGTTTTTATGTAAGCCGCACACTGGCAAAACACACCAAATTCGCGTGGCATTGAAATCAGTTGGCTCAGGAATTGTTGGCGATCCTATTTATAATGCAGGCAATGAAGCAGACCGTGGTTACTTGCATGCATTTTCGTTGTGCTTTCCGTATCAAGATGAAACTCATCGCTTTGTTTGCGACCCGCGCGAGCATAAAGCACTTGGCAGTAAATGGCATAATGAAGTCGTCTCTCAAGGTGTAGACTCTTGGCTTTCTCCGTGGGAGCTGAACTGGCCTACGATTAAATAACCATCACAAAGAAAACGAATAAGAGAATTCGATGCAAGCATCACAACTTCCGCTGTTTTTCCAGCATCTAGAAGCGGAGCTAACACAAGCTCCCAATGAAATTCGCCGACTGTTTCACGGTCGTGGTCGCCGTTTTGAAGGTTTAGAGCAAATCACGTGTGATTGGTTACAAGGTCAGTTGATCATCAACCTATTTAAAGAAGTGGATGAGACGTTTCTTACTGAATTGAAAGCAGGGTTGAACACGCTTTCAGAATCTGCTCTGTGGGCAGAGAAACAGGGGCGCACGATCGTAATCCAACATCGCTACGCTGACGGCGCACCTTCTGAAATTCTGTTGGGTGAGCTAGATGCTCGGCCTGTGGTTGAAGAAAGTGGCTTGAAGTACCAGCTAGACATCGGACGTAACCAGAACTTCGGTCTGTTCCTTGATATGCGTTACGGCCGTGACTGGGTACGTGAAAATGCGAAGCACAAAAACGTACTTAATCTGTTTGCTTACACTTGTGGCTTTTCTGTTGCTGCAATTGCTGGTGGCGCAGATAAAGTGGTTAACGTGGATATGGCGAGAGCATCGCTGTCTAAAGGTCGTGAGAACCATAAGCTGAATGGTCATAACATCAACCAAGTGAGCTTTATGGGGCACGACATCTTTAAGTCGTGGGGCAAGATTAAGAAAGCGGGCCAATACGATGTGATCATCATTGATCCACCATCATTCCAGAAAGGCAGCTTTGCACTAACCAAAGACTACAAAAAGATTCTACGCCGTTTGCCTGATTTATTGGCAGAAGGTGGTCAGGTGTTAGCGTGTGTAAACTCACCATCGGTGACCAGCGATTTCTTGATTGAAAGCATGAAGGAAGAAGCGCCAGAGCTAACATTCCGCGAGCGTTTGGATAACCCGCCAGAGTTTATGGATGTAGATAGCGAAGCTGCACTGAAGGTTTTACTGTTTAGCTGAGTTTAGATAAAGAAACTTCCGAGTTTAATAACACTTTTCCATAAGCAAAAAGCGCCTAGTACGGCGCTTTTTTAATGTTCGTATTAACGGCTTTAACCAATCTGAACTTCAAGATCGGATTCAATCGTCGAAGAGCAGGCGAGTACATAGCCTTGCTCAATTTCTTCAGGGGTCAATGTCTCTTGGCTGGTTGAAGACACGCTACCCTTGCGAACCTTACACTTACAAGAGCCACAAATACCGCTTCGGCAAGCTATGATCAGTGGTAATCCTGCGCCTTCCAACACATCAGCAAGGACTTGGCCTTTTTGAGCATCAATCGTTTGGGCGAAATTAGGTACTGACACACTCGCTGATTCATTTGATACTTCGGTTTCTTCGCTTGCTGCTGGTGTAAAGCTTTCTTGGAAGAAGTTCGCCATATCAAAGCCAAGCTCATTCAAGTAGCTTTGAACATCAAGCATAAACTGATTTGGACCGCATAGATAAACCGTGCGCTGTTTAAAGTCGGGCACCAGTTCTTTTAACCACTCGGTATTCAAACGACCTTCTGGGTATAGTGTTTCACCACGGTTTTTCAGCAGCAATTTCAAATTGAAATCTGGATAAACCGAATGGTAGGTCTCCAGCAAATCAAAGTAGATGGTTTCCGGCTTAGAACGGGCAATGTGTAGGAACTCAATATCAACACCAGCGTCGTTGCCTAGCCATTCTTTTGCCATCGCGAATACAGGCGTAATGCCACAGCCCGCACTGATGAGCAGTGCTTTCTTTCTACCGTTGACCTCGATTGGTGGATGGTCAATGCAGTTGAAATCACCCGTAGGAGGAAGCGCTTGAACTGTATCGCCAATGAGAAGCTTATCGATGATGTAGTTGGATACCTTACCGCCTTCGACACGCTTTATCGTTAGTTGCAGACAGTCGTCACCGGAAAGAGAGCTGAGAGAGTAAGCACGAAACTCCATCTTGCCATCGATTTCAACGCCAAGGTTGATGAACTGACCGGCTTTAAATTCAAACAAGAGCGACTCTGACAGGTCTGCCAACTTGAGGCTCACTGCATCAGCAGTTTCATGGTATTTGTCTACACAGCGTAACGTGACAGGTTGACTGCCTTGCCATTCAAAAAACATAACAATCTCTTTGGTTGTCGAGTACTCAATAGATAAAAGCGCCCCCAATTAAGGAGGCGCGTGATAAGCAAGGTGATTACGCTGCTAGGATGGTTTTAAGATCATCCTGAACATTACCAATGCTACGCATATCGAATTTCTCTTGGATAATCGCAATCAAGTTTGGCGTCAGGAATGCAGGCGCTGTTGGACCCGTGTAGATGCCTTTCACACCAAGAGCGAATAGGGTAAGCAGGATCACAATCGCTTTTTGCTCGAACCAAGACAGAACAAGCGTTAGAGGAAGCTCGTTGATGTCGCAATCGAACTCTTTCGCAAGTGCCAGTGCAAGCTGGATTGCTGAGTACGCATCGTTACATTGGCCTACATCCAATAGGCGAGGGATGCCATTGATGTCGCCAAATGTGTTCTTGTTGAAGCGGTATTTACCACAAGCCAGCGTTAGGATTAGCGTATCTTCTGGTGCTTCCGCGGTGAAGTCGGTGTAGTAGCTACGTTCTGCTTTGTCGCCATCACAACCACCTACTAGGAAGAAGTGCTTGATGTTGCCTTGCTTCACTTGGTCGATAACTGCAGGAGCCGCGTTCATCAGTGCGTTACGTCCAAAGCCAACCGTGATGTTGTGCTCGATTTCGTCGTGCTGGAAGCCTTCTTGTGCCAATGCACACTCGACTACTTGGCTAAAATCATCACCTTCTAGGTGAGCGACACCCGGCCAGCCAACAATGCTACGAGTGAATAGACGGTCTGCGTATTGGCCAACGTTCGGGTTCAATAGGCAGTTTGATGTCATCACAATCGCGCCAGGGAAGTTAGCGAACTCTTTCTGTTGGTTCTGCCAAGCGCTACCGTAGTTACCCACTAGGTGAGGGTATTTCTTCAGCTCTGGGTAACCGTGTGCAGGCAGCATTTCACCATTGGTGTAAACGTTAATGCCTTTGCCTTCAGTCTGTTGCAGGATTTTCTCTAGGTCGTGAAGGTCATGACCAGAAACAAGAATACATTTGCCTTTCAGTGGCTTAACGTTAACGGTTGTTGGCTCTGGGTGACCGAATGTAACTGTTTCACCGTGATCCAGCATTTCCATCACTTTGTAGTTCATAAGACCGATGCGCATTGAGCAGTCTAGCAGTTCGCCTAGATCTTCAGGGTCAGTACCTAACCAAGCCATGATTTCGTGGTATTCCGCGAAGATATCATTGTTGGTTTGCTCAAGTACGCGTGCGTGTTCCATGTACGCAGCTGCACCTTTTAGGCCGTATAAGCAAAGTAGGCGCAGGCCGATAACGTCTTCGTGTACTTGGTCTTTACCGCGGTTTACCGCAACTTGAGGAGCAAACGCCAAGATTTCCTCTGCGCTGTTTGGCAACTCGAAGTTCGCTACATCAGGAATGTTCACTAGCACTTCATCTGCAAGAGTTGTTGCTGTCGTCGCTTGGTCTTTTAGCAGCGCTTTGTATGTTGCTGCTTGAGAAGTCAGTTCAAGGATACGTTCTGGGTCAAAGTTTACGTTGGTCAACGTAGAGAAAAATGCTCTTGGAGCCCACTGGTTGATTTCATCATTGATGATATTGAATTCAAGCGCGCGTGCTGCCCAAAAAGAAACCCCTTGCAAAGTGTAAACCAACACGTCTTGTAGATCGGATACCTCTGAAGTTTTGCCACACATACCTTGTGCGAAAGAACAGCCTTTTACAGCCGGGGTTTGGATTGTCTGTTCACATTGAATACAGAACATATTGGGTTCTCCAGTGATTGTAGTAATATTCGTTTTATTTTCCTTATATAGCAGAATGCGTGCCAATTGTTATCTTATTGATATATAACGGTTTTGTTGCTTTCGAAGTACGTGATTGATGTGATTGTGACAACGCGAATGATGTGCAAATGACAACGAAAATACAGATGTGATGAGAAAAGCAACACGCGAGAAACGCTTGAACAATCGAAAGTGGAAGTACTTGTTAAACAGGAGAAAAGTTAATGCGGTTGTGTGGAGGAAGAGGTTTCCTATTGTGCGCCTCCGTAGATTTTTGGAGTGACGCAATAAGGCAACTGAAAACTTGGTGAGCTTAAAGAGTGAGAAGAAAGCAGAGACTTGAGCGGTTTAATTGGTACGAATGAGGAGGGAATGAAATGCGAAAAGCCAAATGAGGCAGTTAACTCATGCACATTGGTGTTAAGCGTCATTCCGGACGAGTCTAAGCGAACCATCCGGAATCCCTCTGTTCAAGAGGTAACTTTTCCTTCAAGAGAAAAGAGTGAAGTAGGGCTTCTATTTGCTAATGCCGAGTTTTTTACCCATGCGATACAAGTTGCCTCGATCCATTTGTAAAAACTCCGCTGCTTTTGCCCAAACACCGCCAGTTTGACTTAAAGCGTGTTCGATCAAGTCTCGTTGGTAGCTCTCAACTAACTCACGCATTGGCTGACTCTCTTTTGGCAAGTAATGCGATGTGTTTTTTACATCATCTAATGCCAATGAAGTATCAAAGTGATTGAGCATGATGGTGCTCGCGCCTTGTTGAATGGCATGTAACGCTGCACGCGTTAAAGTGTGCTCAAGCTCTCGAACGTTACCATACCAAGGCAGAGATTCTAGTTGAGTCAGTACCTTAGGGTGAACGTGAAGGTTTGGTGCGTTAAATTGCTGACGTACTTTTTCTAACAAATATCCCGCAAGAACTGGAATGTCACCATCACGCGTGCGAAGTGGTGGCACTTTGATTGGGAATACATTTAAGCGATGGAACAAATCTGCACGGAATGTGCCATCTTCCACTTCTTTTTCTAACTGTCGGTTGGTGGCTGCGATGATGCGCACGTTAACCATCAAATGCTGATCGCTGCCCACACGTTGCAACTCACCTTGCTGAATAACTCGCAGCAGTTTTGCTTGTAAAATCAATGGCAATTCACCGACTTCGTCTAAGAAGATTGTCCCGCCATCAGCCAGCTCGAACTTACCTGCACGATGACTATTGGCTCCGGTAAAAGCGCCCTTTACGTGGCCAAACAGTTCGCTCTCCGCCAGACCTTCGGGTAGGGCGGCGCAGTTTACGTAAATCATCGGTTTATCATTACGGTGAGATTGAGCATGGACAGAGTGAGCAACAAGCTCTTTGCCCGTTCCTGTTTCTCCCGTTACCAATACTGCGTAATCCGACTGAGCAACGGTCGCAATGTTGTTTCGTAATTGATTGATTTGTGGGCTTAAGCCAACCATGTCACCGTGTTGTGAGCGTGCCTGTTGGATCAGGGTTTGCGTGACGCTCTTTTGCTTCTGGTTCTGCGCTTTAAGGGCTTTTAATTGCGCAATGTTACGCAGTGTTGCCGCCGTTAGTGCTGCGAATGTTTCGATTGCGACTGGGTCGATATGGTCAAACGCGCCAACCGCTAGCGCATCCATGGTTAATGCGCCGACAAGTTGCCCCTCAACGTACAAGCTAAAGCCCATGCAGTCATGGACGTCAATACACTGGTCTTCGGTTAACAGTGTTCCGTCAAATGGATCGGGCAGGGCGCAGTCGGCATCAAAGCGAACAGGCTCGCGACTATGAATGATGGCATCTAAACGCGGGTGAGCTTTAGGAAAGTAACGGCGACCGAGAACTGAGTTCGATAAACCTTTTACTGCGACTGGCGTTAGGAAGCCATCTTCATCAAAGATAAACAGGCAACTCGCATCGCAAGGGAAGACTTGTGCTACCCCGTCAATCAGGTTTTGGTATTGCTGCTCATGAGAGCGATTTGAGCTCAGATTGAGTGCGATATTGAGAAGTACGTGGTCGACAGTAGGAGTCATAACAAGCCCAGAGTTATCTTGAATGGGCTCATGCTAGCAACTTGATGTCATTTGAACATCGAAAGGTGTGAGAGATTGATGTTCCATTGACGACGATCAAGTGACACAACAAAACTGTGATACAAACAAGTGCAACTGATTGATCTTAAGAACTAGGAGTGAGGGATTCAGCCTTCGCAAATAATATTATCCGAAATTGAATTTTTCCGTTGACCTTAAGTTAACTTGAGCTTTTATCCTCCATCTGTAAAACACGTCAGGAGGACAGGTTATGCATAATAACTACATTAAAGAATTGGCCGTAAAGAGCTACCAAGAGGACCTACAAAAAGAGTATTACCGCGCTAAGCAGCGGACGTGGCATTTTCCGAGTTTTGTCTCTGGAATTGTGGTGACGCTTGTGGTGAGTGGGATGCTTTACTGAGGGGTGATTGAAAAGAGATTCCCGACTGCGGTCCTTCGTCGCAATCAGTAATCTCTCTTGAAGTTTTGTTTACGGCTTCAGCGTATGAAACCCGGAGTAAATACGCGTAAACGTAGTAAACCAACACGCCGCACCAAAGATGTACGCAATGATGGCAAAATGTTGTGGGAACAAACAGAACAGCACGAAGCAACCGATGGTCTCTGTGCCTTCTGTCAGACCGCTCATGTAGTACAGAGATTTGTGCTTGTAGACAGGGTTATCGATACCACGTTTACCCGCCATGATCGCAAATGCTAAGAAGCTGCTTCCTGTACCAATAAACGAGAAGATCAAGAATGCGCCCGCGACGGCGTTTTGTTCTGGATTTGCTAGTACAAAGCCAAAGGGAATCAGAGAATAGAACAAGAAGTCTAGGCTTATATCAAGGAAGCCGCCCGCATCGGTGATGCCTTGAATCCTCGCTAAAGCACCATCCAATCCATCACAGATTCGATTCAGCAGAATAAACGCTAATGCAAGCGTGTATTGCTCTGCCATCAATGCAGGTAAGGCAAAACAACCAAGGGCAAAGCCAAACAAGGTGGTTTGGTTAGCTGTCACGCCACATTTATCAATCAGTTTTGCGCTCTGTGCCAATGGCCACTTAATGATTTTGATACTCAGGCTATCAAGCATGGCTTGTCTCCCAAGGCCAGTTCTGGCAGCGACTGCCCTCAGGAATATCATCTTCATCGTGAGTCACCATTAAAGCAGGAATATTGGCTTGTTGAAGCTGCTCCACAACCCAATTGCGAAACTGTACGCGCAGATCTTTATCTAATTTGCTGTATGGCTCATCGAGTAGGGCAACTTTCGGTTTTGCCAATAACATGCGAGTGAGAGCAATACGTGCGCGCTGGCCGCCTGAGATTTGATCAGGGAAAGACTCTGCAAGTTTAGTTAGCGAGATGTGCTTCAAAGCCTGCATCGCACGCTCTTTGCGCTCTGCGCCTTTGATTGAATCGGGTAGTGCAAAGGCGAGATTCTCCCACACGGTGAGGTGCGGGAAGAGCAAATCGTCTTGGAACAGAATACCCACCTGACGTTTGTGTGCAGGTAAAGCATCCAGCTTTTCGTTATCGAGCGTGATTGAGCCTGAATAGTCGAACTCGGAAGACAGGTGGCCAGCAATCGCATCCAACAAGGTGGATTTTCCGCAGCCGCTTGGGCCCATCAGGGTAACAATTTCACCTTTCTTTACGGTCATGTTGAACGCAGAGAAAAGAGTATCGCCATTGGTTTTACGGATGGCGAGGTTTTCGAGACAAAGACTCATTCGGTAGTAAACCTTTAATAGACAACCGGCGATACTTAACGTGTAAACGACTAAGTAGAATCGCAAAAGAGAAGAACATTAACGGCAAGAGCGCTTGCCAAATTGCGTAAATCGCGGTGACACGACGGTCGAAGCCACTTGAGAGGGCTACCGCTTCTGTTGTTATTGTGCTGATGCGACCAGCACCCAGCACCAGTGTTGGTAGGTATTGAGCCAAGCTCACACTAATTCCCACTGCCCAAGCAAAGGCAATGGCAGGCAGAAGAATCGGCAATTTCACTTTCAACCAAGCCTGCATTGGTGATTTACCAAGGCTTAGAGCGACACGAATCAAACCGTTGTCGAAGCTGCGCCAAGGACCATCCAATGACAAGTATACGAATGGGAAAGCGAAGAAGACATGCGCCCAGCACACCCAGAAGAAATATGCATTGCTGTCGAGATACAGAGTAGCGACCTGCATACCAAACAACACAGAAAGCTGCGGGATCAACATAGGTACAGCGATGATGTAACCCGGCACCTGCCAACGGTATCGTAGGCGGTACTCATGAGCGATTAGTGCTAGTACAAGGGCAATAGATGTACTGATAACTGCAATCAACATGCTTTGCTCTAGCGTGCCAAGAATACTTTGCCACTCGTATTCCCAAAAACGTAAGCTGTAGCGGCTTGGTAATAAGTCAGGGAAACGCCAACGCTGTGCAAAGCTCCAGACCACCATCAATGGCACCATTAACAGTGCGAGTAGGGCAATCATGGAGAACAAGGTCTTACCCGGTAAGCGGAAGCCGCTGCGACCAGAGTATTGCCAGCGTTTGAAGCCTTTCGTAATGCTCCATTCGACAAGTCGTGCAAAACCAATCAAAAGGCTTGCAATAGCAAACAGCACAACCGCGCCCGCCGCCGCTCTTGGTAGGAGTGACAAATCAGGGTCGTTAAACCATTGCCATACCAACACTGCAAACGTAGGAGGGTTGGTTGGGCCAATAATTAGCGCCACATCCACAACGGATAAGCTGTAAGCCAGAACAGCCAACATTGGAAAACGCAGCTTCGCTAACCATTGTGGGAAAACGCATTTCCACCATGCTTGCGCGGAACTGTAACCCATCGAATGGCTGACTTTTTCAATCTTCTCAACTTTTAATTGCTGAAGAATAGGAATGCTCATCAACAATAAAAACGGTACTTCTTTGATAGCAAGCATGACGATCAAACCCAGTGCGTGTGGGTCTTTGATCAACAACGCCAGATCATTCACCGTTTGTGCATTTGGATCGTAACCAAACATTTGGTTGAGTACACGAACGCCCATACCTGTTGGTGCGAATAGAAAAGCGAAGCCAATGGCAAACGCGACATGCGGCATAGCAAGAAGAGGGGAAAGACTCATTTCAATCTTACGCCAGAACTTGCTGTCCCATGAGGCTTGAAGAATCGCGAAAGTGATCAAACAAGCAAGATAGCTGCTGAAAATGGCGGAATAAAAAGTCAATCCAATCGACGTCCACACACCTTCCCAGTCAAACACAGCATGAAAGCCATCCAGTGAGAAGTGGTGCAAACCGATAGGGGGTACATAGCCGAGCGCAGACACCACCACCCCGAGTAGCCCCGGGATGGTCGGTAATATACAAACTGCGATAATAACTAGATACAGCGCTCTTAACATGGGTGTGTATTAATTTCCGTAGCGTTTCAGCCATTCTTTTTCTAGCGCTGCTTGCCAGCTTGGGTGTGGCTCCGCGATAGATTTGAACTGTTGAGTATTCTTAGCCGTGCCGGTTAGGTACTGGCTGCTTAGCACTGAAGGATCACCCCAGATGTTGATATCACCTTTGCGAGATTGTGCTTCAGGGCTTAATAAAAAGTTTATAGCAACTTGCGCGCCTGCACTGGCATTTGCGTTCCAAGGAATCGCTAAGAAATGGATGTTCGACAGTGCACCAGCGTCCATCGCGTATGCTTTGGTGCTTTCTGCTAGGTTACCGCTTGATTGTGCTGAGAAAACCGCGTTCGGGTTGAACGTGACAGCTAGGTCAATCTGACCATCATCTAACAGCTGTACGGTTTCTGCTGTTCCGCCTGGGAACTGTTTACCGCCACGCCATGCGACAGTGTGGAATTCATCTAAGTAACCCCATAGAGGCTGCGTAACGGTTTTGAATGCTTCATCGGGCACTGGTTTTTGCAGTGCAGGATCGTTGTTACTTAACTCAATGAGCAGAGATTTAATGAAGCTAGTGCCATGGAACTCTGGTGGGCGAGGGTAAGTAAGGCGGTTAGGGAACGCTTTTGCGTAACTTAGCATTTCTGCGTAAGAACTTGGCGGGTTGTTTAGCGTCTCTTCATCGTAGATAAAAACAAGTTGGCCGACACCCCATGGCGCTTCAAGGCCATCAGTTGGTTCAGAGAAATCAACATCTACCGGTAGTGTTTTGTCGACATATTGCCAACTTGGTAGACCGTCAACAAAAGGACCAAACAGCAGTTGGTTGTCTTTCATTGATTTAAAGTTTTCACCATTAATCCAAACCATATCCACACTGCCACCGCTGTTTTTCCCTGCAGCTTTTTCTGCGATAAGGCGAGTGGTGGTTTCAGAAATGTCGGTGACTTTTACGTGGTTAAGCGTCACGTTGTAGCGAGATTTAAGCTCTTTGCCTGCCCATTGGATATAGCGGTTGATCTCTTGGCTACCACCCCAAGCATGGAAATAAACAGTCTGACCGTCGGCTTGTTGTTCGATTTTTTGCCATTCTTCTGTGTTAGAAGAGGCATAGGAAGAGGTGGCAAAAGTGGCGGTTAAAATGCCAATGGTGCTAAGTAGCTTTTTCATACGTAATCCGTGTTTTTATCTTTGTTTTCATTTTGGAGCTTTGTTCCGCTATGAAGTGGCAACCGTTTATTTTCGGCACTCAACATAGGGCTATTCATCAACTGAATGCTCCGTTCCCTCTAGATGGATAGTAATCTATCTTGCTTTATTATCAACGCGAATTTGACAATAGATTCAGAGAATTACTCGCCTTGTGAGGTCATACCGATCAACATTTATCTTTGGCCTTAAACGTGAGCAATAGGGGCATAAAATATGACCAAGCTGGTATGAATGAAAAGAGTGCAACTCCCGATAAGTCGCACTCTTTTGGCGTCAATAATGGATAGACCGGATTACTTCGCTAATTCTTCCATGTTGATGCCTTTTTTCTTCGCGATGTATTTTGGAATCAGAGACATGCCAAACAGGATAAGACCCGCAACCGCAAACTTCACTAGTAGCATCGCAGACACGCCGTTTGTCGCAATATCACCCGCCATGTAGGCGAAGATGAATGCACCTGGAGCCATCGTTAGTAGAGAAACCAGAGCGTAAGTGCCAAGGTTTAGGCTAGTTAGACCGTAAGCGTAGTTCTGTAGGCTGAATGGGAATACAGGTACGAGACGCGTTAGGATCAAGAAGCTTGTACCGTTTGCTGCTACGCCATCGTCGATTTTCTTGAAGATTGGGTTATCGCCAAACTTCTTCATGATGGTGTTACGCAGTAGGAAGCGTGCCACAATGAATGCCGCTACTGCGCCAAGCGTTGCAGAAAATAGCGCTAAAACGCCACCTTTGATAGGGCCAAATACGATGCCTGCCACGATAGTGAACGCACTGCCTGGTAGTAGGAAAACACATGCAAACACGAATGCTGCTACGAATACCGCGTAACCCCAAACGCCAAAGCTTGCGATCCAATCTTGTAGGCTCTTGATGTCTGTGATGATTTCAAGGATGCCAGTTTGTTTTGCTGCAAATAGAGCGAGAGCGATAACAGCAACAATAAGAGCAATTTTTACGAATTTCATAAGTTCAACTTCACTTAAACCTAATAATTAAAAAGATGTAGCTACAAAAACGTAGCTACAAAAACGTAGCTACAGAGACACAGCTACACAGACATACACTTGATTAGACCCGCTTTTGATTTGTAGCGGTTGAACCAAGCTTTCACAGGGCTAGCAAGTACGTTTACTGGCGGCTCATCACCTTGCATGATCACAGGGCCAAACATCAGATCCAGAATGTGCCAAGATTTCGTACCAACACCCATCATGGATGCACGACAAGCCGAGCAGTAAACCACAACGTAGTCTGTCTCAAACTCTTCTACGCGGCGTTTGATTACGCGTGTTGCGACGTCTGGGTTTGCTGGCACTACCATGCCGCCAAAACCACAACAGCGTGTGTTTTCACGTGTGTGTTCTGGTTCTGAGGTTTTGTAGCCAAGCTCATTCAAGATCCAGCGGATACCGTCTTGCAGTTCTTTTTCGTAGCGAGTAGAGCAAGAGTCGTGAATGGTGAATACCACGTCACTGTTTTTCGCTTTACCGCGTAGCGCTTCTGGCAGACCGATTTCTGGAAGCAGTTTCCACAATGAAACCGGCTTTTGTGTGCCGCCAGATTTCTTGATCATGCCGTAGCAGCTTTGACACGCCACAATGACTTCTTGTGCGTCTAGCTTATCGAAGTCCGCTTGAAGCTGGCCGTAGCGTTCTTTGAACTTCTCAGTTTGGCCAATAGCAGCGGTTGGTTTACCACAACACTTCTGCACTGCGCCCATGTCTGGGTACACTTCTTTTAAGTAGCTCGCAATTGCTGCTACGCCTTCTGGTGAGTAGGATGGCAAGCTGCATCCTGGCATAAATACTTTATTACTCATTTTGTCGATACCGCTCGTTTTGCCATAGTGAAGATTTTTGAGAAGCCAAGCTTCTGGTGCATATTGATTGCTTTGTGACCCGGCATTGGTGATTCACCATTGTTTGCCTTAACAAAGTCAGCACGTGCGCCTAGGAACATTTCCTTCATTGGGAAGTCTTTCGGACATACGATGGTGCACTGATCACAGGCGTTACATGAGTAAGCCATCAATGGGTCCATTGACTTGTTGTTCACAAAGTCAGAGAAGATGGTCTTCGGACAGTCACTGAAGTCATTCATCATGATGCACTCGGTCATACATAGCTTGCAGCTACATTGCAGACAGCGAGATGCTTCTTGTTTGATTTGAGCTTCAGTAAAGCCTAAATCCACTTGTGCAAAATCTTGTTTACGCTCTTCCGCGTTACGCAATTCACCGTGTAGGCGAGGGGTATCTACCGTACCTTTTGGTAGTGGCACGTCTAGACGAGATGAGTAGCTGTATTCTTGCTCGAAGTCGCGACCTTCAGTCAGTGGGCGAGTCGTTAGGAAGCGCTCAACACTCATTGCAGCTTTGCGACCTAATGCCATCGCTTCAATCACGATGTTACCGCCACACGCGTCACCGGCTACGAAGACGTCTTCAAGGCTAGAAGCTAGTGTTTGTTTATCGACTACGTAACGGCCGCCGCGAGTTTGTTCTAGTGCGCCACCAGTGATGTCAGCCACAACTTGACCCGTAGCGAAAACAACCGTATCCACAGAGATAGTTTTGCTTTCTTCGCTGTACTGAGGCGCAAAGTTGCCTTGCTCGTCGAAGATAGAAAGTACTTTCTTGATCGTAATGCCTGTAACTTTGCCGTTCTCATGTTCAATAGCGACTGGGCCCCAACCTGCGTTGAACTCGACGCCTTCTTCTAGTGACTCGTCGATTTCGATTTGGCTTGCAGGTAGATTCTCTAGGCTCTCAAGCGAACATTGGTAAACGTCGCTTGCACCGATACGCCATGAAGAACGCGCACAGTCCATCGCAACGTCACCACCACCGATAACCATCACGCGTTTACCTGCTCGTGGGAACTGGCGAGTTTCAGAAATCTCTTTCAAGTATTCAACCGCAGAGAACACGCCATCGTTGTCATGACCTGGTAGCGGAATGATAGAGCCTACGTGTGCACCGTGAGCTAGAATCACAGCATCGTGTTCGCTACGTAGAGTATCGAAGCTGATGTCTTTGCCGATTTCAACACCGAAACGAGTCGTCACACCTAGCATTGCTAAGTAGCTGTATTCGAAGTCGATAACGTCGCGTGGTAGACGGTATTCAGGGATACCCACACGCATCATGCCGCCGTATACGTCTAGCTTTTCGTAAATCGTTACTTCGTGGCCTTGACGACGAAGCTCAATAGCCGCTTGCGCACCAGCTGGGCCTGCACCAACGATCGCGATGTGTTTGTTGGTTAGGGGAGCAATGTTGAGATCCCAGTGATCTTGGTTATCCAGTTTTTCTGCAACAAAACGTTTGATGCCTGCAACGCTGATTGGCTGACCGAATTCAGTGTTACGACGACAAGAAGCCTCACAAGGGTGTGCACAGATGCGGCCAAGCGTTTGAGGTAGGAATAGTTTGCTGCGGATCAGATCCAAAGCACCTTGGAAATCCCCTTCGCCTGCCATGCGAACGTATTGCTTTACGTCTGTGTGCATTGGACATGCGGTTTGACATGCCGGATCGGCATCACCCATACAGCCATCGACGATAGTTTGAGCGGTGTCTAATAGCTTTTGGCTAAAAATTACATTGTTCATTGAGTGCTATTTCCGTGTTGTTCAGCTCTTGCCGTTGATAACGTTCACTTCAGGATTCTTCTGCTCGTAGTGAGCATGGCTATACTCGATCCAAGAGCCGTCATAGTTGTAGACGTCTTCTGCACCTAATACTTCAGTAAGAATCATGGTGGTGTGGGCAGAGCGAACACCAGATTGGCAGTAAGCGATCACTTTCTTTCCTTTGATGATGTTGCCGTAAAGGGCTTGCAGCTCTTCTGCTGATTTAAGCGTTGTGTTTTCGTTTAGTGCTTTTGTCCAGTTGATGTGAACACTGTTTGGAATGGTGCCTGGACCAAATGCACCAGAAACCGCTACTTCGCCGCTAAATTCGTCGTTACCACGCGTATCTAGGATCACCCAATCAGAGCTGTTTTGCGCTTCGATAACCATATCTAACGTTGCTAGCGTATTGTTGTCTTGTTTCGTGTTCGGAGATTTGTATTCAACCGCTGCAACGCTTTGATTTGCAGAGCCAGTTGGGAAACCTGCGCCCATCCAAGCGTTTAAGCCACCGTCTAGGTAACGAACGTCTTGGTGACCAAGGTTATGGATTTGCCAGTAAAGGCGCGCAGCATCGTGGTGAGAGCCTGCCGCGTAAACCACGATTGTGCTGTCCGTTGATGCGCCGAAGCTACCTAAGATGGTTTCCATCTCTTCCGTGCTGTTGCTCATACCGCCGAAATCGTAAACGCCTTCAGGCGCAGAGTAATCGTTACGCCACATAGTGTAAGAACCAGAGATAGGACTATCTGGTTTGATAGGGTTTAACGCGCCGATCACAACCACGTCTTTATCACTGTCCATTAACGATTTTAGTTGCTGTGATGAAATGAAATGCTCTGGGTGAGCGTATTCAGTGAACTTTTGCTCTTGTGCTGCGGCATCCACTGTCACTGCTTCAGCTGAGAATATCGTATTGTAAGCTGAGTAGCCAACAGCTGCGACAGCCGCCAACACACCCAACGCAATCGTCGATTTTTTCATGAGTTGCTTCCATATTTTAATTTAAAGTTTTTGTGCCGAATCTTCGATTTTTCGACAGTTAGAATGCTTTTGAAGGGGAAAGGCCGACATGAACGTTTTTTGTTCGTTAGAGATGTTCATTGCGTGAAACAGGCAAAATGCCCCTACCCCTTTATGGGTAAGGCATTCTGAGGAAAACGTTTAAATGGCGATATTGTGGTTTCCCACAATAATGATGTGGGATTGATCTAAAGCAACAAAGTAGTAGGGGGGAGTGGTGCTAAAATGTGCCACAACGGTGTTTTGGTAGTATCTCGTAAGTGATTGATAATTATTCTCAAAAGTTAACTCTTTTCATTTGTGCTCTCTTCTTTTTCTTTACCTCTTTTGTGTTTGCTAGTGAACAAAAAGCACACAGAACAGACTATGATGTTGGTGTTTTAGCACTGCGCGGACACGCCCATGCGCGTGAAGCTTGGCAACCGACTTTGGATTGGTTAGAGGTGCAAAACCCTGGATACAAATTCAATTTACATACTTACGATTTCGACCAACTGGAAGACGCATTTCTGCACGGTTGGCTCGACTTCATTTTGACCAGCCCGGGGCAGGCGACCAAGCTTGCTCGTGAATACCCTATTAATTGGTTAGCCACACAAAAAACCGCTTACAGCGACTTGCCAAATAAGTCGATTGCTTCGGTGGTGGTGGTACGTGAAGAATCACCCTTTAAAACACTTAGAGACATCAATAAAGCCAATGTCGCTGCTGTGTCTGAAAAAGCCTTTGGTGGTTTTCTTGCCCTGCGTTATGAGTTGGATAAGTTGGGTTACTTCAACTCTTCATTCTTTGAAAAAATCCATTTCACTGGTCCACCAACGGATCAATTGATTTTGGATGTGATCAAAAATGATCTGGATGTGGCGATTGTTCCTGCTTGTACGTTGGAAAATATGGCGAAAGAGGGCCGTATCCAGCTGCATAGTTTAAGAGTACTTAACGAAAAGCGTCCGGCCGATTCAATTTGTGCAGTCAGTACACCTCTTTATCCAAACTGGACCATGGCAATGACTGAACGCACGCCTTTTGATGTCGGGCAAATGGTCGCACAAACACTATTTGCGATGCCTGCTGAGCACCCTGCGGCAATAGCGGCGAATAATGTAGGTTGGATGTTGCCTGCGCCGAGTATCAATGTAGATAAAGTTTATAAGCATTTGGATATGCATCCTTTGCAGAAATCATGGGGACAAAAGGTCAAAGAATGGTTGGGTAAGAACCAAGCGATAGCGATGGCATCTTTGTTGACCTTATTGCTTATGACGGGTTACCACTTTTGGTTGGAATGGAAGTTTCAACGCAGCCAAGAAAAACTAAAATCCACCATGAATAACTTACGACGCAAAAGCAGCATGCTTGAACACGCACAGCGGATCACTATTGTTGGGGAGCTTGGCAGCAGCATTGCTCATGAGATTAACCAGCCGTTAGCTGCGATTAAGAACTACAGCCAAGGGGCGAAAGTCCGCATGGAACGAGGGACAACACCCGAAGAGATGTTGCCTATTTTGGATAAGATTCAGCAACAAGTGACTTCTGCCAGTGACATCATTCAACGTTTACGAAGCTTGATTCATCGTACTCCGATTGAAAAAAAATGGATTGACCTTCCAAGTCTCATCGAAGAGTCAATGAAGCTGGTGGATTATGAATTTCAACGCCATCGCATTCAATTAGGGGTGATGTATTCAGGTGAAGTACAACCCATTTTTGCAGACGTAACGGGGTTGCAGCAAGTCATCCTTAACGTCTTAAACAACGCAAAAGATGCGTGTTTGAGTCACGAGCCAAAGCGAAAGGAGCTCTACGTTGACCTGCACATAAGCTTTTGTGACGAAATGGTCATCATAGATGTCATGGACAACGGTATTGGCATCGAAGAACAAGATATTCCGCTGGATCAAGCGTTCTACACCACCAAAGAAAATGGCCTAGGACTAGGACTCGCGATTTGTCGTGATGTTATCGATGCCCATCAAGGCAGTATTCGTTTTCGGTCAATAGAGCCTACTGGCTGCCAAGTGACCATTATTTTACCGTATCAGGAGACTTGTCATGAGTCGTAACCTCTGTCCCCTTTATATCGTCGATGATGAAGAACCCGTATTAGAGTCGATGGCGTTCATGTTAGAAAGCTATGGCTATGAGGTTCAGGCGTTCTGTAGTGGCCCGGATTTTCTAAAAGAAGCCGATTTACCGTCAGCAGGGTGTGTGCTACTTGATAGTCGTATGCCAGAGATGCGAGGACAAGATGTTCATCAAATCATGAATGAGCAATTTAGCCCAATCAGTGTTATCTATCTTACTGGGCACGGCGATATCCCTATGGCGGTAGATGCGCTAAAAGATGGTGCGCTCGATTTTTTCCAAAAGCCAGTTGATGGCAATGCGTTGGTGTTAGCGATTGAAGATGCTATGGAACAGTCGATCAAAAACTGTGAAAAGCTCGGTGCAAAACAAGTTCTACAGAATCTTACTAAGCGTGAAAGAGAAGTGCTTGGCTTGGTGGTTAAAGGGATGAAAAACCAAGAGATGGCGGACTTGTTGTGTGTCTCCTTACGAACGATTGAAGTACACCGTTCCAACGTGATGAAGAAACTCGAAGCGGAAAGCCTTGCTGTACTGATTCGTAAAGTTGGACATTTAATCTAACAAAGCCGTATTCGGTGAACAAAGCGCTTAATTGTGGATAAATGAACCTATCTAGGTCGAAGTAAATACGGTAACTCAATGATAATTAGGGAAAGGTTTGCTCATTTAGTATCTGGAAGATAACATCAGTAACCAGAATAAACCTTACTCTTAATTAGAATCCAACTATGTTTGTCGATACCGTTAAAAGCGCTTTTTCATCATTGAGTGCAAATAAACAGGCTATTGCGAAAGCAACGGCGTTACCCATTCTCCTTTCTCTTATGCTGGATCTTGTTTTGAACTCAGCGCAAGGGGATGTCGCTCCTATTCTTGTTCAGATCTTGATGGCTCTTTTATCTGCAATCGTTGCAATCAACGTTCACAGCATCATTTTGAAAGGCCCTCAGTCTGTGCCTCAGTGGGGACGTTTCACGTTTGGAAAAATCGAAATGTGGTTTATCGGCCACTACTTAGCCATGACGGTGGCGGTGGTCGCAGTGGCTGCGATTTTCGCGATGATTAATCTTGTCCTTGCAGCTATCGCATTATTAGCGTTAAGCGTGGTGTGTTGTCGATTAGTCTTGGTTTTTCCAGCCATCGCGATTGGTAAAGGTGTTTCTTTCCCTTACGCTTGGAACCTTACCAAAGGCCATACTTGGTACATGATGAGCGTTGTGATTATAGTGCCGCTTCTGTTTGGTTTGGCTATGTCACCACTTGCGTTTTTACAGCTTCCTTTCTTAATGAGTCTGTTGAGTTTCTTGGTGACGATTATCGGTATTGCGATTCTTTCCAAAGCTTATGAGCAATTAAGTGGCTTTGATGGAGAAAGGTACTCTCAGCAGTCATTCTAAAAACGGTTGTTACGATAATCCCTTATCCTATAAGGCATAGAGATGATAAGAACGCTTCCTTTGTGAGGCGTTTTTTTGTGGCTCTTTGTAGGACTGTTGACTTTGTTTTGTAAAAATTTATTACAATTTAGATTTTTATAGTGATATAAAGCACACTTCTTTTGGGGGCACTCTCGTTGTTTGTCCTCATTTTTTGGTCCATCAATAGGAAAAGGAAGGTGCTTTTTGCTCATTAGTCCGCCTTAGAACGATCTCTCAGATGCGTTTGCATCACTCCCTTCACCGTGCGCAATGCACCAACTAAGGCAATACGTTTATGAGAGATTTATGTTTAAATTTACAAAAGATACTTGGTTCAACAATGTTAAAGGAGATTGTTTATCAGGAGTTGTTGTAGCGCTGGCACTGATACCAGAAGCTATTGCATTCTCTATTATCGCAGGATTAGACCCTAAAGTTGGTCTATATGCCTCGTTTTCCATCTGTGTCGTGATTGCGTTTACAGGCTCAAGGTCCGGAATGATTTCCGCGGCTACGGGCGCAATGGCGCTGTTGATGACAACCTTAGTCAAAGACCATGGTTTACAGTATCTGTTGGCCGCTTCATTTTTCGCTGGCGTACTTCAACTGTTGATCGGTTATTTGAGGCTAGGGGATTTAATGCGTTTCGTCTCAAAGTCGATCATGACCGGGTTTGTAAACGCGTTGGCTATCTTAATTTTTATGGCGCAGCTGCCTGAACTAACCAATGTTTCTTGGCCTGTTTACGCACTGACAGGATTAGGGTTGGCCATCATCTACATGTTTCCTTATGTTCCGAAAATAGGAAAAATGCTACCTTCACCTTTAGTGTGTATCGTCGCAGTGACTGTGATTGCCCTAATGTTCAATATTGATATTCGGACAGTAGGCGATATGGGAGAGTTACCTGATTCACTCCCTGTTTTTATGATCCCAGATATTCCTTTTAACCTTGAAACACTCCAAATCATTTTCCCTTATTCACTAGCACTCTCTGTTGTTGGTGTGCTGGAGTCATTGATGACAGCTTCCATCGTGGATGAGCTGACAGACACGGAAAGTGAAAATAATGATGAGTGTAAAGGACAAGGGATTGCGAATATGGTCTCGTCGTTGTTTGGTGGTATGGCGGGTTGCGCTATGATCGGCCAATCAATGATCAATATTCAGTCTGGTGGACGTACGCGGTTGTCTACGTTATGCGCTGGTGTGTTTCTACTTATCATGGTGGTGTTTTTGGGTGACTACCTTAAACAGATCCCGATGGCCGCGTTGGTAGCGGTGATGATCATGGTTTCTATCAGCACATTTTCATGGAATTCGATTGCCGAAATGCGTAAGCACAGTCTGTCCACAAACCTTGTGATGCTTTCAACCGTGATTGCGGTTGTTGCGACGCATAACTTAGCAATAGGTGTGTTAGTCGGAGTGCTATTGGCGTGTGTGTTTTATGTGAACCAGAGTCGAACCCTAATGAAAGTGTCGGATGAGGTGATCATAGATAACGACCACACCATTCATAAAGTGCATGGGCAAATCTTCTTTGCTTCTGCGTATAGCTTTACGGATATGTTTGACTTCGGTAATGCCACTAAGTACATCACGATTGATTTATCGGATGCGCATTTCTGGGATATCACGGCAATATCTGCGCTTGATAAAGCCATCATGAAGTTCCGAAAAGGAGGGGCGATTGTCGCGGTGAGAGGCATGAACGAAGCCACATTGGATATGATTGACCGTCATGCGGTGTATGACGATCCTGAAAAGCTTGCGAAGCAATCTGTCGGACATTAGAAACAAAAAAAGCAGCCAATGGCTGCTTTTTTAGAGACTCATCATTTCAGAGACGTATTGTCTTAGAAGCTGAATATGGGATTAGTTTACCCAGTCACGCAGTGTGAACGTTAGTTCGTGATCTGCGTTTTTCAGTACTAGACCGTCGTTAGTCAGAGTAACGTCGCTCCAATCAGAAAGCGTTTCAGACATTACTTTTTCAATCTTCATTTGATCGCCTACGCACATCATCATGGTCATACCCATTTTCTCAATGCGCAGTTGGTTGTCTTTCAGTTCTGCTTGACCGAAGAAGTTGTTACAACCTGCGTTGCCGTTCGCTGTTAGGTTTTCACCAATTTCTAAGCGAGGGGCTTTCTTTTGTTCTTCCGATGCAATGTTTTTGCCATCGATTTGAACCAGCTCCCAGTTATGGCGCTGTAGATCTTGAGCCGTAATTTCTTTCACATTATCACCGTTGCTAGCGCATGCAGTCATCAGAACTGGAAGTGAGATTGCTGCTACTAACGTTTTTAGGCTAAGCTTCATTTTATTGACTCCGTTTTTAGAAAACGTGGTAAGTATAGGTAATAAAACACTGTTTTTGTCAGCATACGGTTATGGTTTCGTATGTTTTTAAACACAGCGTATTTTATAACAGAGATCCCATTATCGGTATTGATATTCACCGAAAACTTAGAAATTTCTTACAGTTATTCGACTATTAACGTATTGGATTTAAACAAGCTAACGATAGAACGGTTTGAGCATGGAGCAACTGGAGTTTTTTACCGTCCCAAGTCCTTGCGTTGGAATTTGCACTTCCGACGAAAAAGGGTATTGCAAGGGATGCATGCGTAAGAGAGAAGAGCGGTTTAATTGGCTAAGCTTTACCCCTGCACAACAGTTACACGTGATCAAGCTATGTCGTCAACGCTATAGAAGAAAGGTATTGGCAGGGAAGGCAAAAGCAGAATCGCCACAGGATGGATCATCACCGCAGCAAGACTTGTTTTAGTTGATAGTGGGATTCAACTATTCCCGGCCCAGTCTGAGATACTTATCCATAAGAGCCGGGAAGCTCCTATCCATTTTCCACCTCTGAAAAAGTGGTTGGCGTTATTTCATTGACCATTGGTCACTGACCCAGCCTCCTGCTTGTTCGTCAAAGTGGCTTCCGGCAAAGCGGTGGTTTTGCTCCACCTCTAATCGACTGGTTGGCAGTTCATCCATTAGTTGATGAATATAGTTTGCCATGGGATCAGTACATGCTTCACGTTCTCTGCGAGTTACCACTTCTTTAATCAGTTGCAGTCTGTAGCTGTTGCTGGCTCGTTTCATTTTTGACCTCCAGAACTCGATGGCAGCAGTTTGAACACATTGACGTCCAGATCGCTGCTCATTGGCGTGCACGTGGAGACACAACGCCGTCGTTTGAAGTCCTAAAGACAAATTGTTTGAGAGCAGTGTTTGTAACGCCATTCAAATCTTTCTCAGAATCATTAGCTGCGCGAATAAAAAGGAATCGCGAAAGTTAGTCAATGAATCTGCTTATTTGAAAGACCTTATCAAACATAGAAGCCCCGCACATGGGCGTCAATAACACAAATGAACATTTTTTGAACGATTTATGAAGGGGCTGCTTTTTCAGGGATTTAGCACCAATAAAAAAACCGGAGCCACTTGGGCTCCGGTTGGTCTTAGAGTCAGTCTGACACGCTTTTGTTTCGATTGTTATGCAACCGAATAGCTGTCAACATCTAAGTGTAGACAAGGTCTTAGTAGCTTAGCTACCTGAAGCAGGACAACCTTTCACAGCTTGACCGTTGCTGAAGTACTCGATATTGCCTAGATTCTTGTCAAAGTCTGCCGCAGAGATCTGAGGGTTTTTAACGAAGAACTCACGCAGTACAGAAGCATCTGTCATTTGAGTTGATTCAACATCGATCACTGGGTAATCATCACCGCCAGCCGCGCTGAAGCTGATCACTGAGAACGTGTAAGTATCCGCTAGGTTGAAGCCCTTACCGTTGATGTCTGTGATAGTGACATCGCTTGCGTCACAATCAACAGATAGCGTGATGTTGTCTAGTTGAGCGTAAGCACCAGAGCCCGCAGATTTCGTAGCAACTACGTCTAGGTAATCTTTAACTTCTTGGCCGGTCATCGTTGCTTTGGTTACGAAGTTACCGAAAGGTTGTACGGTTAGTACATCGCGGTAAGCGATATCGCCTTTCTGGATTGAGTCACGCACACCACCTGAGTTCATTACACCAAAGTCAGCGTTAACTAGCTCATAAGTGCGGTATGCCTCACCCAATAGGTGGCCAAGGTTAGTTTGCTCTGAACGAACTACGCCACGGTCGCCTTCAAGTTTGCCGTCAGTTTCTGAAACTTTAACATCCAACAAGTCTTGACCTTGTTGTTGGTAAGGAAGAAGGATCGACTTCACTGTTGCATCGTGCTTGATGTACTCACCGATCACTTCATCGTTGTCATCAAGAAGGTTTACAGGGATTAGTGCGTATTTAGCTAGGTGCAGTTTACCGTCGTAAAATTCGAAGTCTGCACGACCTACGTATTTACCCCACTCATGCGCTTGCATGATGTAAGTACCGTTTTGTTGGTCTGGAGCACAGTCATCACCTGGTTTGAAGTCAGCGTAGTTGTTTGTGCCAGGTTCCATACATACTGGGTTTTGAGAGTGACCACCAATGATTGCGTCCAGCTCACCTTCTTCAAGAGAACGTGCAAGTAGAACATCGCCAGGTGCTTCGCTGCCGTGTTGACCATCTTGGTAGTGGCCCATGTGTGTTGTAGCGAACACTAGGTCAACTTTCTCGTTTGCTTCGATTTCTGCAAGTACTTTTTGGATTTCAACTTGTGGATCTTCGAAGTAGATATCCGCAACATTGTCTGGGTTTACCAGTTTTGCAGTGTCTTTCGTTGTAAGACCGATAACCGCCACTTTAAGACCGTTAACCGTGAATACTTTGTAAGGGTCGAAGTAACGTTCATCAGTTACTTTGCCGTCTGCATCTTTCTTGTAGATGTTTGCAGCTAGCATCGGGAAGTCAGCAAGCTCTGCCTGCATGTCTAATACGTCTAGAGAGTTATCAAATTCGTGGTTACCGACAGCCATTGCATCGTAACCAATAAGGTTCATACCTACGAAGTCTGGCACGGCATCTTGCATGTCTGACTCTGGTACACCTGTGTTGATGTCACCGCCAGACAGCAGAATTGACTCACCACCGTTTTCAGCAACTTCTGCACGAATAGATTCGATAAGTGTTTTACGTGCTGCCATACCGTACTCGCCGTCGCTGTTGTGCCAAAAGCGACCGTGGTTATCGTTGGTATGAAGAACAGTAAATTTAGTACAAGAGTCTGCGGTCTCACAGGTAACTGGAGAGTTGTCGCTGTCTGAGCCACATCCAGCTAGCGCAGCACCGACAGAAAGTACCAAGAGGGATTTATAAAACTTCATAAGGGATCCTTTCTTTGTGATTTTGATTTTATTACGGCGTGAAATATACGGAATTAGTGTGAAACTTTAGTGATCTATATCTTATTTATAGTTTTGTTGAATAAAGGAAATAACAAGCCTGCAATGGATGTCGACAAATAAACAGAAATCGTATTTAGAAAGGTTTTTGCGAAGTGGTTTATTAAAATTGTGAGCAGCTCAATTGAATGTGTTTTCTTAGTGTGAATCAATACGCATTTTGGCGAGATATGAACCAAGGATTGATTATTATTTTACCAGATTCATGTTTTTATAATGTATGCGAAACATATAGTTAAGATTTTTCTGTACAGCATGTTGAGAGGTAGGGATGCTCAAAAAATCAGCCGCGCTCACAGCGGAAATCGATTGCTCTTGGCAGAAGCAGTTCACAGCCATCGATAAAATGTACAACGGTTACTCTTACGACCCTGAATATTGGAAAAAGTTCTCCGATCAGGCTGCGGTTTTTTTATACCAATCCGATGCAACGACGTTTATATCCTGTCCCGAAGAGCTATGGAATAAAATAAGACATTTTCAACCAAGTGAGATCGAACGGAAATTAAATAATAAGCAATTCTTCTGTGATTATGACGATGTCGACTACTATTTATTTAATGACGATAACGTCAACAATGATGACGAAATAATTCCGCTTACTATCGAATCCGATCTTTCATTACTTGAATTCTTTTTAAGCCAGAATAGTAGTGAGGATATAGAAAAAGCGGACTTTGAGCTGGATAGTCATTTCTTTTATGGCATCTTCGACAATGAAAAGCTCGTTGCGGTACTGGCGTCATATTGTTATCCGGGAAAGGAACCGTTTGAATCTTTGTCCATATTGGTTTCTCCATATGCGAGAGGGAAAGGGTATGGGAAGCGGCTGCTTGCTCACTTAGTCCGTGAGGTGAAGGCAAGACAGCGTAAAGTTAGGTATCGAGTAAACATTGAAAATACACCTTCAATAATGTTGTGCCAATCACTGGGATTTGAAGCATACAGTCGTCAGAGAGTGTTTACTCAAGAGTTATAAGAAAGGCGCGCAATGGGATATACAGTAAGAAACGCACTAAGGGACGAAGCTAGGCTTATCGCCAAGATTCATGTCGATTCATGGCAAGTCGCCTATAAAGGATTGATGCCTGAAAGTTATATTTGTCAGTTTACTCTTGAGCGCAGAGAAAAGATGTGGACACGAGTGATGACAGAACAATTGGCAAATTTGATTGTGGTAGAGAAGGGTAAAGAGATAGTAGGTTTTCTCAGCTACGAGCTACCGAACCATTCTAGTGAGGATAAGACAGCAGTTGTCACTTGTTGTTATGTTTCGCCTCTTTACTACGGGCAAGGAGCGGGTAGTGCATTGATTGATGAGCTAGAAACGCGTTTGTTGTCCACACCGGTGATGCAAATCAGCCTTAAAGCGTTGGATACGAATCAACAGGGGCTGAACTTCTATAAAAAATGTGGCTTTGTGCGGTCAGGAGAGGAGGAGGCAGAGGTCATTGAGGGCATGGTGTTGAATGACCTCACTTTGGTGAAGTACATCGCACGAACATAGTTGGTTCGAATCCATGGCGCTCCCATGTTTGGGGCTCTCTTGTGTTTGGAGTTTGCGTGGGAATTTTCATCGGCCATATATAGTAAAACCCCGGAGATGGTAAGGCTCCGGGGTTTTGAATTTTTTAGATATCTCGGTTGGTAAGTCCGATAATCTTTTTATGCAAAAGGTTTGGATTTTATCCGTTAATTCCTTGGTAGGGAATTAGATACGGATGAAGTCCATGTGCTCAACTTTTGGCTTGAACGCGTGACGTTGAACGTCTTGTGGCTTAACTTTAACTTCAGCGCCGTCGATCACTAGAACGATACCTTCGTAGAACTCAGGCTTGTCCATTTGGTTAACGATCTCGTCGTGGTTAAGAACGATAGCAACTGCTGCTGCTTCACCGCCGTATACAACTGCAGGGAATTTGCCAGCGTGACGTAGGCGGCGGCTCGCACCTTTACCTAGTTCAGTACGTACTACTGCTTCGAATTTCATAGTATTTACTCTCAAATTAGTAAAAATTAAACTTCACGAACCACAATGCGACCTTGAGTTCGTGGTAAAGCTTGAAACAGGAACTGTTCAAGCGAGCGCGGATACTATCATCCTGCTCTGGGTTCAGCAACCATAAATGCACCCAAATCAATAAAAAGACAGCAATCTTTGGATAGTAAGAGTGCAAGTTTTATCGCTTAGATAAAACTTTGTTCACTTTGAGGCGATTTTAACCTATTTACCTTCCTTTACTTGTATTTTTCTTCCCTTTCTCGACAGGTATCATTTTTGTGAATGGATAATCATCGACATCTGTTATTAACGAAATGAACGCAAAATGAATGCTGACCTCAGTAACCGTTAAGCCACTCGGTTCTATTCTTGGCCCAACACTTAACGAGAGCATCAATGGAGCGGATTATGAACCCAGTCAGTATCGTGATTATTACCCTAAATGAAGAAAAACGTATTGGTCGACTACTCGAAGATTTAACTAAACAAACACATAAGAAATTTGAAGTGGTTGTGGTGGACTCGAACAGCGAAGATTCGACTCGTGAAGTTGCACAAGCTTACGAAAGCTCATTGCCGGAACTTACCGTTCATCAAATGGAGACTCGTGGTGTCAGCTTAGGACGTAACACGGGGGCAGAGTTGGCGAAATACGAACGCATTCTTTTCTTGGATGCAGACGTACGTTTGCCAAGCGACTTTCTAAGTCGTGCAATGAGCAAGTTAGAAGATGCGAAGTTAGAAGTGGCCGGTGTGTACATGGGGGCAAAGGAATTACCAATGGCGCACAAACTTGGCTATGGCTTGTTTAATACAGGCTTGTTCATTACCCAGTACACATTCCCAACCGCTGTTGGCGCGTGTATTTTCTCGACCAAGCGTGCCCACAAAGAGATCAACGGCTTTGATGAATCCATCACGCTTTGCGAAGATTGTGATTACGTGAAACGCGCTTCAAAAACATGGCGATTCCGCTTTTTACCAATGATGTTCGAATTCGATCCGCGTCGTTTGGAGCAAGATGGTTTCTTTAAAATGGGCATGACCTATTTCAAAGCGAATGTACGTCGATTCTTCTTTGGGGAAATGCGTAACAACGAAATGGAATACAAATTCGGTCACTATAAAGATCAACACTCATAATCGTTGGAGGCTGTATGCTGGAAGCAATCAGTCTGTTCTTCGGGGCATTTCTAGATGCGACGATTGGACCAAATCTCTTTGTTCCCGGTGAGCCGTTTTTGCTCGCCGCGGGCTATCAATTACACCAAGGCATCATCTGGGGCGTAATCGCCGTCCTCATTGGTGGTTGGCTTGGTGAACAACTCAGTTACTTTATTGGTAAACGTTCGGGCTCTAAAGCCCAGAGAAAGCTGATTCGTTGGCAAGCTAAGACGAAGCGCCCAATTGCCCGTTGTCGTTTGCTGATGAAAAAGCGTGGTAACGCCATTTTAATCTTTGCACGTCTACTAGGCCCAGTCGCTTGGGTCGTGCCATTTATGGCGGGTTCAGTGAACGTGAGTTGGAAGCGCTTTACCGTCTGTTCATCAATAGGTTTGATACTCGGTGTTGGGCAATTTGTCGTTGCTGGATATTTGCTTGCTGCAGGTCTGCAAACTTGGTTGCCATTGGATTCCTTAAAGTTAATCTTAATTGAACATAAACTTCTTATTGCTTCGGTATTGGTGGCTGTGACATTTACCGTTGTTGCGTGGAAAAAGAACTGGTCACGCAAGTGGACCAAATCACTGACGGCATTAGTGTTGTGTTTGGTTGCTGCAAACTATGGTCATTTTTTCTATCTTGCTGACGATAATGTTCAGCAAGTCGAGTCCACTGAGATTCAACCAATCGCGTTTAACGATCTCGGTTTTAAAGTGTACCCAGGACGTTCCAATGTGTTTGACGCTCAGGCTGTAAATTTGGTCTACGTCGGTGAATCACCGAGAGTCTTAATGCAAGAACTCGGTTGGCTAGAAAATCAAACATTCTCAAGAAACGACATTGAGCTCTCTGATTATTTGAGTTTATTGAAGCAAAAGTTGCCACCTGTGTCGGATTTGTTTTGGAATGGCAAACCACAAGCGATGGCGTTTCAAGAACCCGGAAGCTTACTTAAACGCTCTCATATACGCTGGTGGCAAGCAGGGCACGAGGCAAGCTCAAATCAACCGGTTTGGGTTGGGGCGATAAGTTACGATGATGGACTCAAGTTAGCGCATTATTCCGGTATTGTGACTGTGTTGCATCGGATTGATCCCAATGTAGACAGTGAAAGAGACCGTTTGGCGAATCAAATCGAAATGAGTCATTTAGCCTTAGTAGGGGAATTGTATTCGTTGGCACAACCTGTCGCGATGGACAATCAACATGACTATTACTCTGATGGGAATGTCTTGTTGATTAGCGAGCCTTCACTTGCTTTAAATGTGCCTAATCAGCAATCAGATACAAAAATGGCACCTAACGATGAAACATCGATAAGTGCCATTTCAGTGTTATCACCTGATGTGATTTAAACTCGACTCTTTTGCAAAATAAGGGTGGCTTTTAAACCGCCCATTTTGCTTTGTGAAAGCTCAAGCTGGCCACGATAACTGTGGGCCATCTCACTCACAATATTCAGCCCTAAACCTGAGCCAGGGGTGGTTTCATCCAATCGGTAACCACGTTTGATTACCTGGCATAACTGCTCGGCGGGGATACCAGGTCCATCATCCTCAACGATGATGTGAATGTTGTCTTTGTCTTGCGTAGAATGGACACGAATAATGCTCGCTGCCCATTTGTAACCATTCTCTAGTAGATTACCCACCATTTCATCAAGATCCGTTTTCTCAACGGCAACGTTCAACTCAGAATCAAGTTCATTGATTAATGTGACTTCTCTTACGGCATACACTTTATCGAACGCCATAGAGATCGCATCAACGCGTTCTGATGGGTTAGATTTTACCGATAGGATGTTCATAGAGCCGGCCATACGAGCTCGGCCTAAATGGTAATCAATATGTTGTTGAATCTGACTAATCGGTGCATTCAATCTCGTTTGAGTTTCAGGGGCTAAGCTCTGCACTTCGTTTTTTAACACGGAGAGTGGTGTTTTTAACGCGTGAGATAAGTTACCCGCATGGTTACGCGCTCGTTCAAGTAGCTCTTGGTAGTGAAAGAGCAAGGCATTCAGATCGGAAATTAGAGGTGAAATTTCTTTTGGATATTCTTCTTCCAGCCCCTTCTTGTTGCCCGATTTGAGCTCGGCAAGCTCTCTTTGCAGCTTCGTTAGGGGACTCAATGACCAAGCGATCTGAAGCAAGATAACTGCTAAGACGCCGGCGAATAGCAAGCCTAATATAATCCACAATTGACCGGTGAGAGATTGAATAGTGTGTTCAATTGGATCTTCATCAACACCAATGATGATATCGATAGGACCGTTATAGTCGGGCAGATAAAGGGTTTTCTTTATGGTGATGAGTTTTTCATCTCGTGCACCAAACGCGTTTTTATCGAGCCCCTTATAAGTGATTTTTTTATCCCAAAGTGAACGTGAGCGTTCGAGGCTGGTCTCTGTGGAGGCGCTCCAGTATAAACCACTGTAAGGGCGACTAAAGCGAGGGTCGGAAAGTTGAGTAGAAAGAGAGAGTTGTCCCTTACTGTCAACTTCAAGCTGAGCGGCTATTTCGTCCATAAAGACATTTAATTGTGAACGAGTGTCATCCACCATGTAATGATAAACTTGAGTTGGAATTGTCACGCCGGCAGCGAGGATCATTGCGGTGAGCCAAACCACCGCTGCAAGCACTAAGCGGCTTTTAATACTTAGCCGCTTGAGAACGTGCATTGGCAGTTTGTTTTTACTCGGCATTCAACTGATACCCCAAGCCACGTACTGTCTTAATGATCTTTGGTGCGATTTTCTTACGAATACGACCGATAAAAACTTCGATGGTGTTGGAGTCACGGTCAAAGTCTTGTTTGTAAATGTGTTCCACCAACTCAGTACGCGAAATGACCTTCTCTGGGTTATGCATGAAATACGCGACCACTTTGTATTCCAATGCCGTAAGGCTAACCGCTTGTCCTTGCCATAGAACTTTCGAAGAACGCGTATCTAGGCTCAAATCCCCAATCTTCATTACTGGGGAGGCATTACCAGATGCTCGACGTAATTGAGCTCGTAATCGAGCCGTTAACTCCATCATTTCAAATGGCTTTGTTAAGTAGTCATCCGCGCCTGCGTTTAAGCCTTCAACGCGTTGGGATAGGGTGTCACGTGCACTGAGTATGACAACAGGGGTGTTAATGTTCTCATCTCGAATCCCCTTAAGTACTGTTAAACCGTCCAGTTTTGGCAGGCCTAAATCAAGCACGATCACATCCCACTCTTCAGACGTCGCGCGATAAAGCGCATCAATGCCATCTTGAGATAACTCAGGTACCCAACCATTGTTTTCTAAAGTTTCGATAATTTGTTCGCCTAGGCGAGGTTCATCTTCGACAACAAGTATTTTCATGTTCTTTCTTCTTATTATGTTTGATGGATTATTGCGGTTTGAGCGCTTTATTGAAGTTACGACCTTTGATTTCTAGCATTTCAAGCGTAGCAGCATCGTATTCCACTTTGATCACGCTGTCATCGAATAGGATTTTTAGCTCGTAAACCCATTCATCGTCATCTTCTTCCAACTCTACTTTAATAATACGCCCATAAAGATCATTCTCCACCGCTTCATACATATCAGAGAAAGGGCGAATATAGCCTTTCTGCACAGCGCGATAGACTTCGTCTTGATCTTCATCGAATTCAATTCTGGTTCCCGGTTTTTCAACGTCACGAACAATGGCGTGTCCATCTTTGTCGTCATGATGGTCACTGTGATCGTGATGATTCGCAAAGCTTGGCGCAGACAACAAAAGTGGCACTAAACCTAACAGCATGGGTAGCTTGCGTGTAATGAAGGATTTAGACATAGCAAAGCCTTTTTGGGAGAGTTAGCAAAATTATATCCGCTTGTACATGAATGGAAAGTGAATGTGGATTTAGGTGCAAAATTTTCTGCGCTCGAACCGTTAAAAATATAAATTCCGTAATTTAAATAGCTTATAGAGAAAATTGACACTAATTAGGCAAAAGACGGGTTCGCGTTTTGCAACATGCCTATAAACAAAAACACAACAAATGTATATTTTTCGCGCGATATGCTGTTGATATAAATGTTACATATAATTGGTCTGGACAAATCATAGAGCACTTTAATTGGATAGCTCGGTGCAGTTCATAGTGTATGCATGGAGTTCTAGGATAAAGAATGCTTCTTTTTAAATTGTCGAAAAACTCATTAGTGATTTCGTTTTGCCTCTATATCGTCGTAGTTTCAGTGATGAGCGTATGGGCGATCAATCGCAGCGAAAAAGAGTTTGCCTCTATTGCGAACTATCTGGAACTTTATAAAAGTACCGCGATATTAACTGGGCTACGAATCGAGTCTGATTTGAAGAACCAATCCGATGTAAACTTTACCCAACAACAAATAGAGAGCTCGCAACGAGTTAAATCTCTTCACGATGCAGAATTAACCCCAAATGAACGCATCGCGTTTTCTGCTCTAGATGACTTGTTTCGCTACAATAGAGAACTAACAGAACGACCTAACGTTCATATCTACTATCGTTCTTATGAGGGAAAGAAACTTATCTTCTCGAAAGCGAATGATGATCTTGCTATCGACGCATCGATGTTTGATCCCATGCTATGTAGTCAAACTCGTTCCTGTACTTTGAATATGCACGACTCAGACTTAGCGGATCGCGTCATCTTCTCGGAAAACTTCAATAACACAGAAACCGGTGAAACCGCATTCAGCATCTCCAGTCCCGTTTATTTAAATGGTCAGATTTTGGGAGATGTCGTTGTTGAAGTTTATGTGAACTACCATTTTTTAGATGGTCAAAGCCTCACATCAGAAAAAGTAAATGGGCATTACTATGTCACGATAGGGCATGATAAGTACCCTTTTTATGACCTTACTGGAGGATTAGTGCTACCTCTCGATAATACGAGCGTGGTCATCTATCAGCTTCCGGTAGTAAAGGTGCTGATCGATAATCTATGGGTGTTGTTGGTCGCTTGGGGGGTGGTGCGCACCTACCATCGATTGTATTCCTCTAATATAAGGCATCAAAACCACTTAGCGCATGCAATAAAAAATGCCAGCAAAGATGAATTGACGTCTCTACATAACCGGAAGGTGTTTGAAGATGAAGAATTTGAGCAGGTAATAAAACAAGGCCACTACTCTGTGATTTTGATTGACGGTGATAAGTTTAAAGAGATCAATGACAACCATGGCCACAATGCTGGTGACATGGCATTGATTCATATTGCTCGAACGATGCAATCTACGTTCCGTCAGAGCGATTGGTTGATTCGTTTGGGCGGAGATGAGTTTGTAGCGGTGATTCCTTCTTGTTCCTTAGAATCTGCGGAAAACTTAGCTTTACGACTCAAGGAGAACATCGTTGCCAAGCCTTTAGATCGTTATAATGTAGAAGTAAAAGTAACGACAGGTGTGGCCAAAGCAACAGGGAATGAATCCCTGATAGACGTTATCGAACTCGCTGACCGGGATATGTACCGCTCAAAATAACCGAGAGTTTTCAGTAATCATGTCGCGCCGTTGTATTCAATCTGGACGCGATAATGTGCCGATTACTGCTTTAATTCGTCTTCAAAAATCTTGTCTCGTAACTTCCAAAAACGACCAGACTTTCTCGCTATTACAAATTGAGGTAAGCGAAAGCGATGCTGACTCGCGACCACTTTGGTCGGGGAAGCCTCTTCAAATGGACGATGCTTGTCGGCTAAATGAGGGCGAACAAATTGATCTCTAAAGGTTTGCTTCTGCTTTTTGGTGTTTAAAGACCAAAACTCATGCACCAATGCATTCCCTTCACCTTGATAAGACTCTCCAGAGTACGTGACTTTCAGTTGTGACTTTCCATCACTGGATTTGAACACGGACAAGTCCATTTCTGTGCATTCAAAAATTAGTGCGTCTTTGAGGTTCAACGCTTCTTTTAGCTTTTTATCTGGATCGACAAGTGTGGCGTCGCACTCATGGCAAATACGCGCCGCAATGTCATTATCTGCACCACATTCGCCGCAGTATTTTGCTCTAAACCGATAACCACAATGCTCGCGTTCTCCGGTTTCGTCATCTTCAAAATAGCCTTGGCAGCGACGGCCAAAGTGCTCAAGCAAGAAACCATTGCTGTCTAACTTGCCCCAAAAGTTATTGTTGAACCCGCAAGCAGGGCAGGGAATAGTGATGATCTCGCTGGTGGAGTCTGGCTTTGGGTCGCCCACTTCTGGTTGGTATAAGTCATAGCTGTTACCGGCATAATCGAGCACTAAACATTCGGTTTTGCCTTCTGATAAACGCAGACCACGACCAACAATTTGCTGATACAAGCTGACTGATTCCGTGGGCCGTAGAATCGCGATCAAATCAACATGCGGTGCATCGAAGCCTGTGGTTAAAACGGAGACGTTAACTAGGTATTTAATCTCACGGTTTTTAAACGACTGAATGATCGCATCTCGCTCTGGAGTTGGTGTATCACCAATCACAATGGATGTTTCCCCTTCAGGTAATAAACCATGAATTTCTTGAGCGTGTCGTACCGTCGCAGCAAATACCATCACACCTTGACGTTCTTTGGCGTATTGAATGATCTGTTCAACGATTTGTGGCGTGGCGCGTTTGGCTTTGTCGATCACCATATCCATTTCGGCTTCTTTGTATCGTCCAGTACTGGCTGGCTTAAGCTGCGAGAAGTCGTAGGACAGTACTGGTGCATCCATCATGCGTGCAGGTGTTAAGAAGTTTTCATCCAATAAATAACGAATAGGTAGTTCGAAGATACAATCACGGAAAAAACGAGGTTCTTCGGTACGAACTTGTCCGCGAGTGTGGTATTGGTAAATCCACCCCATCCCAAGACGATATGGCGTTGCGGTTAAGCCAAGGACCTTGATACCTGGATTGAGCTCTCTTAGGTGAGTGATGACTTTTTGGTAGCTGCTGTCTTTATCATCGGGTACGCGGTGGCATTCATCAATGACCAGCAAGGAAAATTGGTTTTTGAATGAATCTAAATTGCGTACGACTGATTGAACGGATGCGAATACCACCTGTTGATCGGTTTCTTTTCTGCCTAAACCCGCCGAAAAAACTGAGCCTTTTAAATCGTAGCCTTCATACTTGGCGTGGTTTTGTTCCACCAACTCTTTAACGTGTGCGAGCACTAATACGCGTCCCTTGGCGAGTCTCGCCAGTTCTGCAATAACCAAACTCTTACCGGCACCTGTTGGTAGTACAATGACCGCTGGTGTGGTGTGTTTGCGAAAATAATGAATCACCGCTTTTACAGAGTCGGCTTGGTAAGGGCGAAGGGTGTACATGAAAATCTGTGAAATTGCTCAACTATTCTAATTAGGATCGCTATAATACCCGACTTTTATACCCAAGTGACTTTTGAGTGCGGTTTTACTTACCGATTGTTAGCTTAAATGGGCTTGGGCAGAGGTCATTTGGGTATAATTCAATGAGGTATTCATGCGTTTAGATAAATATTTGTGTGATGCTCTGGGTGCGACTCGCAAGCAGGCAACAAAGATCATCAAAAGTGGCGAAGTAACCATCAATGGTGAAGTACAAAAAAGTGGTTCTTTTAAAGTACCAGAAGGTGGTGTCGTCCAGTGGGATGGTCGTGACGTTGGTAAACCTGGCCCACGTTACATCATGCTATACAAGCCTGCGGACTTTGTTTGTTCGCATGAAGACGGGCATAACCCGACCGCTTTCGTTCTGCTCGATGAGCCGAAAGTAGAGAACTTGCACTTTGCTGGTCGTTTGGATGTCGATACGACAGGATTAGTTTTGATCACTGACGATGGCCAATGGTCTCATCGTATTACTTCACCTAAACACAAGTGTGAGAAAACCTATCGTGTTTGGTTGGTGGATGCGATTGAGCCAGACTACGTGGAGAAGTTTGCCCAAGGGATAGAACTTCGCAATGAACGTGAACCGACATTACCAGCACACTTGGAAATCGTGAACGAAGCCGAAAACGAAGTGCTATTGACGATTGTCGAAGGCAAGTACCATCAAGTGAAGCGCATGTTTGCTGCTCTTGGCAATAAGGTTGAACACCTTCACCGTGAGCGTATCGGTTCTATCGTATTGGATGAAGCTCTAGAGCCCGGTGATTACCGTGTGTTAACCGAAGAAGAAGTCGAATCGGTATTAAAGTAATTCTTTCTGACTGGAAATAATCGCTGTTCTGGGAAATTGTTTAGTTCTCGATAGGAACTAGTGTTTTGGTAGGAAATCACTCAGAATGGGGTTTCCTACCAAATTTGTGTTAATGACTGAACCAGTCATGTATTCGCTGCTCGTAAACGCAGGCTGAACTGTATTTAATCTGAGAAAAACCTTTTCTCTTGTTGGTCCTTACTGACGATAAGTACAGACGGTGTTAACTTCACCGCCTCTTCGTTTTAGCTCGGTTATATTGTCGCTGCGCATAATCATCATGCAGGTTTAAGCGTCGAGTTAGTCAAGACCGCCTTGGTATACTTTCGTCAGTAATGCTCAAGTGACACTAAAAAAGTGAAAAAGTACTTGAGCATCTGTATTTCTCAATAGTATGGATACTACGCACTGTTTTTTGTAACTCTGTTATGAAGCCAGTGTTCGAGAAGTGTCACTCATCTGTCTCAATCAATGTGGAATGTTGATGGGAGGACCACAACAAGAGGTAAATCAATGACAGAAAAAGCCCAAAGTGCTCCCCAGTCACAAATCAGTTTTTTATTGTTTCTTGTTCTCGGTGCAATCGGTGCATTAACCCCGCTTGCTATCGATATGTATCTGCCAGCTATGCCTACTATCGCGAAAGATCTAGGCGTGACAGCAGGGGCAGTGCAAATTACGTTAACGGCGTACACCGCAGGCTTTGCGTTAGGCCAGTTGCTTCATGGACCGCTAGCTGATAGCTATGGTCGCCGACCTGTACTCATTTTAGGTGTGTTCTTTTTTGGTTTGGCGGCGGTAGTTAGTGCAACTACAAATGGTATTGATGCTCTGACGTATGTACGTACTGCACAAGGTTTTGCAGGAGCAGCTGCTGCCGTGATCATCCAAGCTGTCGTTCGCGATATGTTTGACCGTGAAGACTTTGCACGTGCAATGTCGTTTGTGACCCTAGTTATCACTATTGCGCCGCTTGTTGCGCCTATGATCGGTGGTCACTTAGCGATTTGGTTCGGTTGGCGCTCTATCTTCTGGGTATTGGCTATCTTTGCTGTCGTAGTGATTTTGCTGGTGTTATGGATGATTCCGGAAACGCTAAAACCAGAAAACCGTCAGCCATTAAGATTCCGAACAACAATTCGCAACTATGCACGCTTGTGTTCAAATCCTGAAGCATTAGGTTTAATGCTTTCTGGGGCGTTCTCGTTCTCAGGTATGTTTGCATTCCTGACGGCGGGTTCATTTATCTATATAGATTTGTATGGTGTTCGACCGGACCAATTTGGTTATCTATTTGGTTTGAACATCGTGGCGATGATCATCATGACCAGCATCAACGGTCGTTTGGTGAAAAAAGTTGGCTCTCATACCATGCTTCGTTTTGGTTTAGCTGTGCAATTAACCGCGGGTATTGGTCTGTTTGTTGGTTGGATGTTCAACCTTGGTTTGTGGGGTATGGTGCCATTTGTCGTGCTGTTTATTGGTACCTTGTCTACGATTGGTAGTAACTCAATGGCGTTGTTGTTGAGTGGTTACCCAACCATGGCTGGTACAGCATCTTCACTTGCTGGCACCTTGCGTTTTGGTACTGGTTCACTTATTGGTGCGCTGGTTGCTGCAATGCCGAGCGGTGTTGCATGGCCGATGATCATCGTTATGTTTGCTTGTTCAGTGCTGTCTGCACTGTTTTATTGGACTTTAGGAAGAAAGGCGTAATGTCTAATTACACCAAAGAAATTCAACACTTGGTTAATTCTGCTCTGGAAGAACTGGATCAGGAACATCGTTCAGGTAAATTGGCGAATGCGCCAGTTGCTAACAATCATTACTTGGTTCGTTGGGTGACCAAAGCGCTAAAATCACAGCGTTTCGGTCGCACTGTTGGGGATGATTTAACGCGTTGGCAAAAAGCGGGTCGTTCAAAAGGGAACGATGCTGGCTTGCTGTTTATCTTCAAACGTATTTCTGCTTATTACGCACAATTCTTCCCAGAAGGCGAGGAACAGAAAGTGATCAAAGATTCAGACATTGAAGCGTTTTTGGATCTTATGGAGCAAGCTCAGTGGGAAGTGTCGACTTCTGAGCAACTGATTGGTTGTGGTAAAGTACAAATCTTCACTGAGGGTCAAAACTCTCTGGCGCTTTGTGCAGACCAATGTGAAAGCTGTTTTGATGGTGAAGTGCTTGCTAAACCGATGAGTTGGTTTGTTCGCGGTAACCACGCTGAATTTGTCGAGAAAGCAACGCAAGCTGGCTACATGGTCCACAAGGTGACCGATTACAAGTCAATGGTGAAGTACCACGGTGAATACCTGATCTTCCCTGCGAATGAAGGAAACCAGTTAGCGGAAATTCCGTTGTCATTTAAAGCAGACTAGACCGTATTAAGCATCTCAATAAGTAATCGAGCTTCACCTACAAGTGAGCGAAAAACGTTACTTATCGGAGATTGCGGTGCTTTGAAGCGTACATACTGTGGTGTGTACGCTTTTTTGTTTTTGAGGGCCTGACATTTACTTCTATCGAGCGATTAAACAAACTTATGGCTGTGGTCGTAGAAATTCATGATCCGCTTCAGGGCCCAATCTCGATATCGGTCGGATTCAATTAAAATGTCATGTCTTGCATGAGGAATGCTTAAAAGCCTTGAACTGGAACAATGCTCATTGAATAAATCTTGGGCAGGCAACGACACAACGTTATCCCCCTCCGGTTGCACGATTAAAATCGGCGTTTTGATGTCTTTGGCTTGAGCTAAACAATTTTTACCCGCAGCAACGGCTTCGCTAATCCACTTAGGGCTAACACCACCGAGTCTCAAGTTGGGGTGGTTGCTCAACAAATCACTGTAGGCTCTAAAGCGATTAGGGCTACTTGTATGATCATTACCTTCGAAGGTTTTAGTCACAAATGCCGTTTGGGTAGGGGCGAAATTCGGTGTTTTCTGAAGTTGACTGATGAGTTTAATGGTGGCCGTTTGAATGCCGCCAACCACTTTGGGTAATTTGATACCAAACATTGGGCTTGTTAGGGCGCACGCTTTAACGTTGTGATCATAACTCGCGAGGTATTGAGTTGCGACAGCACCTCCCATCGAGTGGGCGAGCATCATAACTTCGTCTTTATGTTGGCTCTCTACAACCTCTCCAAGAAACTGAGCTAAGTCTTCAACATAATGTTCAAATTGGTCCACGTGTCCAAGTTCGCTGTGTTCTGCCAAGCGTTGCGACTCTCCCTGACCTCGATGATCAAAGGAATAGATATTGAAGTATTGGCTGAGTTCGTAAATGACTTCTTTGTACTTCCAAAACGATTCATTTCGCCCCTGAACAATGACTAACGTTCTTGTATGGTTTTGAGGGTTCACGTTAATCCAAGCGATATCATTATTCATCGCACCTTTAAAGTAACCGCTCTTTCTGTTTTGCCATACTTCATCTATTTGTTGGTGATAATCATGGTTATGGTGGCTCAATTCCGAGGTAATGGGGTGATAGCGTTTATAAGGCTTGTGAGGAATATTGAGTTTTCTTCCTATGCTGGTCACAAACAAGCGGCCTAGTTGAGCACCGTGCAAATAATCCGCATCGAGTTGCTTTTTCGTACTCTCAACAACTGAAGATTGTAAGTTCCGCGCTGGAGAAATCTCGTAAATGTTTACATCATCAGGAGGAGAGGCGAGAAAGCGTCGAGTTTGTCGATAAGTTTCTTCGTGTTTGAGCAAAATAGCCGATAGCTCACTCATTGTTTTGGATGGCGCGCGCTTTAGCACGGCTTCTATTAAAGGATGATGTTCGTCAAAGTCGATGGGCATCGTCCGGATTACCACGATGTGTTTGTAACCTCGACGATAAGCTTCTTCAACTGGGATTGGTGCAGATACACCGCCGTCTAACCAACGCGCGCCATTAAACACAACGGGCTTTTTGTGCAGAGCAGGAATAGCACAAGATGCTCTCAGTACATCCTTCCAATTATCAACGGTGACATCAAAACACTCTGTCGTTAGGTTTCGTGCGTGTGTCGCGACGGCGACGACTTGCTTTGTTTTGAGTAAATCAGAACCTTTTTCCCAGTTTAACGGGATGCTTATCTCGGCATTGTCTACTAAAAAATCTAAGTCAAACCCTTCACCATTGAGCAAGTATTTCGTGAGTTTAAAGAACTCAGGGCGTCGTGTTGTTTCTGTGATGATTTTGTAAGCATGCCCTTGATGCCCACAGATATACGAGGCGAGGTTGAGAGAGCCAGCAGAAGTACCAATCAGCAAGTCAAAAGGATTGAAATCAGCATGAAGAAAGGCATCTAACACGCCTGCAGTAAAAATGCCTCGCTGGCCGCCACCTTCTGTCACCAACGCGATCTTATCGACGTGTTGCTGACGAAGCATAAAGTTATCGTGGTGTTTACTGCTAATGATGTATCGATTGCCCATTGTGATTCCAAAATCTGCTTAACGTTATAGTCACTAAGTTCAGAACAAAGCCGGTCTAAAAAGGTATGAGCTAAGAATAATATGGAGATTGTACTGAAATAAATTCAATTAAATTTACAGAGTGTTAATCAATATAGAACCTTTTCAATAGCACTCTCAAATAGCCTTTATCTGCTTTGTTTGAAAGTGCTATGAGCGGCCAACCGCAATGGGGCGTTACTCCCGCTCTAGATGCTCTGCTTCTTTGGCGATCGCTTTTACCATACCTTTGAAGATGAATAGGTGTGCTGGCATCATCGCAAACCAGTAAAGCAAACCAGGGAAGCCTTGCGGGTGCCACCATGCGGTGATATCGAATTCGCGCTCTTCGCCATCGTCTTTGATTGTAATTTCTAAACGACCAAGTCCGGGACCTTTCATACCGAAAAACAGTGAGAGGAACTGGTTCTCTTCGCAGCGAATGACCTTCCATGAATCAATGAAATCACCTACTTTGAGCTCTGGCCCCGGTGGTGAAACTCGAATGGGTTTTCCTCCACCAAAGAAGATATCAAGCCACTCTCGGGTGCGCCAAAGGATGTTGGCAAAGTAATAGCCTTTTTCAGGGCTCCCGATCTTTTGTGCGACTTTCCAAAGTGATTCTGCAGAAGCTTTTGTCTTAATGCTTGCTCCTGCTTGTTTTGGATAATAGCCGTAGCCTGGTTGCCAACGTTTGAGAGCTGCTGGTTCAAACCCCCATACGTTACTACGCACAAAAGTTCCCTCCGTAGCGATGGTGTCCGCTACGGACTGTTCATAGCTGATTAACTCTTGTGGAAATCGCTCGTGAATGGCTTTGGTATTGGCAATGTAATCGTGCTCTAAACCAGCAAGCAGCGCTTTACCAATACTTGTGGGAACTGACGTCACAATGGCTAACCAATACGATGCCATTTTGGGTGTTAGCAGTGGCGTTGACCACAGTCTGTAAGGTTTCTTCGTGATTTTACAAATGACTTCAAATTGCTCGCGATAACTTAATGTATCCGGCCCACCAACTTCATAGATTTCACTTTCTGTTGGTTTGGTTTCTGCCAGTTCCAGCAAATAGTGATTGAGGTTGGGTAGGGCGATTGGGTTAGCTTTGGAGTCGACCCACTTAGGCGCAATCAGAATCGACAGGTTATAGACGAAGTCACGCATGATCTCGAATGCCGCAGACCCTGGCCCAATAATCACGCCTGCGCGAAGCTCGGTAACAGGAACACCAGCCTGACGAATGATCTTCCCCGTCGCTTTACGTGCTGCTAAGTGTTGAGAGTTGCCGGTTTGAGGCTGAATCGCACTCAAGTAGATCACGTGTTCTACGCGACTTTTCTCAAGCGCATTTTTGAAGTTCTCTGCGAGGTTTAACTCGTACTCAACAAAGTCGTGACCTTGTGCCATACCATGCACAAGGAAGAACACCAAATCAAAATCATTTACGACTTCGAGCGTCGCTTCTGCGTCTGCGAGGTCTAAATAAGTGAGTGTGAGATTAGGGTGTGGCTGAGTTCGAGATTCTAAATAGTCAATATGACGAGCTGCTGCAGTGACGCTGTAACCTTTATCGATCAGTTGTGGAAGAAGTTGAGAGCCTATGTAGCCGGAAGCCCCGAGTACCAACACCTTTTTCATTATGAATCCTTTTATTACTGGTGGATTAGTCACCACTGGGTATAATCATGAGACACTTTTCCCGTTCTATCAATAAGTTGTCGTCGGAGCGAGCATGATTTTTTTCTCACAATTGGTTATTCATGCTGATAAGTCGTTTTTACGTCGACTATTTGCCATCGCATTACCCATAACTTTACAGAGCATGATGTTCTCCAGCCGAAGCTTGGTGGACGTACTGATGCTCGGTCAATTGGGAGAGGCGGAAATTGCTGCGGTCGGTGTTGCAGCAAGAGCGACATTTGTAACGACCATTATGTTACTTGGGGTGACAACGGGTGGAGCATTGCTTACGGCGCAGTATTGGGGGGCAGGTAATAAAGTCGGTGTGCGTCAGAGTACGTCGTTGACTTGGATGATTTCCATGGTATTCGCTGCCCTTACGGTGGTGTTATTCGTTCTGTTCCCAGAACCAATCATGCGCCTGACAACGGATTCGGAAGAGGTGATTCGACTTGGTGCTGATTATCTCGTTATTTCATCGGTTAGTATGTTTGCTGTAGCCTGTGTCGCAAGTATGGCTGTCGGTCTTCGAGCCATGCATCAACCCGGGCTTAGCACCTTTTTCAGTGGCATCGGCATTCTGTCCAACATCTTCCTTAACTGGGTGCTCATTTTTGGTCAATTTGGCTTTCCTGCGATGGGTATTAAAGGGGCTGCCATTGCCACCGTTATCAGTGGTGCTATTGAAGTAACTTGTTTATTCAGTTACCTGTGGTTTAAAAAACACATCATTGCGTTTTGTTTGGATGATATTCGTGCCAGCTTGGTGTTGGATAAAATTACACGTTTCTTGAAGCTCTCTCTTCCGACCACATTTAACTTCCTTGCTTGGGCGGGTGGTTTGTTTGCCTATCATGCGATTATGGGGCAAGCAGGCGTTCAAGGTTTAGCGGCATTGTCAGTAATGACGCCGGTAGAGTCAATTGCTCTAGCTATGATGATTGGTTCATCTAACGCTGCTGCAGTATTGGTGGGCAATCAATTGGGAGCGAAGAACTTTGGCCCTGTTTATTATCAAGCTTGGGCGACGGTGATCCTCAATGTGGCGATTGCTATCGTGGTGGCGATTTTACTTCTGTTTTCTAACCAACTTATTCTCGACGCCTTCAGTGCGTTGACACCAGAAACGCGCCACCTAGCTGAACAGTTTATGGTGATTCTTGCCGTCGGCGTGGTTCTTCGCTCTGTTCCTATGATGGCCATTGTCGGTGTGCTTCGTGCGGGTGGGGATGTGAAGTTCTGCTTGTACCAAGATCTGATTGCGCAATGGGTGATTAGCATTCCTCTTGCCGCCTTTGGTGCTATCTACCTAGGCTTTGAACCACAATGGGTTTACTTATTGTTTCTAACCGAGGAAGTGGTTAAGTGGGGGACATGTTTACACCGCATGGCGAGTAAGAAATGGATGAAAAATTTGATCGATGCTTAAGAAGGGTCGCGAGACAAGTTGCATTTGTAGTCTGATAGTGTGATCAACTATTCAAATTACTTCCTACCAACCGGATTTTAGTGTAGATTCTGATTCCAATTTTTAAACACCATTTGAGCGGCAAAATCAATGTTGAAACTGTCAGACCTATGTAAAGGCTATGTAGACGGGGGCGAATTTCATCCTGTACTACAAGGGGCAGAATTAACATTACAACAGGGTGAACAAGTTGCATTAATGGGAGAGAGTGGTTCTGGTAAGAGTACACTCCTTAATTTAATTGCAGGCCTTGATACCGCTGACTCTGGTGAAATCCAATACCCAAGTTTCGCGATGCACAGTGCTCCAGAGCGCTTAAGAACACTTTATCGTCGAAACAACATCGGCAACATCTTTCAGCAATTCAACCTGCTGCCTACTTTGAATATTGCAGATAACATCCGTTTCTGTCGCCAGTTAAAAGGCTTGCCTGAAGACAAAGGTTTATGGCGCCAAATTCTCTCTGCACTCGATCTTATGCCGCTTTTAGGGCGTTACCCAGAAGAGGTATCAGGTGGACAGCAGCAGCGCGCTGCGATTGCTCGTGCGCTGTATATGGAGCCGAAGATCTTACTTGCCGATGAGCCGACTGGTAGCTTAGATGAACGAAATGCTGAAGCGGTAATGCGCTTGTTGACCAGCCTTGCTCGTCAGCTTGAGTGTACGCTGTTGTTGGTGACGCACAGTGAAAAGGTCGCTGAGCACATGGAAGGCCGCATTCGTCTTCAAGGAGGGCAATTGCATGTTATGGCCCGTAGTTAAGGCGCTACTCGGTCATTACCGTCGTTACCCACTTCAAATTATTCTTGTTTGGCTTGGTTTAACCCTCGGAGTATCACTCCTTGTTGGTGTGACTTCAATTAACCAACACGCGAAACAGAGCTACGAAACTGGTGAGAAACTTTTTTCCAACCCTTTGCCTTACCGTATTCGTACTAAACACTCTGCAAACAAAATTCCTCAAGGCTTTTATATCCAGCTTCGTCGTGCTGGTTTTAATCAATGCGCACCATTTGATGTTCTACATTTAGACACCAACACCGATATAAGTTTGATGTTAGTGGGGGTTGACCCTGTTGCATTGCTGCCGCTACAGCAAGGTAAATCGCTTAAAGATCTTCCAATGCTGACGTTAATGAAGCCGCCATATCCAATCTTAGTCAGCCAAGATTTAGCTGCACATATGTCATGGAGCAATGGTGACTTTATTACGCTGAATGATGGCAGTCAGCTCGGGCCTTTGAAGGTTGATAGTGACAACTTGCTTTCTGGTACGCGTTTAGTCACGGACATCTCTCTATTAAGAATGCTGCAACGCAGTTCAGGATTGTCTGCGATTGCCTGTGGTGAAATGCCAGAGGAAAAAGTTCTGGCGCTAAAAAATATGCTACCTAATGGCATGACGTTGGTGCGCAATAGCCGTACAGAGTTAGAATCGCTTACTAAAGCATTCCACATGAATTTAACGGCCATGGGAATGTTGTCCTTCCTTGTTGGTTTGTTTATCTTCTATCAAGCAATGTCTCTGTCTTTTATCCAACGTCAACGTTTAGTTGGTATTCTTCGCCAAACGGGCGTAAATGGCATGCAGCTCGCACAGGCATTGATGTTAGAACTGACCATTCTAGTTTTGGTTGCATGGGCTTGTGGTAACTTCTTCGGGTTGATCTTAGCGAATGAACTGATTCCTGCAGTGTCATCCAGCTTAAGTGATTTATACGATGCCAACGTTGGTCTCACCATTGGTTGGTCATGGGAATCGAGTTTATATAGCTTGGCAATGTCGGCGTTGGGCGCTCTGATTTCTTGTTTATGGCCTTTGATTCGTTTGTTGAAATCACAACCCATCCGTCTTTCTTCTCGTTTATCTTTGATGCGCTTTGCTGGACGTGAGTTCTCTTGGCAGGCGTTTGCTGCTTGTGCTTTTTGTGTAGCGGCCGTTGCGGTTTATCAAGCTCCAAGAACGCAAGAGTCAGGTTTTGCCATCATAGCGCTAATGTTGATCAGCGTGGCGTTGTTTATGCCGTTCCTGATGTGGCATATGTTCCAAAGTTTCTCTTATTCATTACGTTGGGTTCGTGTCCGTTGGTTCTTCGCTGATGCGGCGGCAAGCATGAGTTACCGAGGTGTTGCTACGATGGCCTTTATGCTGGCACTTGCGGCAAACATTGGTGTTGAGACCATGGTAGGCAGTTTCCGTGATACGACCGACAAATGGTTGAGCCAACGTCTTGCTGCAGATATCTACATCTACCCTACGAACAACTCAGCAGCTCGCATGAGTGCTTGGTTAAAAGAACAACCAGAGGTCGATACCGTTTGGTGGCGTTGGGAAAAAGATGTGCCTACGGAACGTGGAGCGCTTCAAGTAGTGAGTACAGGGGCTTCGGAAGGGGAACTTGATTCACTCACAGTAAAACTTGGCGTGCCTAATTATTGGTATCACTTACATCATTCAAAAAGTCTGATGGTCAGTGAGTCTATGGCATTGAAGCTCGACATTCGCCCTGGTGACTATATTGATCTTCAGCCACCGTTAGGCGGAGGGTGGCAAGTTGTTGGGGTGTACTACGACTATGGCAACCCCTACAACCAAGTGATGATGTCGCACCGAAATTGGCTGTATGCTTTTGCGGGCTCAGGTAACGTTGGGCTTGGCGTTTTACTTGAAGACAATGTTAATGGCGAAGGTTTGAAACGTCGCTTAGAAAACGTGTTCCGCTTGTCACAAGACCGAGTCTTCGACAACAACAATATCTATAACCAAGCCATGCGAGTGTTTGACCACACCTTTGCGATTGCAGGCACACTAGGCAACATTACATTGATTATTGCTGTGTTTGGCTTGTTCTTTGCCACCCTTGCTGGCGAGTTTTCACGGCAAAGGCACTTTTCTTTACTTCGTTGTATGGGCGTGTCGGGTAAAGAGCTTGTCCTCCTTGGTGGGTTACAGTTGTTTGCTTTTGGTATGATCTCCGCCATTATTGCCGTCCCGCTCGGATTAGCGTTGGCACATTTGATTGTTGATATCATTATTAAGCAATCTTTTGGCTGGTCTTTAGAGTTGCAAACGATCCCTTGGGAGTATGTTCAGACGATTGCTTGGGCGATGTTTGCCATCATGATCGCGGGGGCATTGCCAGTGATCAGAATGATTAAGAGTACTCCGATGAAGTCGTTGAGGGATGCTCTGTGACGAAGAATATGAAGCCGAAAAAGATCTTCTCGATATCAGTGTTGGTGTTTATTGCTTTCATTGCATTAACGGGTGCGACACTGTATTTCACGCATTGGGCCGAAGCGACGGCAACGAAAGAGAGTGACATTAGCGCAGTACTACAAAGAGAAAGCAAAACGATCTTTGAACCAGTGTTGCCAGATGAACATGTCTCGCTTCCTCAGGATTTTCGCTTCCATCCAGATTATCAACATGAATGGTGGAATTACTTTGCCAAATTACAAGATAAGCATGGCAAGGTTTACAACGTTCAATGGAGCTACTTTAGAGTTGCAACAGATGAGCGTGATACCAGAGGTTGGCAAAATCCACAGCTTTTTATCTCGCATATTGTGATTAGCAATGGCTCTAAAGTATGGAAAGAACAAAGAGTGGCGCGTGGTGGCATTGGACAAGCTGGAATGACGAATCGCCCGTTCCGTCTGTGGATAGATAATTGGACGTGGCGAGCGTTAGGTTCTACGCCCTTTCCGGGTAACTTAGAGGTGACAACGGATACCTTTGGTATGGATTTAAATACCACTACTAGCGGCCCGTTCGTCGTGAATGGCGATAAAGGCTTTCAAGTTAAGCACGCGCTCCAATCTGTCGCATCCTTTAGCTTCAGTGCGCCTTTCTTAAATGTAAAAGGCAACCTAACCTTAAATGGTCAGGATATTGAAGTGACAGGGGCTGCGTGGACGCAAAAAGAGTGGGGTAGTGGCCTAATCGGTGAAGGACAACAAGGCTGGGACTGGTTTGTTTTCAATCTTGATGATGGACGAGCACTTACGGTGAGTCGCTATCGTCATCATGGACAGGTTCCCCATCTGTTTGGCACTTTAGCGACACGTTCCGGTAAGGTGATCAACTTAACTGAGAAAGAATTAACCATGACACCTTTGCAGGTCACTGGCTTATCAAACGGAAGAAGGCTACCGCTGCAATGGATCATTAATGTCCCCGAGCACAACATCAATTTGACGACGAGAATCATAAAATCGGACATGTGGCTTCCGTTTGTGATCCCTTATTGGGAAGGACCGATACTCGCATCGGGTTCCAATGAGGCGTGGGGATTTATGCAACTCACCGGTTACTAAAAAGAACAGAAAGCCACCTCATCAAAGGTGGCTTTTTTGTCGTTGAAACACGCAGTTTTCGTCGTAAAACTGCATGTTAATCACGAAAATCAGTCACATATTATACTAAGTTAATAGTAATCTATGTGAATACATAGACTTATAGGGAGATTGTCAGGTCTTGTAAATTTATATGTTCTTGTTGAAAAATACGATGTGTCGTAAAGAATACATCGGAAAAATCGAAGTTTATACTCTGAACAAGCGATTATTCTAAAATTTTCAGCAGCTATACACTCTCATCATTCTTTGTTAATCGTTTATTAAGATAATAAATATAAGGGCGAAATCATGAACGATGTCATTCGTGACTTTTTCAAAATGGAATCCGCTGGTGGTATTCTTCTGGTAATTGCTGCGGCAATTGCGATGACCATTGCTAACACCCCACTTGGCGAAACTTATCAAGCTATGCTGCATACTTATGTATTTGGTATGTCAGTATCCCATTGGATCAACGATGGCCTTATGGCTGTGTTCTTCCTACTAATCGGTCTTGAAGTAAAGCGTGAGCTACTTGAAGGCGCACTAAAATCGAAAGAAACCGCAATCTTCCCAGCAATTGCTGCGGTTGGCGGCATGTTGGCTCCTGCACTTGTTTACGTTGCTTTCAATGCTGGCGACCCTGAAGCGATCTCTGGTTGGGCAATTCCAGCGGCGACAGATATCGCATTTGCGCTTGGTATCATGGCGTTACTAGGTAAACGTGTGCCAATCGCTTTGAAGGTGTTCCTGCTTGCACTTGCAATCATTGACGACCTTGGTGTTGTAGTGATCATCGCGTTGTTCTACACCGGTGACCTATCAACAATAGCCTTGTTAGTTGGTTTTGCGATGACTGGCTTGCTCTTTATGCTGAATGCAAAAGGGGTGACTAAGCTAACACCGTATATGATCGTTGGTGCTATTCTCTGGTTCGCGGTACTGAAATCTGGTGTCCATGCAACATTGGCAGGTGTGGTGATCGGTTTTGCTATTCCACTGAAAGGTAAGCAGGGTGAACACTCTCCACTAAAACACATGGAGCATGCACTTCACCCATATGTAGCATTCGGTATTCTTCCTCTATTCGCGTTCGCAAACGCAGGTATCTCATTAGAGGGTGTATCGATGTCAGGTCTGACTTCAATGTTGCCATTAGGTATTGCACTGGGTCTGTTGGTTGGTAAACCTCTGGGTATCTTCACATTCAGTTGGGCGGCAGTGAAACTAGGTATTGCTAAGCTGCCGAAAGGCGTGAACTTTATGCATATCTTTGCGGTGTCAGTGTTGTGTGGTATCGGCTTTACGATGTCTATCTTTATCTCATCATTGGCGTTTGCAAACGTGAGTCCTGAGTTTGACACTTATGCTCGACTAGGCATCTTGATGGGCTCTACCACTGCCGCTGTACTTGGCTATGCGTTACTGCACTTCTCGTTGCCAAAGCAGGCGTCAGAAGAGGTTGCTGAGGAATACTAAAGCGAACCGCTTTTAGAGCAGCAATTTGAAATACGAAAACCTCTCAATTGAGAGGTTTTTTTATATCTTGGATTTACTATTTGCTAGTGCATAGCGGGGAACGACAGACGAAAAAAAGCCCAGAAGAAAATTTATCTGGGCGGATACAAACATAGGAGTTAATAAAAAAAAGCAGCAATGTAACAACCAGAAAGAAACAAGTTTGACGGCCTGAAAAACTTTAAATGCCCTAGTTGTTACAGTAATTCAGACCGAGCTAATTCAATTCAGTTCCATTTTTTTTAGAAGTTTTTTTCACAAAATAATATTCGCTTTAAATTCATTCCTTTACGCCTGCACTTTCTATGTCTGGTCAGACCAATACTTGAAAATGTGATGTTAATCGTTTGTTAATCTGTCGTTTCGGGAGTATATTTTCAAACAGTTGTTTAATACGAGTGATTGAAATGGCCCCGAGAAGTACAACAAAAGAAAAAATACTCGATGTAGCAGAAGGACTATTTGCAGAATACGGCTTCAATGACACATCACTAAGAACCATTACTGGTAAGGCGAACGTAAACCTTGCTTCGGTAAACTACCATTTTGGCGATAAAAAGACGCTCGTTAGAGCCGTTTTAGACCGCTATTTAGAAGCGTTAATGCCGAGCATTAAAACATCTCTGATAGAGCTAAACACCCGTGACGATTACAACATGGATGAGGTATTCGAATCGTTGCGCTTACCCTTACGGGCGTTAAATGATGTGCGACCAAACGGTACTGCCTTGTTTATGTTGTTGATAGGGCGAGGTTACACCGATGTGCAGGGGCACTTGCGCTGGTTTATCAGCACCAGATATGACGAAGTGCTGAAGTTGTTTATGTTCTCCATAGGCAAAGCAAACCCTGAACTAACAGAAGAACAGCTGTTTTGGCGATTACACTTTACCCTTGGAACTTGTGTTTTCACCATGGCATCTAGTCAAGCGCTAACGGAAATTGCGGAAAGTAAATTCCAAAAAGACGTCGATGCGAAGTCTGTCGTCGACCTACTGATTCCATACCTGTCGGCAGGAATGTCCGCCAAGTAAACCTAATTAAATCAATAAAAAGAAAAGTGAAAGCCGCGAGCGGTAATGTGAACAAAAGGATCTGAACTATGAGCTCTCTACGAAGAAAATGGATTAGTGACCCAGCATTTAAAATGTTTAAGAAAGTACTGCCACCATTGTCGAGTACGGAAAAAGAGGCAATGGAAGCCGGTAGTGTATGGTGGGATGCCGAGTTGTTTTCTGGCAAGCCTAACTTTACAACGCTTCATCACTACCCAAAACCAGCACTGACGTCTGAAGAACAAGCCTTCATGGACAATGAACTTGAGACGTTACTTGAAATGCTAAACGATCAGCAGATCGTAAAAGATGACCGTGATCTACCACCTGAAGTCTGGGAGTTCTTACGTAAAGAGCGTTTCTTCTCTCTGATCATTTCGAAAGAATACGGCGGCCGAGAGTTTTCTGCACTTGCAAACTCAACCATCGTATCTCGTATTGCCACACGAAGCATCAGCGCAGCCGTATCAGTCATGGTGCCAAACTCTCTTGGCCCAGGTGAGCTACTTTCTCACTATGGTACTCAAGAGCAAAAAGACTACTGGCTACCACGTCTCGCTGACGGTACGGATATTCCATGTTTTGCTTTAACCGGCCCTGAAGCTGGCTCAGATGCAGGCGGTATTCCAGACCAAGGCGTAGTTTGTTACGGCACGCACGAGGGTGAAGAAGTTCTTGGTATCCGTGTTAGTTGGAACAAGCGTTATATTACCCTAGCACCTGTTGCGACTGTTCTTGGTCTCGCATTCAAACTTCAAGACCCAGATGGCCTGCTTGGCGACAAGAAAGATGTGGGTATTACCTGTGCATTGATTCCTGCTGATCACGAAGGTGTGGAAATTGGTGAGCGTCACGATCCGCTCGGTTCTGCGTTTATGAACGGTCCAACACGTGGTAACGATGTGTTCATTCCTATGGACTGGCTAATTGGTGGATCAGAGTACGCGGGTAAAGGTTGGCGTATGTTGGTGGAATGCTTGTCGGCAGGCCGTGGTATTTCCCTTCCTGCGCTCGGCACCGCAATCGGTCACCTTACCACACGAACCACAGGCGCTTACGCATATGTCCGTAAACAGTTTGGTATGTCCATCGGTAAATTTGAAGGTGTCGCTGAGGCGATGGGACGCATTGGTGGTTTAACTTATCTACTTGAAGCAACACGTACTTTGACGACGACGTCTCTTGATATGAAAGAGAAACCAGGCATCGTGACAGCTATTGCTAAATACCACATGACGGAAATGGCCCGTACTATCCTGAACGATTCTTTCGATATCCATGCGGGGCGCGCGATTCAAGATGGTCCAATGAACTACCTAGCGAAACATTATCTAGGCATTCCTGTTGCTATCACCGTCGAAGGTGCAAATATTTTGACTCGCAACCTAATGATTTTCGGTCAAGGTGCGACACGTTGTCATCCATACGTACTGAAAGAGATGGAAGCAGCGGCCAACCCAGATTCGAAAGAAGGTGCGAAAGAGTTTGATGATCTGCTGTTTAAGCACATTAAACATGCCACGGGTAACACCTTTGGCGCACTTGGCGCAGCGCTAACTGGTTCTCGTTTTGTTAAGGCGCACATGAGCGGCCCTACGCAGCAATATTACAAGGACATTACTCGTCTAAGCCGTGCGCTAGCCGTAAGTGCTGACTTTGCGATGCTGACGCTTGGCGGTGATTTAAAACGTAAAGAGATGATCTCTGCTCGCTTGGGTGATGGCCTAAGCTACCTGTATATGGCATCAGCCGCGTTGAAGAAGTACGAAGATGAAGGTCGACAACAGGGTGATCTAAACTTTGTCCATTACGCGGTACAGCACTGCTTATACAATGCGTCTAAGTCACTGAATGAAGCGTACTCAAACTTCCCTGTGAAATACGTAGGTGGTGTCCTTAAAGGCTTGTTATTCCCACTTGGTAATCACTTCAAAGCACCGAGTGATGAACTGTGTGTAGGTCTGGCAGAGGCTATGATGACCCCAGGCGCTCAGCGTGACCGTCTGACGCACCTTTGTTACATCGGTAAAGACGAAGACGACAGTGTGGGTTTGATGGAGCGTGCATTTTTAGCGATGTATGACGTTAAGCCATTAGAGCGCAAACTGATGAAGGCGGCTAAAGATGGCAAAGTTGCGCGCAAAGGTCTATTACATGACCGCCTACAGCAAGCGTTTGAAGAGGATGTGTTAACTGAGCAAGAAATAGATCAAATTATGGCGGCGGATAAGCTGCGTTACAAAGCAATTCAAGTTGACCACTTTAGCCATGACTTCTCAGAAGTTCGTACTAATGTGACGACGAAAAAAACGCATTTGAATTCAGCGGCATAACGTCCACACTAAAATGTTCGAAATAAGCACCTCAGCCGAGGTGCTTATTTGTTTCTATCGGTCATAAATGATGCTGTGAGTGCTCCAACCACTTGCATTTTCGCAGCATTTTTACAGAAATTAGGTGCGAAGTAGGGCTGAACCTTTTATCCTAGCAACGTTTTTTAAAGGAAGTTGAATATGATCATCAAACCTAGAATTCGTGGATTTATCTGTACTACTACGCACCCAGTGGGTTGTGAAGCTAACGTAAAAGAACAAATTGCTTACACTAAAGCACAAGGCCCAATTAAAAACGCTCCAAAACGCGTTCTCGTTGTGGGTGCATCAAGTGGCTACGGCCTATCTTCTCGTATCGCTGCGGCATTTGGTGGCGGTGCTTCAACTATCGGTGTTTTCTTCGAAAAAGAAGGCACGGAGAAGAAGCCAGGTACAGCAGGTTTTTACAACTCTGTTGCATTTGAAAAGCTAGCTCGTGAAGAGGGTCTATACGCGAAAAGCCTAAACGGTGACGCGTTCTCAAATGAAGCAAAACAGAAAACAATCGATCTGATCAAAGAAGACCTTGGTCAGGTAGATATGGTGGTTTACTCACTGGCTTCTCCAGTACGTAAAATGCCAGAAACGGGTGAACTGATTCGTTCAGCACTTAAGCCTATCGGTGAAACTTACACGTCGACCGCTGTTGATACCAACAAAGACGTCATCATCGAAGCAAGCGTAGAGCCTGCTACTGAGCAAGAAATCCAAGACACAGTAACCGTAATGGGTGGTGAAGATTGGGAACTATGGATTAATGCACTATCAGACGCTGGCGTGCTAGCAGATGGCTGTAAAACAGTCGCATACAGCTACATCGGTACTGAGCTAACTTGGCCGATCTACTGGGATGGCGCTCTAGGTAAAGCGAAAATGGACCTAGATCGTGCATCAGCAGCACTGAACGAGAAACTGTCTGCAACTGGCGGTAGCGCAAACGTAGCGGTACTTAAGTCTGTTGTGACTCAAGCAAGTTCTGCAATTCCTGTAATGCCTCTATATATCGCAATGGTATTCAAGAAAATGCGCGAAGAAGGCGTACATGAAGGCTGTATGGAACAAATCTTCCGCATGTTCAGTCAACGTCTTTACAAAGAAGACGGCAGCGCTGCAGAAGTAGATGAAGTGAACCGCCTACGTCTGGATGATTGGGAACTGCGTGAAGACATCCAACAACACTGTCGTGACCTATGGCCTCAGATCACGTCTGAAAACCTAAAAGAGCTAACTGACTACGTTGAGTACAAAGAAGAGTTCTTGAAGCTATTCGGCTTTGGTGTTGACGGTGTGGATTACGAAGCAGACGTGAACCCAGCAGTAGAAACAGATTTCACACAAATCTAATCGTTTCTAGCGGAATTGAAAAAGGCGCTCAATGAGCGCCTTTTTTCTGTCTAGAATCTTTGAATAAGGAGCGCTAACTGATCTGTAACGCTCATTCATTGTGATTAACTCAGAATAATCAGAATGGTACCAGCTAGGGTCATCAAGATATTGGCTATCGCGTACGTACCTGCGTAACCAAGTGCAGGAATTGTCGACTTAGCGTATTCGTTTACTACGTCCATTGCTGGAGCACACGTACGAGCTCCGATAATAGCACCAAAGAGTAGGGCACGGTTCATCTTAAGCACGTAAGCGCCAACTAGATATGCAAGAACAACCGGCACTACGCTTACAATAAATGCTAAACCAATGATCTGTGGACCAACTTGAGTTAAGTGTTCGAACATCTTGCCACCAGCACTTAAGCCTATTCCGACCATAAAGAACATCAAACCTAAATCTTTGACCATATTTAACGCCCCTTGCGGAACATAACCGAAAGTAGGGTGGTTTGCTCGTAGGAAGCCCAGCGTGATGCCTGAAAGTAATAGGCCGACTGCGTTACCTAAGCTGAATGACACTTGACCAAACGTCATGGTCACCAAGCCAAACATAATGCCCAGAATAAAGAAGCTACAAAACGCGAGTAAATCTGCCATTTGGCTGTGGATCGAGATGAAACCGATTTTCTCAGCGAGACCATGTACACGGCTCTTTTCACCACTCACCTGAAGGACATCACCTTTAGCGAGAACAATGTCTAAATCCATCGGCATTTCAATTTGAGCACGCACTACGCGGTTTAAGAAACAGCCGAATTCAGATAGGTTCAAATCAGACAAGCGTTTGCCTGCAATGGCATCGCTCTTAACCACGATCTCTTCTTCGACTATTCGAAGGTCAAGCAGGTTTCGGTCGAATACTTCTTTACCGTTGCGGAAGCTAGGGTCAAGACGCGCATGGCTGTCTGGGAAGCCTACTAGTGCGATTTCGTCACCTTCTTGCAGGATTGCATCACCGTCTGGGTGGGCAAGAATGCCGTTACGACGAATACGTTCTATGTAACAACCCGTCTGGCGGTAAATGCCCAACTCACGAAGGTTCTTACCATCTGTCCAGTCAATCAGCTCAGGGCCAACACGGTACGCACGGATAATGGGTAAATACACCTTTCTTTGACTAGAACTCCCTAAGCCGCGTTCTTGTGCGATTTGTTGAGCTGAGTCGGATAGGTTTTGTTTTTGCAATTTAGGCAGCAGTTTGGCAAACATGATCATGCTGATCAAACCGACCAGATAAGCCATGGCATAACCCACCGATAGATTTTCTAATACGAGAGAAAAATCCATGTTCCGCGGAATGGTAGCAAGACCAGAGTTTAATGCATCTTGTGCACCTACCAGAACAGGCGTTGCGGTAAGGGCACCCGCCATCATACCGGCAGATAAGCCAAAATCTAGGCCCATATAATGGCTACAGAAATAAGTTAAGCCGACAGCCGAGACCAACACGGTCATGCTCAAAATGAAGTAATGCTTACCATCTCGGAAGAAGATACCGAAGAAGTTAGGCCCAGCTTCGATACCTACACAGTAGATAAACAGCATAAAGCCAATCGTTAGCGCTTCTGCGTTAAATGAGAAGCCGAGGTGTCCCATGATAAGCGAGGTAATGAGCACGCCAATAGAGTTGCCTAACTGCAGCTTTCCAAAGCGAATTTTGCCAATGGCAAGACCAATTGCTAATACGACGAAGATTAGAAGAATGGGGTTTTGTTCAAGAAGATGTACGACGTCTATGTTCACTGTGTGGCTCGGTAAAGTGTGTGCCAAAGAAAAAGATTAAGAATTGCGAATTGTAACTAAATATAGCAAAAAGATAAGTGAATTTTTTTAGGTTTTACTATTACTTGACGTAAGGGAATAACATTTTGAATACATAATAAAAAAGCCGCTACTAGCGGCTTTTAAAAATTCAGTTATTCGAATTACTCGTCGAATAGACCTAGGTGCTCTTTTGCGTAAGCTTCAAAGTCATCACAACCACCGATGTGCGTTTGGTCGATGAAGATTTGAGGAACAGTTTCTACTGGCTTACCAACTGTTTTCTCTAGGTCAGCTTTAGAAATCCCTTCAGCGTGGATGTCTACGTAACGGTAGTTGAAATCATCACGTTTTGCCTTAAGTGTTTCAGCGTGCTCTTTAGCACGTACACAGAAAGGACATGCAGGGCGACCAAAGATAACTACGAACATAATCTTATTTCTCCTAAATCTATTCTTATTGAAAGCGAACGAAAACGTCAATGCTGCGATTCGCTCTCGTATGTTGGGACAACTATGCCCGATCCAGAACCGGAAATAAAGCAGCAAATGCCTCTTGTTTCGATAGGCGAAATCTATCGTATAAAAACTAAACACGCACTAAGCTTAAAGCCAAGAAAAGTCACTTTTAGAACAAAAGTTAATCGATCTTTGGGCTTAGCTAACTCTGTGAAGTGACGCATAAAAACACACATTTTGAAGGGTTAATGGCGGCAAGGTGCACTCGGTCAACTTTTTTTTGCGCAAAGCATAGCAATCTAGTCTGATTTGTTGTTTTGGGGAGGAAGTGTATGTTTCAGTTTATGACTGCAACAAGGATTATCTTCGGCGAAGGGGCGCTTCAATCTTCGTTGTCTGTAATCAATCAATTTGGCTACAGCGTATTACTGGTGACAGGTAAAGACACGCAACGTGCCACACCGATCATTAATTATCTTAAAGCGCAGAATATGCGTTATCAGCATGTCGCTATAAATGGTGAGCCTAATATCACCATGGTGGAAGAAACTGCCATTCTAGGACGAAAGTTTCAGCCGGATATAGTCGTTGCCATTGGGGGAGGCAGCGTGATTGATATGGGGAAAGCGCTGGCTGCTATTATCCCAAATCAGGGGGATGTGTATGACTATGTTGAAGTTGTTGGTCGAAACGTCCCACTAAAAACCAAACCGATTCATTTTATTGCTATCCCTACCACGGCAAGCACAGGTTCCGAAGTGACTCGTAACGCAGTGCTCAAATCTGGGCAAGACCAAGTCAAGGTTAGTTTACGCAGTCCGGAGATGTTAGCGGATGTCGCTATTGTGGATCCCACCTTAACTTATGGTACGGATCAATACACATCTGGAAGGGGAGCGATGGATGCTTTCACTCATTTGATGGAAGCGTATGTCTGCGGTGACCCTAACCCTTTAACTGATATGGTGTGCGAAGAGGGGCTCAGACGGCTAAGCCGCTCTGTCATAGCTGGTTGTAAGCAAGATAATCATAAGGCGAGATCAGATTTGTCTTTCGCAGCCTTGTTGGGAGGTATGGCGATCACTAATGCTAAACTAGGTGCTGCGCATGGTTTAGCTTCGGCATTAGGTGGAAAGTTAGATGCCCCCCATAGTGTGATTACTGCAAGGTTGGCGCCGCACGTAATGCAAGAGAACATAAAGGCAGCAAAGCAAGCGGGCAGAGCGGATGTGATCAGTCGCTATAGGAGGTTGGCACAACTTGTCACGGATAGAACGAATGCTAATGAACATGACGGTGTGCTATGGGTGAAAATGGTGCTCGATAAACTTGAGTTGCCTCATCTTGGTAAGTTTGGGGTTTGCCAAACCTCTTTTGAACAAGTGGCCGATGACGCCCTCATGTCCGTTGCTATTAAAGGAAATCCTCTTCCGCTCAATCAAGACCGATTAGTCTATATCTTACGTCAAGTGTGCGATTGTAGCGGGGAATGCATGGAAGAAAGCAAGCTTCATGCTAGTTCAGTTGAAATTCTTGAATCACACTCAGATCTCTCAAGTGTCAACGATTGACTGAGATAGTGAATGCGGTTATCTGTACAAAAAAGGGGAGCAATTAAGCTCCCCTTCGTATCTCTATTAGTACTGACTTAGCTTGTCGTAACGGCTATCTTTTAGCGCGTCTTTTACTCGCTTTAGGTTCTCACGAAACCCAGTACCACGTCGAAGCGTAAAGCCCGTTGCAAGTACATCAATGACGGTCATTTGAACTACACGACTGGCCATAGGCATGTATACGTCTGTGTCTTCCGGTACATCTAATGTAATCGCCAGTGAGCTTGCTTTCTCTAGTGGCGAATCTTTGGCTGTAATTGCAATAACAGTTGCGCCGTTCTCACGAGCTAGATTCGCAATCTCAACTTGGCTCTTGGTTCGTCCGGTATGAGAAATCAACACAATTACGTCGTTGTCACTGCAGTTAATGCAGCTCATACGTTGCATTACAATGTCTTCGAAACAAGTAATTGGGATGTTAAAGCGAATAAATTTGTTTTGTGCATCCCGCGCAACCGCAGAAGAAGCGCCAAGACCAAAGAATGAGATACGCTTTGCCTGAGTAAGAAGATCCACGGCACGATTCACTTGCATCGCGTCAAGGCTATTCTTCGCTACGTCCAAACACGCCATTGTCGATTCAAAAATCTTGTGGGTGTAGGCATCAGGCCCGTCGTCTTCTTCAACGTTACGGTTTACATAAGGCGTACCATTGGCAAGGCTTTGCGCAAGGTGCAATTTAAAGTCTGGGAAACCTTTGGTATCCAGACGTCGACAGAAACGGTTAACAGTTGGCTCACTCACGTCAGCCATTTTCGCTAACGTTGCAATGCTTGAATGAATTGCAGTTTGTGGAGACGCCATAATTACTTCCGCAACTTTGCGCTCTGACTTACTGAAATTCTCCAGGTTTTTTTGAATTTTTTCTAATGTATTCATAGTGTTCACGAGGGTATAGAGAACAACTCGCTGGCTCTGTTAACGGGTAGAAACACAAAGTTTCTCGGTCGAGAGGGGCGTTAACGAAAACGACCAGCGCCATAAATTCAGTATAAACCCGATCCTTTATCTGGCTAAAACAAATACGGTTACTATTTCGTGAGAATTTGACAAGCCTCAAACAAAATGTTGTAAAAACTACAGAATTGGATGTGGGATCGAAGGTATGTTGCTCTAGTGGCACAATAATGATGTTTGAGTTACACCAAAAAGAAAGAAATTTTCAATTTGATGTAACTCACATTGGCGCTTAAGAATTGAGAATGTCTTCGACAGTTTCTTCAATCTTAGCCATCAAGCTTGGTGCTTGTTGAGCAATTTCACGTTGCTCATCAAGAACAGCATTCAATATGTCGTTCGTAGTTAGAGGGTTCGCCAGCACAACACGAAATACGATGGTATTCATACGTTGCCATTGGTCTGGATTCAGCCTAGTACGAGAGACAAAGGATTTACCAGTTTCGCGTTGTCGCTTCTGAATAAATTGAGTGAGCTGGTTGATCAGTTCGTTCAATTTTTCTTTTTGCGTGCCCTGTGCCTTTTCCAGTGCTGCTCGTAGGTGAGTTGGTAAATAGCGATAGGTCAGTAAACAAAGTTCAGGCTCAGAGACCAGTTCAAAATCTTCTTGTTGCTTGATGAGATCGGCGAAATAGCGCGCTTTTGCAATACTCTGATCGATAAGCAGTTCGTAACCTGGGCGGCTAATGATGTGCATGGCTGCGTAAACTAGCATCGCCATTCCAGAACGAGAGCCTTCAAGCGTATGGCTGCCAAGATCTTTCGAGCCTTTACGCAGTATGTACTGTGCGTGATGCTCGATGGATTTCATTGCATCAGGATCTTTAAACAGAACCATGCCTGCACCCATAGGAATGTACAGTTGTTTGTGAGCGTCAATCGTGACTGAATCAGCAAGCTCAACGCCACCGAGTAGATGACGATGATTGTTCGACATTAGTGTCGCACCACCCCAAGCTGCATCCACGTGGAAGTGGCAATTATGCTGTGCACAAACTTCGGCAATTTGGGCTAGGGGGTCTACGCTACCCGTTTCGGTCGTACCTGCAACACCAACAACAGCGATCGGCTTAATGTTTTGTGCTTCAAGCTCCGTGATTTTTGCCTTGAGGTCATCGACAACAATACGGTTGTTTGCATCTGTCTTGACGGCAACTAAGCCATCTTGGCCTAAACCAAGGACATCGGCGGCTTTCTTAAGTGAATAGTGGCCACGCTCTGATACCAAGATCGCAAGACCTTCGTAGCCATAGTGCTTCATCGCTTTGAAAAGGCCTTCCTTTTCTACACCTTTGAATGCACCATCTGCTTTCAATGCTTTGTTGCGAGCAACCCAAAGCGCAGTAATGTTGGCAATGGTACCGCCAGAACAAAATGCACCTAGAGAATGTTTGGCGCTGTGCATCCACTTACGGTAGAACTTTTCGTCCTGACCGTAGATAAGACTGTGTAGCATGCCTAGCACTTGACGCTCTAGTGGAGTGAAAGCTTTTGAGGTCTCAATCTTCACCAAGTTTTGGTTTAAGGCAATCATGATTTTCGACAGCGGCATTAAAAAATACGGCAGGGCAGAAGTCATGTGACCAATAAAGCTTGGTGCAGAGGTGTGAACCGAGTGAGATACTAAGGTATCTAAAAGGTGCTCGGTATGGTCTGATACAAACTCAGGTTGCTCAGGAATCTGAGCAGAAGAAAAGTCTTTCTCGATTTCACGTAAAGGCTTTTCTTCTGCCACGATGTGTTCACGAAGGAATTGATTTAAGTTTTGGGAAAGACTTTCATCAATTTTCGTCAACGTGGAATCTGGACCTTCAGGAATCGTGAAGATCTTTAACAAGCTCTCGAAGCTAACGTCAGCGGTTTTTTGTTCCTTAACCATAGCAAAGAATCTTTGTAGTTATTTTGGTAATGCGAGCGGCACAATCTAAACCAAAACGGGCGCAAAGTCCCGTTTTAATTATTGAAACCCATGTTGCTGAAATGAAACTTTAGGCGGGGTCTTACTCACACTTCTGCTTTTCAATCTTAGCAATTGATTGATTATACTTGTTAAGCGCAGAATCGATCTGTTTTGGATGGCTTAGCAAGTCAGCAAACGCTGAGCGTAGGTCGTAGTTCTTTGGATGGTTAGCAGATTGACGATCGCTGAAGGTTTTCTTCGCCGCTTCACCTAGGGCATCACTGCGTGTCGCCAGTTGCTTCACATCGTGTTGTTCTAGCTTCAACCATGCTTCAACCGGTTGCTCTGTTGCTACTCGGCTTGGATCGTTTTCTAGAAAATAATGTACTGCTTCACGGTTGAGTTCGAAGTGGTGTTTACGGCCTTCTAAGAACCATTGGCTAACTTCGTTTAAGTCAGGGTATTGAGTCACGGTTAGGTCTACGAGATCTTGATACCACTGTAGGGAAGCATCAATGTAGCCATCGTATTTAGTTGCAAGACATTGCTGATCAGCAGCAAAAGTAAAAGTTGAGCTTGTAGCGAGGAGCGCCGCAATGACAAAGCGTTTCATTATTATTCCTTTTGGTTGTATTCCCTTTGTAACCCCAATAGACATATGCCTTGCCTGTCACTGATTACCGATCCAAGAGTTAAAAATTAAAGGGCTCGATAACAAAGCGGTGAACCAGAAAATTCTCTTCGAATTGAGCATTTTGAGGTTACTTGGGTATTTGAATTTTTGCCGTATTGTAATGGATGTTAATGAATATTCCTGAGATCTAGCTAGCAAGAGACACAAAGAAAAGCATCATAACTGGCACTAATAAGCTCAAGATAAAGCCACTTACAATGGCAACAGGCACACATCGAACACCGCCCGTGGTTTGAATGACGGGTAGGGTAAAGTCCATCGCCGTCGCGCCGGCGTAGCCAATTGCTGTAGATGGATAACTGCGAATAAGTAGTGGGATGGCAATCAACGCGACCAATTCACGCATCAGCTCAATTAAGAAAGAAGCGCCGCCAAAGATAGGCCCAAAGGCGTCACCCATCAAAATGCCAGCCAGTGAATACCAGCCAAAACCAGAAGACATCGCCAAAGCTTGATAAAGAGGAAGATCCAAAATCATTGCAGCAATTACGCCGCCAAGCATACACGTTGCAATGATCACTGTCGCAATCGCCATACCTTGCTTGTTGAGTAGGATTTGTCTAAGCGTCAAACCACTATTGCGTAGTTGAATGCCGATAAAGAAAAGCAAAAGGAATAAAATCCACTCGCTCGCTGTGTCCACCCAAGACAAACCAATAGGAAGAAACAAGCCAGCAACTAGGCCACCACCCACAACAACGACAAGTTTGATTGACTCTAAAGCCATTGACGAAAGAGGAAGCTTCTTTTGATTCTGATCGGTTTGCAAAGGAAGCAGCTTATCGACCAAAGGTAAAGCGAGTAGGTTGCATACGCTCAGGCAGGCGAAAAATGTGCCAGCGTAAAGAAGAATAGTTTGTAAATTACTACCAAGGTTGTCCAATGCTGCAAGGCTCAAACCCATCAAAGAAAGAATGACGTAAATGAGGTATGAGGTCGACTTGTTGATTTTCTCCAACATCGAAGCTCGAGAAATTGGAATTAAATAGCCCACCACCAATGGGGCGAAGATAAATAGCATCCCTGAGAACATAAAACTCAATGATTCCTTTATGAGGTAAGCAGAATAACTTAGCCACGTATAAACGAATCAAAACACTATTTGAGCTTTAACGTGGCTGGATTTGATGTATCGGGAGATTAAAGGCCGCTGGCACTGAGAACTTCTTTAATTTCACTTTGGAAGTCAGTATCACTCATATTGCTGAGTTCATACAAGACTTCTGCACCAGTTAAATTAAATTCTACTTCGTGTTCTTCAATTCGCTCATCCTGATTACGGAACATTAATAAATGGTTTGCAATGCGGGCGATATCCAGATAGCTCACTTCTGGACGGGAAGTTTGATATTTTTCGTTTGAAGACACTTCACGGAAATCGTTGTCGAAGCCCCATTTCTCAAGCACGAGTTTACTGGTTGCAGAGCAGCGAGTTTGGAATATTTGCAAAGCAATATCAGAATCGAGGTAATTCCCTCTATCAAGATACAGGTGGTATTCATTGATAAGGCAGAACAAACCGATATCTGCAAGTAAGCCAACAAGTAAGGCTTTCTCTTGCTCGAGATGCCCATAGGTAGCGGGCTCATGTTTTTTAAACTCTTGAACCACCAATACCATTGCTGCGCCAAGCTCACGGGAGACCGCTGCGCTCTTTACTAAGATGGCATTGCATTCTTTGGTTAAGTTCACCGAGTGCTTTAATTGTTCAATAGCTTGTGCGGTAACGATATCTCTTACCCTCAGGATACCTAAGCGTGAAACCGCGGTCGTGAGATCATTACAGGTGATGTTGCGGCGGTTAAAGATAACAGAGTTAGCGACACGAACAACTACAGCAGCAAGACCCGGGTCTTCGAGTAGGGCATTAGCAATGTCGGCAATCGTTGTATGTTCTTCAGTACAAAGCTGCTGAATTTTAAGTACGACATCAGGGATGGGAGGAAGGGATATTTTACCGGTAGAAATGGATTGTTCTACCAGTTGAGCGAACTCAGATTCCAATGCTTTTATAAGCTTATCTTTATTATTGGGTAGCCAAAAAAATGATAGATGTTCCATTACGACGCTGTGCTAGAGAGCTTTCGTACAGTGTACCCTCACAGTATGTTAGTAATCAATTAAATACAGGTTTGACTCTCGCAATTGCTGTATTAATCACCATGGCGTTCGGTTTTTGGCAGTGATTGTGTCAAAAAAACATCGCTTTAGGATGGGTAAGTGTGAAACTAATCACGTATGTGGAATTTGTACTTTGGCATATGTGACATAGATCCTAACTTATTTTTCAACGTTAAGTATGATTAAGGCAGTTGGTGAGCGCAATTCACAAAAATATCGCCAACATATCGACATTTTATAATTCGCACTAAGCTGCTGTTCATCTGGTGACATCGCTAATCGGGGTAATTTATTCAGATTAAAGAGGTCAATGGACATGACAGACCAAGCTTTTTTTAACTATGTAAGCAATTTTAGTGAGTATCAGAAACGTTCAATGTTCGGCGGCATTGGTTTATTTAGCAATGACGCTATGTTTGCTCTTGTAAGTAACGACTGTTGCTACTTGCGCGGCGGAGACGAACTCGACGCAGAATTTACTCAACTTAACTGTGAAAAATATAAGCACGTCAAAAAACAAACGACGGCAACAGTTAACTACTATGACGTAACAGACTTATTCGATGCTGGCTTTGCTGGTCTTGATACGTTGTTACAAAAATCTATAGATTGTTCAATTAAGGAACGTAAATACCAAAAGTCCTCAGCCAGTAGACGCCTACGTGATCTGCCAAACATGCAACTGACGTTAGAACGTATGGTGAAAAAAGCAGGAATCGATGACGTAGAGACGTTTTTGGAACTTGGCCCAGTGGAAGTATTCAATAAAGTAAGAGTTGCGTACGGCAGTGATGTCGACGTGAAGCTTTTATGGAAATTTGCTGGTGCAATTGACGGCGTTCATTGGAAACTTATCCAAGAGCCACGTAAAAAGCAGCTACTGGCAATGTGTGAGTAAGCTTATTTAGTTTCACGATGATTGACTCGTCTTAGATGAAGTCAGCGAGTCATAAAAGTGAGCGTTGAAAGCGACAAAAGGAAGTTGGATGCTTTTAGCCACTTCATTCGAGTTAGTCATTGCAACGAATCAATAATTAAGAACAAAAAAAACCGAGGTGAGTACCTCGGTTTTTGTTTTTCGGCTTCAATTAGATTTCAATCAACTTGAGATTAGAACTTGAAGCGAGTGGTGAACATCACTTGATCACCATAGAAATCATTAATACGCGCTTCTGCACCCAGAGAGAATAGCTCTGTAGAGTGGAAACGAGCGTAAACAGAACCAATCCAATCGTCATCGTTATCGATAGACACGTAGCCAGCTTTACCACCCACTTCTAGTTGAGGACCAAGCCATTGGCGAACACCAAGGTTAAGTTCCATACCAACATCAGTACTGCTTGAGTTTGAAGGCTGTACAACACGCATTAGCATTGCACCTGTTAGATCAGCCCAGTTGTTTAGTGGCGAGTGGAAACCAAAACCCGCTGCTGAATCGAAATCACCATCGAATTCAGAGTCGATGCGAGCAATGATGTGCGCATTTGGGTGAATTGATTTGCTGAAACCAGCACCGAATGTTACTGGGCTTGCACCGATACGAGCTTCCATGTAGTCGTAGCTAAAGTTGCTCATTGTTGCTGGAGCGTTGTAATCGTTCGCAGCTAGAGCTTGGCTAGATGCCAACAAAAGGGCAGCGGCTAATAGTGTTTTACGCATAACTAACGATAAACCTTGTCTTATAGTTCCATGGATCCAAGTAACCACTTGAACCGTAATCTGATTTGTTCGACATCATAATAAAAACGAAGGTCTACGACCAACAAAAATGTGTCGATGTTTTGTCAATTGACTCAATTGTGCCAACTTAACAGCAAAAAACGCGCCAGATTCTCTTTATCTGTCCGCGTTTTCTATCGGGAGCGGTTATTCACCAAAGCTACTGCGTCGTTTTGCCATAGCGTTCAAAATGGCTTCGGAATCTAGAATTGCAGTCCATGATAAAAGGTTATCGTCGTTTTCTATCATGAAAGCAGTCAGTTGCGACACAAGCGCCTCTCGAAGCGCTTCGCCTTTCCAAGGCTTTGCGATGTAGTAGTCTAAACTGGCGTGGTTCACCGCTTCTACGGTATCTTCTAGCCCGGCTTGTCCTGTGAGCAGAATTTTACGTGCAGATCGAGTGTCGCTATTTTGACTCAACTCAATCAAAAAGCTGATACCAGTTTGTTCTGGCATAATATGGTCGCAAAGAATGAGAGCCAAACGAACGCCTTCGTCGGTCATTTCTTCTATCACCTGTTTCGCTTCTGTGACAGACTCTGCACCCTCGACAACAAAGTTATCTTCAAAGGGCATGAGATCTTGAAGGACACTATCCAAGACTTCTCTTTCGTCATCCACGCACAAAATCAGATATTTCGTCATGTTTCATCTCCTTCTGATGTGATAGGTAGCCAAACTTTCATGCAGGTGAAATGGCTCAACTCAGAATCCACTTCAATCCAACCATTGTGGCTTGCCACGATTTGCTGGCAAATTGAAAGCCCGATACCTAAGCCAAAGTTACCTTCTTTCTTTGTTGTAAAGTTAAGTTCGAAAATCGCTTTCTTCTGTTGTTCAGGAATGCCGCATCCGTTGTCTTTAAACGAAATCACTGCATAAGGTTGATGGTTTTTTTCGATTAGTTGCGACTGAATGCTGAGTCTCCCTTTTTCTGGGAATGCGTCAATTGCGTTGGAAATGAGGTTTGTCCACACTTGTTGTAACGCGATAGGCTGACACAACGTGTTGGGTAAGCTCGCATAATCTGTCGTGACCTGATGCAATTTGAGGCGATTCTCGAAGATGACCAATGTATCTTCTATGCCTTCATGAAGGTCAGCATAGTGTAGTGTTTCATCATCTGAACGAGCGTAACCTTTTAAGCTCTTAACCATGTCGGCAATACGGGCGGCGCAGACGTTAATCGAGCGAAGTGATGCGCCTACTTGGTGATATTGTTCTAACGTTCCCAATGAGTGCAGTGACGCCGGTTCTTGGCGATTGAGTTTATCGATGAAGGCCAAGTCTGATTCTAATCCTAGATTGACCACTTTTTTCCCTAAAGCGCGCTCGGGTAGGTAATGGCTGAGTTGTTTCACTCGTTCCCTAAGTTCTGCTGTTGAGGCTGGCTTGGCTTTTTGGGCATGAGTGAGCAGTTCTACGCCTTTTTCTTGAATGTCGTGGGTTGGGTGTTTGGTGAGTAAGTCTTCTAGCGTATGGGTTAGATTTTCGACGCCACGCAATATCGCAGCGATTGGATTATTGAGCTCGTGCGCTACGCCAGCGACTAATTGGCCGAGCATGGCCATCTTCTCACGTTCAATTAATTGTTGATGAGCAGACTCTAATGATTCTAAGGTTTTTTGTAGCTTCAACTTGGTATTGATACTGCGTTGTAATCGGCGGTTAAAGTGACGAAGGAGCAAATTAGTAAACAGTGGTAGCAAGTTAGAATCACTCTGCATCACCTTACGGAACACTTTTCTGTCCAGTTTTATGACTTCTGTTTTGGTCAGTGTTAACGCTGTCGAGAAGGAGCTTTCTCCAGTAACAAACGACATGCCACCTACGATGTTGCCTTTTGCGTGACGAACGACCTCACGTTGCATACCAAGTTCGTCTCGCTTATAAAGCGCAACCTCGCCACTGGTGATAAACCATAGAAAGCTGTTTGGCTCTCCCTCTACCGTTAGTAAGTGTTCGGGTGAGTAGGTTCGGCATGCTTCGCTATCGTCATCTTGGGTGAAAAAACATTGCAACGCGCTAATCACTTGCTCTGCCAATTCACTATCAGAGAGGGCATGGTAATCATTCAAAAAGCCCGCCTGATAGTTACTCATTTGGTTTTCAATATGCGCACGTAACAACTTGTGCTGATCGAGAATTTGGCTATAGCTGAGCAAATCTTCTTTGTCGTGACGAAGGATAAATTGAGTCAATTCTTTTTGGGCAGTATTGAAAAGAACTTTATCGGGTAGAGGTTTGGTCAAGCAGTGGTCGAGACGCCCTTCGTTTACCGCCGTTAAAATAGCTTCGATATCGGATGAACAACTGATCAGTATTCTCCGAGCGTTTTGCGTGTGAGGTTTTCGGTCTAGACCGATAAGAAAATCAACACCATTAAAGTGTGCGTGGTGACTCGCGATGACTAGAGCGACGGTTTGCTCTCTTTCTTCTAGGTATTCGAGTGCGCTCTGCGCTTCTTCTATGGATTCGACAGAGAGAATATCAAATTTGCTTGAAAAGGCGGACAACTCCAATCGAAATTGCTCAGCGCTGATAGGATTATTGTCGAGGCACAATACAGCGTAACGGTTCACAGGTGTTTGAGCTCCGGTTAAAACTTGGCACAAACAACATATCAATTAAACACCGCAATGGTTGAGAGCTGAGTATTGTTCTTGATTAATGAACTAAAATAACCATCAATAGTCTGATTTAACTCAATGTTTTATCCGCTTAGGGTTTGGGTTAGACTGAGCACAAATACTCAATAAGTGATGTTATGGAAAATCTTAAAAAAATAGGTGCCATCGGTGGTGCCATTTCTCTTGCGCTTTGTTGGCCACTTGCGGTTGGGCAGATTGGTCAAACCATCATTGAAGATGGTATTGCAAACATGAATGATGACATGGTGAAGGGCGAGATCGTGGAATACGACCGCGGTTACCTTTCTTCGGTTGTCCTTACTCGTTACACCGTGGTTGACCCAGATATCAAAACTCAACTTGAGCGTGATGGTTTGCCAACAACTTTCGATGTTACGAGTGACTTATCTCACGGTTTAACCAGCCTTACGGCGGACTCTAAGCTGGTGGACGCTGATTTCCTACCACTTACGATGCACAGTAAAACCCAACTAAACGGTAATACTGCCTTTACCTTAGATTTGGATAGCTGGAACTATCAAAATGATGCTCAAGGAATGTCATTATCGACGAGCCCATTACAAATCACTGGTGACGTGACGGTGCTTGGTGATCTGAACTATCAAGTTTCAGTGCCTTCAGTACAAGTGGATTTTGAAAACGGCGAAGAAATTCATTTAACCGAACTGACTGGTCAAGGGAAAGGTAAGCAAGCAAAGGGGTACTGGTTAGGCGAACAAACGTTCTCATTGCAGAAGCTGGATGTCGTTGATGCGCAACTTGCTCCGATGTTTATGATTGAGAACGCGACATACAACGGTAACACTTCTCTTAATGAAACTGGCGACAAACTCAACAGTAAATTGAACCTAGAAGCCAACCAACTGCGTTTGACGGATGGGACAGATGTCGACAACTTTAAGTTGGACTTTTCAATCGCCGATGTTGACAGCCAATCGTTTGATCAGATTATGTCTATCTATCAAAACTCGCCAATGCTAGATGAGCAAGAAATCCAAACGTTGCTTCCTCACATTGATACGTTGTTTAGCAAGGGCTTTAAATTGTCAGTGAATGAGCTTTCTCTTGCGTTTGGTGAAGGTAAATTCCGTAACGAATGGCAACTGTCTGTACCAGAAGGAACGGATAATATCACTCAAGACCCAATGAAGTTAATGACGGCAACAAGCGGTTCGTTAAGCACTTATTTCTCTGATGAGCTTGTGGATCTTTACCCATTCATCCAAGAAAGCGTGGATGAGCTGATGGTGATGGAACTTATCGAGAAAAAAGACAACGGCTACCAATTGAAAGCACAAATTTCTGATGGGAAACTGAAGTTCGAAAATGGACAAGAGTTTCCTTTAATCGCGTTGCTTATGCCTGCATTGATGCAATAGGCAAGTTTACAACGTAAGTTTTTAGCTTTTTCAGATTAAAAAGAGGTCGTAAGACCTCTTTTGTTGTTTTTATCCCCACGAAAACATGATATTAATTTCGTCATACTTACTTAGCAGGAGCAATGAGCATCATGGAACAAAATACGGACAACGTATTTAACTTCAGTGCAGGGCCAGCAGGTCTGCCAAAAGCAGTCATGCAGCAAGCACAAAAGGAGCTAATTAATTGGCAAGATCTTGGAACTTCAGTGATGGAAATCAGTCACCGTAGTAAAGAGTTCATCAAGGTTGCGGAAGAAGCAGAGCAAGACCTTCGTGATCTTCTTAATATCCCAAGTAACTACAAAGTACTGTTTTGCCAAGGTGGTGCTCGTGCTCAGTTTGCCGCTGTTCCGCTTAATCTATTAGGTGATGCAGAAACTGCGACTTACATCGATGGTGGCTACTGGGCTGAAAGTGCAGTGGCAGAAGCCAAAAAATACTGTGAACCAGATGTTTTCAACGCGAAGACAGTGATTGATGGTAAAACGGCCGTACTACCTGCAACAGAGTGGAAAATTGCCCCTGACGCAGCGTATGTGCATTTCTGTCCAAACGAGACCATTGATGGTATTGAAATTAATGATCTACCAGTGACCGACAAACCGATTGTTGCGGATATGTCTTCAACGATTCTCTCGCGAGAAATTGACGTATCGAAATACGCTGTGATTTATGCGGGCGCGCAAAAGAACATCGGCCCATCAGGAATCGCGATTGCTATTGTTCGTGATGATCTGCTTGGTCTAGCGAAAGAAGTACTACCAAGCATTTTGGACTACAAAGTGCTGGCAGAAAAAGAGTCTATGTTCAACACACCCCCGACGTTTGCTTGGTATTTATCTGGTCTAGTTTTCAAATGGCTAAAAGCGCAGGGTGGTGTTAAAGCTATTGAACAAGTGAACCGTGAGAAAGCGGCGCTGCTTTATGATTACATCGACCAGTCTGATTTTTACCGTAACGGTGTGCATCCAGAGAACCGCTCTTTAATGAACGTACCATTCCAACTGGCAAAGCCAGAGTTAGACGGAACATTCCTTGAATTAGCGGACGCTAAAGGTTTAAAAGCACTAAAAGGGCACCGCGCGGTTGGCGGTATGCGTGCTTCAATTTATAACGCAATGCCGTTAGAAGGTGTGCAAGCGTTGGTCGACTTTATGCGCAACTTTGAGCAAGAGTATGCTTAATCCAGACCTGTGATATAATCCTCCAAAGCGTCGCAATAGCGGCGCTTTTTACTTTCTACAAGATCGTTTTCTAATGGAATCATTCGCACAGAACCATTGGACGGTTTTGAATAACCAACATTGGTTCGCTATCTTTGTAACACCATCTATTTTCGAGAATTCTAGTGAGAAACCTCTGCTTAACCCTACTGCTTTGCTTCTCTAACCTGACTGTTGCTCAGGAGATCCAAGTATGGAGCGGCATTGAATATTCAACGGTTGCTGAAATCAACGAACGTTTTGAAGAGCAAACAGGAAACACATTAGCGATCAGAGAGTTTGATGTAAACAACATCCGCTCTGAATTGTTATTGGCCAAGCAAACTGGCATTACCATACCGGATGTCATTTGGGTGCCGTCAGACTTCCTTGGGCTGCATGACTACTTTGACTTGGCTAAGATTCCTAGCACTTGGATAGAAGAAAAGAGCATTGAGCCCAAAGCTCTGGAATTGGTAACGGTAGATAATGCCATTTATGGTGTGCCTTTAGGTTTGGGTAACCATCTTGTGTTGTACGTAAACACTAAATTGACCCAAGAGCTACAACCTACGTGGGAAAAATTGTTGGAAGAGGCTAAGAAGGGGCAATCCTCACTCGCGATGCAATATCCAAACATGTACTTTTTAATGTCGTTTGTACCTATGTTTTCGGAGCATCGCTCAAAACCGGTGACCGATATTGATGTTGGTGCGCTAGCGGCGGCGCTTAGATTTTATGGTGAGTTGCCCCAAGAAGGAGTCGTCAAAGATAACTACTCTCAAGAGCAAGCTCGCCAGCAGTTTATTGAAGGGGAAGTTGCCTATCTTATCGATGGTGATTGGGCTCTGGGCGAGCTAAAACAACATTTTTCTAAAGAACTGAAAATCAGCAGTTTGCCTACCTACAACAATCATCACATGCATTCTTTAAGTGGTGGTAAAGTGTTGGCGTTTAACGAGGAGGCGATGGCCAACCCTGCCAAGCAGAAAGCCATGCGAACCTTGGCGATGATTGTACAAAAACCAGAGTTTATTGAAGATGTGATCATCAACCAAAACTTGATTTCTACTAATCGTTCTATCAATCGCAAGTGGTATGACTCTGACACCACCTATTACAGTGACTTGTATGAAGAGCTAACGCCCGCTTATGCTATGCCGAGTACGGTGGAAATGGCGGTCACATGGGAGGCATTGATTCGTGGCTACAAGCGTTTTAAAGCTGGAATGCCAGCAGAAAGCGCCGCTGAGTTTGTGGTTGAATTTATCCAAAAGCATTCCGAGCATATCCATAAAAGCAGGAAGTCTTCATCATGATCAGTTTGCGTAATATCTTAACGTTGATCGTGGTGCTCGGATCGTTGCTACCTGCTTATTGGGTAGGTACTAGCATGATTGATAAACACCAAGCAGATTTGTTGGTGCAAAAAGAAATCAAGCTAGAGAATACCAATCAAGGTATTCAGAAAACCGTCAAAGAAGACCTTACCTTCATTGCCAATTTAACGCGTTGGTACTCGAAAGATCGCCTGTTAGTTCAGGGGATGGATAACGTTCTTTACTCGAGCATCATTTGGCAAATGATTGAAACCTTTGAAGAGTTGGCGACCAACGTCAGTACTACGTACATCATAGACAAAAACTGGCAGCCGATGTATGAGAGCAACGGGTCAGTTTACCATCTGGAAAACAGTAAGTTATTAGAAAAAATACGCGCAGCAGATGCGGTATACAAACAAGGGAAAATGTTTCATACCACCTATTTTGATGAAGGCTTGGTACTCAAAGGTGGTCAAAGTGGTCTTGTTTTTGTGAGTCCATTGCTGCCATATACTTTGCTGCCTGATTCCGAATATGAACCCCAAGGTTATCTTGTTGTATTAGTGTCGTATCAGGACTTGATTCAGATATCGCAACCGTTCCTTTACGCACAAGAAAGTGTCAACTTTCATTATGGCTCTGTCAGTCAAACGAAGGGTGATGCCTCTCGACATCTAACCAATATTGAAGTGCTGAACAACAACTTTGTTGAACCATTAGAAGTTTCGATGATTCACTCTGTGTCTAACGTAGCACGTAATCAGGAGTTGATGCAGTCTAAGCAACAGCTACTCAATATCATAATCGCAACTTTAGTGGTGACGTTATGTATCGCCGTGGTCGCGAGTCGCTGGCTTACGCGTCCAATTCGAGAGATGGAAATCGTCGTACGCAGTTTTAAAAACAACACTCGCCCAGACTTACGACCAAAACGTTTTCAATTTAAAGAGTTCCGCCAACTGATGAACTTGTTAGATTCGTTGTGGTTACAATTGACCAACCACATGGATGAACTGGAGATTCGTAACCAAGATTTACGGAAAGCTAATCAGCAAGTGCAGGACACCAATGCTCAGCTCGCCAATTTTAACCAAGAGTTGGAGCTCCGAGTTGAAGAGCAAACAGCGGAATTGCGTGTCAACTTAACGCGAGAAGAAGCCCACCAAGAGAAGTTAATGACTTTAATTAACTTTACCACGAGTCATGCAGGTATTGGTTATCATGCTATCCCAGGAGTGATTAACTCTGGGTTGAATCGTCTGATAACAAGTTCAGATATGCGGTTTAGTTTTAGCCATCCAAAGGGAGGGCAGATCAAAACGATGCGCTCATCCACAGGAACCGTACTTGGTTATTTCGATTATGGTCAGTATGAGATGAATGAAGAAGAACGCATTCTGATCGAACTATTCAAAAAGCAGCTCTACTCTTGGTTGGAACTAGAAGATTTTGCTCGTCGAGACAAGCTTTCACGTTGTCTAAATAGAAAAGCATTCGATGAAGATTATGAGTTCGCTTGCCAGTCGTTGGTAAACGGGCGATGGAAGTCAATAGCGATTATTATCATCGACATTAACGGATTAAAAATGTTGAACGATAACTATGGTCACGACCGTGGTGATTTGTTAATCGCAAAATCAACACAATTGATTAAGTCCGTATTAAAAGAGGAATTCATGCTTTACCGAATCGGTGGTGATGAATTTGCGGTGATTGCGAAAAATATTGATAGCACGGCGCTTGATGCACTAACCCTCTCTCTAGAAGTTGCGCAAGAAGACAAGTGGATAGAACTCTCAGAACATAAGCGTCACCCAGTTAAGTTCTCAGTTGGTGGGGCATCAAGCGAGGGGACCTCTCTTGATAACTTGTTCTCCATGGCAGATGAAGCCATGTATGAGCGTAAGAGAGCGTTCTATGAGAGCACTGAAGACGATTCAAGAAAGACGTAGTTTCGATATACGATGAATACATAAGAAAGCCCTCACTCCTTATAGGAGTGAGGGCTTTCTTTTTCGCCTGTTATTAATGAGGCTGCCTTGTCACTTTAAGTGAAGTGTCAAAGGTTTTGCTACTGCGATAGACTGAATAGGGGAGGCATCATCTAATGGGTAAGAGATACTTGAGCTGATAATACCTGCATTGTACAAGCAATAAACAATGTCTAGTTTGATATTATTCTGCTCCAATTCAATTCCTGTAAATACGGTACCGCAATCGGCGATCTCAGTTAAGTTCAAGGCTTTTTGCAGAGATATTTTAAGTAGGCGATCTTCAGAGTCGTAGCTAAATGATCTGACCGCAAAGTCATCAATGTCGATGACTGATTGATTATCGTCATCGGTATCGAGGAAAATCGGGTTTACTTTATCCCTGTATCGAATTGATAGCGTTCCGTGCAAATCGAATGGATAGCGAATCTTTTTCATGCTTTTCACCTGTGAACAAGTCTGTTTCGCGCGTCAAAGGTTGATCATAGTGATTGTATTCTGACTTTGGATAGCATCTATGAAATGAAAAAACCTTAAATTGCTAAGTAATTTTATTTTCATGCACTTACGTGAAAATTATTTAATAAACAAAGATACTATTTGTGCTTTTCACTTGTTTGTAAGAGTGATTGAACTGGTACGTTATAGTAAGTTCTCTAATCAACCTTAAGCATATTAATGAATGCTAAAATGGTATTTGCCTATAAATTTATTTGAATCACAAATATGATGACGACAAATAGTGATATCAACGAACGCGGCGCAAGAAGTAAGTTGCAGCAAAAAGGCAAGAATAGAAACTTTATCGAGCGTAAAGGCTGGTGAATTTTCAAGATCGTTGCTATTCGGAGGAAGGCCAATAACGACGACGCAAAATGTTGTCGACATTGACCTTAACGTGGCGAAAAATGGATGAGCTGTTTGTTATTCGATGTTTATTATCAGCAAATGCAATGTGGGTGCTCTAGACATGTGTCGCATTCGCGCTCCGTACAGACACCACAGCAAGTTAATAAGTAAAGAAACTCCGGTTGAGTAAATAGCTCACTGGTTTCGATGTACATGACAGCACGTGTATAGCGTTTTGAACCAACTTTAATTGCACCAACAGGATTTTCACTTTCATAGGCTGCAACGCTAAATCCCATTTTTAACATGACATCAACAGAGCTCTTTAAGGTCACGCTCGCATAGTAGTGATGAATATGCGCATTTTGAGCGAGGAAAGTAAACTCAGTGTGCAATTGCCTGCGAAATACTCGTTCGCTTTTCGAATGTTGGCTAATCGCGTAGTAGGAATATGTACCTTTGTCTTTCAATGGTTTCGTTAATCTCAGATCGATGGTATCGATAGGAAGACGATTTCGCTTTGTCCTATCAATTTCGTTTTCTAACGTTGGGTAGCTAAAAAACATACCAATGTTATGACCAACCAGTTTACCTCTTGATAAGTACTTATAAGCGATCGCGCGGCCATCCTTTTGATATTCGACCAGATCGATTGAAGAGAGGTTGTGTTTGATATTGAGCGACTTTAATTGGTCGTGAAAGTTGTTCAAACTATGAATAAAGTCTTGCTCATTATTTTGACTCAGCTCCTCCTCTTCGATGTACTCGTGCTCGACTTGGCGTACACTGTTGTAATCAATGCCAGATATGATTGACATCGCATCCTGATACCGTTGCTTTAGCGACAGCTCGAATTGCTCGACATCTTCTTTTAGCGATAAGTCTAGCCCTAGGCTACATAAGTACGGTAGCAAATTATTCTCGAATGCACGAAGCACTCTTACTCGTCGACTAAGGCTTGGTTGAGTGATGCCTCTTTCCCATCTACTGAAGGTGACGCAATCTATATTTGCTAAATCACCACCTAATAGATTTAGTCTAATCGATGCTTGCTCCTGAGTTAACCCTAACGCGGTTCTTATTGATTTTAGATAACTCCCGAACACCTTACTTTCTCCCATATATCTAAAACATGTCCATAGCTAATTGTTATTCTTCGTTTAAGTTATGTGCATGACATTCCTCTACCGAATAGTTTTAAGGTCATAAACGATATTCGGTTTGCGACCTTCCTTCTAAAATTGATACGGCTGATAGGAGGTTGAAAATGCATTAATATTCATGTCGTATTTATTCATAAATATCATAAGAATCGTATTATGTTTGATATTAAATTGAGAAGGCATTTGTGCTATTGAGCAATGAATAGATGCCTAGTTCTCGCATTTTTTGTCTTAATTTGGGATGGATAGCCCTGAAATTACAGCATTTTTGAGAATTTAGAGTAAAACTTGATGATGTATTTACAATTATACGTGCTGTAAATTATTTCTTGGTCTTATCTTAAAAGTGAGAAATGTTCATATCAGATAACATATTTCATATGGGTATATTAGATATTTATTTAAGGTTATTTGCCGAACTTAGCCTTATTCGGTTGCCAGTAGAGTCATTATTCTAAATTAATGGCGGCGATGAATCGTCCGACATTAATTTAGATAGTCTTTATGTTTTGGTTAACAACGTTTGCTATGACGTTGATGTTGGTGGAGTAGGTATATCATTGAAGATTGTGCTAACAATATCGATGTATCTATTTTAAGTAAGCATTTGCGATAGGCCGTTTTACCTATCGTTACTGAACCTGATTTATCAGGGCTATCATAGGCCACTTTTTCGGCCCCTAAGCTGACAAGGTATTCCGAGAACTGATTATCAAACGAGTAATAGTAGAGGCTGGTAATGTTGGATCTTGCAGCAAGATAATCCACTAAGGTTGGGTGAAGCATCATAAAGACTTGCTGGTTTGCGGCGTATCGACTCAGGCAGCAAAGTGCGAGTTCTCTATTTTCAGTATAAGGTTTCGCTAAACTAAACGGTAATGTATGTTCCGGTCTAGTAAAGAGTGATTCGAGATCTTCTATTTTGAATAAAAAAGAGATGGAGTGCCCTCTGACTTTATGGCTTTCTTCATCTAGGTAAACGTTGGCGATAACTTTATCTTCTTTATGAAAGCTCAATAAGTCTAAGTCAATCAAACCAGGGTAGTGTGCATCGGCATTGATAAAGAAGTTCTTCAATCGGCTGGCATGATCTGCGGTTTCATTCGAGAACATCGATTCTTCAATGATTTTAGTGTCTTTCTGAGATTTCAATTCTTCGTATTCAGAAGACATTAGTAGCGCACGTTGCGAGTGAAAACGATCATAGAGAATATCATCTAATATCGTTCCTTCTGATGGGGCTTCTATTGTCAGCAAATACGGCTTGAGATCCAAAGTCAGTTGTCGTAGCACTTTGATTGCTTTTACCGAGTTTGGGGTTGTGGCGTTTCTTTCCCAGCGGCTAATGGTGACAGAGTCAACCGAGGTGAATTCTGGGCTAGATAGATTTAGTTTTGTGGCAAGTTCCCTTTGCGTTAATCCATGTTGAATTCTCAACTGCTTTAGATAATCTCCAAACATAAACTTACCTTGTTTTTATTATTGAAATGAACCAACTAACAATTGCTCGTTACATTATGGTCGTTGAACATTAAGCATAGTGGTTTTTCAGAAGCAGTAATAATTCTGGCCTTGTTAGCCATACCGCACTATCTAATTTGAGCAAGCAACGCATGTATTTTTCATGGCCGATTTTAACGATGCCATGCTTATTGGGTGTGTCGAACGCGACCTTTTCGGCCCCAATGTTGATCATGTAATCGGCTGTTAGCTTATCGACTGCGTAGTAATAAAGATCATGAACATTTGCGTGTCTCGCAAGGTAATCGATCCCTGTTTGATGATCGATCCAGAAGGTGGGCTCATCGGAGCAAAAGTGGGTGAGTGTGCAAATCGCCATTTTTTTGTTTTGAGAATAAGCTTTCGTTTTCTTTATCGGGATTTTCAAGAAAGGGGAGCAAAAGTAATCATTGAGATCTTCTGCATGAAAGAAGAAAGAGAGAGAGTGCCCAAGTAGCTTACCCGAATCTTCATTAATGTATTTTTTCCCGTAGATTTTGTGTTCTATCTGATGTTGGTATAGGTCTAAGTCGAATAGTGCTTCGTTTTCAATACCGATGCTGTTGAGAAAGTTCTTCAATCCCTCTTCATATTTCTCTGAACGCGATTCAAATAAGGGGAGCTCTTTTACGTCATCTTCTGCGGTTTCTTTTGATGACTGATAAGAGGAACCCATTAACACATCCCAAGGAGAACGGTATCGATCTTTCAAATAGTTGTTGATTTGGGTCCTGTTTTCTTCAACCTCCAATGAAAGTAAGTACGGACGAAGATCATTGGTCAGTGAGCGTAAGACTTTGACTGCTCTAATCGGGTTAGGTGCTGTGCTATTACGCTCCCAGCGACTCACTGTGACAGAGTCAATAGATACAAATTCTGAGTCGATCAAATTTAGTTTTACCGCAAGCTCCTTTTGCGTAAGGCCCGCCTCGACCCTAAGTTGCTTCAGGTAATCCCCAAACATATAAACCTCATAATAAATTGAATATTATTAAATTCTTACCGGAGTCTACATAAATTGTAGTTGTTATTTTAATGTTAGGTAGTGTTACCGTTAACCATGTCAACAATATGTCTGAGTTTGGTTATATCCTTTTCATACTCCTGTTTTTAAAAGGATATCGCAGCGTCTTGCTATGCGTTTTGTAACAGAGAGATGACTTCTGGACGAGATAGCCAATTGGCACTGTCCACTCGATATAAACAACGTTTGAATGACTGATTTCCAATTTTGACGATGCCATCTTCATCTGGTGTATCGAATGCAACCTTTTCCGCATTTAAACTTTCCATATAATTCACCGACCATTGGTCAATCGCGTAAAAGTAGATGTCATGTATATTGGCATGAGTGGCGACAAATCTCGCCCCTGATGCATTGTTTTCCCAAAACACGGCTTCGTTGGATGAATAACGAGATACCGTGCACATGGCCATGACTCTATTTGAAGAATAACTGCGAGATTGTTGAACTGGTAGTGGAAAATAAGGGGACGAAAAGTATTGCCTTAGCTCGTTGGCATCGAGTAAAAAAGCAATTCTGTGTCCTAATATTTCCTTCGTATTTTTGTCGATGAATTTTCGGGCAAACAATTTTTTGTCTAATTGGTATTGATATAAATCAACATCAAAAAGTGCCTTATTGTCGAGGTCAATATTGCTAAAAAAGTGTTTGAGATTCGCTAAGTAAACGTCTTGAACGCTTTCTAGTAATGGGCATTCTAAGACTTCTCCTGCCGGAGTTGGTACGTCGTAAGATGACGCCATTAAGGTCGCCCATGGCGATTTAAAACGATACTCTGCTATTTCAGCAAGCAGGTTTTTATCTACTTTCGCTGGCAACTGACGCAAAAAAGGCATCAAGTTTGTCGTCAGCACTCTTAAAATCTTTATCGCTTTAATAACCGTGGGGGCGGTCGTTCCTCTTTCCCATCGACTGATAGTTACTGGATCGATGGAGGCAAACTCGGCGCTTGCAAGGTTAAGCTTAGTGGCAAGCTCTTTTTGTGTTAATCCAATCTCTTCCCGCACTTGCTTTAAATAGCCGCCAAACATCAAATACCTCTCTCATTCTGTTTTTATATTAGGTTATTGATTGCTATGTCATTATAGAAGGCGCATAGCAAAGCTCAAGCAATCCCATTTTTCGATGCCTACAGTTGTGCGTTTCGTTGATTTACTCTTTCGGGCTGACAAATACTTTTGAATGGTGTTATGTATGAGTAATTTAACCAAGGAGGATAAATGTAAGCAGGTCTTTGCTGATATTAGTAAGGGAGCATTCTATCCAATCTTTCAACCGATCTATGGTATGCGGCAAGATCTCCTTCTAGGAGCAGAAGTGTTAACGCGATGGAATACACCTCGTTGTATTGAGTCTTCATTTCGTTGTATCGAAGAGGAGGGGTACGCAAACCAATTTACCAAGCGTTTATTTCAAAAACTTACCAAGCAATTGAAAATGTTGCCGAGCTCTGTCCGATTTATTTCGGTCAATATTCCGCCTTCATATCTAGCGAGCGTTTCATTTTTGGCAGATGTTTTACCTCTATTACAGTCTTGCAACCGAGGTAAAATGACTCTCTGGTTAGAGATTACCGAGAAAAACCAATATCCGACGGAAGTTGCTGATCAACATATGTTTCAAATGAACAGAAAGGTTTGCCAGCGTTTGGGTATCAAAATTGCCTTGGATGATTTTGGTAGTGCGAATCACAGAGATGAAGCCATCATTCGTTATGTTGAGCCCGATATTGTCAAAATGGATCGCAGCTTATTAACCATGAGGGGAGAACAGTATGCGATATTTTGGCAGTGTTTAAGCCTTTGGAAGCAAAAGTACCAATTTGACCTTGTTGCAGAAGGAATAGAGACTCCGGACGACTTGAATTTTGTACGACGTTTGTGTGTGGATTATGCACAAGGTTACTATTTACACCGACCTACACTACGCAGCGATCTTGACGACAATTTGTCATTCGACACATTGGCACAAAGCCAACGGTTACTCAAAAGAGCGTAGCTCGCTATTCCCCATTTACTTGTTGATTCAACCAGCCAATGAAGAGTGCTAATTTAGGTGAGTGCTTCTCGTTAGCCGTAACGACATAATATTTCTGTTTGCATTGCAGAGTTTGGTTCTTAAAAGGGGTGATCAGTTCGCCGGATTTAAGTCGTTTGTCCACCAGTGACAGTCGACCGATAGCAACGCCTGCATTGTGCATTGCGGCACTAACGGCCAAATCGGAACGGTCGAATGAAATGCTTGGAATATCGTCAATGCCTGTTATGCCTTGTTGCTTTGCCCACAGCGCCCATTCATCGTGATGAGAGTTGTAGTCCCATGCTTGGTTGTCGTGAAGTAGGGTGGCGTTAACCAAATTCGCCGGTTTTTCAAACAGATTAAATTGTTCTGCATATGTTTGAGTGCAGACTGGGATTATCTCTTCGCTCATCAATTCTTTCGACCACAACTTTTCTGGCATTTGCTCATCGAAATAGATCGCAGCATCGATGCCATAGCCTTGGAAATTGACGTTCTCATTGCCAGTAAGAATATTTAGCTCGATGGAAGGGTGTTTTTGCTTAAATAGGTACAACCTAGGCACAAGCCAACATTGGGCAAAAGAAGGGCGAGAGTAAATCGTCAGCTCTCCGGAGACTTCGCCATTTCTGACTTCCATGACCTCTTGATTTAACTCGTTGAGTGTTCTGTTCAAGGCGAGATAAATACGTTCACCTTCTTCTGTGAGCGTGATTTTGCGGTGAGAGCGGGTAAACAAGGCAATGCCAAGCTCTTCTTCAAGCTTGTTGATACGGTGAGAGATGGCGCTGGGCGTCATGGAGAGTTCTTCTGCCGCAAGAGAAAATGAACAGTGTCGTGCTGCCACTTCAAAAGTATGAAGCTTGGAAAGTTGAAAGCTATTGATGCGTTGGTTCTTGGCGAAAATATTGTCTCTGGTGTACATGTGCGTCAACGAGTAGAAATTGATAAAACACATAATAACGGTGTTGTTATAGTTAGCTTCACCTATTGGTCGAAAAATTCACTAAACGTCGTATAAATCACGCTTTTGTTTCAATTCACTTCATCTAAAGGTGAGTTTTGATCGTTTGTCAGGGCTATGGATTCCTCGTTTAATTGCAGTCAATTAAAACAACAACATAGGTCTGAACATGGAATCCAACCTTTGGGTCATTACTACCCTTATAACGAGTATCTTAATGATCGTTTTTGCGATCGTTAAGTTTAAACTCCATCCTTTTTTAGCATTGTTACTCGCCAGTTTTTACGTTGGCGGGATGATGGGCATGCAACCTTTAGAGATGGTCAGTGCTATCGAAAGTGGCATTGGCGGAACGCTTGGTTTTCTTGCTGTCGTGATTGGTTTAGGCACCATACTTGGCAAGATGATGGAAGTGTCTGGAGCGGCAGAACGAATAGGCCTTACCCTACAAAAGATTCGCTGGCTCTCACCTGAAGTAATTATGGTGTTAATCGGTCTTGTTTGCGGAATTACTCTATTCGTAGAAGTTGGCGTGGTACTGCTAATTCCACTGGCTTTTTCGATTGCGAAAAAAACCAATACCTCACTGTTAAATCTCGCCATTCCGCTCTGTACCGCCTTGATGGCAGTGCACTGTATTGTTCCTCCACACCCTGCCGCATTGTTTGTGACCAATGAACTTGGTGCTGATATCGGTTCTGTAATTTTCTATGGCTTACTCATAGGTTTGGTTGCATCTTTAGTTGGCGGTCCGTTGTTCTTGAAGGTGATGGGTGCACGTCTACCTTTCAAAACCGTACCTGAAGAGTTCACCTCACTAGAAGTGAAAGATGAAGCACAATTACCCTCTTTGAGGGCGACGCTATTCACCGTGATGTTACCTATTGCGCTGATGCTGTTAAAAACGGCGGCAGAACTCAATATGGAACATGGCAGTGCGCTGTACACCACTTTGGAGTTTATCGGCAACCCAATCACAGCAATGTTTATCGCCGCTTTTGTTGCTTATTACATGTTAGGTATTAAGCAGAACATGGGCATGAGTGTGCTGCTTGAGAAAACGGAAGGTGCATTTTCTTCGATTGCCAACATCTTGCTGATTATTGGCGCTGGTGGTGCATTCAACGGCGTACTAAAGGGCAGTGGCTTGGCGGATGTATTGGCTCAGTTACTTTCTAATCTCGACATGCATCCGATCCTTCTTGCATGGCTTGTCGCGATTATTCTTCATGCGGCAGTGGGTTCTGCCACCGTTGCCATGATGGGCGCGACGGCAATTGTGGCTCCGCTACTCCCACTTTATCCGAACGTAAGTCCAGAAATCATTACTCTGGCTATAGGCTCTGGCGCAATTGGTTGTACGATAGTGACCGATTCGCTCTTTTGGTTGGTGAAGCAATATTGTGGAGCCACGATGACAGAAATCTTCAAGTACTACACGACAGCGACATTCATTGCCTCTTTTGTTGCATTAGCAGGCACATTCCTTCTGTCGTACATGATCTAATAAAGGTAAACAATAATGACTACGCATAACGTAAACGCACTAGTAGCAGAATTCCCTTTGGTTGAGCGACTCATTGGGTTAGAAGAGGTGGTTTGGTTCAACCCAAATATCACCACACTTGAAGAAGGTCTGCCGTACGTTGGTTTAGGTGCAGCCAACATCAAAGACGCGAGTGAACGACTAAAACGCTTTGCTCCATACTTAGTGAAAGCTTTCCCAGAAACGGCGGCTTCTAACGGAATTATTGAATCGAACGTTATTGACATCGACAAGATGAAGTTATGCTTGGAAGCGCAATACGGCACTCAAATTCTTGGACGTTTGATGCTGAAAAAAGACAGTCATTTGCCTATTTCAGGATCAATAAAGGCGCGTGGTGGCATCTATGAAGTGCTAACACATGCAGAGAAGTTGGCGATTGAAGCTGGGTTTCTAAGTGAAAGTGATGATTACAGCAAATTGTTCAGTGAAGAGTTTCGTCAGTTCTTTCAGCAGTACAGCATTGCCGTAGGTTCGACAGGGAATCTAGGTATGTCTATCGGCATCATGAGTGCAAAACTTGGCTTCTCGGTATCGGTTCATATGTCAGCGGATGCACGAGAGTGGAAGAAAAATAAGCTGCGTTCTCATGGCGTAAACGTGGTGGAGTACGAGCAAGATTACGGTGTTGCTGTAGAGCAGGGACGCAAAGAAGCGGAGAAAGATCCAACTTGCTTTTTTATTGATGATGAAAACTCTCAAACCTTGTTCCTAGGTTATTCCGTTGCTGGCGAACGCTTGAAGCAGCAGTTTGATGATATGGGTATCATTGTTGATGCGGAGCACCCTCTGTTTGTTTACCTACCATGTGGGGTTGGCGGTGGTCCTGGTGGTGTAGCGTTCGGCTTGAAGATGGCTTTTGGTGACGATGTGCATTGTATCTTCGCGGAGCCGACACACTCTCCGTGTATGCTGCTTGGTGTGCACACCGGCTTGCATGATGACATCGCGGTGCAAGATCTTGGCATCGACAACATTACTGCTGCTGATGGTTTAGCGGTAGGTCGTGCGTCAGGTTTTGTTGGTCGAGCAATGGAAAGACTGCTTGATGGTTACTACACCATCACGGATGAACGCATGTATCACCATCTAGGCGAGTTAAGTGAGCTGGAAGATATTCGTTTAGAGCCATCGGCGCTAGCGGGCATGGTTGGCGCGGTGCATGTTTCTAACGATAAAGCTTACCAGGCGCGAATGCAGTTTACTGAAGATAAATTAAACAACGCGACTCACTTAATTTGGGCGACCGGTGGCGGCATGGTACCGGAAGAGGAAATGTCGGCTTATCTGGCCAAGTCAGGTCGTTAACAAATTTTGCACTTGTTATGGGAACAGCGAGAGCAAAAGAAAAGGGCTCATCAATTGATGAGCCCTTTGTCTATTTGAATCCCGGTATTACAGAGATTGTAATAGCTGGTGGTAACGACCTTTTTCTGCAAGCAGTGCTTGGTGGTTACCTTGTTCGATGATTTCGCCTTGTTCCATCAAACAGATGTTGTCCATGCTTTCCAACTCAATCAAACGGTGAGTAATGAATACCACCGTTTTATTGGTGAAGTGTTGCTTGAACAATTCCATCACTGTTTGTTCAGTGCGCTTGTCTAGACCTTCAGTTGGCTCATCAAGCAGTAGGATAGGAGCGTCACGCAATAGCGCGCGAGCAATACCGATACGACGCTTCTCACCACCAGACAGCTGACGACCGCCGTCACCTAGCCAAGCATCCAGCCCTGGTTCGTCTAACAGATTCGCCAAGTCTACTTTAGTCAGAATATCAGCCAGCTGTTCATCCGTTGCTTCTGGAGCCGCAAGCAATAGGTTGTCACGCAATGTGCCATTAAGCACATCAACACGTTGGCTAACTACTGTGATCGCAGCGCGCAAATCGGATTCGCTCCAATCTTGCAGAGGCGCGCCACCAATGCTCACTTGACCTTGGTTTACATCCCAGTAGCGACAAAGCAATTGAATAAGCGTCGATTTACCTGAACCGGTTTGGCCAACAATCGCCGTTTTTGAGCCCTGTGGCAGTGACAGTGTCAGGTCTTTCAGCACTTTTTGCTGGCCATCAGGGTAGGTGAAATCAACCTTGTCGAACTCAATATTTAACGGCTTATCACCTTCACGCTTCGATGTTTCTGGGAAGACAACGTCTGGCTCAGCTAGCGTGATTTCGTTTAATCGACGTGCTGAAGTCAGTGTTTGACCTAGATATTGGAAAGCACCAGCAATTGGCATCAGAATTTCAAAGCTCGCCATGGTTGCAAACGCGAACAGTGCAATCCAAGGGTCTGGTGCACGACCGCCAACGCCATCCGCAGCAAACCAAAGCATTGCAACAAGGGTCAAGCCGTTAGCGAGCATCAACAAGCCAGACGCCATGCCAGTGAGGTTTGCGTTAACAAATTGGTTGGAGAGCAGCTGTTTTTGCTTTTCTAGAATCACGTTACGGTAACGCTCTTCTGCACCAAACAGGCTCAGTTCGCTGTAACCTTGCAGCCAGTCCAGTGTTGCTACGCGCAGTTGTGCTTTGTTTTGAGTCAGGTGTTCGCCGTTATGTTTGCCCAGTTTATAGAACAATACTGGCCACACCAACAGCATTACCGTTAGGATACCGCCAAGCAGTAGCGCAAGGTGCCAGTCAAAGAAGGCAAGTACCGCGGTTAGCGACAAGATACCGAAGATGCCAACAATCACAGGGCTGACAAGACGCAAGTACACATGGTCCATCGCGTCTACGTCTGCCACTAGACGGTTTAGCAGATCCGCATCACGCAGAGTCGAAACGCGACCAGGGATCAGAGGCGCAAGCTTCTTGAAGAAGAAGATACGCAGATCCGTCAGTAGCTTGAATGTTGCATTGTGGCTAACTACACGCTCGCCCCAACGGCCCGCAGTTCGAGCCATCGCAGCGCCACGAACACCTGCGCCAGGCAGCATGTAGTTAAAGGTTTCACGAGCAATGGTCAAACCTGCTACAGCGGCCGCAGAGATAAACCAGCCGGACAGCGTTAATAGACCAACAGAAGCTGCCAGCGTTAGAAATGCTAGAAGCATACCGAGTGACAAACCAAACCAGTGCTTTTTATACAGTTTTAGATAAGGGAGTAAATCACGCATCTAAGTTCCCCTTGTCTGATTCACGTTGAGCTAGGTTGGCAGTCAACATTTCTTTAAATAAACCATCTTGCGATGCCAGCGTTGCGTAATCGCCACGTTGAACGATTTGACCCTCTTGCATAACCAGAATCTGGGAGACATTCTGCAGCGGCGCGAGTTGGTGAGTGATCATCAAGTTAGTGGTGGACTCAGTGTATTTACCGATGCCTTCCATAACCAATTTCTCGCTTCGAGCATCCAAACTTGCAGTTGGTTCATCAAGTAGCCAGAAACGGCCGTTTTGTAACATCGCACGAGCAAGAGCAAGGCGCTGTGCCTGACCAACAGACAAACCGCCAGAGCGATCTGAGATTTGGTAATCCAGACCGTGCATTTCAACAAATTCTGCAGCGTGGGAGTCACTCAGTACAGAGTGGACTTGCTGGTCTTGAATATCCTGCTTGCCTAGAGTGACGTTGTCACGAATGCTGCCATGCAAAAGCATTGGGTTTTGACCAATCCAACTGATGGTTTCGCGCCATGTCGCCAAATCCAACTCGGAAAGTTCACAGCCGTTAATCTTTAAGCTGCCTTTGTATGGCATAAAACCAAGGATGGTATTTACTAAGCTGGTTTTACCTGCACCACTTGGGCCAACCAGTGCGGTGCTTTGGTTCGCTTCTAGCGAGAAGGATAGGGGACCAGCAAGTTGTTTACCTTCAGGGCTGAAGATAACAAGGTCTTGAGCTTCGATATGAATCGCTGCGTTTTGTTCTACGGCCTTGTTACCGTCTTTTACTTGGTCTACGTCTAGCTCTAGAAATTCAACAATGCTTTCTGCTGCGCCAACTGCTTGTTGCTTGGCATGGTAGAAGGTACCAAGGTCACGCAGTGGCTGATAGAACTCAGGCGCAAGGATCAGAATAAATAGACCAGCAAACAGCGTTACACCTGTGCCGTAGTAACCGAAGTTGAGCTCTCCGATATAACAAAAGCAAAAGTAAACCGCCGTAATCGCAATTGAGATAGAGGTGAAGAACTCAAGAACCGCTGAAGATAGGAATGCAATCTTCAATACGTCCATTGTACGAGTACGGAAAACTTCAGATGCACCTTTTAATGTCTCGGTTTCTGATTGAGTACGATCGAACAAACGGATGGTTGTCATTGCTTGCAAACGGTCATAAAAGTGACCAGATAAGCGTTGCAGCGCTTTGAAGTTCTTACGGTTTGCGTCAGCGGCTTTCATACCCACCAACGCCATAAACATTGGAACCAATGGTGCAGTAATCAGGAAAATTAAACCAGCTGCCCAGTTAATTGGGAAAACCACCACTAGGATGATGAAAGGCACCAAAACAGACAACGACATTTGTGGAAGGTAGCGAGAGAAGAAATCTTGCATGTCTTCTACTTGCTCTAGGATCAACGTTGCCCAACTACCTGCTGGCTTACCTTTGATATAAGCAGGACCAAGTTGGTGAACTTTATCGAGAATCAGTTGGCGGATGTAAACGCGGATCTGTTCGCCGCAACGATATCCCGCGATTTCGCGTCCCCAAGTACAAGCTGCGCGACCGATAACAGTGACACCAAGTCCGACGAAGTACCAAACGAGTTCGGATTTGTCGACTTGTTCAATAATGAGTTGGTGGAGAATGGAGGCGAGCAGGGCTGCTTGAGCCAATAAAAACACGCTTGATAGTACGCCTAGGCCTATCGCAACCATCAGCCAGCGCTTGGCCAACTTACTCTGTTGCTTAAGCCACTTATTCAAGCTGCTTTGCTTTTTCTTATCCATCGTGAAGGCTTAATGATAATTGTTTTAATGAGGCGGTAGTATACAAAAGAAAACCCAGCGGGAATACCGCTGGGCTTTAAGGATATGACACAAATGTGAAAAGTTATTTGTCAGTAAGTGCGTCTAAGAAGCGTTCTGCATCTAAAGCTGCCATACAGCCAGTACCTGCAGAGGTGATTGCTTGACGGTAGTTATGATCCATCACGTCGCCTGCTGCAAACACACCTTCGATGCTGGTTTGCGTTGCGTTACCTTCAAGACCAGATTGAACGAGGATGTAACCATCTTTCATATCGACTTGGCCTTCGAAGATTTGCGTGTTTGGTTGGTGACCGATTGCGATGAATGCACCCATTACATCGATATCTTCTGTCGCACCGCTGTTCACGTCTTTAATGCGAACACCCGTTACACCCATGTCGTCGCCTAGCACTTCATCTAGAGTACGGTCGGTATGAAGAACGATATTACCGCTTTCAACTTTATCCATCAGGCGTTTTACAAGGATCTTCTCAGCGCGGAATGAATCACGACGGTGGATCAGATGCACTTCTGATGCAATGTTTGATAGGTAAAGCGCTTCTTCAACAGCAGTGTTACCACCGCCCACAACCGCCACTTTCTGATTACGGTAGAAGAAACCATCACAAGTTGCACAAGCTGAAACGCCGCGACCTTTAAATGCTTCTTCAGATTCAAGACCTAGGTATTTCGCTGATGCGCCAGTAGAGATGATCAACGCATCACAAGTGTACTCACCAGAGTCACCTTTCAGACGGAATGGACGTTGAGACAGATCCACTTCGTTGATGTGATCGAACACGATTTCTGTTTCGAATCGTTCTGCGTGTTCTTTCATGCGTTCCATCAAACCTGGACCAGTAAGACCTTCTGCATCACCAGGCCAGTTTTCTACTTCAGTTGTGGTCGTTAGCTGACCACCTTGCTGCATTCCCGTTACTAGCACAGGGTTTAAGTTAGCACGCGCTGCGTATACTGCTGCGGTGTAACCTGCTGGGCCAGAACCAAGAATTAATAATTTACAGTGTTTTACGTCGCTCATTATGGCTCCATAGAGGGCTGAACATTTCTCCCGATTGTATGGAAATTCTTAGTGCTTTAAAAGCATAAACGAAAGGAGCGGATCGAATTATTGGTTATAGGTTAGAACTTGCTGATGTTTATGGAGAGGCGTTCCAGACTAGAATAAAATTCTGTTTATAGTAGAGAGTTCTAGTTTCAAATACTGCGCAAGCTCCATTTTGAATGTTTAAACTGCTGTTTATGTTAATTATAGTGCTAAGTGTCGTTTTTTCTTTTTTGTTGAAGCTATCAACGTCAAATTCTGGTAATTGCAGAATATTTGCGTATCCTAAGATGTAAATTAAATGTTAATTCAAAAAAGCTAAATGTGCCTCATTAAAGGAGCCAATGATGTTACATTCACGAGAGAACACCTTACATTTGACTCAGCTCAGCATGGCAGCGATTGAGCAACTTTCTCCTTCCTTCGAAGGCCTACCTCGTACGGAACATGCCGACGGCCAATATCGTCTTCGTCGTTACTCTGTGGTTGGGTTTGAAAACGGTCAGGTGGTCGATTTAAATAAGAACAGCTTTGTACAATCTTCTGATATCAACCGTTTCCAAGGTGATGTGATTCGCCAGTTTGAGCCGATTGAAAAAGGGATTCTTTCCAGTGAAGGTTTCCGTGAAATGTGTGAGTTGTTCGTTAACGCAAACCACTTACCAGACGGTCAGGAAATCGAGATCCATCAAATTCGAATTACTGCGATTTACGATGAAACCCAAGTTGCACCGGAAGGGGTACACCAAGATGGTTTTGACCACATCGCGCTAGTAGGCGTAGGGCGTCACAACATCATGGGTGGCGACATCATGCTTTACAGCAGCCACAACCAAGCGCCTTTTTTCCGTAAAGTATTGGAAAATGGCGAAGTGGCAATGCTGGCAGACAGCAAACTGTGGCACAACGCGGTGCCAATTCGCTCAGTGATTAATGACCAAGAAGGTCATATGGATGTATTTGTACTGACAGCGACGGACAAGCGAAATGAACTTCAATCTTAATCAGATCCGAGAACAATTTCCCGCACTGGCGCAATACCACAATGATCGCCCAGTGACCTTTTTTGATGGACCCGGTGGTTCACAAGTGCCGCAGTCGGTACTCGATAGCATGGTGAGCTACCTTGGACGATTCAATTCGAATCTTGGTGGGCACTATTTCTCAAGCCAAGCGACGGTTGATGTAATGCAATCGGCTCGCGAATCGGCACAAGCTCTGCTAAACGCACCGTCCTCTGGCAATATCGTGTTTGGTGCGAACATGACCTCGCTGACATTTCAGCTAAGTCGCGCTATTAGTCGAGATTGGAAAGAGGGCGATGAGATCATTGTTTCAGCCCTAGACCATTACTCTAACGTGTCGAGTTGGCAACAAGCAGCAGAAGACAAAGGCGTGATGGTTCATCAAGTCAGAATTAATGAAGAAGATTGCACGCTGGATCTTGCGCATCTTCAGAGCTTGTTGAATGAGAAAACGCGTTTAGTGGCGGTGACTTACGCATCGAACACTACCGGCTCGATTGTTGATATGAAACAAGTGGTCAAAATGGCGCACAGTATCGGCGCTCAAGTTTATGTGGATGCCGTGCATTATGCGCCACACCATTTAGTCGATGTGCAAGCATTAGGATGTGATTTCTTGGCGTGTTCAGCGTACAAGTTTTTCGGACCACATGTAGGAATTGCGTACGTAGCAGACCAGTGGTTACACAGTGTTAAGCCCTACAAACTTGAACCTGCGACCAACATTGGACCGGGGCGCTTTGAAACCGGAACACAGAGCTTTGAAGGCTTGGCAGGCGTCACAGCTGCGGTTGAATACCTAGCCCAGTTTGGTGATGAAGAAGCATCACTTCGTCAGCGTCTAGAGCAAAGCTATGCGTTATACAGCCAACATGAGCAGCAATTGAGTGAGCATTTCTTGCAGCGTTTAGGGGCGCTCGATGGCGTGAACTTGTTTGGTATTAACAATGAAAGTAACCAACTGAGAACGCCAACTTTTGCGCTGACTTTTGATAAATACTCTCCAGAGTTCATCGCGAAGACGTTGGGTGAGCACAATATCTGCGTTTGGAATGGACACTTCTATGCGCTAGGACTCGTTCGTCAGTTAGGCCTAGAAGAGTCGAGTGGCGTGGTGCGTATCGGTTGTATGCACTACAACACGACGGCAGAAATCGATATGTTGTTTGATGTGTTAGAAAATATCCTCGACGCGTAAGAATCGAAGACGACACAAACTAAAAGCTCGAGCCAGGTGCTCGAGCTTTTTCGTTTCTTTTATTCAATGAGCCGAGAGCTTATTCGCTCACTTCAACTTCATAAGAGGTGAACTTACGCACGTTGATCACGCCAGTATCGAAGATCAGGTATTGGCCTTTAATACCTTGCAATGTACCTGTAACAACTGGGTTTTTATCGAAGTTGTGCGAGGTGATTTTAGTCGGATGCTGCTGAACTGGGTAGCTTAGAGAAGTGATGTTTTCGCTCAACACTTCAATTGCGTCATCGCCATACTGCTGTTTAATCTCAGCGATTTTGTCTTCCACTAATGGCAGTAGTTCTGCAAAGCGATCTTGCAGTTCAATTGGGTCGCCATCGCCTTTCAGCAGCGTTCGCCAGTTTGTCTTATCAGCAATGTGTTTCGCTAATTCTATTTCAATCAAGCCAGAAATATGACGAGTTTTTACTTTGAAGATAGGAAGACCTTGTGTCGCACCTTGGTCTATCCAACGGGTTGGAATTTGGGTATGACGCGTGATGCCCACTTTCAAACTTGACGTGTTAGATAGGTAAACGAAGTGGTCCACCATGCAGTTCTCTTCACCCCATTGCGGTTCGCGACAGGTGCCTTGTTCGTAGTGACAAGTTTCTGGCTTCATGATGCACATGTCGCAACTCGCCAACTTCTTCATACACACAAAGCAGTGGCCTTGAGAGTAGCTCTTCTTGGTTTTCTTACCGCAAGAACAACAGTAGATGTTGCCAGTGTGAGTTAGGGTGAGGGTTTTACCAAGAAATGGGCTCAAATCCACTTCTTCGTTACCCACAGGCAGACGGTAGCTTACTGCACCATCCAGAGAAGCACGCATTTTATTTAGCGTGCCTGTAGCGATTATTGACATGACATTACTCATTATTGTGTTTTTGCACAGTATATACCGAACCGACGTTCAGAGGCAGGAGAAAGCTAATACGTGTTAGTTTTCGCTTTCTGTTTGATGGCTTTTTGAACACTAGACAAAGTCAGCGTGTGAAGTCTTTCGCAAATCTCGCTTGGTGAGAATATTCCTACAATCTTGAAGCGGGTTCACAATTACTTTGTGTGTACTATGTATTGAAATTAAGAATGTGAGTTTTAAATCACTTTTTAACTTGATAAATAACTTTGTTTGAAAAACGAAAAATCTTTCAGTACATTGCACGATATAAACAGAACAGTTGTCAGTAAATAGGCCAGTCGCCATGAAATGGATACATAAATTAATTTTTGCGTTGTCGATATGCACCATCAGTTTGGTGGCGTTATACAGTTTGCTTGGTGATACTCGTAAGCTAGAAGTTACACCGGATCAATTTAATATTCATGTTACAAGTGATGCCATTGCTGGTGGTTTGAGTGAATCTGATATTACTTATCAAAACCACAGTTTGGTTCTGAACTGTGACCTAAAGGAAAGCAAATACGCGTGGCCTTACTGCGGCATCTCCGTTTACACCGATGTGAAGCAAGCGACCAAAGGTTTGGATCTTTCCAGCTACCATACCGTTCGTCTAAAAATTCGTTATGAAATGGCTGGAGAGGGTCAAAACCCAAGCAAAAACTTGCGTCTGTACTTGCGTAACTTCAATTCGGCCTACTCAGACCCGAATGATGAATACACCATCAAATACAATGGCATGCAGTTTTCTCCTTCAGACTTTAGTGAAGTTATTGAGATCCCGATTGAAAACCTTCAGGTGATGACGTGGTGGTTGAATGATAACGACGTTGCGATTGAGCACTCTGCGCCTGAGTTTGCCAACATTACTCGCATTGATCTGGCAACCGGAGCAGGGGCGGCACTCGGTAAACATAAGATCGTTATCGACAAGATTGAGTTTGAAGGCGCATATGTAGAACAGTCGACACTGTTGTTCGCTTTGTTGTTCTCATGGATGGCGCTGGGTTTAGCATTCTCACTACAAGAAATGCGCAAAAATAAAATCGCATACAACAAAGCACGGAAACGCCACCGCCATTTAGAGAAGGTGAATTCGACGCTTCGTACACAAAATTATGAGTTTGCGGAACTGGCACATCGTGATGCCTTAACTGGAGCGATGAATCGACATGCAGTCCAAAACTGGCTTGAGCAACAAGCTCGTCAAGTTCGCTGGGGTCACGATTCGTTTTCGATTCTCTATATGGACTTAGACAAGTTTAAACGCGTGAATGATAAATACGGACATCAAATGGGGGACGATATTTTACGCGAGTTTGTTATGGTGATTGCGAGTTCCATTCAAACTGATGACCGACTGGTACGTTGGGGTGGTGAAGAGTTTGTTGTGTTCTGTCCAAACACCAATATCGAGCAAGCCGTACAGAAAGCAGAAATTGTGCGTCGGAATGTTGAAAAGCATCTTTGGGTCCATGGTGAGCCGTTAACGTGCAGTATCGGTGTTGCACAAATGCAGAATGAGCGTGTTTCAGAAACGATGGCTCGTGCGGATGAAGTGTTATATATGGCGAAGCGTAATGGCCGAAATCGAATTGAAGTCAATTACGGTATGCAAAAACAACCACAAACAGAGACGCTGGGCTAAAAGAAAAAGGTGGTCGACTGACCACCAAAAGGGAAACTGCTGAACATGACTAGGGGGTAGTAGTTAGGTATTCAATTTGATTACCGAGGACAGCAGTTGTAGCGCTAGTTTTGATAAGAGAGCTGCGTTTGGGCGCCGCTCTTTTTTATTTGAGCAATGTTTACCAGAACAACCAAGCGAATAGAGTTAGCGCGCCGATACATGCAACGTTTAACACCATACCGATTCGCATCATCTCTTTCTGTTTGATATGACCCGTCGCAAATACAATCGCGTTAGGTGGCGTTGCTACTGGCAGCATGAAGGCACAAGATGCTGCTACAGCAATCAGTGCTGATAGAATGACTGGCGATAGACCAAGCGCTTCTGCAATGGTGGCAAATACTGGCACTAATAGCGCCGCACTTGCGGTGTTACTTGCAAACTCTGTTAGGAAAACAACAAACGCAACTACAGATAGAATCGTAAGTAGGACACCAGCTTGCTCAAGGAAACCAGCTAGACCGTTAGCCAAGAAGACACTTGTGCCTGTTGCTTTTAGTACGTTACTTAGACAGATGCCGCCACCAAACAGGATCAAAACACCCCAGTCAGTTGTCTTTTCAATGTCTTTCCACTCTACTGCGCGAGATGCACCAAGTAATAGAATCGCACCAATTGCAACGAGGGTATCGAACTTCGCAAAACCGCCAAGCATAGCGTTGATCGGTTTGCTGAAAATCCAGAATGTCACTGTTAATAGGAAAATCGCTAAGGTGATCTTCTTGCCGTTTGTCCACTCAACAGGCTGGTGGTCAAGTTCGAACGTGTGGCTTAAATCTGGCTTTGTCATGGTGTATAGCACCAAGATCGCGATAGGCATGAGAATCAAAGAAATTGGTAAACCCAGCTCCATCCACTCTGTAAAGTTCAAACCGACTTCTGCAGCTGCGATAGCATTCGGTGGGCTACCTACTAGCGTTGCGATGCCGCCAATCGACGCACTGTAGGCGATACCAAGTAGCACGAACAGGTAAGTTCTGTGACTATTCTTCGCGTCTAGTTTGCTCATAACACCTAGAACCAATGGCAACATCATCGCTGTCGTTGCGGTGTTCGAGATCCACATTGATAGGCCAGCGCTCACACCAAACAACATGAAGACCGCGACAGACATCTTACCGCGTGCAATCAGCAATACTTTGTCGGCTATCGCTTGATCGAGCTTTTGTTTGTGAAGCGCGGCAGCCAATGCGAAACCACCCAAGAACAAGAAAATGATCGAGTTAGAGAAGTTGTTTAGCGCTGCTTGGGTATTGAATACGCCCAAGAATACCGCGAGTAGCGGGATTAGCAGGGCAGTGATGCTTACGTGAATGGCTTCCGTTAACCAAAGTACGGCAACAAAAATCAAAATACATAAGCCGGTTACGACTTGAGGCTCAAAGGGTAGGGTGTTGAACAAAATAGCGAACAGCAGGACATTAGACGTCAATATCATGCTGTTGCGAGTGAAGAACCAGTTCTTCAGTGTCACAGCGAGTGCGGTCATGGTTGTGCTCCTTTTGCATTGCCTTAGTGTTGGTTTTTTATGGCAAAGTAACTGACTTGTAGTTATTTATTGATTAAATGTTACTTCGGATGCGAAAGGGTGTTTTGCCTGAATCGACGGCAGAATAAGAAAGTGTGAGGTTGGGAATTGGAAATGGGTAGAAAGCTACCCATTTACTTTTAATGAATTGTTATCGGTGTGTAATGCAGAGCGAGAATGTTGAAAGCAGTAACACTTTGGTCGACTTATTGAACCGGAATATTACGTTCGTTTTCGAAGGTTTCTTGCTTTTCTTCTACTGTATCTTCCACCGCAACGATCGGCTCTTGAGGACCAAGGAAGCGTGGTTGCGTATTCATGATGTACAAGTCCAAAAACGCTTTCACACGTGCCATAAGTTCACGTGTTCGCATGTTGATCTTCTGCTTGCTTGCCGTTGGTCCAGCTACGGCCAAACACTGCGCATCAATATTGTAAGCGTCAGCAATAAACAGCGCTCGTTCACAATGGAATCGTTGAGTGACAATCAAGAAGCGCTCAGAGGCGAATATCTTTTTAGCACGAACGATGGAATCTAACGTTCGAAAGCCTGCGTAATCCAAATGAATGACTTCTTCCGGTACACCAGCGCGCAGCAGATCGCGCTTCATTGTCCAAGGTTCATTGTAAGAACGGTGCGCGTTATCCCCACTAAGTAGAAACTGCTTCACCTTACCTTGTTTGTATAGGTCGATGGCGGCATTGATGCGGTGGGTATAGTAAGTATTGAGTACCTTACCGATGTATTTACTGGTGCCGAGAACAACTGCGACCTCGTGCTTTGGCACTTGTTCGTAGTCGGTAAAGATTTCTTCTTGAGCTTGAAGCACGACCCATCGGTCAATCGCAATGATGGTGACGAAAAGACCGAGTAAAGAGATCGACAAAACCAAAGCCAGACGCTTCCATGAGAACTTGAGCTTCCACTTTGACTTTATGCGAGAAAACAGCAAAACGTTTCATGTCCTTATTTCAATGTGTATCCCTCATCATATCTGATAGAAATGAAAAGAGAGAAGCCCATTTATGCCAAAATATGGTTAGGATGAGAAAAAAGAGCATAAAAAACAAAAGCCCTCGGAGTGCGAGGGCTAATAATTATACAAAACGTCTTAAAGCTTAGAATGCTGTGCGTTTGTAACGACGGTAAACCGGTTGCCAGAATGCTTGGTCAATTGCGTCATTTAGCGCTTCATCAGTGATTTCTAGCGCGACACCTTGCTCAATCGCCTTCTTCGCAACAGCGAATGCAATCTTCTTCGATACCAAATGAATTTCTTCTAGTGGTGGAAGCAAAGCACCATTGCCATTGATCGCTAATGGTGAGCATGTCGCCAATGCGCGGCTTGACTCCATCAACATTTCGTCTGTTACGCGCTTCGCGTTTACCGCAAGTACACCTAAACCAATACCAGGGAAGATGTAACTGTTGTTACATTGCGCGATAGGGTAAGTGTTGCCTTCATGAACCACTGGTTCAAATGGGCTACCTGTCGCAACTAACGCTTCACCGTTTGTCCAACGAATGATGTCATTTGGTGTTGCTTCTACGCGGCTTGTTGGGTTCGAAAGCGGGAATACAATCGGACGCGCGCAGTGCTTGTGCATCTCTTTGATCACTTCTTCACTGAAGAGACCAGGGGCACCAGATACACCAATTAGCACGGTTGGCTTCGCATTGTGCATCACATCAAGAAGTGAGAAGCCATTTCCTTCATTTTCCCACTTCTTCGTGTTGTCGAACTTCTGAACCAAGCGCTGTTGGAAATCAAGAAGGTTAGGCATGCCTTCTTGCAACAGACCCCAACGGTCAACCATGTAAACTTGCGAACGTGCTTTCTTATCAGAGATTCCTTCCGATACCATTTGCGCGATGATCGCTTCAGCAATACCACAACCAGCAGAACCAGCACCTAAGAAAGTAATGCGTTGATCAGACAGTTTAGTGCCTGCCGCTTTACATGCTGCCAGTAGAGAACCTACTGTAACGGCCGCCGTACCTTGAATGTCATCGTTGAAACAACAGATGCGATCTTTGTAGCGCTCTAGAAGTGGCATTGCGTTTTTCTGTGCAAAGTCTTCGAACTGGATCAGGGCATCTGGCCAACGGCGTTGTACTGCTTGGATAAACTCTTCAACAAACGCATCGTAATCAGGGCCAGTGATACGAGGATGACGCCAACCCATGTACATTGGGTCTGCAAGACGTTGCGGGTTGTTAGTACCCACATCAAGTACGATTGGTAGTGTGTAAGCCGGGCTGATACCACCACACGCTGTGTACAGAGAAAGCTTACCGATTGGAATACCCATGCCGCCGATACCTTGGTCACCCAAGCCCAAGATACGTTCGCCATCAGTTACTACGATTACTTTAACGTTGTGGTTTGCTGCGTTGTTTAGCAGGTCATCGATACGGTCACGGTTCGGGTAAGAGATGAACAGGCCACGGCCACGACGGTAGATGTTTGAGAAGTTCTCACACGCTGCACCAACGGTTGGTGTGTAGATGATCGGCATCATCTCAGAAATGTGGTTTTGAACTAGGCGGTAGAATAACGTTTCGTTCGTGTCTTGGATGTTGCGCAGGTAAATGTGCTTGTCCATGTCACTTTCAAAGCTTTTGTACTGTTGGTACGCACGCTCTACTTGCTCTTGGATGGTTTCAGTCGTCTCTGGTAGAAGACCTTCCAAGTTGAATGAACTACGTTCTTCTCCGGAGAACGCACTGCCCTTGTTCAAAAGAGGGGTCGCTAAAAGAGCCGGACCCGCATATGGGATATAGAGTGGGCGCTTGTCGTTGTTCATTGGGTGCCTTAAATGTAGGGTTGAAGGATGCGTGCAAAATTCTAACGGGTTCACTATTTAGTTGTAAACATTCGTTGATGCACATCAACGTAATGTCGCAAAAAAATCCAATTCCCGACGAAAATATCGTCACTGAAACATTAATATTGTCATTAAATGGCCAGAAACGATTCCTAAAGCAGGAATTTCTCACTCAGGTATAATGCCTCGCAATCCATTATCACGTTCTTATCTTTTATGTCTCAATTACCTATCGATAGCTTACAAGCGGAATTTGACCAACTCGTGAATCACCATCATTTGGTGGTTGAGGCCGAAACTGGCTCAGGTAAATCCACGCGATTGCCACTTTGGGCTGCCAATCACGGTCGAGTATTGGTGATTGAGCCACGCCGAATCGCTTGTACCTCGTTAGCTGAATTTCTTGCCGAGCAATCTGGTCAACCTTTGGGTAAACAGATTGGTTACGCGATAAAGCTTCACGCTCACTATGATGAAAAGACTAAAGTTGTGTTCGTGACGCCCGGTGTTGCGCTGCGTTGGTTCGCGGAAGACAAACTGGCTAGCTTCGATATCGTGATGGTGGACGAATTTCATGAACGCCGCTGGGACATTGATCTCCTTACCGCGATTTTAAAGCAAGAAAAACAGCACCGTCTGATTGTCACATCAGCCACTTTAGAAGGCGAAAAGCTAGCGAACTACTTGGATGCCAAGCGCCTACGATCAGAAGGTCGTTGTTTTCCTGTCACCTTGACTCATCGCTCAATGGACAGTCGTTACTTGCCGAACAAGAAAGGTTGTGAGAATGATGTTGTGCGCACAGTAAAAGAAGCACTCGAAGACGAAGAGGGCGATATTCTCGTTTTCTTACCGGGTCGAAAAGAGATCACTCAATGTGCGCAAATGCTGCAAAGTATTGATGATGTGATGGTCGTGAAGCTGCATGCATCGGTGAGTGATGAAGAGCGCTATCGTGCGTTGACGGTACAAAAGCAACGTAAAGTGGTGTTGGCAACCAACGTTGCAGAAACCTCTCTGACCATTCCAAACATCCGCGTGGTCATCGATAGTGGTTTGGAACGCAGAACCTTACAACGAAATGGACGAACAGCTCTGACGTTAAGTAACATTTCCAAAGCCAGCGCGGCGCAGCGAATGGGTCGAGCAGGCCGTGTTGCTGAAGGGGCGTGTATTCGCTTGTTTGGTGAGCATGCACCGTTGGAGCTGGTGACGCCGCCTGAATTGCATCGTGAAGAACTCGTAGAACCAATGCTCGCTGCGGCTTGTTGTGGATACAGACTTTCCGAACTTTCCTTCCTCGATTCTGTACCTGAAAAGTCACTTAACTCAGCACTCCAAACCCTGCAGAGGATGGCAGCGATAGACGAGCAAGGTGACATCACCGAGCACGGTAAAAAAGTGTACCCTCTACCAATTGATGCCTTATTTGCAGACTTAGTGACTCGTATCCAAACTAAATCAGAACGAGAAGCGATGATCGATTTAGCGGCAGCGCTTTCTGTGCCCGCTCAGTTGTATCAATTGCAAGGTGGTGAGTCAGCCGAAGCATTAGCGCAAGAAGAGCCATTTGGCTGCGATGCCTCGTTGATGATTCGCTTGGTGCGAGGGGAACAACTTCCCGGCATTAATCTTGATGCAAGCGTGCTTGAAGAAGCGCAAGGGTTAGCAAAGCAAATGCGAGAAGTGTTTGAATTGCCTGATCTTGAAGTCGCATCGCGATACAAACGCGAAGAGTTGACCAAAGCCATTGCTACGTTGCATCCAGAACTTGTATTTGTTCGCCGAGAACGACGTCGTGACGCGCTAGGCAATGGTTTGTTGGAAATGATGGTTGGGCGCAATAGCCGTTTCCCCGAAAAAAGTGAGGCAGCTTTGGTGCTAGGTAGCCACAGTGTACCCGGAAGAGGCGTAAAACAGACGCTCAATCTTGCCTCCGTAATGCTACCTGTGTCCCTCAATCTGCTGCGCGAATTAGAGCTTGGTGAGTGGCAACAGGGCGAAACCAATTATGAGGAAGAAGCCCCACGAGCGACCATGCATTTGGTCTATGCAGGACGAACCATTTGTACGGAATATCAAGCGCTTGAAGGCGAAGTTGCCGTCCAATCTATCGTTGAGATGATTGAAGACGAAACGCTATTGCCCGGTTTTGCTCCATTGAGAAAACAGCAAATTCAGCACTGGAAGATCTATAACGCGCTTGGGTTAAATCCTGAGCCTATTGAAAAAACGGAACTCAACAGTTTGTCTTTCGTTACTTGGTTAGTCGAGCAACTGGAAACGCTTGGTGTAGAAAGTGTGGAAGATATCGAGCTGTTTGCAGCCGATGACATCCCGTTCGAGGGCATCCCTGAGTGGGAATACGATGACTTTGTTGAACGCTATCCACTTAAACTTGTACTTGCAGAGCTAAAACTGGATGTTGAGTATTTTGTATCACGCAAGCTCGTGCAGGTTATCTACGCCGAAGGAGGTCGAAAAGGGGATCCTAAACGCTGGGAGTTGCCACGTTGGTCTGGTTGGAAAGTGCAATACAAGAAAGCCAGCAGAGTATTAGATGTGAAGTAACACAATCCGGAACAGTATTTGCTTGACCTCGTTTCCCTTGAAGTTTATGGCCTGTTTTTAGGCGATAAGGAATGAATTTGCCGCTCTTGTTGAGCGGCGTGAAGGAAAACGATGAAGTATAAAGCAATTCCACTATTGTTATGCCCCGTATTGGCTTACGGAAAAAGTATTAATCACATCTCCACTTACGAAGATAACTATGTCCTCGGTACATACACCTCAGACATTAATCAAGATGCTTACAATGAACTCGGTTCTGAAATGGACTCATTACAGCATTTTGAAGTGAAGTTTCAAATCTCCGCTTCGATTCCATTTTATCGATTTAACTCTGGTACTGCGCTGATGGGTGCATACACACAAAAATCTCTCTGGCAACTTGCTAACTCTGACATATCTTCTCCGTTCAGAGAGACCAATTACAAACCTCAAGTATTTCTCGCGCACCAATCCAACATGTTTTTATTCAACCACTTAGAAGCGGGCTATAAGCATGAATCAAATGGTCAATCAAGTAAGCTTTCTCGCAGTTGGGATAGGTTATATATCGCCGCCGAACGTTTTTCAGGCCCTGTGGAATACGGTGCACACGCTTGGTGGGTAATCACCACTGAAAATGATGAAATGGAAGACTACTATGCGCCTTATGAACTTTGGGCAAAGGTCTACACTGGCGCTGGTGTGTTCAATACTCGAGGCTTTTACAACTTTGCTGATGATAAAGGTGGCATCGAGTTAGGTTATACCTTGTACTTTAACGACATCCTTGGTCTGTATGTTCAGGGATACCATGGTTATGGCGAAACGCTCATCGACTATGATCACTCTCAAACTCGCGTGGGGCTTGGTATTCGATTGGTGAATTTATAAAGGTCTTTTATTTGCTTGGTGTGCTTAGCAACGTTTTTAGTTAAGCGTTGAAAATATTAATCAATTGGATGCTTATATATGGCGAAGCTGTACATCATTTGTTACAAAGCTGGTTTTAATATTTCCTTTTGAGGTTAAATAAGGGCATAAAAGACCATTGTTTTATATCCTATTGCTATATCAAAGTAATTGAACGATATTTTGTATATCTCATTTCAGAGTGTCGAGGCATAGGATGGAGCAACAAGGAAAGACATGCATTGAATTCGACTACACCAGCTTCCTAGGGGCAACGGGAAGTAAGAAGTGGACCTTTCTGGAAGCGTTCGCCACCATCGCGCCCATTTTTGGCATGATGTGGAAACAGAACATCGCGGAATTGAGCCAACCAGAGGATCGCCTTTGGGACGCTGCATTAAAATCGATGTCTTCACGTCAGAGCGATGAATCCAATTTAGTGATGTTGGCAAAGCTTGCAAAACATGAAGGAATCCATGAATTACGTGTAGTTATGCCTTATTCGTTAGACTTAAAACAAATCGAGTACATTGAATCTAGAAGTAAACTAAAAGTAGATACCACAGAGCAAGATGTCCTTAATTTGAAGTTCTAACACTAAAGCTATACCTTCCCCCAATCAAAAAAGCGATCGAGTATTCGGTCGCTTTTTTATTACCTGTTGTAAACCTGAGAACCAATGCTGTGTTTTAGCTTAGCTCCTTTTTGTATTCGTTTTTTACTCAGCGTTGAGCGAGTAAAGCTTAATCAATCAAACCGTATTCTTTGCTCAAGATTTCGATGATCTCTGCTTTCGGATTATTGCTCAACTTGATTGGCTGCCCTGTAATTTTTTCTGCGATGCCGATATACGTGCGAGAGATGTCCATCAAAGACTCTACTGGCAGATCGTTATCACGAGCAAGGGCGTCACGCTCGGGCATGCGCTCTTTGTTAAGCAGAATATCAGGATCAGGGAAGTGGTTTAATAAGAACTGACGGAAACCTTCTTTCGAGTTTTCAACGATGTTTCCGGCTTGGTATTCTTTTGTATCCCAAATACGTGACGAATCAGGCGTACCGACTTCATCCATGTAAATTAGCTTTTCGTTACCGGCAGCGTCGTGCACATAGCCAAATTCAAACTTAGTATCTACGAACGTTTGGTCAACGGCTTCAAGCGCATCGCTGATCACATTAAAGCCTTCTTTCAATAGCTTTTCGTATTGCGCAATGTCTTCTGCACTTGAGAAGTTGAAAGCTTCATAGTTCTCCACGATGTTTTGGCGAGTGATGTTCACGTCATCCGCTTCAGGAACGCCTGGAATACCTTTCAAGATACCTTTAGTTGAAGGTGTCATTAGTAATTCAGGTAGGGCTTTATCTTTCTCAAGACCTTCAGGAAGCTCAATACCACAGAATTCACGCTCGCCATTTGCGTAGGCACGCCACATAGAACCCGTGATGTACTTACGGCAGATTGCTTCAATCTTCACTGGCTTCGCTTTTTGTACGATCCAAACGAATGGGTGAGGGATGTCCAAGATATGACTATCAGCAAGGCCGTTGTCTTTGAACAATTTGAACCAGTGGTTAGAGATCGCGTTGAGTGCCGCGCCTTTACCCGGAACGCCTTTGAGTCCACCTTCGCCGTGCCAGATACAATCGAATGCAGAGATACGGTCACTGATCACCATGATGGCCAATGGGGCATCAGTAGCGACATCGTATCCTTTTTCTTTGATCAGTCGTGCGCTGTCTTCTTCAGTTAACCAGTAAACAGAGCGAACTTTTCCGCTGTGAACAGGCTTGTGGGTGCGAATTGGCAGGTCGTCATTGACGGCAAGTACTTGATTAGCAAGGCTCATTGCGACATTCCTATCATCTTAATCAAACGTCATAAAGAGAAGATATCCAACGAAAAGAGCACGCTGAATAAATCGAATGAGGGCATCATACCAGAACTATTTTAACTCGCCAGAGAAAAAGCAAACGTTTGCCTTAATTTGTTAAAGCACAAAAAAAGCCTCCTTAAAAGGAGGCGAGATGCAGGATGGATAACGTCGATCTTGTTAGTGGTACTTGTTCACTCTGCCTTCGACGAAAAAGACTTCACACTGATAACGTTGAGCAATATCGCGAAGCATTGATTGATTCATTAGGGCAATCTTGTTTGATGCGACGACAGCGCTAGCGTTACCAGACTGAATAGCTTTAATCACGATTTCCACTTCAGAAAGCTGTTGAGACGGCTTCATCTGAATGATGTTTTGACAGCGAATGTGGGAAGCAGCAAGTTGCTCAAAATCAGGACGAGGGCACTCGGCGGTAAACAGAATCCATTGCTGTTGTTGAGACAAGACTGCCAACTTAGAAAGAAGTTGGTCCGACACATCCATAGGTTGTGTTGCTTGTGCCAATACGTTGTAGCGAGAGTATGTATGAGATTGAGTTTGTAACTGCATCTTACTGTTCCTTTATACATGCTGTATGTCTATACAGTAGTTTGTTTTTGATGCCTGATCAACCGATTTTTATGAATTGAGTTGAAAAACTTTCCCTTACTTATGAGTTGGTTTTTATCTAAGCTATTGAAATTAATGTGTAAAGTTCGGTTTTTGATATGTTTGATAAACATGGTGAAATGTGAGGTCACCTGCATTCCGGAGCTGTATATACAGGTGGTTACTACTGTATATACAGTAATTTCGGCTTAGCTACACAGTGGTTTTAACCGGTTTATACAGTGCTTTTTCGTGATAGCACACAGTAGTGTTAGTGCTTTTGAGGGAGAAGAAAGGAAGAGAAAACAAGAAAGGCAGAGGCAGAACGTTCAAGAAAGCGCTTTGCTTTTACAGACAATGATAAAAAGCAGGCTGCGATTACGCAGCCTGAAAATACAAGGATCGATGTTTAATAATGGTTAGAATTCGGTTTTTGCACGTGCGATTTCTGTTTCAAATAGGCCGATGCTGCCAGCCCTTACAAGCTGAACCATAGTTTGAAACATAGTGCGAATTTGTTCGATGTTACCTGAATTGGCGCGGGAGCATAAACTGCCAAGTTCGGAGTTTGCTAATCGCAATAATCGGCTTCTGTTAGGGCCAGAGACTTTTCTTTTAATTGTATTTTTCAAAACCATCAACTCGCCAGTTGCAACGGCTTCAGGAGGCTGGCTAGCAATAATTGCTTCCGCTTCATCTGTGTACATATGGTCACCTGTTTTTTTGTTTGAGCGACAAAACTATACTCCAGATAAATCGAGGGTTTGACCCGGTAACTAGGAAAACAATCGTGTTCACTATGAAATAAGTGACATCGTTTTTAATTGGTTAATTAATAGGCTGAGAAGCACCAGAGGGATAGGGAATATGAATTCCTTCTAGAAAACCGCGATGAAATAAGTATTGAAGTGGGATCAAAAAAGCGCCTTACAAAAAGGCGCTCTTGAAAATCAGTTCCGTTGATTTGCTCTTGTTAGCTTGCTCGTTGTGTCATGCGTTCGCGCATTTGCATTTCGCCTTGGTTAAACAGGCGAACATCTATTTTTGCGATGTCGTAACAGGATTTGCATGAGCTATGGTACTTGCCGTCGACATAATCATGACGAGTTACAAAGCTAGGTTTTTTACACCAGTCACAGGTGCCTTCTTCAGTGAACATTGATTTTCTCCCCACCTACATAAATTTTGAGTCGCTAGGTGTTATTTTTCGCCCAACATTATGGCATACAAAAGATAGCCAGGTTAAATGTCTGTTAATTTGTTTGAGAGGGAGATCGATTGCGAGCCTTGATTTGTGAGGTTGAAAGGCTCGTAAGATAAAGGTGCGTGGCTTATTTTACTCTTTTGTAACATTTTGTGAAATGGTTTTAAACGCCTGATTTAAACGCTTCATCTCTTCTTCCGAGCCTCTAGAATCAGGGTGATAGAGTTTAGATAATTGTCTGTAGCGCAACTTCACTGCTTTACTGTCTGGAATAGTTTGCGGGGTATAGCCAAACATCGCGCAAGCGACGAGAAGTTTTTGGTTCTCAGATTGACCTTTTATCTTCTTAAACTCTTTAAATACTTTTTCGAGTTGGCGCTTAAGTTGTTTATTGGCAAATTGAAGTTCTTTCACTTGTGTCTCTAATTGCAGAGAGCGTGACACTTCATTTGCTGCAGTGGCTTTGGCCTTTTGTGTGTGCCTGCGGTAACCGAATGCACCGCCACCAAGAAGTAGAGCAAAGCCCAGAGCGCCAGAGGCATACCAAACGTTGAAGTTTTCAGCTCTCTTTGCTTGTTGAATTTCAATGGTCTCTTTCTGTTCTTCGTCAATGGCTTGCTTATCCAACTCTACAATTTCAGAAACTTGTTTGGCTCTGAGTTGATTGAAGCGATCTTCCAAAAACTGGTTATAGGCTTCTTCTGCCTGAGGGTTTTTAAGTGCAGACAATTGATACCAAGCTTCGACGAGATCGGAATTCGATACTTCTGCTTGATGGTGCTGGACAAAATCAGCCAACAAAAAGCCACGGTCGGTAGGATCGTTTAACGCAACAGAAGTGAACCAATAAATCGCTTGGGTGAAATCCGTGTTGCCAGTTAAACCACGAGCGTAATCTTCTGCTAATTGTTTTTGAGCAGGTAAGTAATCTTGATGTGCCGCTTGCTCTAGCCAATAACGTGCGTCAGTAGGTGATTCTGGATTGGGTTTCAAAGCCAGTTGCTGCGCAAGCTCGAATTGGGCTTCAGGTTGTGTCGGGTTCTGAGAAGCAAATGCAGTGCTCGTAAGGCAGGCACTTAAAGCAAAGGTGAGGGCTGTGGTTCTGAAAGACATTGGGTATGTCAGGTCTAGCGAACGACGCTAGACCTGCTCCGGTAATCATTGTTATTACCGATATGGTGCAACCAAATTACTTCAGTGGCAAGATCTGGATTTCAACACGGCGGTTGCAAGCACGACCTTCAGAAGTTTGGTTAGAGCAAATTGGGTTTCGCTCGCCGTAGCCACGTGCAATTGCACGACCTGGTGCTACGTTTTGTGATACTAGGAACTGACGTACCGATTCTGCGCGACGCTCAGACAGTGTTTGGTTGTAAGAGTCACTACCAGTGCTGTCTGTGTAACCGTCGATCACGAGGCTTGTATCCGGGTATTCAACGAGGATACGAGCAACGCCACGTAGTGTGTTGTGGATGCTTGCGTCGAGTTGGTAAGAACTTGAAGAGAAACCAATACCGTTTTCCATGCGAAGTAGCAGCTGGTTTTCACCAACACGTTCTACTTGTACACCTGAATTCAATAGTGCGCGACGTAGCTCTGCTTCTTGTTGATCGAAGTAGTAGCCAACACCTGCGCCAGTAGCACCGCCAGCAGCCGCACCAATTAGAGCGTGTTTACGACGTTCTTTTGCGTCATCACCTGTTGCCAAACCGATAGCCGCACCAGCGATAGCACCGATCAGTGCACCTTGTGTGGTCGAGTTAGTCTCGTATTCACCTGTGGTTGCGTTTTGGCGTTGAGTTGCTTGACAGCCAGTAAGAGCTAGCACTAGCGCAAGTGCAATAGACATCTTTTTCAAGGGAAAATCTCCGTATAAGCTGAGGCGCAATTGCGCCTCATAATGGGATGCGAATTATGAATGAGTAGGTATTGATATTTGTTATGCGAACGTCAGATTGATAGAAGCTTTGTAAGCTTTTTCTTATAGTTGCTGATGTTATAACCGTTTGTGCAATTATTTAGACGGATTGTCTAACATCTTTCTCGCTTGTTCACCACCAACGCCACGGTTGACGGAAACCTTACGACCTTTTTTTAACCCAACTTCGTAATCTGCAGTTAGGTTTTTCATCGCTTCTCTGAGCTGTTGCTTGAACGTTTCGCGATCGATGTTTTTAAATTCTTTATCAATGTAATTATTGATTTTATTGGCTGACTCTTCATCTGGAGAGATAACAGGCAGTTTTTCCAACGCACCTTCAACCCAGCCAGAAACAAATGAGTTTACGCGGCGCGTTACTTCCATTGAAGAGGTCCCAGAACCGGCAAAACTATTGCGGAATTGTCCGGTGCTCTCGTTCATTTCACGGTAGATAATATCGAACGCAAAGGCCGCGAAAATAGCGCGGTCAGCCTCTCCGATAAATTCGACGCGTTTAAGCCCTTTGTGATTCAACAAGACGGCTTCAACACCAAATTTGGTATTGATACCACGAATCACGCGCAACAGCGTTGAACTGATGTTTGCTGGCAGCAGATGCGAAGATTGAGTTTTACCCATTTTGATAAACTCAATATCATCTTTATCCAAGCCATACTTAAGCATAAGGCGGTGCGCCATCTTGATAGCATTTGCAGCCTCATTTACGTTGGCGGAGTTGCCCAGTTCTAAGCACTTGGCGATTTTTTTCAGAGCTTTTTGTTTATCCATCGACGACCAATAACGAGAACGGAAATTTAGGAAGTCGGATATATTACCTTTTTTCAGTCAAAAACGGAATAACGGGAGTAGGAGAAAGGCAGCGAGAAAAACAAAGCCCCTTTAATGACAGGGGCTTTGGTGGGAAGTTGAATTACAAACCGAGTTGGTCGAGTAGGTCATCGGCATCGCTTTTGGAACTAGCTGCTTCCGATGCTTTCTTGTCTTCCATACTTTTGCGAGTGGCTTCTAAAATATCATCTGGGCTTTCATCTTCTGCCACTTCAAATTCTTCGAGTTGGATAAATTCAGTTTTGTCCATCGCAAGCTCAAGGTAGAAGATGTTGTTATTCGCTGTTGAGAAGGTCACGCGGCGTGCTTGAGGTCGATCGAGGTTGGTATCAACTTGCAGAATCACTTGCTTATTGAGCGACAACATTTTTGGTTGGTTCTGCGTAATATTGGTTTGTAGCTCTTTACGAATCTTGTTCGTGAAATCACCCACTAGTTGATTCATCAGTTCACCCAGTACATCACCGACTTCATCTGATGTGTGTGAGATCGCCAGTTCCTCTTCTGGCATGCCCATATTGCGCATGTAGTTGGTGTAGATCTCAAGTGCTGCTTTTGCGGTAAAGTTAATCACTACAAGGCCCGTGAAGCCACCATCAAACAGTACAAAACAACCAAAATCCGGCTTGAGGCTGGTTTTATTGATCTTTTGTACCATTGCAGAGTAGTTAACTTGAGAAGAGGTTGCCGAAGTAAGAACGCCAGAAACCGACTGGCAAAGTTTTAGAAGGATATCTTCAGTGGTTACAACTTTATTTTTTTTCATCCTGAAAGCTCATATTGAAAGGCTATTTCCCCTTCAATGTAAGGCATCAAGCCTTAAAAAATAAAGCATAAGTTTAAATCTTGTATAGAGATTCTGATTTGAACGCCTTTTTAAATGTTGTAAAGTGACGTAATTCAAAGAAAACAACTTCATCCTCGTCTCGGTCTCAGTTTTATGGCTGCGGGTCGAAAATGCGTGGATGACTAAAAATTAGATAACCCGCAGCTGATTGGATCAGCGCAGTAGGGGCAGGAAGCAAATGTTACCAAGATTACACTCGCAAACGGATGTCGATCCTCTCGTTCTGAGTTTTCTCAAAGAACTCGAGCACTCCGGGTTTACTGGCGATATTGAAAGTCAGTACTCTAGTCGTCTCGCAGTAGCCACTGATAACAGTGTCTATCAGCAACTCCCTCAGGCCGTTGTACACCCCAAAACCACCCAAGATGTCTCGCTCATCGGTAAATTGAGCAACAAAGAGGAATATGAGCGTATTACGTTCTCTCCTCGTGGTGGCGGCACTGGCACTAACGGTCAGTCGTTAACCAAAGGCATTGTGGTTGATTTGTCTCGCCACATGAACAAAGTCTTAGAAGTGAACGAGCAAGAGGGATGGGTTCGCGTTCAAACGGGTGTCGTCAAAGACCAATTGAACGATGCCGTTCGTCCTTATGGTTATTTCTTCTCCCCAGATTTATCGACCAGTAATCGGGCAACGATTGGCGGTATGATCAATACCGATGCTTCCGGTCAAGGCTCGCTAAAATACGGTAAAACGTCTGATCACGTTCTTTCTCTTCAAGCTGTTTTTGCCGATGGTTCAACCTTAGAGTCTGACCTTTCTCACGGTTTGCCGACTGAAGGCGAATTTGCTGACACGGCAATGCGTGTAACGGAATCTGTGTGTCGTGACAAACGCCAGCAAATCAACGACAAGTTTCCTCCGCTAAACCGCTTCCTAACCGGCTATGACCTTAAAAACGCATTTGATGAAGAGGCAGACAGCTTCGATATCACTCGTGTTTTGTGTGGCGCTGAGGGCTCATTGGCGTTCATCACCGAAGCGAAGCTAAACCTAACCCGAATTCCTAAAGCGCGAACTCTGGTTAATGTCAAATACAACAGTTTTGATTCGGCTCTACGTAATGCGCCATTTATGGTGGAAGCAAAAGCGTTGTCCGTTGAGACCGTGGATTCAAAAGTTCTGAACTTGGCGAAGCAAGACATTGTTTGGCACACCGTCAGTGATTTGATTACTGACGTACCTGATAAAGAGATGCTTGGCATTAATATGGTTGAGTACGCTGGTCAGGATGAAGAAGAGGTTGCTTCTCAAGTCGCGTTTCTAACGGCCAAGCTCGATAGCATGCTAGAAACGGAAGAAGCGGGCATCATTGGCTACCAAGTCTGCAGTGATGTGGCGAGTATCGGCCGTATCTACAACATGCGTAAAAAAGCCGTGGGGCTATTGGGTGCTGCGAAAGGGCGTGCTAAACCCGTTGCGTTTGCTGAGGACACTTGTGTTCCACCAGAAAACTTAGCGGACTTTATCGTAGAGTTTCGTGAGCTGCTAGACGCAAAATCACTTAACTACGGCATGTTCGGCCACGTAGATGCTGGTGTTCTCCATGTTCGACCGGCATTGGATCTGTGCGATCCTCATCAGGAAGCCTTGATGCATGAAATCTCAGATGAAGTGGTTAAGCTGGTGGCAAAATTCGGAGGTTTAATGTGGGGCGAGCACGGTAAAGGTTTCCGCTCTGAGTATGGCCCTGAGTTCTTTGGTGAAGAACTCTTTACTGAATTGCGCCGTGTTAAAGCCGCGTTCGACCCTCATAACAAAATGAACCCAGGCAAAATCTGTACGCCGCTAAATAGCGATGCAGAGCTTGTCAAAGTCACCGATACCAAACGTGGTTACTTCGATCGCCAGATTGATGTTCAGGTACGTGATAGCTTCAAGCAAGCGATGGAGTGTAACGGTAACGGCTTGTGTTTTAACTACGACACCAGCTCGCCTATGTGTCCTTCAATGAAAGTCACTGCAGACCGTCGTCATTCGCCAAAAGGGCGTGCGGGTTTAGTTCGTGAATGGCTACGCCAACTAACAGAGCAAGGCATCGATATTCTCGATCTAGAAAAACAAACTCTGGAAAACAAAACGTCCATCAAAACCATGATTGACCGAGTCCGCCATTCGATTAATCGTCGCCACGAGTATGACTTCTCTCATGAAGTGTATGAAGCCATGAACGGTTGTTTAGCTTGTAAAGCGTGTGCTAGCCAATGTCCAATTAAAGTTGACGTACCGAGCTTCCGTTCTCGCTTTCTTAATATTTATCACTCACGTTACCAACGTCCAGTTAAAGACTATTTGGTATCGAACATTGAATCCATGCTGCCATTGATGGCCAAAGCGCCGAGTGTAGTAAATGGTGTGCTTAAGCAATCTTGGGTGCAAAGTTTGACTGCGTCGACAGTCGGATATGTTGATGCACCGCTGCTGTCTGTACCGACCTTGAAAGAGCGAATAGAGACGTTAACTACAGCTTACGATCTGCAAGCGTTGAGTGGTTTACCTTCTGAAGACAAGCAAAAGCATGTACTGATTGTACAAGACCCTTTTACCAGCTATTACGATGCTGAAGTAGTGGAAGACTTCGTCAAGCTCGTCAGAAAGCTCGGTATGAATCCTGTGTTGTTACCGTTTAAACCAAATGGCAAAGCACAGCACATTAAGGGTTTCTTACGCCAATTCAAGAGCACCGCACAAGATACTGCAAAGTTCTTAGAAATGGTTGCGGATTTGGATATCCCTATGGTTGGTGTCGATCCTGCGTTGGTACTTTGTTATCGAGACGAATATGCCGAGGTATTGGGCAGTAAACGTGGTGATTTTGATGTGTTGACCGCTCATGAATGGCTCCACCCAAGATTAAGCGAGTTCCAGACATTAGAGTTGAAAGAGCAAGCACCTTGGTACTTATTCGCGCATTGTACTGAGAAAACCAAAATGCCAAATGCTGAGAAGGAGTGGGGGGCTATTTTCGCTCACTTTGGGGCGATACTAAATACAGTACCCGTCGGGTGTTGTGGTATGGCGGGTACATTTGGTCATGAAGTGGATAAGCTAACCATGTCGCGGGATATCTTTGACCTGAGTTGGAAGCCTAATCTAGATAAGTTAGACAATGAAAGATGTCTCATCACTGGCTACTCATGCCGAAGCCAAGTCAAACGCTTTGAAGGGGTAAAACCTAAGCATCCGGTTCAAGCTTTGCTAACCTTGGTATAAATAGCTTCGTAAGCCCAGTTTTACTGGGCTTTTTATCACTTATAACTCGCGTTCATTTTTGACACGCAGACGCTTTCATAAGGATATGAAAATTGAAAAAGCTTGAGCTTAAAGTGCCACCTGTCGCTTTGTTTTTGCTGATGGTGCTTCTGATGTACTGGCTGAAAGAAGCCATGCCAGAAATGAAAATTACTGTGCCGTTTGTTGAGTTTGTTACCGCTGGGCTAATTTTGATCGCGGGGGTTGTTGGTATTGCTGGTGTTTACGAGTTTCGAAAAGCTAAGACGACCGTTAACCCAGTCAAACCAGAAACTGCTTCGTTGGTGGTGGATACTGGTGTGTTCGCTTACACACGTAATCCAATGTACGTCGCGCTATTGCTTGTCATCATTGCGATTGGATTATGGTGGCAACACCTCAGTGTTATCTTATGTGGCGTATTGTTTGTTGCTTACATGAATCGCTTTCAAATTAAGCCAGAGGAGCGAGCATTAGAGCGATTGTTTGGTGAAGACTATTTAGATTATAAGAATCAAGTACGTCGCTGGATTTGATGACAGTAAAACAAACCGCAGATAAAAAGAAAAACACAGATAAAAAGAAAGCCCAGCAAAGTCGTTGGGCTTTCTTATGAATTTGGTTTTGAAATTGGTCGGCAGAGACTTTGTCTGTTAAGAACTAAGCTGCCTTAGCGAACTTTGCTAGAAAGGCGTCCTTACGCTCGTTGAAGCGTTGAACCAAATCGTCTACCGCATCTTGGTCGTATGGCTTAAGGCCACTTGCCACCATTCGCTTGATCCCTTTGCCTACCACTTCGCCGTCTTGTTTGAATGCAAAGTTTAGCGTTACCACACCGCGTTTACCTTCGACATCAAAAGTCGCGCCAGTAAAATCGACTTCCGGGTGAGTCAGATCGAGACGGTTAAATTCCACTTCCATGCTCTCGTAGATAACAAGAGGGCGCTGGCAGTTGATCATCATTTGTTTCTCTTCCATAAGAGGAACCATAATGTGTGGGAAGTTCATGCCAGAGAACTGAACGTAGTTTGTTACTACGTGTTCAATAAATGCAGCATCGCGGTTGGTTTCACCTTCGCGAGACATGTGTAGGTACTCTTTGCCTGCTTCATTGACGACCGCACTTTCTTTTTCACACTTATTTTCAATGTGAAGTGCAACGCCATCGCTTACCATTCCTGAGAAATCGAAACGCATTTTTTGGCTCACACCTTCTTTGCTCAGTAACACTGCAAAAAGCAGGTCTCCTGGAACACAAAAGCGTTTGTTGTCTTCATCATGAATAGGGTTGTAATCACCAGCTACGCGCTTGGCAAAGTGACTTGCTTGCTCGCGAGTAAATTGGAATTGGTGATTATTGTTTGAAAAATAAGGTGTTAGAAACATAATTTTTACGTAGTAACCGAAACTGTCAGGGATTATAGGCGAATATCTTCCTGCCAATGGTCCATCCAGTGGAAAGTTCACAGCATCTTAACAATGAGACGACAAGGGGGGTGAGTAAAGCCACAGTCCACTCGTTCATCGTTGGCTTGGAAATACCTAGGAAAATAGGCGCTTTTATCAATAAATCATAGTTCAAATGTATCGTTTGAGGCTAAATATAGTTGGTGCAATGGCTTACTTCTCTTCATTTTGTGAGATATTGACTATTTATCATCGTAATTAATGAGTAATTGAAATATTAAATTGTTATAAAACAGCATCTTAATAATAGTCATGCCGAATAATATTGGCGTATTATTATTTGGCGTTTTGTACTATCTACATCCTCTTTTGTCCAAAAAGACACTATTGGTTCTTTTGTAACTAACAATCTCTGCCTAACCTGACCTAAAGATAATCAAACAGAAACAGTAATCTATATTGTTATTATTATCCGTATTGGGAGCGTTCCCACTGTTTGTCCTTATTAATTTTAATGTCTTACTTATCATTACCTTAAGTGGCGAATCACTTACAACAAGTTGAGATAAGGTGCATTGCCGCAACTGGGCTGCTGGTTTAATGTTTTGCAAAATTTTATAAAAACAATAAAAAATAGCGCCTTTGCAACCTTGATAGCCTCTTTCCTAACAGACTGTCTTGTACGCAGGAGGTAATAAAACACAACAACAAAAGTTTGGCTGTCTATGAAATCAATGATCCCTCGGCATCAACCAAAGGCTTAGCTCTAAGTCTCTCTGCTCTCAACGTTTGCCCACGAGAGCACCTTAATTAAAAACGTTTAATTTCCGGTTGCGAATAAGTAATCGGAGGCTTGCTGCTTCCTGCAAGAAGCGAATAACTTCTCAAACCAAGGATAATTATATGAAGTTACGAAAATTGGTATTGGCGTGTGCCATTGCTTCCCCCTGTGTTAGTGCTTTTGAAGTTTGTAATATTGGTGATGAATACAACGTACTGGATCGTGAGAGCTTCCACGATATACGTAAGTCAAATTACCGAAACTTCAGTGAAGATCTAACGCCACAAGATTTGTTTTTATCTGCGCCAGAACACCACGCAGACGCGCGACCTTCGCTTGCTGAGGCAGATGAAGTTTTCCCAGAAACTGCATCTCTACTTGAGGTCGGTCCTGCTAATGTTGCCGTTCTTGAATCCGAAGAAGCGGCGAGTTTGCTTGCGACAATCGGGCATTCGACGGCAGGTTTTGCCAAGGGTGCGCTAGAAGCGTTAGGACCAGTAGGCGATACCGTTGCAGTGGGATTGTGGGCAAATGATGTGGCTCAAACCTTTGAAGATGAAACGAAAACGTCCTACGACCGCTTTGCTACGGTGATGAGCCTGATTGATTGGTTTGGCGTTCTCAAGCTACCTGAGCGAGAAATTGATCGTAAGATCCTAACGGCTCGTTGGAATCGAGTTGCCGCGGGTGATCATTATAGCTTTACCGTTCACGACGACATCGTCACTCAACAAGACAAAAAAGATAAGCAGCATTGGGCGGATCTTGCATCCGGTCAAAAGCGCATGCTTGAAGCGCTGGCAAAGGGTTATGCCTCTGATGTAGCGCTTAAATATCAGCAGCATTATCAAGAAGCGTTAAAAGCGCAAGCCGTGTTAGCAGAGACGTTGATTAACTCTGTCGAGAGCGAAGTTCAGAAAGCCATTTTTAATAAGCTCGCGTTAGAAGGCGCGAATGCCAAACTGTTTGCCTCTGATCTTGCTTCAACTTGCCGCACAGAGATTGATGCGTTGCTGGCTTTGTACCCAGAGCAGGAAGAAAACAACAACCGCCCAATGTATGTGCCATCGAAGCGAGAAGCTAATCGAGCACTAGCGCGCTTGCAGCATTGCCAACAAGACCATCTGGACTTGGCAGTGGCGGTGCTTGATGAACTTAGAAATGGGGAAGTGGAAGGCTTAGATCGTCAATCACTGTATCAACTTTACCGACAAGTTCTCAATTCGAAGATCAAAATCGTCGAGACCGCGAACGCCCAGCTTGATGTGCTTAGAGCCAAGTTAAAAGAAGAAATGTATGCAGAAGGCATGAATGCCATCGATCGTTTGTTTGATTCAGAAGCGGTTGCGAAAGCCCATCGCTATTTTAAAGACCAAGCGGATTATTTAGCGATAGATGAAATGTCTCGCAGTATTTTTGGGCGTCCAGCCACGGCTACTGAACGTCGTCAAAAGTACTTTGTTATTCAAGAAGGGTACGAGAAGTGTACTCGAATTGGGATACTTGGGGGGGACCCGAACTTCAGAGGGTGTACTGAGTACACGTGGATTCCTGCAGAGAAAGAGCATTATGACTCTGCAAAAGATGAAGTAATTTCGCAGATGGTGATGCCAAATCGCGATGCGATCAAGCGTGTCTTTACACAATCTATGGATGAACTGATCAACGAAGGTTGGAGCTCTCAACATGAAGAGGCTTGGCTTGAGCAGCAGATCCTAAGCTTTTCCGACAAGCAACGCATCATCACAACTGCAGAAGCTGATAAAGCACGAGTGATGCGTTGGATGTTTGATTCCAGTGCGGCACTGGAAGCTGAGTGTGGCGGTGGCAATGCTTGTGCCGCTTGGTCTCCTAGCTACCTAGCAAAAGAAAACCTATCTCGCGAATCGTCATTGCACCACATTGCTGATTGGCATGAAAGGAACAAAGACTCAGGTTATTACGTGCATTCAAAGCGCTTGGCAAAACTGGAAGGTTTTATTAGCTCGGCACTAGAGAGTGAATGGCAAGCAACACATGTAAACGGATTTTATAGTTACCTATATCCGGGAAGCTTTGATCTCGATAAACATGCCCCTTTAATTGCGTCAGCACTAAAGGCGTCCAACTTGAATACCAGCAATCTTGCTGCAGCATTACCGCTAGCGAAAAGCGTGGTAAAAAATCGTATTTTAGAAGCGATGAGCGTGGCTGACAGCAATGGTGAGGAATGGCTTGCTGCACAGCTTGGCGACTTCCAGAGATACATTGGTATTATCCATGCGCAGTATATTTCGACAGGCCACTACGCATCAGGAGAAATGGGGACGACCGCACTCCTATCTGAGCCATTACCTGCTCATCTACTGCGCTACATGACGTTGGACGTTTATTACAATATCGACGATAGCGAATCTGCATATTACTACCCAGCGAATAATGGCGAAGACATGAGTTATGACGCGCGTCTACATGCATCTATCGATGACTTGTTTAACGCTAATTCTGAATTGGGTAGAAAGCTCGACCTGCTAGTTCAAGTTAATGACAACTTCACCAACCTACCGGGCAGAACTTGCATGATCATGTACCCGCAACTGAGAGACGCCTTGTTTAAGATCTCCGGTGATGAGTCAATGTATTGGTTAACCCCATTTTCTGATTGGTTTGACAGTGTGACTCGCCAACAGCTAGAGCTGTTTAGTGCGATTCGTTTCGGAGTCATCAAGCAGAATGAGCTAAATATCTCCTGTGATTTAAGCCCAAATAACCCTAGATATTGGTAAAGGGAGGAACAGACTATGTTGAGAATTATTTCACTCTGTTTTCTCTGTTTTAGCTTCGTCGCCCAGGCTGCGCCTTTTGAGGCATTGAAAGCCCCTTTACGTAGCCAAGTACAAGTCGATGAATTAGCGTCACAATTTTCTGATTGGGCGAAAGCTTCCAGTGGTTGGCGATATAAATTGATGACGGCGAATGAAGTCGAAGCCTTGGAAGATTTTTCCGTTTCTGGCTATCAGCTTGCGAATGACTACTTAAGAGCTACGGATACCTCCACTTGGGGGAGTGCGGGAAAAAGTGCGAGGAGGTTTATTAAGCAGGTTCGTAGTGCCATGAAAAAACTGCCTCACTACAAGGGTGTAACCTACCGTGGTGCGTGGGCAAAGCAGTCTCTTTTGAACAAACTCCAAGTGGGAGATGTGGTCGTGGAACCTGCATTTACATCCAGTAGCACCATTCCAGAAATCGCGAAGCGTTTTGCCGTGGTTCGGCCTAACTCGCCCCAACCTTTACAGCGTGTGCTGTATGAAGTTCAAGTAAGAAACAGTGGTCGCGCACTTGGTGGCTTGTCTGAATTTGGTGGAGAAGCTGAGGTGTTGTTACCACCACACACTTACTACAGAGTGACAAATATCGAATTGAATCGAGGTTCTGCGATGGTGGCGCTAGAGACCGTTTCGTCACATGAAGCGACGACGGGAACAACATATAACCTCTATTCAGGTGAAGAGATAAGCCATTCCTACTGGCGTACTCTATTCTGCAGTTGAACAGGGAGCTTAATATGAAAAAAATGATTTTAGTCTTTTTACTGACTTTTTCGACTCACCATTTGGTGATAGCAGAAGATTTTGTAGAGTTTAAAGGGCGGGATTTGTCACCAGTTCAACAAGAGCAGATGGCAGATGACCTAATGGATTGGTCTGTCGAGAATCACGCAAAGGCAGAGCGGAAGATGATTCCGGAAGAGTACTCAGCAATTAAACGTTACGGTCGTGTAGACCATGATGTTGTGAATGAGTACATGCGAGCTGGCGAACCCAAAGAGTTCTTGATGCAGGGATATGGAGAGGCGCTTAAAAGCCGTGTTTCTCATATGCGAAGTGTGATGAACAAGCTGCCAAACTATAAAGGCGCGGTTTATCGGGGTTCATCCATTAAGAATAGCCTTCTGGAAAAGCTTAATGTTGGCGACATCTTACATGAAAAAGCCTTTCTATCGACTTCTACTATTCCAAGTGTCGCCAGAAACTTTTCCGCTTCTGGAGCATATGAGGGAGTGTCTGCGGCTCAGTTTAAAATTGAACTGAAGTCGTCTGGGCGGGCTATTAATGCTTATACCTTTAAACCTTATGAAGCAGAAATTTTAGCAAAGCCTAATACTTATTTTCGTGTAGAAGCCATAGAGAGGCTTTCATCGAGAAAAAACTACATAAAAATAAGAGAGATCAAGAATCCAGCAAAATATCTAAAGGCTGAACCAGATATACACATTTACGATAGCTTTAGTGGAGAAGAAGTGTCACTTAGATCTCGATCAGCATTGTATTGTCTTTGATGGTAGTTACCTCTCATGCCTGTTGTATGAGAGGTATTATTTAAAATAAGTTATTAACATTCTCCTGGTTATTTTTCTGGGAGATTTATTTCGTCAATTGGTAAATAAAAGTGAAATCTAGAAAAGTAATATTCGGCTTATTAGTTCACGCTAGTTTGTGTTCTCATGCAATTGCGGGCTTGAAGTACAATGATAAATACTACAGTAATGCAGATATAGAACAGATCATGGAAGTTATGTCTGAGCCTGGCATTGATGATTATGGAGAATTTAACAGACTAAGAACAGAATTATACGAACAAGCTGATGTTCAAAAAGATGTTCTTTCAGAAGAAGAGGTCGCTGCACTTGCCGAGTATCAAGACTATGCTTTTGCATCGACTCGAGAAAGTTTTATCTCAGGCGTTTTTGATGATGAAACCCTGAATATCATTGATCATATAGATTCAGCGTTTGAAAGCGGTGCAAAGTATCAAGGCGTTACCTTTAGAGGAGAGCGTGAACTTGGGGCTTATATGTCAGACATACAAGTTGGAGATATTGTTAGTCCTAGCGCTTATGTTTCAACGTCTATATCAAAAGATGCTGCCTATAACTTTCATTCTGGCCAGCTTGCAAGATTTGAATTGCGACAGGGTAAAAGCGGTATTGTAATACCAAATGTTATTGATGGGGAGCTGGAGGTTCTTATTAATAGAAACTCTTACTTTGAAGTGACAGCTATTAAAACGAGTTATATGGGAACTCACGTTGTTTACCGAGAAATAAATCCTAACTCAATAGGTAATAAGAAAATAAAAGATATGCATAGCGGCGAAGAAATCACAGCCGCTGAAGTGTGCGCTTTTTAAAGTCATATTTATGAACGGTCCATTTTACTCTTTAACCGTATAAAGAACATATTACTAATGAATTCAAAGTTAATACCCAGTTTCATCGTTTTGGCTGCATTCAGTCCTGCTACCTATTCATTGTGCTTTATCGATGGTGTGTCTGATACACAAAGCTTAAATAGCTTCGATAGTCAGCGTCTAGAAGGGCACCTCCATCAGGAGTTTTTCTCAGAACCTCAGTTTGGCTCTACATTCGGTGAGCTAGAACACTCTTCACAACAACAGCTGTTTTCTGAGGCATGGCCTTCAACAGAAGAGGCATTAAATGCTGTACCAGTAGCCTCAGAAAGTGCGTTAAGTGGCCCTGCAATATTAAATCGTCTGGGTCGAGCTGGAAGCTCTACACTTGAAGTGCTTGGCCCTGTTGGCGATGCCTTTGCTGTGGGGGTTTGGGCAGAGAGTATGGCATCTACATTTTCCAAAGAGTCATCGACGCGTTTAGATAAAGCAGCGTCTGTCTTCTCGATTGTGCCATTGGTCGGTGATGAGCTAAACATGCTGTCCAATGATATTAAATACTTTGCAGCGAAAGAGAAGATTGAGGAGTTTGAATCTCAAACTCACTATGTTTTTAATGGTCATCATCCTGATTTCAATCGATTTCATCACAAAAAGGAAGACGCAATTAAGCTGATTAATCAATACGATAGGCACGTTAACGCGTCGATTGAAATGTACATCGACCAACTATTGCTTGCTGCGGATACGGAATATCGCCGAATAACAGCAGGTTATGACCGTCAGCTTGTGAGGCAAATGGCGAGGATGGATCTGGAATACCTCAAGGTTTATGGTCACATATCAGAGCAATCAAATCTCAATAGCCCGTTATGCTCGGACGTTGCTGATAATCCGCTTAATTTGCTGGATTGTGTCAAATCACAAGGTCAGGAGCGGATTCAGCTGATCGCTCAACAATTATCCTCGTCAGAATTAAATCAACTTCACCTAAAATTACACGAAGCGAAGCGCTCGCTTGTCCAAACTTCCATAAATAACTTGCAGGAGCACAAAGACATACTGCTCAGTAATGTCATTGCTCGTGCAAAGAGCCATCTTCCTGAAGTCTACCAATACACGAGACTTAATCGACGTTTACTTGAGGAGAGGGCACGTATGAGTGGGTTGCGTGAGTATGCGAAAGTGAATTGGAATGTGGATTATTTGTCAGAAGAGCAATTACATACCGCGACATTTGAAGTGAAGCCAGCAAGAGAGTGTTGGGGTATACCGTCCGTTTATCCCGGTGGTATTCAGGCATCGCTTGACGCATGTAAAGACTCAGGACCGCTCTATGACACCTACCATGTATCTAAAGATCAAGAGCTCGTTGATGTGATCAGAAAATCGTTTAACTTCGATGTGGATACTTATGTGGGAGCGAAGGTCAACCAAGGTTGGCAGTCGGGATTATTGCGCTCTAAATTAAATGATGTGGCTTATGCGTATGTATTTGGTCAACTCTCAAATCAAGCATTTGAAACCTTGATAACACAGCTATCAACAATGAAAGTGCTTCCTTATCAAACTACCTTAACCGAGTACTTAAATAGCCAGGGCTTGAATGCTAACAATCCTGAGCAAAGGAAAGACTGGTATCAGCTTAGCCGTTGGTATGAACTGCTTTTAACTGAAAAACCATCCGGAGGGGTATTAAGTGCTATCAAGCAATATGAAGTGTTCCGCGCTTTCATACAGCCAGTCTTCGAACAAACGATTGTTGCGGCTTACCTTCGTGATGTTTACTACTCAATACCTTACCCAAGCCTCTATTCAGCGAAGAACCTTCGATTTTATTCTCCAATTATGGCAAATACTTTTGACCAAGTTGTAGCGAGCTCCAACGCGAACACGCTGCTGAGAAACTTAGATTCGGCTGTGGGTGAAATCATCGAAAAAGTACATGAGGTTAATACCGCTAACGACTTACATTATCTACTTGGTGATTTGGCCTTGTACGCACAAATCGCTCAACACCAACAATCTGAAGTGCATGTACTGACGTCTGGTGTTAATTCTGCCCAGCTTTTTAATAGTTCATTATCAGTGGTGCATAGACAGTATCTCAATGAAGCGCATCAGCGGGTCCTTTTTCAGCAAGTGAAAGCATCAGATCAGCATCCTCTTTGGCAAGCGCTGTCTAATGTCGGTAACAAACTGTCTGAAGGTGAACTGGAGTTGGCGATTACTCAGTTGGGTGATGTTATTCGGAACAACGAAATGACAATGCTTCCGCAGATTAACGAAGTGCTTCTCCAAGAGCTAGAAGAGCTTATCGAGCTACAGATTAAGATTGAGGGTTAATAGGATGAAAACTTTAACAAAAGTGATGTCAGTCATTTTTACATTCTCAATATTGATTGGAAGTGCTTTTGCTGGTGGTGGTGCAGAGATGGGGGAGTTTTATGCTGCCCCTGATGGTGTGAAGGTCATTTATGGGTACAACACCCCGCAGTACGGTAATCTCTATCGAGTATCAACTAGCCTGTATGTACAAACAAAGGATGACGCTTATCTTGCAGATATTAAACTTCTGATTCAAAAACTGAAAATATCACCGACTGGGCGAGAAGTGTTGCGCCAAATCGCGACTTATATTCCCGTCAATGCTCCAGAAGATACTGTAGCCCCCCTTATTGAGCATCTTCAAGGCGTTGATACGAACAAGGTTAATGTGGTGACCGTGATTCGCGAGCCGGAAAGCGCTGGTCGTTTGTTTGAGACCGTTCCTTCCAGTTTCGTTGATAGGCAAAAGTCTGAGCTTGTCTATTCAAGGCAATTTGATGGAAAAGGCGTGTCAAACACGGTGTTCTTTTCTACCCAAGAGGTGGTTAATATTCCGGGAACGGACAAGCCTTTTGATCAAGCGGTCGCGCTAGGTCATGAGTTAATTCATGCTCGTGATTACGCTTCAGGCGCGATGCCTCCAGGTAGTGTGCTATTAAAGCATCGTCATCCCGAAACCGGACAGGTTACGGAGTACTCGATTGAAAATGCCGAATATCAAACGACGGGAATTTTCCATTATAACAATGCAGAAAGCGGCAGAGATGCTGAGACTGCGATAAGTGCAATTCGTAGTGATGCGATCATGAGGCGGGAAGAGATGTACTTCCGCTGGAAATCTAATGGACAGAACAAGCCGAAAGCTTATTTGAAAAATGAAAAGGTAGTGAGTGAGTTTCATTTGGCCGATGATCTTGGCGCATATAAGAGAAATACTTATTGGCCTGCAGGGCAGTACCAATATCATCCTTATACGGTTGAGGTAAGGCCAGCTGCTGCAGGATCTCTATCACCCAAATGGAATACATTGGAGGGTAAGCAAGCCCATGTCGAAGTTCGTCGAGCATTGAACCAGTCTTTGAGTGAAGGCAAGGAGACGGCGATTGTGCTTATTGATGCGACCGAGCAACGATTATCGCAAAGCTTACAATACTCTCCGGCGCTGACAAGGCGTGGTTTAGGGAACCAAAGTGCGATCTTAAATTATGCTGCTAAGAACAACATTAAAGTGGTCAATGCTTATAGTTCTGAAAATGAAACGCCTCTGGCGAGTTTGAAGAAGAAAAAACGCAGCCGAATGTACCGCGCAATTCTCGGGCAACCCGAAAGTTCGGGTGGATACAAAGATGTTCAGTTTAGTTTGGACAATCAATCCTTACTTTCACAAGAACTCGAAGGTCAAGAGACTGTACTCGTGATGGCGTATTCCGATGGTCAAATGACAACAAACATCGTCGATAGCTTATCAGACGACCTCAATAAGCAAGTTCTGGTCTCACGACATTCTAATCTCGATTATCAACCTTCAAACTTGAGTGTAGAAGAGAGTACCGCTTGGTTGAATATCCGAGAAAAACAGAATGTGAAAATGCTTGGCTCTGGCAGCCGTAGCCGTTTTAACATTTGTAGTATTCAGTAATGTTCTGATGATGTTGCTACAAAGGTAACAAGAAGAATCAAAAAATAAAGCCGATTGAGTTTGCTGCTCAATCGGCTTTTTCTTAATAAGAAGTGTATTAGTGCACGCTAGGGAGCAAACTCTCTGGCATTAATGCATTGTGCAGTGCCAGTTTGAGAAGGGCGTTTGCCTGCTCGATATCTGGCGCGAAGTAACGGTCTTTGTCGTAGAACGAGACTTTCTCGCGCAACATTTGCTTAGCAATCTCGATGCGTTCGGAGGACTTGTTTGGTGCACGGAAATCCAACCCTTGCGCGGCTGATAAGTATTCAACCGCCAAAATACCACGCGTGTTTTCTCCCATCTCTTTCAGGCGGCGAGCCGCAAAAGTTGCCATCGAAACATGGTCTTCTTGATTTGCGGATGTTGGCAAGCTATCGACAGAAGCAGGGTGAGCCAGTGTTTTGTTTTCACTTGCTAACGCAGCCGACGTCACCTGCGCAATCATAAAGCCTGAGTTCACGCCGCCATTGTCGACCAAGAATGGAGGAAGCTTAGATAGCGCGCTATCAATAAGCAGTGCCATACGACGCTCTGACAAGCTACCAATCTCAGCAATCGCAAGGGCAAGGTTATCTGCGGCCATTGCCACGGGTTCGGCATGGAAGTTACCGCCGGAGATGATGTCGTTATCTTCAGCAAACACCAACGGGTTATCTGATACTGAGTTCGCTTCTACTTGCAGAATCTCCGCGGAATTACGAATTTGCTGTAAACATGCGCCCATGACTTGAGGTTGGCAACGAAGTGAATATGGATCTTGTACTTTTTCGCAATCGGTGTGTGATTCACCAATCTCGCTGGTTGCTTCTAGCATATGTCGATACGCTAATGCGGCATCCATTTGGCTACGATGACCACGAACACGATGAATGCGAGGGTCGAACGGACGACGGCTACCTAATGCAGCTTCTACCGACATCGCCCCGCAAACCGTCGCGGATGAGAACAGATCCTCTGCGATGAATAGGCCTTCCAGTGCAAATGCCGTTGACGCTTGAGTACCGTTAAGCAGTGCTAAACCTTCTTTTGGGGCCAGCGTGATTGGCTCTAGACCAGCAATTTGCAGAGCTTCTAAGCCAGAAATGACTTTGCCATTGTGACGTGCTTGGCCTTCACCAAGAAGCACCGTACTCATGTGAGCCAACGGCGCTAAGTCACCCGATGCGCCTACTGAGCCTTTTTGTGGAACGCATGGATACACCTGCGCATTCACAAGGTCAATCAGCATGTTGATGACCTTCAAGCGCAAGCCTGAGAAGCCACGCGCAAGGCTGTTGATTTTCAGTACCATCATCAAGCGAACGGTTTCATCTGACATAAATTTGCCGATGCCCGCAGCGTGTGAAAGCACAATACTGCGTTGCAGCGTTTCTAAATCTTCTGGCGCAATACGTGTGTTCGCGAGTAGACCGAAACCCGTATTGATGCCATAAACGGTGCGATCTTCTGCAATCACTCGGTCGACAACTTGAGTGCTTTCCTCAATGGCCGGAATGGCTTCTGGGTCGAGAGTAAGGTTGACAGGTGAGCGGCTCACCTGACGCAGTTCGTTTAAGCTAATATGGCCTGGCTTTAGCGTTAAATTGAGCATGTCTTTCATCCTTACTTCAGCTTTTTCAGTTCTTCGTTGAGCATTGGTAGATCTAATTTTTGTTCGGCTGCGCATTGTTTGGCGATGTCGTAGCCGGCATCGGCATGACGCATAACGCCCGTCGCTGGGTCATTGTGAAGTACGCGAGCAATACGCTCAGACGCATCATCACTGCCGTCACAACAAATCACCATACCCGAGTGTTGAGAGAAGCCCATACCAACACCGCCTCCGTGGTGTAGAGACACCCACGTTGCGCCGCCTGCTGTATTCAATAGCGCATTAAGTAGCGGCCAATCCGATACGGCATCAGAGCCATCCATCATCCCTTCGGTTTCTCGGTTCGGGCTGGCTACAGAGCCGGAGTCTAAGTGGTCACGGCCAATAACAACCGGTGCTTTAAGTTCACCGTTTTTCACCATTTCGTTGAAGGCTTGGCCAAGACGTTCACGGTCTTTTAAACCCACCCAACAGATACGTGCCGGTAGACCTTGGAACTGAATGCGTTCACGTGCCATGTCTAGCCAGTTGTGCAGGTGAGGGTTATCAGAGATCAGCTCTTTTACTTTCTGATCGGTTTTGTAGATGTCCTCTGGATCGCCAGACAACGCTGCCCAACGGAATGGCCCAATACCTTCACAGAATAATGGGCGAATGTAAGCCGGTACGAAACCAGGGAAATCAAATGCGTTTTCTACGCCTTCTTCCAACGCCATTTGACGGATATTGTTTCCGTAATCCAGTGTTGCAGCGCCGCGGTTTTGCAGCTCTAGCATGGCTTGAACTTGTACAGCCATTGATTGTTTCGCCGCTTTCACTACGCCGGCTTCATTTTGCAAGCGCATTTCTGCTGCATGAGACATGCTCCAACCTTGAGGTAAGTAGCCGTTCAATGGGTCGTGCGCAGAGGTTTGGTCTGTTACTACATCTGGTGTGATGTTACGTTCCACAAGCTCTGGGAAGATGTCTGCTGCGTTGCCTAGTAGACCGACAGAAATAGGCGTGTCGGATTCTTTGATCATCGCTAGCGCTTCATCCAACGATGTGGCTTTCTTGTCGACGTAGCCAGTGCGTAGACGGTAATCGATACGTGATTCATCGCACTCGACGGCTATCATAGAGAAGCCTGCCATGGTACCTGCTAAGGTTTGCGCGCCACCCATACCACCTAGACCGCCAGTTAAAATCCAACGACCTTTTGCCTCGCCGTTAAAGTGCTTTTTAGCGACCGAGACAAACGTCTCGTAAGTGCCTTGAACAATGCCTTGTGAGCCGATGTAAATCCAGCTACCTGCAGTCATTTGTCCGTACATCATCAGGCCTTCTTTATCGAGCTCATTGAAGTGCTCCCAATTGGCCCAATGTGGAACTAGGTTTGAGTTCGCAATCAGAACGCGTGGCGCATTTTTGTGAGTCGGGAAAACGCCAACTGGTTTGCCTGATTGAACGAGAAGAGTTTGGTCATCGTCGAGTCTTTCTAACACTTCAACAATCTTATCGAAGCATTCCCAATTTCGTGCTGCTCGACCGATACCACCGTATACAACGAGCGAGTGAGGGTGCTCGGCTACGTCTGGGTCAAGGTTGTTCATCAGCATACGAAGTGGGGCTTCCGTCAGCCAAGATTTGGCGCGCAGGTCGGTACCGCGTGGAGCACGAATTATTCTGCTGGTATCAAGTCGTGGATCTTGTCCTTGGCGCTGTGTCATTTTAAGACTCCTTTAGTTTCACGTGTGTACCAAGTCTGTGCTTGGCTATTTCTACTCGAGTAAAGTGCTGTTCGAGTTAATCGTTATTGGGTTTGCTTATTTAGGCTTGTGGTCTTTCTCTGCCATGGCATTGGCAATGTCCCAACATAGGCGGGCTGCCAATCGAGCGGTTTGACTATCGACGTCATACGTGGGGTTGTACTCGGCAATGTCTGCCAGCATAAGCTTGTTTTTGTAATGTAGGATTCGGTCGAGAAACGGCGAAATGATGTCGTAGCTGACTCCTCTCGCTGCTGGGGCGCTTACACCCGGAGCTGTTGTCGCAGGGAATACGTCCAAATCAATCGTTAGATAGAGGTAATCGCAGTCATCGATAAAGTGCTGTAGCTGCGTTAAATGGTAGCTGTGGTTCATGTAGCAAAGCTGTTTGTCTTCCACATACCAAACGTTGAGTTCGTCCGCTTTCTGGAATAGCGCTTTGGTATTGCTGCTGCGACTGACACCAATGCAAGCGTAATGAAACTTCCAATCATTGCGTTGGCAGAAGTGATGAATTTGATTAAACGGTGTGCCTGAGCTTGGTTTTACATCTGCCAGCGAACTTTCAAAAGCGCGTAGGTCAAAATGTGCGTCGAAGTTGATTATGCCAATCTTTGGCCGCTTTTCTGGGTGATGAGTTTTGAAGTATTCGGCCAACCCAGAAAATGACGCCCATGCGATCTCATGCCCGCCACCTAGGACGACGACAGGTGAATGGGGTAGTGCCTGAGCAACTGTGGCTGCGCATTGCGATTGGCTGCTCTCTAGTAAGTCGTCTTCGCAAACGACAGTACCGAGGTCGTAAAGCGGCGCATTTTGGTGCCAAGTGAGATTGGCTAGGGCACGACGGATTAAATCCGGTGACTTTTTCGCGCCAATACGGCCTTTATTTCTGGCAACACCCGCATCGGTAGCAAAACCAAGGATCGAGACGCCTTCGCTTTTGCTCGGCAACTCTTCGACAGAAATATTTTTAATCACGTGGTGAACGCGTTTACCCAGTTCTCCATCTTCAGCATCATGACGACCTTGCCAGTGAAATGGAGCGGTATGCAGATCTGATTGAGCCATGTCACAGTCCTCCGTGAGAGACATATTCACCATTGACTATACGACCTACCAAACGTTTTGCGCCGACTTGGTAACTGAGGTCTGCTGGGTGTTCGATATCCCAGATTGAGAAGTCAGCGTCATAACCGACTTCAATCACGCCACGAGATTCCCCATAACCTAATGCTTTTGCTGCGTTTTGAGTGACGCCACGCAGTGCTTCTTGAGGTGTTAAACGGAACAGAGTGCAAGCCATGTTCATCATCAGGGTTAAATCTGCGAATGGTGACGTGCCAGGGTTGATATCCGTCGCTATCGCCATTGGCACCTTGTGCGTTCTAAGCAAATCGATAGGTGGTAATTGGGTTTCACGTAAGAAGTAAAATGCGCCAGGGAGCAAGGTTGCCACGGTCGAGGAATTGGCAAGCGCACGTACGCCAATTTCATCCAGATATTCAATATGATCGGCAGAAAGACCATTGTATTGGGCGGTTAGAGCCGTACCACCTAAATCAGAGAGCTGCTCAGTATGACCTTTCACATGCAAGCCATGTTTTTTTGCCGCTTCAAAGACACGCTCTGTTTGGACTAAGTTAAAACCAATCGATTCACAAAACACATCGACGCTGGTGGCGAGCTTTTCTTCTGCCACGAGCGGAATAATGTCATCACAAATATGTTGGATATAATCGTCAGCACGGTCTTTAAATTCTGGTGGAAGTGCATGAGCGGCGAGCAGGGTTGTGGTGATTTTGACTTTGCGCTCTTGCTCTAAGGCTTTCGCTGCTCGCAGCATCTTGATTTCATCAGCTAGCGTGAGACCGTAACCAGACTTAACTTCGATAGAGGTAACTCCGCTTGCGAGCAATCCATCTAAACGTGGTAAAGCGAGTTCGATAAGTTGTTCTACAGTGGCGGCACGAGTGGCATGAACGGTAGAGAGAATACCGCCTCCTTGCTTGGCGATTTCTTCATAAGGCACACCATTGAGGCGCATTTCAAACTCGTTGGCTCGATTTCCGGCGTACACAAGATGAGTGTGGCAATCAATCAAACCTGGCAACAAAAGCTTGCTTTGAAGATCAATGGTTTGTTCGTAGTGGTCTGGATTCAAAATGGATTCGGTATGTTCGATATCGTTACCTTGTTCTTTCGTGCTGATGGCGACAATTTTTCCTGATCGAATTCCCACACGAGCAATTGGAGTTGGCAAGTATCCTTGTTCTCTTTCTTGCATGGTTACCAGTCGTGCATTTTCAATCAACAAATCCATTTCCACTCGTCCCAATACTTGCTTGATTAAATGTATATACAAATAAATAGGAGAAAAAAGCATCACTGACAAGACTAATGTTGCTGAAATGTGATCAAAACGAAGAAGTAATGCCTAGTTTACAATAAGATCTTAGAGCTTAATTTGTACTTATTGCCTGGGTGATAAAGTAACGCGGTGCTGACCAGTTTGTCTTGACTCCATGTGCGTCGGTTGAGCAGTAAGCATGGTTCATCAGCTTGCATTTTAAGATCTTGCTTCACGCGTCCATCTGGGACAATGGCTTCTACGGTATGTTCGATGGCGCTAAGAGGGCAGTTATTAGAAAGGTATTGGTTTGGTGTCATGCACGTGAAGTCTTGATTGAGGTAACTTGGTGCATATTGACTGTTCACCCAACGAAGTTCTAGCTGTATTGGTGTGCTATCTTCAAAATGAATGATCTCGCTGTAGAATACGGTAGTACCAAGCATGACGCCCAGTTTGGTTGCGATATCATCGTCCGCTTTGATTGCAATTTGTCGGAGAACTTCACTATGATGCTCTCGACCACGATTGCTGATCTCATCAGCAATGTTACGAATGTCTAATAGGGGAGATTCAGACTTCTCAGCCGGATCACAAACAAAGGTGCCGAGGCGAGGGCGGCGTTGCAGTTTGCCTTCGTTAACTAAGTCTCTAATGGCTTTATTTACCGTCATTCGACTGACTCCGAATTGTTCGGTCAGCTCAAATTCTGTCGCGATGCGGTGTCCAACCATCCACTCTCCCGAATCAATTTTATCGAGGATAAACTGTTTGATTTGCTTATAAAGTGGCGCAGACATAATGACTTCCTTTTAATTGACTATACAAATAGTGCGTAATCTATGTACAAATTGCAAATACCTAAAACTATTCTGTGAATAGATAAAAGGAATTAGTCCGCATTCTTGAGGTCTATTGCTTGCAGTACTTTCATCAGTTGTGTAAACAAAGGCTCTCCACAACAAAATTAATAAAACAGGCAGTCACAAAGGAATTCCATGTTTAAAAAACTAAAAGCATCGCTTGGTATCGGCTCGGCAAAGGTAGATACGATTTTAGATGAGATGAGCGTTTATCAAGGTTCAATATTACGTGGTCACGTCCAAATCAAAGGTGGTGATGTTGAACAACAAATTGATGCCATCACCATCAAACTGAACACGGAAATGAAAGTAGAAGCAGACGACAGCGTTAGTTACCAGACATTCACGATCGATCAATTGAAGGCGGTTGAACCTTTCATCATCCAACCGAATGAAGAAAAACAAGTGCCGTTCGAGTTAAAACTGCACGATGAAACGCCAATTACGGCAGTAAGCGCAATGAAAAACCAGTGTCATGTTTGGGTAGAAACCACATTAGACATCGGTTTTGCGATTGACCCACGCGATCGTGACTACATTGAAGTAAAGCCATTACCCGCAGCATCACGAGTAATTGGCGCCATTGAGCAAGCTGGTTTTACTATGGTTAAAGCCGATGTAGAGAAGGGCTTCTTACGTGGTAATACATTCTCGTCACGTTCGGGTATTTACCAAGAGCTAGAGTTCCGTAATAACGGCTTCGTTTCCACTAAAGAAATCGAATTGTCATTTATATTGGATGGTGCGACGCTCCATTGCTTAGCGGAGATCGACCGCTCATTTAGCATGTCTGGTGATCAGTATCGTTCATTCTCTTTACTTATTGATGCGACAGATTCACAGGTTGCAGCAGCAATCGCTCCGACTCTTAACCTGTAATCGCTTACTCTACGGTTCTCATAAGCTCTGATGGAAGAGGGACACTCACTATCAGAGCTATTTTCATTTTTAGATCGCGTCGACTTTTTTTTCAAAATTATTGAGGCTCTCATTCATTGAACAATGAAGTTTCAGTGACAAATTGAAATCGCTCTTTGCATTCTAAATGTGAGCTAGGTACAATCCCCTTCTCGATATTGGTCCGGTATTCGTGTTACCGAGCGGCCTTTACCGATTCTCGAAAAATCTTCTAATTTGAATAACATGTGTTGCTTGGTGTAAGTAGCAATAATATATCATTCAAAATTCCTCTCTAAAATTCATACCTCTTCACTCCACTTTCTAAACCCTTTATACACAATAGCTTAACCTCTCATACCTATTTCAAGTTATTTCAAGACTTATCCAACAGATTGAACATGTTTTGGTTGCAATCACTTTCATCTTGTACCAAATTTGTACCAATTTTTTGGTACAAATTAATTATGGCAATAACAGCCGCTTGGCTATGTGCCATAGATGAAAACCATACAGCGGGCCCGATGAAGTTAATCATCGTGACGGCCTTGGAATCCGTATTAATCCTAACGAAAAAATTACATGGGTTTACCGTGTCTCATTAGCGAGCAAAACAATTCGCAGAGCTATTCCACCTCTGGAAGAAAAGATCATTCGCAAGTAGATGGCACTACGGTTAAAGCATCATATGATGTTTCCTTCAGTCTTATCACGCTTAGATAAACTAATGGTGGCAAATGTACCTGTAATTTTTGGTAGAAAGCCGCTGATAGAATTGAAGAGCTCGGTTACCAGCGCACAATCAATCAAGATATGTGAAGAAAAGCATGTAATATTTGGGTGTCGATGGGCGTCTGAAACTATGTTAGGGCATAGAGTTCATATTGGCGTTCAAGGCAACTATTTAGATTATGACTATTTAGAAGAGCTCGGTTACCAGCGCACAATCAATCAAGATATGTGAAGAAAAGCATGTAATATTTGGGTGTCGATGGGCGTCTGAAACTATGTTAGGGCATAGAGTTCATATTGGCGTTCAAGGCAACTATTTAGATTATGACTATTTAGAAGAGCAAAGGGATGCCTATGCTCTTTGGTCAAACGTTTTAGGAAACAAAAGCAGTGAGCAACTTAGATCTTCGTCGTTTGATTATCCAGTTAAGTCCTTCAGATTTAGAGCTGTTCTGTATGGAATGGGCAGAAACAAAGCAATCTCGATATCACTCACTAAAAAGATACGCAGGCACCGGTGATAAGGGGCGAGATGTTGTCGGTTATTACTCAGAATATAGACAAGAGGGAGAGTGGGATAACTATCAATGTAAACAATATCAAGCGTCTTTGGGTACTGGTGAAGGCGTTCTTGAATTAGGAAAGATTTTCAGTTACGCGTGTGAGAGAAATATTAGACCACCAAAGAACTATTATTTCGTTGCTCCCAAAGGCGTAAACAGAAACTTACAAAACGCCATTGATAAGCCAAGCGAACTAAAAAAGATGCTTTTGGATAAGTGGGACACGTATTGTAAACCAGTGCTTAATGTGTCTCTCGATGGTGAGCTAAAAAAAACGATAGAAAATTATGATTTTTCAAATGTTCAAGTTATTGATATAGATAATATTGTTACTTGTGGTGATGCAAAGGCTCTTTTGTTCAAGTGGTTTGATGTGGCGTTGCCAGCTCCGCCTCAAGCCGTGGTTCCAAAAGAAATAGAAGAAAAAGAACAAGTTTATATAAATAAGCTTCTTGAAGTATATAGTGAACATAAAAATGTAAACTATCAATATATACATGAGATGGAAGGTGATATTTCAATTTCTTTAGAAATTTACGAGCACAGAGAGAATTTTTTTTGTACGGAAGTTTTTAGTAATTTCTATCGAGATATTACAGCGAAAGAGGTTTTATCCAACTTTGAGAGAGAAATATATAAAGGTGTGTCACCCACTTATAGAAATACTGGGGATCACAAAAGTAGCTATGATAGGCTTTGCAAGGTAATGTCTCAAGCAGCTAATCTAGCGCCTTCTGGAAAACTGTCAATACACGCTAAGATTGAAGTAAAACAAGGATACTGTCATCATTTTATCAATAAAGGGATTTTTGCGTCATGGAAGTTTTAGCAGATTTTAGAAGTGAAAATGTATTTAATACAGAATTAGAAGCTGGGGTAAGGGCTATATGTGTTTTAAATGAAATATATCCAGACACCCTCGACATAGATCTTCTAATTAAATCAGATTATATGATAGTGTACTCGGCGGATTTTGATGGTCCTGAGAGCATTCATCAAAACATTCCTAACAGAAAGTTTGCCTTAGATGTCCGTTATCAAGTGGTAAAAAATGGGATTGATTTGATGAGGAATTACGGCATGATTGAAATTATCCCTACTTCAAAAGGTTTGGAATATAGAGCAACAGAAAGTGCTTCTCCCTATCTTCGTCTAATGATAACCCCATATTCTAAAAAACTAATTAGTAATGCTAATTGGGTTTCTAATTTTATTCGCGCTAAATAAACGTTTGATTGGTGAAATTATTATAATGTCTAAATATAACAGTATATTTATAAACTCAATTAATGTAAGAAGTTCACATAAACCGTTGTCGACTGTGACTTTTGATAAGAGTGTTAAGTTTATAACAGGTGCGTCGAATACTGGTAAAAGTTTTCTTATTTCACTCATTGATTATATGTTAGGCAAGAGTGAGTTGATGGAAAATGAAGAAGTAAAAGAATATCAAACATGTTTTATGCATTTTACTATAGGTGGAGATAAGTATACATCTTTCAGAGATATTAGTTCTGATAGGTTTTTCATATACACTGGGTTTGTCTTTGATAAAAAAAAGGAAGCTTTCCTTGTCGAATGTAAAACGGGGAATTCTAGTGGAAAAGTTAGAAATATAAGCTTGTTTATATTTGAAAAATTAGGTCTGGAAGATGTATATATATGCAGAAATCTAAACGCTGAAAAAGAAAAACTAAGTATGCGAACTCTATCTAAAGTTTTTTTTGCATATGAAAAAGAAATGATTGATGAGTTATCCCCAATACTTGTTGAAGATAAAAGTGATAAGACTAAATTTAGAAATATATTTTCTTTTCTACTGACAGGTATGGATGGGAAAGATTTTAATACTATTAAGAAACGAAAAGAATTTAATAGTGAGAAGAGTGGTAAAATCAGTGCTTTCAGTGAGTTAGTCGAAGAGTTGAAAGTTGAACGAAACTTTCCAGAAGAAAGTTATTCAGAGCTAATGGATAGGCAAGACAGAATTCAAAATTCAATTTCAAAAGAAAAAGAAAAAATAAAGAAAATCACCGAAAAGTTGGATGGTATTATAACCAAAAGGAAAGAGTGTGTTATTAGTCTGGAAAAGGCATCTTTTAGGTTGAGAAATACTAATGTGAATATTTTAAATTTTAATAGTCTTGCGGATTTCTATCTAAAAGATATAGAAAGGTTGGAATCGCAAGAAGAATCAGCTTTTTTGCTAATGCATACTGTGAAACGAGTTTGTGAAAGTTGCAGCGACAAAGAAATTGCCAATATTCGTAACCAAAATGAGTATTTAAATAAACTATCTATAGCTTCAAAAGCTGAAGTTGAAAAAATATCGGCCAAAAGAAGGCAACTGGTTGCAGCTATTGAAACTACAAACGAAAAGAAAGAAATTGCAGAGAAAGAAGAGAAAGATTTACATAAGAAGATTGCTAGTTTAGATGGTATCATTGATGAATTGTCACCCAGTCTAACAACTGTTTCTGATAATATTGATAAATATAATAATGTTCTATCTGGCCTTAAGGAAGATATATATATTGTTGAAAGGATTAATAAGTATGAGGCTAGGATTTCAGAGTCTAAAACGGAAAAGACACCCAAGGCATACAAGACAGAAGAGTTTATTCCAGAAGGCAGTTATTTCAAAAAGTTTAGTGATGTATATAAGGAAGTGTTATTTGAAATTGGCTACTTTAACAAAGAGGATGAGAAGCTTCATGAAGTCGAATTTGATTGTGATATAAATACTTTTGATGTTAGAATTGATGGTAAGCTTAGAGGTAGTAACGGCAAGGGGGTAAGGGCAATTTTTCATGCAGTATTTAAGGTTGCCTTATTGATTTATTGTAGGAGAAATAATTTATTTCATCCTGGTTTAGTTCTAATCGATTCTCCTTTTGTAACATATAGAGATCCTGTAAGTAAGGATTATAAGTATGCTCCTGTTGAAGACGATGAAATTAAACTATCTAAATCTCCAATTAAGGAAAATTTCCTTAATTATCTAGAAAAAATCTACATGTATGGGCAGTTTATTTTTGTTGAAAACGTTAGTATTTCACCAAGTGAGAATGTCGAGGTAGAAACCTTTTACGGTGAAAATGGTGACAATTTAGATTACCGAAAAGGTTTCTTATATTAATTCTATCTAAGCCATCTCGCGTTCTTTCGTCCATGCCATTAATTCTGTGTATGGGCGTCTTACTTTGATGCCGGGAATAATAGTTTTTGGAAAAACTAAGTTAGTTGTTAAGTGCGAAAGGTTTGCTTGGAATGTTGAAATTCGATTCGCGACAGCAGTTGCCCCGATCTTGAATCTGTAATACTCCTAACTTTCCGTTTCTGGAGAGAACAAGTACCGATATCCAAAGGTAAAGGCGATATCGGTACTGTTGTCCATATTTCTTGCGTTCTCAATCGCCATTTCTCCATTAAATAGCGATATCCAATCACAAACTCATTTGATGCATCGGCAAACTCGCTAGGTCCTTCTGTCGAACCTTGATACCAATGATATTCAAGGATGAAGTGGTGATTCCCCTCCAATGCATAGCGATAACCAACCGCAAATGCAGCGGTATTATGTCGATAGGGCAAATCTACCAGTGCACGATCACTGTTTCGAAAGGTCATTCCTACCATCGAGTAGAATACATTGGATACATTGAATCTAAAGGTATAGTTGATTTGTAGGCCTTGCTCAAAGCTAGCGCCTTTGAAGGTGCCGTGCGGAACATCGTTGTAATAGAGACTCCCGCCAATAGACAAACCATGATGTTCATTTTGCAGTAATTGATATTGGAGGTAGGTCGACAGGTTGTTGACTAGTGTTTCGCCTTGGAAGTCTTTCAGTAATATGTCGTATTCAGGCATCGACATATAGAAACGGTTCTTATCAACTTCGTCACGTTCATTTTGTCCAATACCAAATAGGTCATGAAAGCTTTCGGTTAAACCATCTAAATGGTTATTCGCAGCAAAGACCCAGCGATAGTTCAACTCCTATTGCCATTTTTCATTGATTTGCCACTTACCTCCTAACTCGAGTTGGTTGTGGTAATAGTCGAGAGAATAGTCGCTGGTATGAACCCAGACACTCGCAATTGTGCCTGAACCATACGCTTCAACATAGCCGGAAGGGAGGGCATATCCCGAGCGAAGTACGTTAGTGTGGCTGACGACTTGCTCTGGCGATTGAGCATAGGAACGAAGCGGGCCATACAAATCTGACGCACAGATTGCCGGCGCTGATAGGAGTATGGTGCAACTCATGAGCGTAGGTTGCCATCTTAAATCCATCATGATGAGAGCCTAAAGTGAGATTACTCAATAGATTAACTCTAGTCTTATCATATTTTGAATGCTGTTCAATTGTATTAATTCCTCAATCTGTGCTTATCGATGAATTTGCTGTGATGAAGTTTCAATGACATTTTAAAATCGCTCTTTGCATTCTAAATGTGAGCTATGTACAATCCTTGTTCCGATGAAGGTCCGGTATTCGTGTTACTGAGCGGCCTTTACCGATTCTCGAAAAATCTTCTAATTTGAATAACATGTGTTGCTTGGTGTGCAACACCACTGTAAAGGATATAGCATGCCTATTATTACTCTTCCTGACGGCAGTCAGCGTCAATTTGACAACCCAGTTTCTACTATGGAAGTTGCGCAATCGATCGGTCCTGGTCTTGCAAAAGCAACTATCGCTGGTCGTGTAAATGGTAACCGCGTTGATGCGTGTGACTTAATTGAAGAAGACGCAAGCCTTGAGATCATCACAGTTAAAGATGAAGTCGACGGTTTAGAAATCGTTCGCCACTCATGTGCTCACCTTCTTGGTCACGCTCTAAAGCAACTTTACCCGCAAGCTAAAATGGCGATCGGTCCAACCATCGACAATGGCTTCTACTACGATATCGACCTAGAAGAATCTCTAACGCAAGACGATCTTGAAAAGATTGAAAAGCGTATGAAAGAACTAGCGAAGACCAAGTACGAAGTTGTTAAGAAAAAGGTTAGCTGGCAGGAAGCACGTGATACATTTGAATCACGTGGCGAACCATACAAAGTGGAAATCCTAGACGAAAACGTATCTCGTGATGATCGTCCAGGTCTTTACCACCATGAAGAATACATCGACATGTGTCGCGGTCCTCACGTTCCTAACATGAGTTTCTGTCAACATTTCACTCTATTGAATGTTGCGGGTGCTTACTGGCGTGGTAACAGCGACAACAAAATGCTTCAACGTATCTACGGTACGGCTTTCCACGATAAGAAAGCACTGAAAGCGCACCTTACTCGCCTTGAAGAAGCTGCGAAGCGTGACCACCGTAAACTTGGTAAGCAACTAGACCTATTCCACATGCAACAAGAAGCACCAGGTATGGTGTTCTGGCATCACAATGGTTGGTCTATCTTCCGTGACCTTGAAGTATTTGTACGCTCTAAGTTAGACGAATACGGTTACCAGGAAGTAAAAGGTCCACTTATTATGGACCGTGTTCTTTGGGAACGTTCTGGTCACTGGGACAAGTACGCTGATGCGATGTTCACCACTTCTTCTGAAAACCGTGAATACGCACTGAAACCAATGAACTGTCCAGGTCACGTGCAGATCTTTAACCAAGGTCTAAAATCGTACCGTGATCTACCGCTACGTATGGCTGAGTTTGGCTCATGTCACCGTAACGAACCATCTGGTGCACTACACGGCATTATGCGTGTACGTGGTTTTACTCAGGATGACGCTCACATTTTCTGTACTGAGAGCCAAATTCAAGAAGAAGTAACAAATTGTATCAAGATGGTGTACGATACGTACCAAACATTTGGTTTCGACAACATCGTAGTGAAACTGTCTACTCGTCCAGAGAAACGTGTAGGTTCAGATGAAATCTGGGATCAATCTGAAGAAGCATTGAAACAGTCTCTAGAATCAATGGAAATTCCATACGAGATTCAAGAAGGCGAGGGTGCATTCTACGGTCCTAAGATTGAATTCACGCTATACGACTGTCTAGACCGTGCATGGCAGTGTGGTACTGTTCAGTTAGACTTCAACCTACCAGGTCGCTTAGGTGCAACTTACGTAGGTGAAAACAATGAACGTCTTGTTCCGGTGATGATTCACCGTGCAATTCTAGGTTCACTAGAGCGTTTTATTGGTATTCTTATCGAAGAATATGCTGGTTTCTTCCCAACTTGGTTGGCGCCAGAACAGGCAATTCTTATGAACATTACTGATAAACAGTCAGATTATGTTCAGGAAGTAGTACAAAAACTACAAAAAAGTGGAATTAGAGCTAAAGCGGACTTGAGAAATGAGAAGATTGGCTTTAAAATCCGCGAACACACTTTGAAGCGTGTACCGTATATGCTTGTTGTCGGTGACCAAGAAATGGAAGCTGGCGAAATCGCAGTACGTACTCGTAAAGGTAAAGATCTCGGCAAATTTAAAGTGGATGATTTCATTGCATACATCCAAGACGAGATTTCAAGCCGTAAGCTCAATCTGGAGGAATAAGCTATTAAAGGCGGAAGACGCGGCCAACAGCCGGTAAAACAAAACCCACACCGTATGAACGGTGAAATTCGTGGCGTTCGTGAAGTTCGACTAACTGGCGCTGACGGTGAATCAGTTGGTGTTGTATCGATTCAAGAAGCGATCGCAGCTGCTGAAGAAGCAGGCATGGATCTTGTGGAGATCAGTCCTAACGCTGAGCCGCCAGTCTGTCGTGTTATGGACTACGGCAAATTCCTCTTTGAGAAGAGCAAATCTGCTAAAGAGCAGAAGAAAAAGCAAAAACAGGTTCAGATTAAGGAAGTAAAATTCCGTCCTGGAACTGATATTGGAGACTATCAGGTAAAACTACGCAACCTGACGCGTTTCCTTGAAGAAGGCAACAAAGTGAAGGTAACAATTCGCTTCCGTGGCCGAGAAATGGCGCACCAAGACATCGGTGTTGACGTTCTTCATCGCTTAAAAGAAGACACTGTAGACTTTGCTGTAGTGGAATCTTTCCCAAGTCGAATCGAAGGTCGTCAGATGATCATGGTTCTAGCCCCTAAAAAGAAGTAATTAACGGCTCATCAAGTAATTAAGACCTAGCCGTTTCCCTTTTAAAGGTAAGCGGTTGGGTTTTGTTCGCCCTAATTACGTTGTTTATTAAACCTACTCAATGCGGAGTTATTCATCATGCCTAAGATGAAAACCAACAAAGGTGCTGCTAAGCGTTTTAAGAAAACTGCTGGTGGTATTAAGTACAAGCACGCTACAAAACGTCACATCCTGACTAAGCGTACTACTAAGAACAAGCGTCAACTACGTCCAAATGCAATTCTTCCACGTTGTGAAGTTGCTGCAGTTGTTCGTATGTTGCCATACGCTTAATTCTTTATAGTTATCAATCGTTTAGTTTAGGAGAAGCATAATGCCTCGCGTAAAACGTGGTGTACAAGCTCGTGCACGTCATAAGAAAGTTCTAAAACAAGCTAAAGGTTACTACGGTGCACGTTCACGTGTTTACCGCGTAGCTTTCCAAGCAGTTACTAAAGCTGGTCAATACGCTTACCGTGACCGTCGCGCTAAGAAACGTCAATTCCGTCAACTATGGATTGCACGTATCAACGCAGCATCTCGTCAAAATGGTCTATCTTACAGCCGTTTCATCAACGGTCTTAAGAAAGCATCTATCGAGATCGACCGTAAGATCCTAGCGGACATCGCAGTATTCGATAAAGCAGCATTTGCTGTTCTAGTTGAAAAAGCGAAAGCTGCTCTTTAATTAGCAGTTTAGGATTAAGAAAAGGAGAGCATTAGCTCTCCTTTTTTATTGCTTTCTGTTTCCCCTACCATAGACTTTCCCGTTTCCCGTTTCCCGTTTATATCCCAACTCTTACCAAATAAGTTGCTCCAATGGCTGATTTGTTATTTTGCCTCAACTCATCAAGTCATGGATAAGGAGCATCTGTGTTACCGAGCTATTGGGAATATCGCGTTAAATCATTCTGTTATCTACTTATGGTAGGGTTTATTAGGATTACAAACAAAAAAGGATTAGAAATGGACATTCGACAACTACAAGCGCATATAAAAGAGTTTGATCACGACCCGGAACAGAAACAGCATTATTTCCTCAAACTGATTGAAGAAGTGGGTGAGTTGTCTGAATCGATTAGGAAAGACGCCACTGGACAACCGACAGAGGACACAATTAAAGGAACAATCGCGGAAGAACTCTACGACGTACTCTATTATGTTTGTGCATTAGCCAATGTTTACGAAATAGATTTAGAAAAAACGCACGAAGTGAAAGAGATACTGAACAAACGAAAATACAACCGCTAGGGAAGGGGAGTCAAAATGGTTCAACGCATCAGTTACGAATTTTTGCCGCAAATTGCTGGTCCTTATGTCCATGCGGCAAGACATTGTGAGACCTTGTATGTTTCCGGGTTGACAGCAATGGGCTCACCGAGCCAAAGTGAAAATCTAATCGAGCAAACAAAAACGATTCTGTCTTACTTATCGAAAATACTTGCGGAAGAACAAAGAGAGAAACGTGACCTCATCAAGCTGACGATATTTATAACCGATATAAACCAACTGTCAGAGATTCGCTCGGTATTATTCGACTTCTATGAGGGCTATTTACCGGCTTGTTCATTAGTCGAGGTGAGCCGTTTGATTCACCCCGACTTATCTATTGAGATTGAGGCAGTCATCTCATCTGAAGCATTATAGAGAGGCTTTAATGAAAATAAACCGCTTGGATCACCTTGTACTGACAGTTAAAGACATTCAAACCACACTGGATTTCTATATACAGGTTCTCGGTATGGAAAGTGTTACTTTCGGTGAAGGACGAGTAGCCTTGATTTATGGAAAGCAAAAGATAAATCTTCACCAACTAGGGAACGAGTTTGAACCTAAAGCACGTCAAGTTGCTTCTGGCAGTGCTGATTTGTGTTTTATTACAGACACACCTATCTTGGATATTATCTCTCACCTTGAAGCTCATGCTATTGAGGTAATTGAAGGGCCTGTTCAACGGACCGGTGCAATTGGTAACATCCTATCTGTTTACATTCGAGACCCAGATGGTAACTTGATTGAGTTATCTAACTACCTTACTGAGGCTTAACATGATTTATTCAACAACCGAGACGATTCCAGGACGAGAAATCGCTGAGATAAAGGGTGTAGTAACGGGGAATGTGGTTCAATCTAAACACATTGGCCGAGACTTCATGGCTGGTCTAAAAAGTATCGTTGGCGGTGAGATTCGCGGTTATACAGAAATGATGACTGAAGCTCGAAATATCGCGATTCAGCGTATGGTCGAAGATGCAGCGAATATGGGTGCTGATGCGGTGGTTGGCATCCGTTTTACAACTAGCTCAATTGTTGATGGTTCTTCTGAAATTCTTGCGTTTGGAACGGCTGTGAAGCTCGTATAGTCGAAGAGGCTTTTGTCGTTTTAATACAGTGCAGATTGTTTTTTCGTTCGCTATTTTTTAGCTCCCCCTTGTGTGTCATTCATGTCGGTGAGTTTGTCTCGCCATCTAGTACGAAAAGTCTGTCGACGTTGTCAATAAGTCCAAGACAACGTCGTTCCTAATTGGGTTCCTCTTCCTATCGTTTATATGCAGATCACCATTTCTAGGTATTTATTGTATCCATTCGTTGCTTTGAAATTTTGACTAAAGTGACTTCGATCGCACTGCGCTGCTAAACCTAATTGTGTTCACGAACCATCAGTCCTGCTGAATAATTATGCCTTTTTTGATGAATTGTTTTTAGGGCAAATGTTCTAACGCATAATGCTTGTTTGAGTCGTAAACTCTCGCCATATTTTTACTTTCTAGGATTTAATGCGACGAATAGCATTAAAACTATGATGTTTATAATGTAATGAATTTGCCAAATATAATGAAACTGAATGCATTTTAAGTGCCAGTATTAACATCGTAAATGTGAATGAAAGTATATTAATTCAAAGTTTTCTTATAAAAATATGAACTTATGCCTTGCGAAGTGATTCTAAATTGTTACAAATACTATACAGCTGTAACATTGCCATAAGGAATTGTAGATGAGAGAACTCACTCCCGAGTACTTGTTAGCCGCATTACGACAAGCGATAAAAACTAAAGGGCTAACATATCGAGAGTTATCTGAGAAAATGGGCATGCCGTTGTCCACTTTTAAACGTCATTTAACTAGTACTAACCTTGCTCTAGATAAGCTACTCGAGTATTGCCGCGCGGTTGACTGCACCCTCGATGAATTGCAGAAGCTGGCAAATCAACTTCAAGCTGAGGATCAAGATTACTTTAGCCACACGCAAGACGAAGTCTTTTTCCAATTTCCTCATCTTTACGATTTTTATCGAGAGTTACGGATGCTTCGTGGGAAAGACGGCTATACCATCCTAATGAAAAAGTATGACCTCTCGAAACAAAGTATGTCGGACTATTTAGGCGCGCTAGAGTTACTTGATCTGGTTTATGTTGATGAAGAAAACAACATTACGCTGCATGGTCCGCTTTACTACAGCTACGCTGAAAACTCGAAGCTTAACGACAAGTACACAGAGATCATCAAGGATCAAACGACCACGCACGAGAAGTGTGTTCGTGTTGCATTATCTCGAATGAAAATTACTGAAGAACAATTACTTACATTAGAAGAACAGGTCGCGAGCACTGTTCTCGATTTTCACTCCAAGAATGTCGTAGCAGAAAATTTCAATGTCTCCGATTTTACGAATGTCTTACTGGTTGCGGGACCACACCAACCTGTTACCTTCTCTGATGGAATTGTCCAAACTGATGGTAACTTTATTGAAGATATCCGATGTGCGATCGCTTCGGCTGGGGATAAGCCAAGCCTATCAATATAACTAGTAGTTATTTTTAGTGATTTATAGATTCATACTTGTAATGTGTAATTGATGAGCTAACATGACGATGTGTCAATTATGACGATTCGTCAGAAAGGTAATGAACTTTCTGCCAATCATATTCGTGTTACTATTCGTTAGCGTCACATGGGGATACGGATCAAAGAATTATGTTTAATTTTGGCTGCAAAAAGAATGACAAACAGCAAGACTGTCGTGTTGTTTCCGGCTTAACGAAGAAACAACAGGCGATTGCCGATCGTGAGGTAGAGTTGATTCAGCTTGCGAAGTCATTGGTGCAAGAGCAGGGGTTTGCAAATCTCACGATGGATAAGCTAACCGCAGCGAGCCCTTATTCAAAAGGGACCATCTACAACCATTTTTGTAGCAAAGAGGACGTGATTCTTGCTTTATGTATCCATTCATTGAAGAGTGAAGCCGTGTTCTTCGAGCGTACGGCAAACTTTGATGGTAATACTCGCGAGAAGATCATTGCGATGCATGTTGGGTATCGTATTTATGCTCGCATGGAGCCTGTATTATCAACGTGTGCAATTGTTGCTAAAACGCCGTGGGTGATAGAAAAAGCATCTCCAACGCGCCTTAACGAATTAAACCAGTTGGAAGAAGAAGTGATATCCGGTGCGGACGCTTTGGTAAACCATGCAGTAGAAATAGGAGATCTTAAGTTTTCTCCAGCTGTTGGCTCAGATGCTATTGTGTTTGCTAATTGGTCTATTGCGTTTGGCTCTAATGCGCTGGCGCAAAATGCATCGAACAGTCGTTGTATCCAGCGCCTACAAGACCCCTTCTCTGTGCTTCACAATGCGAATATGTTACTTGATGGCCTAGGATGGTTGCCGCTCTCAACAGAGTGGGACTACCGTAAAACTTGGTGTCGAGTGGAGCAGGAATTGTTCAGTGAAGAAGTTGCATTCTTAGACTCAGTGAATCGCTGATACCCATGAATGCAAAAAACCAATCCGATAAAGATTGGTTTTTTAATCACACTATTTGACGGATCGTCAATAACGATTGTTTTTGCATCAATAATTTTATAAAGGTGATGCAACAACAAGGTTTAAAGCGAATCTGGATCGAGAAACAGTGAAAGCTGCTTTTTTGCTCCGTCTTTTGACGAAATGTCACAAAGGGAGAGTGTGATGAAACACCGCCAAGCTCAACAAACTTCCACAGGACAATGGGGGAAGATTCCAACCAAGTACAGTATCTGGGTATTGCTGGCAACGGTATTACTCGTGATTTTCGCGACCATCGGAGGAAAGAATCTCTATTTCCGTGGTGACTATAATATCTTTTTTGATGGCACTAATAAGCAGTTGCTTGCCTTTGATGAAATTCAAACGACCTTTGCTAAAACCGATAACTTAGCCATTGTTATTGCACCGGATAACAATGATGTCTTCACCCCAGACACCCTCCAACTTGTCCAAAACTTAACGGTTGACTCATGGCAAGTCCCTTACTCAAGTCGTGTTGATTCCATTGCGAATTATCAACATACCGAAGCAATCGAAGATGATCTGCTTGTCGAAGACCTACTTTATGAAGACTATGAATTAACGTCGGCGCGCATTGCCAAAGTTAAGCATATTGCCCTGACGGAACCAGTGATTAAAAACGCTTTGATTTCTGAGAAGGGCGACGTAACGATTGTAAACATCACGGTTCAATTGCCTGAAGTTGATAAGACCGCTGAAGTTCAAGAAGTGATGAACCACATCAATAGGATGATTGAGCAATACCAGCAGAACTACCCAAATGTTGAGTTTCATAAAGCAGGCATTATCGCGATGAACTACGCCTTTATGACGGCTGCGCAAGAAGACAGTTCTACGCTGGTCCCTACGATGTTGCTTGTTATTCTCGTGTTCCTAACCATTATGTTACGTTCTTTCTTGAGTGTGATTGCGACCTTGGTCGTGATTATCGGGTCCGTGATGGCAACTATGGGACTATCTGGTTGGGCAGGTATGTTCCTGAGTACGGCGACGGTCAATGTCCCAACTTTAGTCATGACACTCGCGGTTGCAGATTGTGTTCACGTTATCGCCACGATGCGTCAGTCTATGCAAAATGGATTTAGCAAAGCGCATTCGATAGAACGCAGTATTGCACTCAACTTCATGCCAATCCTTATTACTTCAATAACAACGGCGATTGGCTTTCTGATGATGAATATGTCGGATTCTCCAGTGTTACGAGATTTCGGTAATTTATCCGCGCTGGGCGTCATGATTGCCTGTTTCCTATCTGTTACTTTGTTGCCAGCCTTATTAAAACTGTTACCGATACGAGTCAAACAAAATACATCGAAAAACGGTTCTGATTTTATGGATAAGCTAGGCGATTTTGTGGTGACAAATCGAAAAGCCTTGTTACCCCTTTCTGTTCTAGTGATCGTTGTCAGTGCGAGCTTAATCCCGCTAAACAAAGTGAATGATGAATCTGTGAAGTACTTTGATTCACGAAGTGACTTTCGCCAAGCCGCGGACTTTATGGAAGAGCGAATCAGTGGGATGACAAACATCAGTATTGCCATCAAAACTAATGAGTCGCAGGGAATAGCAGACCCAATATTTTTGAACTCGATTGGTCGTTTCACCGATTGGTTGCGTGCTCAGCCGGAAACTGATCATGTCGCAACTCTGGCGGATGTGTATAAGCGTTTAAATAAAAACATGCATGCCGACGATGATGCTTATTATTCACTACCACAAGATCGCGAATTAGCCGCGCAGTATTTGCTGCTTTACGAAATGTCACTGCCTTATGGGTTAGATCTCAACAATCAAATTAATGTTGATAAATCCTCAATTAAAATGGTTTTGACCGTCGATAACTTAGGCAGCGTTGAACTGGTTGACCTTGAGAATCGTATCTACGCTTGGTTTGCGAATAACGCGCCTCAATATGAAGTCGTTGCGTCGAGCCCTTCGTTGATGTTTGCCCACATTGGTGAAACCAACATGGCAAGTATGCTTTCTACCTTACCTATCACATTGGTGCTTATTTCTGCACTGCTCATCTTTGCGCTTCGCTCTCTCAAGCTGGGATTGATCAGCTTGGTGCCAAACATCGCACCAGCCGTCATTGGGTTTGGTTTATGGGCGCTGATTTCAGGAGAAATCAACCTAGGATTGTCTGTCGTAGTGACGTTGACACTCGGGATCGTGGTCGATGACGCCGTGCACTTTTTGTCAAAATATCAACGCGCACGTAAAGAAGGGCAAACTGCCGAGCAAGCGGTTAGATATGCGTTCCATACGGTGGGGCGAGCACTCTGGATAACGACTGTCGTTTTAGTCGCAGGTTTCTCTGTTTTGGCAATGTCGAGCTTCCGTTTGAATGCTGACATGGGCCAACTGAGTGCGATAGTCATCTTTATTGCCTTAGTTGTGGATTTCTTATTCCTACCAACGTTATTGATGTTATTCGATAAAGAAGCTTATGCACAAAACAAGACAATAAATAACCCCGATACGGACTCACAGAAAAGTGTTACGGCAACTCAGTTGTAATTCTGAAAACAGACAAGGATAGAATGATGAATTTACTCAATACACAATTGAAAGTAGCGGTAATAGCAGCCTCTTTTCTCATGACGCCATTTTCTTGGGCTGACGAAGCCAAAGGTTTGGAAATTGCACAAGAACGCAAGGCTCGTGACGAAGGTTGGCGTGATTCTGTTGCGACAATGCAAATGATCCTGCGAAATGCTCAAGGGGAAAGCAGTACCCGAGCGATGCGCTTAAAGTCTCTTGAGGTAGTTGATGATGGTGACAAAGGGTTAACCATTTTTGATGAGCCACGTGATGTAAAAGGCACAGCATTCCTGAATCATTCACATACAGTGGGTTCCGATGACCAATGGCTCTATTTACCTGCATTAAAGCGCGTCAAACGTATTGCATCACGTAATAAGTCGGGGCCATTTATGGGCAGTGAGTTTGCGTACGAAGATCTAAGTTCGTTTGAAATTGAGAAGTATCGATTTAACTATCTCAAGGATGACGCTATCAAAGGGCAAGATACGTTTGTTTTAGAGCAAATTCCAACCGATAAAAATTCAGGTTACACCAAGCAAGTTGTGTGGTTGGACAAAGCGCATTATCGTCCAATGAAAGTAGAGTTCTATGACCGTAAAGGCGCGCTACTTAAGACTTTGGTTTTCTCTGATTACAAACAGTACTTAAATCAATATTGGCGTGCGCACACGATGGCGATGACCAATCACCAGACCGGCAAGAGTACTGAGCTGACAACAAGTGAGTTAACGTTCCAAACTGGATTAAAAGACTCCGATTTCAACAAAAACATACTTAAGCGCGTTAAGTAAGGAGATCGAATGAGTAGGGTAAACATGGCCAGTATGATATTCGCTGGCCTAACCACTATGCCTTTCTCTGGCTCTTTATTGGCGGTTGAGTTAGCAGGACAGGTCAACATCGAGCATCGTCAGTTTTTCTCCGATGGTGCTCAGGGGCAGGGGAAAGGACAAGCTTCACTGGTTTTGCAGCCGGAGTTTTACTGGGACCTAAAAGATGGGGAAGCCAGTTTCACGTTCACTCCCTTTTATCGTTTAGACAGTATGGATGACGAGCGGACTCATGGTGATATTCGCGAAGCGTTGTATTTAACTTATTGGGATGACTACGAGCTACGTGTTGGCATCAGTAAAGTCTTCTGGGGTGTGACCGAGTCAGCACATCTGGTTGATGTCATAAACCAAGTCGATGCGGTAGAAGCCGTTGATGGTGAAGAAAAACTCGGCCAACCTATGGTCCATTTTACGTCAGTCAAAGACTGGGGAGTGGTCGATGCCATGGTGTTACCTTATTTTCGCGAACGAACATTTGCAGGCAAAGATGGACGTTTGAGGATTGAACCCGTTGTATCTGATGATGCGCTGTATGAATCTAGCCGAGAAGAAAAGCATGTGGATGTCGCTTTTCGGTACGCACAAATGTTTGGCGATTGGGATGTTGGCTTAAGCTATGTTTATGGAACAAACCGTGACCCGTATTTTCGGTTTGATCAAGGAGAGTTAAAACCTTACTACGCCCTAATGAGCCATGTTGGGCTGGATGTTCAAGGCATCGTGGGCGATTGGTTATGGAAGCTAGAGAGTGTCTACCGCGATAGCTTCGACAATCATGTCGGCGTCGTGACGGGTTTTGAATACACAATAGTAGGCGCTTTTGAGACAGTATGGGACGTAGGCATTATTGGTGAGTATCTCTATGATAGCCGTGGTAACAACGCGCAAAATATCGGTCAAAATGATGTCTTTGCAGGCATTCGTTTAGCGCTCAATGACGAAGACGGCACAGAAATCTTAACGGGTATAACGCAAGATCTCGACAACTCCGATGTGTACAACGCAAAACTTGAGGCTTCCAGCCGCATTTCAAATCATTTCAAGTGGCAAATCGATGCTTGGTTGTTTAAAAACGAAACGCCTACTGATCTGCTTTACTTCGCCAGAGACGATGACTTTGTCGAGCTATCTATTCAATACTATTTTTAGCATTGTCGACTGACCTAAAGTGTTTTCACTTGGGGACGAAACTGCAGTATTTATGCACAAAGCAGCAAGCCATAATCCTAGGGATTTACGTGCGAAGCTGCTTTTTTTGCGTTTTTGTGTTCTTTTTATTCAATAACCTCTTCTTTTCATAATTCAATTTGGCTTTGGTGGCGGGTTTGGCTACTATGTACAGCTATCAAAAAACCAATCACTCCCTTATGGATACTACCAATAGGTAGATGAGGAAACGATGCAACATCTAGAAGAGATCATTGCTAACGCGAGTGCAGCAATTGAAGCCGCAGAATCGCTAGTCGTACTTGATGAAGTGCGTGTTCAGTATCTAGGTAAAAAAGGTGAGCTAACTGCTCAACTTCAAAGCCTAGGTAAACTACCACCAGAAGAGCGCCGTGAAGCGGGTCAAGAGATCAATAAAGCGAAAGGCGTAGTTCAGCAAGCTATCGCAGCCCGTAAAGATGCACTACAACGTGCAGAGCTTGAAGCGAAGCTAGCAGCAGAAACGATTGACGTAACACTACCAGGTCGTCGTATCGAGAACGGTGGTCTACACCCAGTTACTCGTACTGTTGAGCGTATTGAAAAGTTCTTTGGTGAACTTGGCTTTAATACTGAGTCTGGTCCAGAAATCGAAGATGCATTCCACAACTTTGATGCACTAAACATTGCCGCTGATCACCCAGCGCGTACTGACCACGATACTTTCTTCTTCAACCCTGATTTGATGCTTCGTACTCACACGTCTGGCGTACAGATCCGTACAATGGAAAATGGCAAACCACCATTCCGTTTCATTGCACCGGGCCGTGTATACCGTAACGATTACGACCAAACGCACACGCCAATGTTCCACCAAGTGGAAGGCATGTTAGTTGATGAGAACGTGAACTTCGCTCAACTAAAAGGCATTCTGCACGACTTCCTATGTAACTTCTTTGAAGAAGAAGTAGAAGTTCGTTTCCGTCCATCTTATTTCCCATTTACAGAGCCTTCGGCTGAAGTAGACGTAATGGGTAAAAACGGCAAATGGCTTGAAGTTCTAGGCTGTGGCATGGTTCACCCGAACGTACTACGCAGTGTAGGCATCGACCCTGAGAAATACTCTGGTTTTGCATTCGGTATGGGTGTAGAGCGTCTAACGATGCTTCGTTACGGCGTAAACGACCTACGTGCGTTCTTCGAGAACGACCTTCGTTTCCTAAAACAGTTCAAGTAATCCAGGGGATAAATCACTATGAAATTCAGCGAATCATGGCTTCGTGAGTGGGTTAGTCCTTCGATTACCACTGACGAACTAACTCACCAAATTACAATGGCGGGTCTAGAAGTTGACGACGTACTACCTGTAGCAGGTTCGTTCAACGGCGTTAAAGTTGGTCACGTTGTTGAATGTGGTCAGCACCCAGATGCGGACAAGCTACGTGTAACGAAAGTTGACGTGGGTGAAGAAGAGCTTCTAGACATCGTTTGTGGCGCACACAACTGTCGCCAAGGTCTGAAAGTAGCAGTAGCAACAGTTGGTGCTGTTCTTCCGGGCGATTTCAAAATCAAAAAAGCGAAATTACGTGGTCAACCATCTCACGGCATGCTTTGTTCATTCACTGAACTAGGTATCGACGTTGAGTCAGACGGCATCATGGAACTAGCAGAAGACGCAGTAATCGGTACCGATTTCCGTGAATTCCTAGGTTTAGACGACGTAACGGTAGACGTAGACCTAACAGCAAACCGTGCTGACTGTTTCAGCATTCGCGGTATGGCACGTGAAGTAGGTGTACTAAACCGCGCTGACGTGACTGAGCCATCAGTAGAAGCAGTAGCGACTTCAATCGAAGACAAAGTGTCTATCGAAGTGAAAGCGCCAGCTGCGTGTCCACGTTACCTAGGTCGTGTGGTTAAGAACGTGAACGTTCAAGCAGAAACGCCACTATGGATGCAAGAAAAATTGCGTCGTTGTGGTATTCGCTCAATCGATCCTGTTGTAGACATCACTAACTACGTGCTTCTAGAGCAAGGCCAACCAATGCACGCATTCGATCTAGCGAAGATCGAAGGTGGCATCGTAGTTCGTATGGCTGAGCAAGGTGAGAAGTTAACTCTTCTTGACGGCAGCGAAGCAGAACTAAACGCAGATACACTAGTCGTAGCAGACCACAACAAAGCACTTGCAATTGCAGGTATCTTTGGTGGTGAGGAGTCTGGTGTAACAACAGAAACTAAAGACGTTCTACTCGAATGTGCATTCTTTGCACCTGACCACATCCGTGGCCGCGCACGTAGCTACGGTCTGCATACAGATTCTTCTATGCGTTTTGAGCGTGGTGTGGATTACGCACTGCAAGTAAACGCAATGGAACGTGCAACAGAGCTTCTTGTTGAAATCTGTGGCGGTGAAGTTGCACCTGTTGTTGCTGTAGAGTCTGAAACAGACCTACCTAAGCCAAACAAAGTTGCTCTACGCCGTACTAAACTAGACAACCTACTAGGTCACCACATTGTTGATGCTGACGTAGTAGAAATCCTTGAGCGTCTAGGTTTGACTGTTGAAGCTTCAGAAGAAGGTTGGATGGCAGTAGCGCCAACATGGCGTTTCGATATCGCTATCGAGCAAGACCTGATTGAAGAAGTTGGCCGTATTTACGGTTACGACAACATCCCTAACCAACACCCAGCAGCAGCGCTTAAGATGCACAACCACGTTGAAGCGGATCTTCCACTGAAACGCGTTCGTGATCTTCTTGTTGACCGCGGTTACCACGAAGCAATTACATACAGCTTCGTTGAGCCAGAGCAACAAAAGCTAGTTGTTCCAGGTGTTGAGCCGCTAATCCTGCCATTCCCAATTTCAGCGGATATGTCAGCGATGCGTCTTGGTCTTATCCAAGGTCTGCTGAACACGGTTGTTCACAACCAGAAACGTCAACAGCCACGCGTTCGTCTATTCGAATACGGCCTACGTTTCATCCCATGTGAATCTGCAGAAAACGGTATGCGCCAAGAGCCAATGCTTGCAGGTGTTATCGCTGGTACTCGTGGTGAAGAGCACTGGGATATCGAAACTAACACGGTTGATTTCTTCGATCTTAAGGGTGATCTAGAAGCGATTCTAGAGCTATCTGCGAACGAAAAAGCATACTCTTTCGCTGCACTGTCACCTGAAAGCAAAAAAGCTAACCCAGCACTTCATCCAGGTCAATCTGCGACAATCATCGTAGATGGCAAAGAAGTGGGCGTGATCGGTACAGTTCACCCTGAGCTTGAGCGTAAGTTCGGTCTAAACGGTCGTACTATCGTATTCGAAATCGAATGGTCTGCAATCAACAGCAAAGTGATCCCAGAAGCGGTAGCACTTTCTAAATTCCCTTCAAACCGTCGTGATATCGCGGTAGTCGTGGACGAAGCTGTTGCATCTGGTGACATCGTTAACGCTTGTCTAGAGCAAGGTGGCGAGTTCCTTAAAGATGCGAAACTGTTCGACGTTTACGTAGGTAAAGGTGTTGAAGAAGGTAAGAAGAGCCTAGCCATTGCTCTGACTCTACAGTCACTTGAGCGTACGCTTGAAGATGCAGATATCGCTGGTGCGGTTGACGCTATCGTTGCTCACGTTTCTGAGAAGTTTGGTGCGTCTCTACGTGACTAATCTTGCGTAACGCATCTTCTTAAGAAATGAAAACCCTGCCAGTTTGGCAGGGTTTTTTGTATTTTTGGAATAGGGAATAGCTAGAGCCAAATTGTCTCCACTTTGATCCTCTCATCTTCAAAGAAAATCTTATTCACACCAATCTTTTCACTTCGGTTGTATTCGTCAATACTGTGGTCAAAGCCGTAAGCGGTGGCGGGGGCCATATGTTGAGTCACACCTTGCTTCGTCACCGTTAGTGCATCATGACCATGCCCGCAAATAACATCTTGAACCCGGTACTTAGCCAAAAGCGCATGTAAGCTTGCATCGTTTTCCAAGCAAATGGCTTGTATCCAATCCGAGCCTACGGGAATAATAGGGTGATGGATAACAACAATCGGATTGATCGCATGGCGAAGTTGTTTATTGAAGCGTGCTAGCCCACGGTTATCGACACGACCAGAGCCTAAAGGGTGGCGCTTATCCAAAGGTTTAGCACTCGAATCTAAGAACAGCATGTCACGGTTATGAATTTTGGCTTTATTCACTACGTTAATAGAGCTACCGACCAGTTCCCGCTTCATCAATTTGGTGTCATCATGGTTGCCTGCAATTGCGAATATTTTCTTATCGCGAATGTGCTTTTCTAGGAAACTTAGTAGTACACGGTAATCACCCGGTTTGGGGTTGCAACAAAGATCGCCTGTGAGCAAAAGGGTATCGCATGATGAATCTTTTTGAGCATAAAGAAGCGCGCTACGTAGATTCTCAAAGCTTGAATCGTCACTTAAATGGCAGTCGCTGATTTGAATAATTGATGTCATAGAGTTGCAAAGCAAAAACGGTAGTTGTTTGACGTTAGTCTATCATTCAATCTTTTGTTTTTGATATGCCTCTACCATTAAAAGGTTTCTCTAGGTCATCTGTTTAAAAGCGCAGTGCCACAGCTTAATCGATAACTGAAGAACACCAGCGCCTTTCTTAAACGTTAACTTGATAGGTAGTTCGTGCTTGCAGGTTCTACTCTCTAGGACTGATTAATATAGCTTTGAAAATACAGTAAAAATGCAGAGATCTTCTGTGCATTCACTTGTTCACCCGCGCAACCAAGTTCTAACCAAAGTTTTTTAATATTCTTCTCTATGAGTGAGCCCCTTTTAGCTGCTGGTGGCACAGAGTTAGACGGCGGTTCTCCACAGCAAAGTTCAATATCGATGTTCTGCGATACATCTTTTAGGCATATACGTAGCCACACTTTTTGTCCTTGTTCTTGAGCTTTCGTCACAATAGCGTTTATGGTTTTCGAGTTGCTCTCTAATGAATCAATGACTACTCCACAGCAATCAATGGAAATAATTAATGCCACTGCTTATCCTTTTTTAGCTTTTCATCACTCTCACGTCTCTGACACCCTTCGAGGTAGCGGATAAAATCACATACGCCCTGAACGTTAACGTTCCCACCTTCGCACCGGAACATAGACCAGAGATCCGTCAGCTTACTTTCGAGCTGGGTTAGCGGCTTTCGTCTTGGGCTGTTTGTGGTTGTTGCTATTCTTGGTGCACTACCGCATGCAAGCCGAATGTTAATATCTTGCTTCAAATCTCGGACAATCACAGACACCCATACCTTAGATTTGCGGTCTTTTGCTCTGTTAACGAGTCCGGTTACCCATTCCCTGTCTATCTCTCGTGTTGTTGCTGAGACTCCACAAATATCAATAAATACTTCTAACGCCATTATTTACCACCAATTTCAAACCATTTTTTATCAATAGAAAGTTTCACCATATTTTTCATTTCTCTAATGATGTCTTCACTCAGTTCAGTGTGTACATAAAAGAAGATTCGAGGTGTATTTCCATATCCATTTGGCATGAGGGTATATTCATCATTGCCAAATTTTATTGTTGAAGAGAATTTGATGGCATCAAGCGTAGTTACAACTTTTGCTAAGTGTTCATAGCCACCTAGAAAAATTACAAGGCACTCTTTATCCATATAATTACAACTCCGTTGCAAGTGTTGAGAGATTTTAGGCTAATCGATAAATTGCTCAAAAAGCGAGACTCAAAAAAGAGACATGGTTAATTTAGCCGTAAAATTTAGATTGCGAATTTGTTAAATAAACAATGTCAGCGATAAAGTTTGCTTCAATCTCCTTTGAGCAATGCTTGCATTCTTTCATTTAAAAATACTTCTGGAACATCTTCAGAGGCGTATGCGTGGACGGTCTTCCCGTCGGAAAACTGAGTGACTAATTCATAGGAATTGGTTATTAGATTATCGAGGACCTCACGAGTTCGGTTCACCCTTGTAGGTATCCACCCCAGAATTCTGTGTTCAAATTCTCGATCCCAATGACCACCAATAAATTCGACTTTAACAATTTGAGGGATATACCGTTCTGCGATTGAATACTTCGTACAGTATATTTTGTAAGGTTTGTCATAGTTAGGGTCTGTTAAGCCAAATAAAGAATATTTTTCTCCATTTTTATCTACCGTTAAGGGTAGAGAGTTGAGGGAAATATTTTCACCATGGCTCTCACCGCCAATAAAAATAACTTCGTACATTATCTGTCCTCCATTAAGCCTCTATTTATTTTTCATCGGAATTTCGATTAATTGAATCAGTTCATTTTGTTCTTCATCTGTCAAAGTGGAGTGCACATAAATGAAGTTTCTAGGTGAATTACCAACTCCTTTTGGGAGTAGAACGTATTCGTCATCGCCAAAGCACACTGTTGGTGTAAATTTGATTGTGTTGAGTGTTGTTGTGATTTCCTCTAAGTGATGAGCACCACCGAGAAAAATCACACGGCATGTCTTATCCATAAAATTACAACTCCTTTGTAAATTTGCGGAGGGTTCAGGCTAATAGATAAAACACTCAAAAAGCGAGGTATAAAGGCTAGATAAGGTGAATTTATTGTTAAAAATTAGATTTCAAATTTGAAGCGTTACGTTGTGATTTGTTAAACGTTGCTTGATGTTGATGGATTATGTGGAGGCATGGTTCAAGCAAGTGATAAAGCAAACGTTAGTAGCAGCGGTAGAGTAATAATGCTTAAAAAGTTGCCAAACAAGACCATAGAAGCAACGTTCAGAGGTTCGATATTGAGTCGTTCAGCAAACAAGTAGTTCATTACAGCTGGTGGCAACATGGTAAACAACACCATCATCTGTAATTGCATGATTGGCAATGGTATCAAGGTATAGATTAAGGCAAAGGCGAGTGCTCCGGTACCGAGTGATTGAAGTGTGCACCAAAGACCCACTCGAAGACCATCCCATCTTAAATGGCACATTTGTGCTCCCAATGATAACAACATAACTGGGACGGCGGCTTGCCCAAGTAATGTGGTCGCTTCAAAAAGAGGAGACCAAATACCAATACCAGAAATGTTGATAAGCAACGCGAGCAAAGCGGATAAGAAGATCGGCATTTTGACGATTTGTTTAAGCGGATTGCCATTACTCAGTAGCATGACGCCAAGGCTTATATGTAGGCATGCTGAAACGACAAAAAGCAATACTGCGGAGGGAAGAGCGATTTCCCCGAAGGTGTAAGTAAACAGCGGTATCGCTAAGTTACCGCTGTTTCGAAACATGTGTGGTGGAGCCCATGCTTTGAATGATAATCCGCAAAACTTCGCGATGGGAACCATCACAATGCCAGGTACTACGACAGCAATAAGCGCGGCTAGTAGCAAGGGGACTTGCCCCATGTTGAGTGGCATACCGACAAGAGAAGAAAATACCAGTGCCGGAGTAAACACATCCATATTGATGCGATTGATTGGGCGAAAATCGGGCTTGAGGCATCGACCAACTAAGTAACCTACGCAAACCAAGATAAAGACGGGAAATAAGATACTGATGACTTGGTGCAACATGGCGGCTCTTTCGCGTGGTGAAAACAGGGATAAACAGTAACAACCTTTCAGTTAACCGTCATGGAGCAATCAATAGAATTTTGTCGCTGTTCAAGCTTTCATGCTCCTAGTGTCACGCTATATCTGAATAACAAGTCTGCTAAATAGGACCGACCAGATCTATTTTCAAACGTACTCAACTTACTGAAAAGGTAAGAAGTTTTGTGTCAATTGTTTGTAAAGTAGCCAGTATCTGACATTTTTATTAAATAGTGATTAATGTTGTTTTTAGTTTTAAAACTAGTAATTTGAACTGGATGTTTTTGCCATTGGAGAGGGAATTAAAGGAAAATCTGGAAATGGTGGTGGGTAAACTATCTGCGTGGTGCAACATTCCGTATATTAGCAAAGAAAAAAGTTGGCGAAAATCATAAGCTTGGCATACACTTCCTGATGTAACCCCGATATGTTGTTGAATTGGTAGGGTAAAACTGCTCTGGCGCTACACTAAGGTAGCATTGTTTAACATAGCTTTGAGGAAAGTTTTATGGCGCTCACAAAAGCCGAACTTGCAGAAAACCTGTTTGATAAATTGGGATTTAGTAAACGGGACGCCAAGGAAACGGTGGAAGTGTTCTTTGAAGAGATTCGTAAGGCACTAGAAAGTGGCGAACAGGTAAAACTGTCAGGTTTTGGTAACTTTGACCTTCGTGACAAGAATGAACGACCTGGTCGTAACCCGAAAACTGGCGAAGATATTCCTATTACTGCTCGACGTGTCGTTACGTTCCGCCCGGGTCAGAAGTTGAAAGCTCGCGTAGAGAACCTAAAGACCGACCAGTAAGCCATGTAACATGGAATGAGACCACGCTTTGTCGTGGTCTTTTTGTTTGTGGCTTTCATTACTGACTAAAGAACAAATAAAAACCACCGCAATTGCGGTGGTTTTTCAGTATTCAGGGAATCAGTTTCTAAAATACTGTTTGCTTAGGCTGCTTCTAGGTGCGTCGTTAGGTAAGGATGCCAAGCCTCTTGATACAAGTTTTTAGATTGAGTACGCATGTTACGAATTGATGCCATCTCGATATCATTTAGGTTACGACCTTCAACCAGAGCTTGACGTTCCAGTTTCTGAATTTGCTCGTACAAATCATGCTCCGGACCACTTTTTACATCAGCAATCGCTTTTAGATGCAATTGGACTTCAGCAATTAGGTTGGTTTTTGGTAAACGGACCAACAAGTTGAGATCACGATAACCAGAAGCCGTTGGTTTTTTAAAGCGGTTTTTTACTTTAACAATGGTTGTTTCGCGCTCTAACGTTTCATATACCGACACCAAGCTTGCTACGTCATTTGCAACGATAGTTGCACGGGCTAAGTCGGTGATACGTTCTACTTGACCGTCAAGTTCGTGGGCGATTTTCTCTTCGGCGCGGTGCTGAGATTTAACGCCAGCAAAATAAGGCTGTGCGTCAGTGAGAAGGGCAGTACTCTTACAGATGGTTTCTAGCTCAAACTGCGCTTGGTGCGCTTTGCTGTAAAGTACGTCGAAATCTGAATAAGGCTGTGTTGGTTTGGAGTCGATTGACTGAATGCCATACAAACCACTAAGGCTATGTTTAAACAATTTTGAGCAAACTTCGTTTTGGCTAGCAGAACGGTCTTGCTCGTTACTCGGGACATTTGGAAGTGCGGCGAAAGCCGGCGCACGGCTTAGTACTAATAGCATCAATGCCGTAGTACGTAGAAATAAGCTCATTCACTCTCCTTAACTTGCTTGCACTTAGAAAATGGGTAACGAAAAGGTCACTAAGATTCGCAAATCAGGTACTACCTAGTTAACGGGGTCTCTACGATAGATTCCAAGGTTGATTTTCAACCTTATGGTGGAATCGTGTTCTAGATCACCATTTTGCTTTCCTTTATTCTGACCATCAGAACAAGGAAGGGGTCCTTCTTGAACGTTAGCCATACTAACATTGCAGTATTAACCAAAGATGAACGGCATAGACAAATTTGAAAAAATCATTAGTCTTAGCCCACAAAAGTGAAGCGCAAAGCTCGAATCCACTATCAGCCGACAAGTAGAAGAATCATGAGAGATCAAGAATTTTGGCACAATAAATGGGCCAGTAACCAAATTGGTTTTCATCTAGAAGACGTGAACCCACTATTGCCTGCATTTTGGCAACATACGGCTGCAAAGCGTGATGATAAAGTTTTGGTGCCTCTGTGTGGTAAGTCAGAGGATTTGATTTGGTTAGCGACCAAACACGACGAAGTTCAGGGCGTTGAGCTAAGCCAAATTGCGGTAAGAGCGTTTTTTGCTGAGCATTTTTACACACCAACGGTAACGTCTGTTAATGGTATGCACGAGTTATATCAGTTTGATGAGCTGTCGATTTATACGGGTGATTTCTTTACCGCCCCAGTATCTAAAGCCGATATCATTTACGATCGCGCTGCGTTAGTGGCTCTTCCTAAAGAGATGCGAGCAGAATATGCTGCTCGTGTTAAGCAATTGCTGAATCCTGGCGGTCGTATCTTGTTGGTCACGTTGAACTACCCGCAAGAAGAGATGGCAGGACCTCCTTTTAGTGTTCCTGTAGAAGAGATTGAACAGTTATTTTCCGGTTATAAGATCACATGCTTAAACGTAGATCAAGCCGATGATAATCACCCTAAAATTGCCAAAAAGGGTCTGAGTCACTTCTCTGAAGAAGTGTATTTAATTGAAAGTGAATAGGGTAACCGAGTTTATACAAATAAAAAGCGCAGCCAATTGGGCTGCGCTTTTTGTTTCTTTGAGCGAACTAGTGAAATCAGTAAACGATCTGTACTTTAGAAGCGCTGTTCACTGCATCTTCAATCGAATCTTCGATAGTCTTACGACGCGTTAGGACAACGCCTAAACGACGGCGACCATCGATTTCAGGCTTACCAAACAAACGAACTTGAGTTTGTGGTTGAGCCAGGGCATTGGCAAGATTATCAAAGCGAATATCTGTTGATGTACCTTGCCCTAGGATGACAGCTGACGCGGACGGGCCGTATTGAATGATACTGTTGATTGGCATGCCAGTGAACGCACGAACATGCAGAGCAAACTCAGACATTTCTTGAGAAATCATAGTTACCATGCCAGTGTCGTGCGGACGAGGTGAAACTTCGTTGAAAATTACTTTATCACCTTTCACGAACAGCTCTACACCGAAGATGCCGTAACCACCGAGCGCATTTACGACTTTCTCCGCTGTGTATTCTGCTGCTTTAATCGCAGTATCTGACATTGCTTGTGGTTGCCACGACTCTCGGTAGTCACCATCTTCTTGACGATGTCCAATTGGTGCGCAGAAATGGACGCCATCTTTCGCTCGTACTGTCAGCAGCGTAATTTCATAGTCGAAGTCAATAAAGCCTTCGACGATCACACGACCAGCACCAGTACGACCGCCTTCTTGCGCGTACTCCCACGCTGCTTGCACATCTTGTTCTGTTTTGATGACGCTTTGTCCTTTACCAGACGAACTCATCACAGGTTTTACTACACAAGGGATACCAACGTGCTCAACTGCCGCTTTAAAGTTATCAAAGTTATCTGCAAACTGATAAGGAGAAGTCGTTAAGCTTAGCTCTTCAGCTGCAAGACGACGGATGCCCTCGCGGTTCATAGTCAACTTAGTTGCTTTCGCTGTCGGAACGACGTTCACGCCTTTTTCTTCTAGCTCAACTAATTTGTCTGTTGCGATAGCTTCAATTTCCGGAACCACATAAGCAGGTTGCTCTTTCTTGATGATTTCTTCTAATGCTTTGCCATCAAGCATATCGATGACGTAGCTGCGATGAGCGACTTGCATTGCTGGTGCGTCAGCATAACGGTCACACGCGATCACTTCTAAACCAAGACGTTGACATTCAATTGCTACTTCTTTACCAAGCTCGCCAGAGCCCAGAAGTAATACACGGGTAGCATGAGTGCTAGTAGCAGTACCAAACATAGTGTTCCCTTACAAAATAAAGTGGTGGAAGCGAATTTGCAGGGGATCATACTGATTTTTGCGAACGAAGCAAACGTTTGCGTGTGATTTTAAACAATAAAAAAAGGCCCTGCGTCATGCAGAGCCTCTCTCATAAGAGCATTGTGAGTTAAATGTTAACAAAACTCACTGGAATCTCTGGGTTCAGTGCCTCTAGTGTTGATTGAGTATCGGCTAGGTGGCTGATCTTACCCTGTGAGTTTTCGACTAGTGCTGCGGCTTTGATGTCTTCAAACTGCTCGCCTGCCATCAGGATTTGAATTAAGGCAACCTGAAGTGGTGGAAGGCTAGGGTTGAACGCTGCGTTTTCTGCGTAAGCACCTTGGAATACACGACCACTATTCATCTCAAGAGCGATGCCACTTAAGTTGTTAGTGTATGGAGCGTGACTAATGTTCATCGCAGTAACTGCTTTTTGGATCAGAGTGTCGTTGTCATCGCAAGCAAACTCGTGTTTCACTTCTGCCATTAGACCTGACTGGATACCAAGATCAGCAGGACCGAATGCTTCAGGAAGATAGTCGTGTAGCGATTTCTCTTCACGCTCTGGCAATTGGATTTTTAATTCTTTCGCCGTAGTTAGTTCATTCATGAACTGACGACAGTGACCACAAGGGCTGTAGTTAATGGTGATATCTTTAACACCACGTTCGCCTTTCATCCAAGCATGGCTAATCGCGCATTGTTCAGCATGAACAGTTTGACCTAACTGAACACCAAAAAACTCCATGTTCGCACCGAAGTAAAGGCGACCAGATAGACCACGAACAATCGCGCCTACATAGAATTCAGAAATCGGTGCGTAAGAAAACGCAGCGGCAAAAGGAAGTAGAGCAACACGAAGCTCTTTATCAGAAAGATTGGTAGCGTTCAGTAGCGCTTCAAACTGTTGCTCAGAAATAGTGGCATCAAAATCGTCAGAAAGGACGATAGGAGCAAGAGGTGTTGAAAGTGCTTCAGGAGCGCTTGCTAGCGCCTGTTCAATGCGACTTTTCATGTTGAATCCTTGTTATTGCATGGACAGTTATTCTATGTGAAAGGTGGAAATGTTCTGTGCTTTAGATCACGTTAATGTGTGTAATGATAATTTACGTTACATAATTAGAGTGAGCTCACACATGTATTCGATTTCACTAAGATTTAACGTTATCTCTGTCCCACTAATAACTATATCAACGTATATTCATACTGCGAATTTTCTGGAAGAGATTATGACCTGCTCACTTGATAGCAAAGCAGGTCATTGAGGTTATTATTGGTATAACCAAACCGCCAAAGCAAAGAAGCTTGGCGCGAGAATCGAGGTGATGATGCCACAAAGCACCAATGCAAGAGATGAGAACGCTGCGTCCCCCGGTTGTTTCTCAGCACATGTTGCGGTGCCGAGAGCGTGAGAAACAGTACCCATTGTTAGACCGCGCGCAATTGGATGCTTAATACCAATGATATTGAAGATCGGGTACGCGAGGATGGCACCAAACAAACCCACAATAAGCACTAAAATTGCCGCAACAGCTGCTTCTCCGCCTAAGTGGCTAGAGATTTCCATCGCGATAGGGGTCGTCACAGACTTACCAACCAAGCTGGCTATTAAGCTAATGTCAGCTTTAAATGCCACCGCAATGAGCGTAGCGGTAAGCATGGACATAACACTACCTAACGTGCAAGCCAGAGTGATAATGCGCCAATTGGCTTTGATTTGAGGCAGTTGTTCATAAAGTGGATATGCCAGCGCAACAACGGCGGGTTGAAGTAAAAAGCTGATGTATTCGTTGTCAGCGTAGTATGTTTCAAATGGCACTTTCAAAAAGGTTAGCAACGGGATTAATACCGCGATACTGATCAAAAGCGGGTTAGCAATCGGATTGTTCACCTTGATTGCGATTTGGCGTGCGGCAAGGAAAACCACAATAGTGACAAGTAACCACATACTAGTGCTTCTCCTTCAGTAAGTAATCTAAGAACCATGCCAAGCTGACCAATACGATCAGTGAGCCGCCTACTGCACTCGCAATAATTGGCAGTGCGTTAGCCAGTAGCATATCGAAGTGTTGCATCAGACCCACGCTGATAGGCACGAATAGCAGGATCATATAGCGGATGAATAGGGTTGCACCTGGCTTAACCCATTCCACTTTGACTAAGCCAAGGGTCATTGAGAAAAACAGCACAAGCATGCCGATGACACTTCCTGGAACAGAAATGCCAATGAATTTTTGAATAGTGTTGCCGATACCAAGTGCTCCCATGATGAGTGCGAGGGAGATGAGCAAATGGATCAGTTGTAGTAATCGATCTTTTATCATTTTGACAGCATATAAAACAACAAGCACACCCGAAGGTGCGCTTGAACAAGGTAAGAAATTAGGAGGCTAGGCTCTCTACATAACGATAGACGGATTTTAATATTGCTATCTTCTTTTCGTCACTTTCATGTTCGTGAACTAAGTTTTCTAAATTCATCATGTACTCTTCAATCTGACTTTCGAAAACTTCACGACAATGTTGTGCCCAGCGTCTTTGTTCTTGTTCATCTAATGTGCCTGCATAATGGCGAGCACGGTAACGGAAAAGCAATGGCTTGATTCGTTTATCATCGAATTCAATATCCAGTGCGGCTAAGTTATTCGGATCGGTTTCACGAATGATGTCCATCGCAGTACGATCAGCAGGCGAGAAAAACCCGTCGTAAAGCTGCGTATCAACGTCATTACTCTTTTCGAATTCACGTTCTATAGAGAATAGACTAATCAGCTTCTCTCGGATCTCTGGGTGTTGACGCAACAACGCTAAATTGTTTAAACATTGTTGGCGGTCAATACCAATGACTTCCGCATTTTCCGCGGTTAATGTTTTTGCTGGAGCGAGAATAGGGCACTTGTTCAGATGCACTAGCTTCACTGGTACAGGCAGTAAGTCGCCCAATTCGTCACGCTTGGTGTACAAGCGTTCTTTCAGTTCTTCCGCTGAAAGTTCAAGGATCGGCTGAGGATCTTTGGCTAAATCAATCGTGATAACAGCGTTGTTGTTGGTTGGGTGCCAAGCCACAGGCACAATCCAGCTTGTGTATTGGCATTCACGCCCAAGCATGCCTGATACATGCATCAACGGAGTCATATTGACAATATCAACCAGCTCATTGAGTTTGCGCTTGTTACGCATCGAGAAAAAGTAGTCAAATAGCTTAGGTTGGGCGGCTTTAACTTTCTTCGCCATTTCAATCGTGGCAATCACGTCGGCCATCGCATCGTGAGCATTGCTGTGTTCAATGCCGTTAGCCACGGATAAATGCTCAAGCTTGAAACTCGTAAAGCCTTCATCATTCTCCGGCCATTCCACACCTTCAGGACGCAGGGCATGACATGCTCGCATCACGTCAAGCAAATCCCATCGTGAGTTGCCGTTTTGCCAGCTCCATGCGTATGGGTCGATGAAGTTTCGGTAGCAAGTGTAACGAGTGACTTCATCATCAAAACGTATGCTGTTGTAGCCAAGGCTAGTCGTCTTTGGTTTAGACAATTCAGCATGAATTTTGGCGATAAACTCAGGTTCAGGTAAGCCTTCTTGCATTGCTTTTTGTGGTGTAATACCAGTGATCAAAGCTGCTTCTGGCGAAGGAAGGTAATCAGCAGGTGGACGACAGTACATCACCAAAGGTTCACCAATGATATTGAAGTTTTCATCAGTGCGAACGCCAGCAAACTGGCTTGGGCGGTCTTTGGCTGGACTTGTTCCCCAAGTCTCGTAATCGAAAAAGAAAAAAGTGGGTTGATTGTCTTGGTGCATTCTGCTTACCGTTTACGGAACCGATAGGAGTATTAGACCATTCAACGCCTTGACTCGCAACGAAAGATGCAATGTGACGTTGTGAAAATGAAAAAGCCGAAGTGTCACTTTCGGCTTGAAGTTTTTTATTTGGTTAAATGGTGTTCAACTGATTTTTGGACCTGTACTTGTGTTACTTTTGGTACACATTCCAACGTTAAACTACAGAATTTAGTAGTGCAGCCAGCGCTCATATTTAAAGTATTTTTAACGTTGAACCGCTGAAATAGTTATTGAATTCGGTTAAGTGGCTTCGAGGTAAAAACATAACGTGTAGTGTTGAAGGCGATAGCTTGTGACTAGCTTAGTCATCTAAACCCAGATTATTGCCAATGTGGCGATTTCAAAGCCAATAGGGATTACACATAGGCTAAAGTAGTTTGCTCTCTGAGACTTGAGCTTTAAATTTAAAAAGGTTTTTTTTATACTCTAAAAAAGTACAATCGAAAAATTAGACCCAAACATTGTTTTCCGCCTTTAGCTCACTATCTATATCGCCGGTGTTTATTACTCCTTTAGGTTCAATTAACATAACGTGACACTCTGTTTCAGCCACAGGTTTGTGGGTGACACCTTTGGGTACAACATAGATTTCGCCTTCATCGAGGGTAACATAACCATGTTGAAATTCGATTCGCATTGAGCCAGATACGACAAAAAACAATTCATCGGTATCTTTGTGGTCATGCCAAGTAAACTCCCCCTTAAATTTCGCGATTTTTACCTGATAGTCATTCATTTCAGCAATGACTCTGGGGGACCAAAAATCGTCAAATTTCTTTAGTTTTTCTAATAAATTAACAGAAGTATTCATGGTTATTTCCTTTTAGGTGGGGATATCGTTTTTAACATGGTATAAGCCGCAACTTTCTATCGTTTAATCTCATACACCACGAGTTAATGATTTGTAACTCCCATTGACACTTAAGCTAGAAGGTATGTTCGTATATTCATTACTTATTTAAATAGAAAAGTTTAGCGCCCAGAACAAGAAACGTTGCTCCGCTGATGCGATTAAACCAGCATATTGTTTTTGTGGGTGATTTTTCAATTTTTGAACTAGCATAGTTGGCTATTGCGCCATAACTGACAAGTACGAAGAAAGAAATAGTGATAAATATCAATGTCATAGAGATAAATTGATAACCAATAGAATCGTCAATATTTAAGAACTGTGGAAATAGAGCAGTGAAGAATATCACTGGTTTTGGATTTGTCACAGCCAAGAAAAAACCTTCACGAAAGTATGTAGTATAACTATTATTAGTTGGTTTTTTTCTATCAAATTCATTGTTATCAGGCTTAAAACTCAGATGTAATTGTTTAATTCCCAAATAGAATAAATAAATGATGCCGGCAACTTTAAAGATATTGAAGTATAGAGCAGAGGTTCTTATCAATGTGCTTAATCCAAACATTGAACATGTCGACAATAGTATCAACCCTAATACATTTCCAAATGCTGATATGACAACGGGTTTTGTTCCGTTTATTGCGCCATTGTAAATAGAAATAAAAACAGCAGGACCAGGGCTTACTATATAAAAGAAAGTAAATATACAATACATCATTAGTGTGTCTAAATTCATATTATCTACCTAGCTATAGTGCATCACAAAAAATTAACCCATGGCTTATATGAAAATGCTGGCTAAGACATTTATTGCTGCGCTGTGATTTATCTTCAAACAAATTTTTGTTCAGTGTTTTTAACTGGTATTTACTTTCTTTTGCTGAGTAATGTGTTTTATTTTCTGTATTGTGCGAATTGTTATGCTTCTGGGTATTATATCAATAGTGAATTACAAAAGCAATGTTACACAGTGTTCCATATAGGAGACAATGTAAGGTGATAAAGTTTTACTGTTTACAAATTATTGTATGATTCATATGCTGTGTCAGGTTTGGTTTACAAGTAAACTTGATGATTTGACATTTTAAACATTAATTGGATACTGATTTATTTTATCGAATACATCAAGTAATTAGCGATGCTATGCTGTTATTTAGATTTATTAGTCATTTCTAATGTTTCTTGAGTAATTACATAAAAACTAAATTATCAATAAATAAGTGAAATTTCATTTGACACGATATTTTAAAGCTGCAATATGTAAAGGTAAAATATTGGTTTCAACTATATTTTAAACTTTATATTGTCATAAAACATGGAGAAGCTGAAATGAAAACAATTGGATTGTTGGGTGGAATGAGTTGGGAATCAACAGTTATCTACTACAAAGCGATCAATGAATCGATCAGGGATAAGCTTGGAGGGTTGCATTCGGCAAAAATCACTATGTGTAGCGTTGACTTTGAAGAACTTGAGAAGTTACAGCGTCAGAATAAATGGAGTGAGATTGCTACAGTATTGTCAAATTCAGCGAAGCTCATTGAATCTGGTGGTGCTGATTTTCTTCTAATGTGCGTGAACACAATGCATAAGGTGGCTTCTGAAGTTGAATCTTCTGTTTCTATTCCTCTCGTCCATATTGCAGATGCAACAGGTAGCAAGTTAGTTGCGGATGATATAAAGAAAGTAGGGTTGCTTGGAACACGCTTTACCATGGGAGAAAGCTTTTATAAACAGCGTATTATTAATAAGTTTGGAATTGACGTTATAGTGCCTGATATTGATGCACAAGATACTATTCATAATATTATTTATAATGAACTGTGCTTGGGGATTATTGACAACAAATCTCGTCAGCACTGCCTTGAAATAGTGGATACCCTTCATAAAAGTGGGGCTGAAGCAATAGTTTTAGGATGTACTGAACTACCACTCCTTTTACAACAAAACCACACCGACATCCCATTATATAATACGACAGAAATACATGCAGAAGAGGCTGTTTTACTGGCATTGAAAGGATAATACAAATAGCCTAAAAATTTTTGGAGATTGATGCATGTCAAAGATAATTAGAACACTCAAATAGAAAACTCACAACACTTTGTTCTAAAAATTGGATAACTACGATATTTATTAAGAGTGTATTCAATATCAAATTGAACATAGATACAATTAATAATGGTTTGCTATAACTAATTTTATAGTCCTTAGCTAATTGTCGTTAAGCTATCTCTTATATTTATAAATTTTATTCAATTTTTAAATGTTACTTTTATGATTTACACATATTCTAAATTGAAAGTTTTATTTTATAGTTATATGGAAAGCATCTAGAACATAGTTGGCTTTTAACATCAAATCTGATTTTTTATGAATGAGGAACATAAGTAATGATTAAAATGAATAATCAAATAGTAAGTTTTGCATTCGTATGTAAATATTTGTCTATTACTAAGGCAGCAATGAAACTCGGGAAGTCAAAAGCACACATTAGCCGACATATCTTAGAGCTTGAAAAAGAGGTTGGTGTTAAGTTGTTTTATCGTACAACTAGAAGCATAAGTCTTACTCCATATGGAGAGGTTTTACAAACGACAGCGCTAGAGCTTCTCGATAACATTAATTTATTAAGTTATAAAATGTCTTCTCTGAATGATAGCATGATCGGTGAATTCAAAATAACAATGCCAGTTTCTATTGCCATGTATATTTTTCCTGATATTTTAAAAAAATTAAAAACAACATTTCCAGATGTTAAATTTCAGATTATAGCAACAAATAATAAAGAAGATCTTATTTGTGAAAATATAGACATGGCAATTAGACTCGATAACATCGGTGATGATAGCTTAATAGCGCATAAAGTTGGCACTTATACCAAAGTGTTAGCAAAGAAAATAAATGGTGATAAAGCAACACTTATAAAATATAGGCATGATGAAGAGTACATGGCAGGGGGGTATGAAAATATCATTGACGTAGATAACATAACGATATTAAAAGAATATATTGATAGCGGTATCGGTGAGGGATTTCTACCTAGTTACTCCATAAATGACAAAGACGATTTTATGATTGATAATCAAAATAAAAAATGTAGTGATGTCTATATTGCCTATCCTTATCAATCTCCACTTCCTAAAAAACTAGTTAATATATCAGAAATTATAACTTATGAAATAAAAAACTCTATAAAATAAAAATGCTCGTGATTTACATAAGTGTAATGAAATGAATGCACTAATCATTTATTTCCAGTTCTCTCGGTTTTTACATTTAACAAGTTAACGGTTAAAATTAAAGGAGCATTTATATGCTCCAAAGTATTAATATATAATTACTGATGTAACTTTGAAGAAATTAACATTTTTATGTGTTAATTTAAGATCGAGCAAAACTCGTTAGCGATCTTTTCGACGTACATAGTACACATCGAGGTTATAAGGTTTTAATATACTTACTAAGTTAATATACTTTTCTATCATTTTTCTGAGCTTTTCTCTAAGACGGACTTTTTTAGATTGTGAAATGTTTTTATTTTTTAATTTCATTATTTAGATACTCCTTTTTATATTATGTAAATATCAATCATTCACTGAATGATTGATATTTTCTCATGTAATCCTTAATTTTTTATATCAATAGACAGGAATAAAAACAACGTTACACAGTGTTGCATTGAGGGAACAGTTACTTTTTTCTTTTATTTAAATGATAGTTATCTTTATAAGAGATAACTGATTTATTACATAATAGTGTCGTAATTTCCTAAACCGTTGTTATAACCTCGCTAAGATTTATATTGATTTGTGACAAGTAATAGGAAATACCTCTCCCTCTGAGAGCATTACGTGCCATCGTTTTGATGGGATATAATGTGGAAATAACTAGAAGGATAGTTGGTTTAGCAACGTTGTAGTATCGAACACTTTTATTTTATTATTTTTGTCAAGGTATTGGTTGTCTTTATACCTATTTAATTACTAGTTGGTTGCTCCGAAATCCAATGTCAGCAACAAACGAGCTTGATTCGATTGGATACTAGGCGAGCGATGAACCAGTCCTTTGTTTTCATTTCCGATCCAACGCTCACCTTTTAGCAGTGCAACGTCACCAACAGAAAGGTGCCTGATGTCTGATTCTGCTCTGTATAAGCCGGATTCTGCATCCGAAAGTCCGTGACTACCACGACCGAGCTTTGAGCGATCAAGTACGTCATTAGCAATCCATTGAGTCGCAATGCCTTGGTAGGTAGTGACTAGGCGGCAAGGTACTTGGTCAACGTGAAAGCGGGGACACATTGCGCTATTGAGCGTTGTGAGGCGTAATCCTGCATCTTTTAGTTCAAACAAATAGCAGAACATATCAACCAACTCAGCAATATTTCTTAGTAGCACTTCTGGCGCTTTTCCGTCAGTTGCGAATTGCAACGTTTCTAAGGCGTTTTCTGGAGATACGCTCAACGACTTACCAAAGTTGGGGTTTGATGTAACAAACGCTTTGCTTGCATCAACAAGTTGTTGATCAAATTGACGCTGCCAAATCGCGATATTGATGTCTTCTTGATAAATGTCTGCCAACACCGTCGGTTCTTTCCGTGCACTGAAACATGCAGTTTTGTGTGTGTTTCCCAAGGCTTCAGTTGTAATGGACTCGGTTAAAGTTGAAGTCATGATATAACCTCCGATGTTATTCGTATGCGGATTCACTTTGTTGTAATGTTATATTATAACAAATTTTGCTAACAAACCTATTTGCCGCAAATCTTATTTAGACTCTAGTAAGTCTTTGAAAAAGGTTGGGGAGATTCGCCATGCTTTTATTTTAGCGAGCCTGAAAACCAAAAAAGCCGACGGGAAAACCATCGGCTTGATTATTTGAGTGGTTGAAACAGTGAGTGATCTACGCTTTTTGTTCTTCCAATCGTGTCTCTTTTTCAGAAGACTTCAATAGTCGACTAGTAATCGTACCTGCTGTCATCGCGCCAGAAACATTAAGTGCAGTACGCGCCATATCAATTAGTGGTTCGATAGAGATAAGTAACGCGGCAATCGTTACTGGCAATCCCATTGCAGGGAGTACGATAAGTGCAGCAAACGTTGCGCCGCCGCCGACACCGGCAATGCCAAATGAGCTGATGGTGATAATCGCAATCAATGACAGAATGAAGTTAATTTCTAAAGGGTCAATGCCTACTGTCGGGGCAACCATAACTGCTAACATCGCAGGGTAGATACCAGCACAACCATTCTGACCTATTGTTGCGCCAAACGATGCCGAGAGGTTAGCAATTGCAGGTGGCACATTAAGCTTAGTGATTTGCGCTTCCACGTTCAGTGGAATCGTTGCCGCTGAACTGCGTGATGTAAATGCGAAAGTTAGTACTGGCCAAATCTTCTTAAAGTACTCTGTTGGGCTCACACCAACGAAAGACACTAGCAGTCCGTGTACAAGGAACATAAGCAAAATAGCAACGTACGATGCTACGATGAAACCCAACAAGTTAAAGATGTCACCAGCACTTGAGGTTGCGACCACTTTTGCCATTAATGCCGCGATACCGTAAGGCGTTAATGCCATGATCATCTTAACTAAACGCATCACGATAGACTGAGCGGCTTCAACGAAAGTACGAATAGGAGATTCCAATTCTTCTTTTTCTGCCATGACTTTTCGTGCGGCGATACCTACCAAAACACCAAAAATAACCACAGCAATGATAGAGGTCGAGCGTGACCCCGTTAGGTCAGCGAATGGGTTGGTTGGAATAAAGCTAATCAGCATTTGGGGAATAGTCAGGTCACTCACACTGCCTGCTCGGCTCTCTAATACAGCAATACGAGCGGTTTCGCGCGCACCCTCGGTCAAGCCCTCTACTGACAAGCCAAACGTTGAGGTGACAACAATACCAATAAGTGCAGCAATCGCGGTAGTTACTAATAAAACAGAAATCGTTAGGCCAGATATTTTGCCCAGTGAGCCGCCTTTCTCCAATTTGACTACCGCAGCAATCATAGAGACAAGTACTAATGGCATTATCACCATCTTCAACAGGCCAACATAACCACTGCCAACGATGCCAACCCACTCAAGCGTTTGAGCAATCACAGCGCTGCCCTCACCATGAATCAGTTGTAGAGCAAGACCGAAAAGTGAACCGGTAACCAGGCCGACCAGAACAAGACGAGATAGGGTGTTCTGTTTTTGTTGCTGGCTAAAAAGTAAGAATAGTATGGCGACAAACACCGCCAGAGAGGCAACCACTGAGAAATTCATAATTTGACCTTATCAATCAGCGCTAAATGCTGACTGTTTTTTTATATAGAGCTATAAACTGATGGCGTAAGATAACGCTCGGGATATAACTTTAAAAATGAAAAACAGGTATTAGATAGATCTAAAATGAATATAAATACGCGACGCACTTCTCGTTAATCATTGATTTAGAGCGAATTCCAACCAGATTTCTAATCGTAGTGCTTTATGAGGTCGAGCATTTCTCTCCGATGCAAATAAACGATAGGGTCTTGTTGATAGCTGAAAACTTGGTAAATCATCGCTTTGGCTACATCTTGGGCATGAATTGGCACAAAGTTAGCCAAATTACCCAGCATAAGTGGCCTTATGACTTTGAAAAGCGTTTGAATGAGCTTTTCATCAGTTCGAGGGTTTTCACGTTGACCGACTAAGGGGCCAGGTCTTGCAAACACCACTTCATCAAAGCCCATTTTCTCGATGTTTTTTTCCATGTGGCCCTTACAAGCAAGATAATGAGATGATGAAGAGGCTTTTGCACCTAAGCTGGAAACTACAGCTAGGCGTTTCACACCGATCATCTTCATTTGTTGCGCGACTTTACACACCAATTCCACATCGATTCTGCGCAAAGCATCTTTACTACCTGCTTGTTTTAGCGTCGTTCCTAAGCAAATAAAGCCGACGTTTGGGGTAGGTTGTTGTTCGTCCCAGTCATGAATGGCTAACTCAGCATCTAAGATGGAAATAATCTTGTTGTCAGGATCGGCGACATCAGTCAACGATTTTCGAGAAAGGGAGTAGAGCGAATCAATACTTGGTTGTGAAACCAATTTATTGATGACAGCTTTGCCGACAAGCCCCGTCGCACCAGCAATGATGACGCATGCGTTCGTGTTGTTACTCATTGTCTTCTTCCTCATAGAGAACAAATGCTTACGCTATTGTAGCTGATTTACCTGAACAAGCATTAGGCATGAATACAATGTTTGATATTTAACTTGTTTGTTTTGTCTTTTCAAAAATAAAAAGACCCGCGGGACAAACGGGTCTTTTTTATTAGGAGAATGATAAGGGTATGGATCGCCGAGGTTGGCGGGTTGGGTTAGGCTTGCCTCTCTTAGCGGGGCGACGACTTTGATTGGCAAACATAATTTCTCGCTTTTTTGTTAGGGACGATTTCTTTAAAGCATCACACGTGCCAACTTTCAAAATACAGACGATGAGGCAATCAGCTCTCGCTTCATTTACGCCTATTTTTTGTTGGGTGACCTATTGGATAATTTTTTATTTATCAATATCTTAAGTTGTTTAGTTAGACTGATTTTGACCATCGGACGTTATCAATTAGAGCGCTGAAAAATAAATGACTGAGACTGAGTTGGTTTAAGTTGAATGCTTTCCTTAGTGGAACAAGCTTGTTGAAATAACATTTTTATCAATATGACAGCCGAAATGACAACAATGCCAGTCAAAAAGAGAAAATTAGGTGAAATTGCACACAAGAGGCGTACACTTGTTGTCTTTAAAAAACGAGCCATTGGCTCATTCGAGACTTTTCAGACCAAGGACGTCGTATGAACATAGATCTCAGTACGCTTGCGCCAACGCAGGTGTACCATTTGATGACTCAAACTGTCATTCCTCGCCCAATCGCTTGGGTGCTCACAGACTCAGGTGAGAAAAACTTCAATCTCGCTCCATTCTCCTACTTTACTGCAGTCTCCAGCCACCCACCTTTATTGATGATTTCTGTGGGGAAAAAGCCCAATGGTGACATCAAAGACACCACGCGAAATGCATTAGAGACAGGTAAGTTGGTTATCCATATTACACCCAGCGATCTCGCGGATAAAGTCACTTTATCTTCTGCCACATTAGAACATGGGGAATCTGAACTGGAGACGACTCAACTTGAGACGGTTGATTTCCAAGGTTTCGAATTACCACGCCTAGAGGGCGCGCCAATTGCATTCGGCTGTAAGTTGCATGAACTGATAGAGATGGGGGAGACACCACAAAGTTTGATCTTTGCAGAAATTGAACTCATTTATGTCGATGAACGGGTCATATCCATGGAAGGTGATCGTTTAAAAGTCGACGCTCTTGCGGTTGACCCATTAGCAAGGCTTGGTGGAAATGAGTACGCCACGCTAGAAAAGACGTTCTCTGTTGCTCGTCCAAAATAAAGAATAAGGAATCATCATCATGGATCGCTCTTTTGCCTCAGAAATTCAAGCTCGCATTGATAACAAAACCAAACCGTTAGGCGCTCTTGGTTTGCTCGAAAAAGTGGCGCTAGAACTGGCGTTAATTCAAAGCCAAGATAAGCCGCAAGCGGTAGAAACAATCGAAATTCGCAAACCAACCATGTTGGTATTCGCTGGTGATCATGGCATCGCTGAAGAAGGGGTGAGCATTGCGCCAAGTGCTGTGACTCAACAAATGGTGGCGAATTTTCTCGCTGGTGGCGCCGCCATTAATTGTTTCTGCGATCTCAACCAAATTGACTTTAAGGTCATTGATTGTGGCATGTTGTCACCGATCGATACCTTAGTTCCTGACTTTAAAAATCATCCCAACTTGATTAAGAAACGTCTGGGAAATGGCACGGCAAACTTTGCTAAACAAACGGCGATGTCACTAGAACAAGTCGCGCTAGGTTTGGAATATGGTGCCCAAGTCGCGCAGCAGGCGATCCTTAATGGCTCGAACTTATTGATGTTTGGTGAGATGGGGATTGGCAATACCAGTTCTGCATCGGCATTGTTAACTGCTCTGAGCCCATTGGAAGTCGACCATTGCGTTGGCTATGGTACGGGTATTACTCAAGAGCAGCTAAACCGTAAGATCAAGTTAGTAGCACAAGGTGTGAATCGCTGCCGTGACCTTGATTGCAAAGGCGCACTGGCACAAGTCGGTGGGTTTGAAATCGTGCAAATGGTTGGCGCATTCTTAGAAGCGAAACGCCACAAAACGCCTGTTTTAGTCGACGGATTTATCGTCTCTGTAGCCGCTTACGTCGCGACTTTATTGGATGAAGAGACGCGAGATTACATGCTGTTCGCTCATAACTCAGAAGAGAATGGGCACAAGTTTGTGCTGGAATGTTTGCAAGCGGAGCCTCTCTTGGATCTTGGTTTGCGTTTAGGTGAAGGAACTGGAGCAGCGCTTGCTTTGCCACTGGTAAAAGCGGCGGCTCAGTTTTACAACAACATGGCAAGTTTTGAGAGTGCGGGAGTGACGGTTTAGTGTCTGCTTCTGAGAATCCCCACACTTCAGAGACTCGTTCTTTGCGCTATCAGAGTGAGCTTTTCTTACTCGCAATTAGCTTTTTTAGCCGTATACCTGTGCCCGCAGATTTACCTTACAGTGAAAAGCGCATGAACCAAGCAGGCCGATATTTTGCTTTGGTCGGTGTGTTGCTTGGGCTACTGTGCGCAGCTGTGTTTTCACTGGCAAGTTTATTGTTCCCAAACTCAGTTGCCATCGTGTTAACTATGGCTTTTAGCCTATTGCTTACCTGCGCGTTCCATGAAGACGGTTTAACGGATATGGCGGATGGCATTGGCGGTGGTATGACGTTAGAGCGCCGCTTAACCATCATGAAAGACAGCCGCATTGGGACGTACGGCGCGGCAACGCTAATGATGGCGCTGCTGGCGAAGTTTGTATTTTGGAGCGAGTTAGCCAATGAACCTCAATTTTGGCGGATGATTGTTGTGGCGTACACCGTGAGCCGAGCACTGGCTGCCACTCTCATATACGACATGCCTTACGTTAGTGACGCTGACACCTCGAAAAGCAAACCGTTAGCAAATAAACAATCGAGCTTAGAAGTCGCGATACTGCTATTAACTGGTGGGATTGTCGCGTTGTTACTGGGCGTGACTCAGGCAGTGGTGATCATGTTGGTATTGGCACTGTTTCGTTCTGGCTTTAAACGCTGGCTGACCAAACGTATCGGCGGATTTACTGGCGATTGCCTTGGTGCCGCGCAGCAGCTTGCAGAGTTGCTTGTTTATCTCACTCTTATCGCATTTAGTCATTCATTATGAAGCAACTTATTCTAGGTGGTGCGCGCTCAGGAAAATCGAGCTTAGCAGAGAGCAAGGCGCAACAGTGGGCAAAAAATAAAAACGGAACGCTTCACTATGTGGCGACGGCATTGCCGTTTGATGAAGAAATGAAGCAACGCATTGCTCACCATAGACTGCAGCGAGGGGCAGGGTGGATTGAACATGAGTGTCCGCTTAACTTGCCTGAGCTCATTTGTGAGCTTTCGTCTCAAGATATTGTGTTAGTTGACTGCCTTACGCTTTGGCTCAACAACTGGATCTTTGAACTTGGTGATGACTGCAACAATGAGCGGTTAGAGGAGCAAATTGAGCGGCTGGTGAATGCGGCGGCGCAATCTGACGCGACGCTGATTTTTGTCTCTAACGAAGTCGGTATGGGCATTGTGCCGCTCGGCGCCGTCAGTCGTTACTTTGTCGATAATGCGGGACGGATGAATCAAAAACTGGCGACCGTATGTGAGCAAGTCACGTTTGTCGCTGCGGGCTTGCCGCTTGAGCTCAAACCACAGGAAGGGAAGAGATGAAAACGCTGAATATCTATTTACTGCGACACGGGAAAGTGAACGCAGCCCCAGGTTTACACGGACAAGCCGATTTAAAAGTCGATGAAGCTGAGCAACGCAAAATTGCGCAAGCCTGGCAACAGACGGGTCGAGAAGTAGAAGGGATCATAAGTTCTCCTTTGTCACGTTGTCACGATCTTGCTGAGATACTTGCTGAGCAGCAACTTTTGCCTTTAAGTGTGGAACCACAACTTCAAGAGTTGGATTTTGGTGATTTCGACGGCATCCCATTTGACATGCTTTCTGAGCACTGGAATAAGCTCGATGCATTTTGGAAAGCACCGGCACAACACACCTTACCGAATGCTGAGAGCTTGGATGATTTCTCTCATCGTGTAACTTGTGCTTGGTCTCAAATCATCAACGATATCAATGACAACTTGCTAATTGTCACGCATGGTGGCGTAATTAGAATGATTCTTGCCCATGTATTGGGTGTAGATTGGCGCAATCCGCGATGGTATTCGACATTAGCGATAGGAAATGCGTCAGTAACACATATAACAATTACCATCGATGATCAGATTTACGCCTCAGTTCGTTCGATAGGCGTACCACTATTTGAAAATTAGTCACGGAAGTAGCCAACGCTTGGATCTCGACCGAGCTTGAGAGAGAAAAGGGCTGGCTCGATTACATCAAAAGGAACCATAAATGACCGCTCCTAGCTGGGATTTATCCATCGTTTATAACGATCTCGCTGACCCACGAATTCAAGATGACATTGCCCTTGTAGAGCAATGCATTGACCTACTCAATAAACAGTCTGCCGATTGTAACTCTGTTGAAGTGATGCAAAACGCAATCTTAACCAGCGAGGCGGCAAGCCGTTTGGCTGGCACTATTGCGAACTTCGCTAACTGTTACGCGTCAGTGGATGCGACAAATGCAGAGGCGAAAGCACTGCTAGGTCGTATGACGCGTATCTTCTCCGAGCTTTCTCAAGCTTACAGTGCGTTTGAGCTTAAATTGACTCACGCTGATGAAGAGTTCATTACTCGCGTGTTGGATCATGAAAATCCAGACATCAGTGGTCAGGCGTTTTCAATTCTGAACTCTCGCAAACTGGCTGACACACGCCTAAGCACCGAAGAAGAAAAGTTGTTAGCCGCAATGAGCGTGGATGGAAAATCGGCGTGGGGCAAGCTTTACAATAACCTTACAGGTTCATTAAAAGTTCAATTAGAACATGCGGATAGCGAGAGCGAAGAACTCGGCTTCTCCCAAGCAGCAAGCATTCTTTATGGCTCTGAATTTGATCGCCAAGAAGCTGCGTGGCGTGGCGTTCAAAAAGCGATGGCAACACATCAAGAGTCTTTTGCTTCTATCCTTAACGCGCTTTCAGGTTGGCGTTTAACAGAGAATAAAAAGCGTTCTACCAAACGTGATGTTCATTTCCTTGATCCAAGCTTGCATGGCAGCCGAATCAAAGCCGAAACGTTGGATGCCATGATGAAAGTGGCTAAAGACAGTCGTGAAATCGGCCAAAAAGCCGGTTTGCTAATGGCTAAGGTCCACGGTCTGGATGAGATGAAACCGTGGAATCATCTTGCTGCGATGCCTGCTTTGAGTGGTGAAGCGAAAGTTTACCCTTTCGATGAAGCAATCGACGTCATTTGTGAAGCGTTCGAAACCGTGAATCCAGACATGTCCGAGTTTGTCCGCATGATGGTACAAAACGGCTGGATTGATGCAGCGCCTAATGCCAACAAACGCCTTGGCGCATACTGTACTAAGCTGCCGGCGACGCGCACGCCGCTCGTGTTTATGACGTGGAGTGGCAGCCGCTCAGACCTGATGACGCTTGCTCATGAGCTTGGTCACGCATTCCACAACTGGGTGATTCGTGACTTGCCGCTTTGCCAAACGTACTACCCGATGACGTTGGCAGAAACTGCCTCGATTTTCGCTGAAAACATCGTTCGCGATCATCTGATTTCAAAAGCAGAAAGTGTGGATGATAAGCTCGAAATGCTGTGGGAAGAGCTCTCCTCGGCGTTGGCGCTGATGATCAATATTCCAGTTCGTTACGAATTCGAAAAAGCCTTCTACGAGCGTCGCCAAGAGGGTGAACTGACAGCGGATGATTTCTGTGAGTTAATGTCAGAAACGTGGAAAGATTGGTATGGCGATGTGATGAGCGAAGCTGACCCTTATTTCTGGGCGAGCAAACTGCACTTCTCAATTTCTGGAGTGAGTTTCTACAACTACCCATATCTGTTCGGCTTCTTGTTCAGTAAAGGCATTTACGCGCAGCGTGCTTCGAAAGGTGAGAGCTTCTACAGTGACTACGTGGAATTGTTGCGTGATACTGGCAATATGATGGCAGAGGACGTAGTAGCCAAACACTTATCGATGGATCTTACGCAACCAGAATTTTGGCAGCAGAGCGTCGAGCTCGTTCGTGACAAAGTAGACGAATTTGAACGTTTACTCGCACAACGTAGTGAGTAAGTACGAAAAGTTGATCAGATCGTGATGATCTTATTTAGGGCCGTGGTAAAGTTCACAGCCCTAACACTTTGTAATTGTTCAAAAAACATACGCCTCAATGCTTGGTTTGAGTGCATGGTCCGGAAAGGTATGGGATTTTCGTGAAAATTGACGGTTTCTACTCATAAGTGGGATCGCAACAACAAAAATCCTTTGTACAATTTATTAACATACCTGCCGTGCTATTAAGGAGTAACGCATGACGAAGTCTCTCTTTCGCCAATCGTTTTTAACTGACACGTTAGATGTTCATATTGATGTTGCGCCAGCGGAGCAGGTGCTGACTAACGGTGTAAAACTGAAACTCTATCAACGTGGTGTGCTCGAAGTAATTCCTGATGACTACACTCAGGAGACCAAGAACATCATCATTTCATGCGGTGTCCATGGGGACGAAACTGCACCGATGGAGTTAGTGGATTCAATCATTAAAGACATTGAATCCGGTTTCCAAAAAATCGAAGCTCGTTGTCTATTTATTATCGCCCATCCAGAATCAACACTGGCCCATACGCGATTTCTGGAAGAAAACCTCAATCGTCTCTTTGACGACAAACAACACGAACCAACCAAAGAGCTTGCTATCGCAGATACACTCAAACTGTTGGTGAGAGATTTCTACCAAGACACTACGGAAAACACTCGTTGGCATCTTGATTTACACTGTGCGATTCGTGGGTCAAAGCATTATACCTTTGCGGTGAGTCCGAAAACGCGCCATCCGGCACGTAGTAAAGCACTTATTGATTTTTTAGACAGCGCACATATTGAAGCGGTGCTACTGTCTAACTCTCCATCGAGTACATTTAGTTGGTTTAGTGCGGAAAACTACGGTGCGCAAGCACTGACTATGGAACTTGGCCGTGTTGCTCGCATTGGTGAAAACGATCTCGATAAGATGACTGCATTTGACCTCTCTTTACGTAATTTAATTGCAGAATCAAAAGCAGAGCACTTATCTAAGCCATGTATTAAGTACCGCGTAAGCCGTACGATTGTGCGCTTACATGAAGATTTCGATTTCATGTTTGATGATAACGTCGAGAACTTTACCGCATTTGTTCATGGGGAAGTGTTTGGTCATGATGGAGATAAACCGTTAATGGCCAAAAACGACAATGAAGCAATAGTCTTCCCAAATCGCCATGTTGCTATCGGGCAGCGAGCAGCGTTAATGGTGTGTGAAGTGAAAACACGCTTTGAAGATGGCGAATTAGTCTACGATTGATGCGAGTAAGCCCTAAAATAGGGTAAATAAGCATACTAAGTCATTTGCAATTTACCGAGGCTTAACTGTAAGGTTAAGCCTCGTTTGTATTTATCGGCCACTATGGATTTTCAACAACTTATCCTGAACAAGGAGCGACGCTGGCAACGCAATCTTTTGATTATGTCAGTGATTCTCGTGCTGCTCTCTGCCATTCATTTGATGGTCGGAGAGGTTTTCCTTTCTCCTTTTCAATCTCTTTCTGCGTTTGAAAAAAAACTGTTATTGGATTTGCGTCTGCCACGTTTGGTAGCCGCTGCGATAATTGGCGCCGCATTAGCGGTCTCAGGGGCAACATTGCAAGTCTTGCTTGGGAACGTATTAGCCGAACCCGGCGTTCTCGGGATCTCGGGGGGCGCGAGTTTGGCGATGGTGCTAGCTATGTTTGCTTTGCCTGTTTTGCCTTCCCCAATGATTTTTATGTTAGCCGCGATCGCTGGCTCGATGCTATTCACCGTCATATTGGTTGGCATAGCGCGAGCGATGCATCTCACTACCGCAAGGCTGCTGCTTGTCGGTGTTGCTCTGGGTATTCTGTCGAGCGCCATTGTGACTTGGGCGTTCTACTTTAGCGATGACTTAAGCCTCCGTCAGTTAATGTACTGGTTAATGGGCAGCATTGGTGGTGCAAGTTGGTATCAGCACACCGTCACTTTAGTCATGCTACCTGTGCTGATTTGGCTCTGCAGCAAGGGCAAGCCGCTGGATAAGTTGATGCTTGGGGAAATCCATGCAACTCAACTGGGTATTGATGTTCATCAGATGCGCTGGAAGCTCATTTTGGCAATTTCCGTACTTGTTGGCGGTTCCGTTGCGTTAGGTGGGATCATTAGCTTTGTGGGCTTAGTCGTGCCGCATCTGCTTCGATTAGCGTTTGGTACCGAAAACCGTTACCTGTTGCCTCTTTCTGCAATATCTGGCGCAGCCTTATTGGTTTTTGCGGATATCGGCGCGCGTTTGTTGCTCGATTCCGCAGAGCTACCTCTCGGAGTGGTGACCACTTCTATCGGTGCGCCTATCTTCATTTGGATGCTGGTGAAAAGTCATGATGCACGTTAAGCACATCGCAGTTGGAAGTCGACTGCTACCGTTGTCCTTTGAATGTAAGCCGGGTGAGGTTGTGCATGTCGTGGGTCCAAACGGCTCTGGGAAAAGCACATTACTTGGCGCGATATCGGGCACCTTAAATCAGCGTGAAGGTGTAAGTGGGGAAGTACTTGTCGACAATAACGACCTGCTCACAATGCCACTTTCAGAACAAGCGCATATCCGCGGGTATTTGTGTCAACAATCAAGACCTGCGTTCAATGTTGATGTCTTTCAATACTTAGCACTTTCACTGCCAACGGGTGCCAATATCAGCGATGCGAAAGTACGAGATGCTGTTAACATCGTTATTGAGCTGGTGCAACTACAAGACAAGCTTCATCGAAGTATTCAGACATTATCCGGCGGTGAATGGCAGCGTGTCCGTCTAGCCGGAGTGTGCTTGCAAGTGTGGCGAACAATTAACCCATACTCTCAGCTATTGATTTTGGATGAACCCGCAGCGCCGCTGGATATTGCCCAAGAAGGACTGCTATATCAGCTCATTAATGCCGTCGCTGCGCAGGGTATTGGGGTGTTGGTCGCAAACCACGATCTAAACCGAACGCTTAGGCACGCTGATAAAGTCTTGCTGCTCAATAACGGCGTATTGCATTCTTCCGGTAACGCCGATGAAGTGCTATCAGAAGAAGGATTAGCTGAGGTGTTCCAAACTCAAGTTAAGAAGGTCTTGGTAGAAGAAAGGCCGTATCTGATTTTTGATTAGTATCCTAAAGGAAGACAGAGCATCCAGATGCCAAGCGTTTATTTGTTGCGAGACTAAAACAGAGGCATCTGATGTGAATGGGACTTCTTGATATCTAATGGGTTATCGACCCCCTTAAAGTACTCCACCCAAACTTTATTACTTCTCGGAAACTCTCGTCGTAGGGCTTTCTTAACGTGTTTACGCGTACTGACCAAATCTCCCGTTATCGTTTGATTGTGATACCCCGTTTCAACAACTTGGAACTCGCAGTCGACTAGGCAACAAATCAGAAAGCCGCGGTCTCTTTTGTAAGTCTTAAACTCTACCGCTTCTTTAGGCTGCAATTCTTTGAGCTGTTTTTCGACTAACGGCAACACCTGAGATATATGAATCATAAGTAATCCACGATATGGTAACTGAGATAAGGTTATCAGAGAGATAGACCTCAGAAATATCAATAAATACTGAACAGGTGTTTAGTTTGAGCATAACAATGCAGTTGGGAATGCAACGCGCAGATTCAATTTGGATGAATTCTCGAAAGTTGTCCAATAAAGCTCAGAATAAAAAAGCGCCCACAATATCGAGTATTGTGGGCGCTGTATTTTATCTGTAGTGCCTTATGGACGACTTACTGTGTAAGTGGCTTAAGGTCGGCAGGGCGGTAGTAAACCGATTTTAGAACCTTGCCTTTACGTACCGTTTTGCCTTCAGATACAAAATCTTCTGCGCATTTCGCAATGATGTATTCGCCTTTTTGAACCGCCATCAGTTTGATGCCTTGTTCAGCGTAGAACGCTTCTGTTTCTGCGTATTCCTGTTCGTTGCGACACACTTTGCTCATGTTGCTTGAATGCACTTCGTCCCAGCAAGGGATAAAGTCGATACCACGGTTCACCGCTACGTTAAGCAGTAGATCGATCAGGTAGCTGATCGCTAGGTTATCTTCAACTTTGCTGTCACCAAGGTGTACTAGACGACCCATTAGAACGTAAACGCTGTCAATGATTGCGTCTGCTTGCTCGGTTTTGCAATCCGCTTCCGCTAGTTCAGTAAGCTCTTCGATCGCAAGAGAAGTGTGTAGCGTATCTGCTTGTGCGTCTAGGCTTGCAACATCCGCCACTGGTAGGTCGAAAGTGCTACGGAACTCGGTGATGTCACGGTATAGGTGATCAAAAATCTCTTGGGTTAGCTTTGACAGTTGCATTCTAATGTCCATTGAATCGATTGAAGTCGCAATCATATCAAACCGAACTTTAATCCCCAAGCGATCCCATTCTAACTGGTTAGAATTCTGTCTCTTGGGGAGTGAGTTTTAGCGGAAGAGGTAAGGGAAGAGCTTCTTACGTTCTTCTTCTGAAAGCGCTGAGACACGTGCGATATTAGTATCTGGAATAGACTCTGGATCAGGGTAGTGCTTAAGTACCTTTTCCATGCTCTCCTCACGGATCAAATGAAACACTGGGTATGGAGAGCGATTCGTCAGGTTTTCATCATCTTCTGGTTCTGCACCGCCAAAGCAGTAATCAGGATGGAAGGTGGCAACTTGGAAAATGCCTTCCCAATCTTGCTGTTTGATCAAGCCTTCAACCCAATCAATGAAGAAGTTGTAATCCCAGAAATCTTGCAGCATGTTTGGAACCACAACCAAGGTTGTCTCCAGTTTTTCTGGCTCGGTACTACTGAGTTCGATCAGTTGCAGCAAAATGTCTTCAAGTAGAGCTTCTTCTTGCGAGGCTTCACTAACGAAGATTTTGATTTGTTTATTGCGCTGTGGCTTAGCGGCGAACGGGCAGAGATTTAACCCGATCACGACATCGTTGAGCCATTGATCGACTTGCTCTGTGATCGCATTGATATCGGTGTTTGGTGATTCTTGTGTTGAGCGCGTTGGCATACGACTTTCTTGCTTTTATGAATGTGGCGCAAGCATAGCAGACCGGCGCCACAACATAAAACCAATAAGGTTTAACGCTTCATTAAGCTGCTATGTCTGCGTTATCGCCAGCGTCGATTCGCTCTGTGATGTGTTTTAAGAATGCGATAGCAGCGAACATGGCAATGTACAGTGCACTGCCACCGATGAGTACACTCGACCAACCGCCGTTTTGCCAGCAATAGAGCAATAGGAATCCACCTAAACTGCCGCCAATGTAGTAATGCACGAGATACAATGCGGTCGCCGTCGCTTTTGCTTGTGTCGCGTTTTGTCCAACCCATCCGTATGCGAGTGTGTGAGTGAAGAACGCACCAAAACTGATCAACAATAACCCTGTGAGCATCGCAGGTATGCTTTCAATCACTGCGATCCACATGCCAGCCATGCTGACGATAGAGCCCAAAAACATGCCAAGTATCGGCGAAAAGCGTTTACTCCAATGACCGGCGCAGCGGGAAGAGAACGTACCACCCAAATAGCAAACAAAGATGAGAGAAGCTAACCCGATAGGCACATTATGTGGCGCACTGACCAAGCGGAAACCCATTACCGAATAAAGATTAACGAACAACGCAAAGTTCAAACCACCAATCAGCATGGCGAACCACACACGTTGATTTTTGAAGTGTCCGACAATAGCTCGATTGTGATGCCTTAAACTGCTCGAAGAAGGGGTGAAGTTTTTCTGTTTTGGCAGCAAGTAATACACACTGACCACGCCGATAAGGGTGAATAGCATCATAACTTCGATAGCGACATCGATGTTGAAGTTGTCTGCCAACAAACCTCCGCTGATACGCCCTGCGATCCCTCCCAATGAATTGGCTGCGATATAAGTACCGATCGCCATTGAAAATGCGTGTTTATCTAGCTCTTCTGCCATATAAGCAACGGCAACAGCAGCAAACGCGGCAAGCGCAACACCGATCAAAGCGCGACAAGCCACTAAGAACAAAAACGAATCGCCAAGCAGCATTAATGCAGAAACTGCAGGGATCGAAAACAGACCAAACATCATTACGGGTTTGCGCCCAATCGATTCAGAAAGCACAGCCATCGGAACCAAGCTAAAGGAGAGAGCTAGTGTGGTGGCGGCGAATAGCCAGTTAACCTGCGTTTCCGAGATCTGAAAGTGCACCGCAAAGCTTGGCAGCATCGGCTGAAGGAGATAAAGGTTTGAGAAAACCAAAAAAGAGCCGAGCGCCAGAGATAGCGTAATGCGTTTGTATTCCGGAGTGCCGAAACTGACCATGAGTCCTGCCTAATGCGAGCGAGCAAATATAAAGAAACTGTGATCAATCTATCAGTTAGTTCTGGATTGAAAAAATATATTAAAAATATGGTTGGTATATATTTTTGATCTAATGGAATCGAAACAACTCAAACACTTTTTGGCGGTCGCGGAACACGGCAACATTACTCATGCAGCTAAGGCTTTGCACATTGCTCAGCCAGCGTTAAGTATTTCAATTAAGAAGTTCGAACAGTCTCTTGGTGTGACGCTGTTTCGTCGAGAAGAAAAAAAAATCAGCTTAACCAAAGAAGGGGAAACCTTGTTGGTTCATGCTAAGCGAGTGATTCAACAGTTACACGATGCGCAGCTTGCGATTGATGAACTCAAAGGTTTAGCCAAAGGAGAAGTGCGACTTGGTACGCCTTCAATGATGGGCAGCTATTTTTTCCCTCGAATTGTCATGGCGTTTAAGAGCCAGTATCCAGATTTAAAGCTGACGCTGGTGGAGGCGGGCACTCAATCTATTCGTCGAATGTTACTTAATGGACAGCTCGATATTGGCGTGATCAGTTGTGACGATGTACCAGAAGACTTAGAAACTGACCATTTGTTTACTAGCCAAATGGTTGCTGTCGTGGCTCCGGAACATGATTTAGCTCAGCGTAATGCCATCACATTTGATCAGTTTTTCGAGCATGACTTAGTGATGTTCCAACATGGCTACTTCCACCGAGAATTCTTAGACCACGTGAGTGAAAAGCATGGCTTTACGATGAAGTCCTCATTCGAAACTAACTTGTTGCCGCTCATTCTGAGTATCGTTAAACAAGAATTTGCTATTACCGCTCTCCTAGAGTTGGTGACACAACATGAGCAGGGTGTGGTGGGTATTCCATTTGAACCGAGCGTTAAGCTCGACCTTGCAGTCGCTTGGCGAAAACAAGGCTATCTATCCATTGCCGACCGTACTTTCATTGACTTTGTGAAGCGGTATGTTTGATTCGTATCCAATTAAAACCAAACTGTTCAATGGAAAGCCTCCCTTTAATTGGGAGGCTTTTCTTTTTTATGCAGTTATCTCTTTCTCATTAAGTGGTATCAAAACCCCAAGAGCCACCATGGCAGCGCCACCGATTACGGTGAACAATACTCGCTGCGAAAAGATCAATTCTGCCATTTCTGGATTAAAAGGACCTACCGATACAGTAAGAATAAGCAGCATGATACAAGCTGTGGCAACGGTGTAGTTGTGTTCGAGAGACACAAGGATGCCGTATAGCGAAGCGATGACCAAAACCCACATGGTTATTGTCATTGCCATGTCGGAGTTGAACGAGCCCAATAGCAATCCCACAGGCAAATAAACTAATGCGCCAAGCAAGGTTCCTTTCAAACGTTGCCAAGCTTTCGGTGCTAAATCTTTACTAAACGGGCTATGGATCATCATAAATAGGTAAGCACCTAAAACGGCTCCTGTGCCACCCCATATGCCTAACGACAACACAAAGCCAATCCCTAGCGCTTTGCGGCTGGAGTACTTGAGATCAACACGACCAATTTTATGTGTGGTGTTCATCGAGCCATTCTGGGCGTTGGTGTTTCTCCAAACCAGCGTACTAGCAATGATCGCTACAGTGATGCCAAGCACAACCGATACTGAACGTTGAAGCATGAGTTCTGTGGCTGGGATATCTACCGGCATCATCATTGATAACAACATAAACGTCAGCGGCAGAATGTACTTCGGTACTCCTTGGTGGTGTTTATCACGCTCTGTTATGACGAGTAAGAAAGCAAACAGCGCACTGGTAAAAGGTGCATAAGTGATAGGCACCATGGAAAGTGGTACCGCAATTAATGTCATGACCAAAGGATGAAGGCTACCTAATAGCGTGTCCTTTGTTGTGCTGAATTTAAGGTTATATAGGTAGTGGATTATACCCACTTCCACCGCCACAAAAGCTTCTCCGACATCATAAAAATACGCACTGATGATAAGCAGCACGATAGAAAGCAAAAACATGCGGTTACCTAATACAAAGTAAGGTTTTGGTGGGATGAATTTTTGAGTGAGTGAATCGATCATGGCGTATTTCCCATCCTTCAGTGAATAACAATATGGAAGGTATGAGATTACCAATTTGATGAAATATTCATTGCCAGTTTGCGACAATGCTGATGAAAGCTTGAGCATCATAAAGTGCCCAAGCTTAATGCGACTACGCGGCTTTTTTGTCACGAGATTCGAAGAAATAGGTCACAAATACCATGTAAGCAACGACCAACACTAACTGCCATATTCGAACGTAGAACTTATCGTCTAACGCCCCGCTGCTCATGGAGGTGCCCATTAACACCATAAAACCCGTAAATGCAGTGGCGTAGACTGGGGCTTTAGCGGGCTCTGTGTAAATCTTGGTCCCAAGTAACGTAATAACCACCAACATAATAAGCATGTAGATGTACATATTTGGCACCAGAGAAATGGTAACGAAGGCGGCGAAAGCGAGTAGTCCTCCTAACACATTGCTGATAACGAAAAACAGTGACGTTTTGCCCGCCTTGTCGCTGGTTGCCATCAGAGAAAGCAGCATAATAAACGCAACCGTGAGCAATATTTGTGACAGTTGGAAATAGAAATAAAAACAAACCAAGGGAAACGACATCATCCAAGCTCGAATCGCAGCATTCCAACGAACTTCTTTGCTTAAGGGGGAAGGAGGGAAGCCAGCAAATTCAGTCGCATCCTCTTCTGGGAAGTAAACATGCGACACCCCATAAAGCGCTACGGCGACGATACCAGAAAACGCAAAACCGATGCCCACGTCTAACGCGGCTTGCTTGTCTATAATGGTAACCGATGGAATCAAAATCAGGGCAATCATCAAGAAAGTGGCAAACATTACCCATTTTGGATCGGTAAATAGGTAATAGCTCCACAGCATCCCCAACGACAGTACAGCCAGAAAACCTATTTTGTACTCTGGCAAGCCGCTCGATACCAAAAAGCCAATGACCGCGGTGGAGATCAACGCATAGCCAAGTTGTTTGACATGCAGGATATGAAACTGCGGTTTATCGACGATGAATTTTGCCGTCAAAAGAGGCGTACAAAATGCCAAAGGCCAGTTAAACCATAACGCGATAAAAGTAGCCAAACCTACAGTGACAACATAGCGCAGTATTCGACGTTCTTGTGCTTGGGTCAGACTATCTAACATAAGAGAACACGCTCACTAGATTGATCCAAATCTTGCCAAGAAAGTTAAATAGAGCGTTGCTCTCTGTGTAGATCACCACATCTGCTTGTCCACCGATGCGCATTAAGTCAGCCGCATATTTATCATCGAGCTTAATGGTCACGGGCATACGCTGTGTATCGCGTAGCCAACCATTTTGATTTTTTACGGTGGCTAAGGTGCCTAGCTGATTATTCGCGCCCCATGCAACCCCTAAATCTACTGAAGATACTGTGCCATAGAAGGTTTGTCCGGGAGCATAATCGAGCGCAATTTCAACTTTATCTCCGGCATTAATATTGCCCATGCTGTTTTCGCGGAAGAAGGCTTCAAGCCATAAACCGTCGCTTTCAACAAACGTCATCAAGGGAGAACCTGCCGTGGCATAAGCGCCTTGCGACAAATTAAAATTGGTCACAGCGCCATCAGAAGGTGCTCGCATTGTCGTGCGTGATAAGTTCAGTTGCGCTTGTTGCAGTTCCAGTAAGGCCGATTGGATCTGAGCGTTTTCTTCACCTGCCGCTCCCACCTGAGCTTTTGCTTTTTCTAGGTTCGCTTTGGCGTTAACGACATCGGTATTCGCTTTATCAATGGCTGCGCGAGTAGTGTCTGCATCTGATTTTGAAACCACGCCTTTTTCTGCCATGGCTAAAACTCGTTGACCTTGGCGTTTAGCATTTTCTTGTGCCACGAGCGCGGTGGTCAATTGAGCTTGTGCCGACATCACACCTGCCATTTGCGAGCCAACATTCTGTCCTGCGATTTTGAGCTTTGCTTCTGCTTGCTTGACCGCAATCTGGTGATCGGTGGTATTAATTTGCAGTAGCACATCGCCTTTTTTGACTTCGGTATTTGGCTTAATGCTGACGCTGTCTACTTGGCCAGAAACTTGTGGGAACAATGAGACGACATTGCCTTCCACACGGACATTGTCGGTCGTCGGAATGATGCGATCTGCCACAATCGCTGTACCAATGGACACCATAGTGAGTGCCAATAATGCATTGGTTGTGCGCTTGACCTTATTAACAGGTTGCGGCGTCTGGCTTACTTGGTTTTCTGCTGCTGTCTCTGACATATTCACACTCACTGATTGTAGAAGAGAACGGTCAGAGTTTATGAACGATGCAAGATAAGGCGCGAATTAAACTGAGACCGGTTGGCTTGAGTGTAAAAATACAGTGTGTGAGTAACTAAAAATTGCCATTACACGACACTTGCTAATTTGAATAGTCGTCGGATTGAGCAGCAAAGCGTAGATGCTCAGGCAAGATAAGTGCGGGGCAGATACAAAAAGAGCCTCTCTTTGCAGAAGCTCTTCAGTGTAGACTAAGTAGCCGAGCAATTGGATTGGCTCGCCTCTTAGTTGCTGTACATTTTTTCAAAGTTCTTTGGGTTCCAGCCAATCATGACTTGATCGCCAATCTTCAGTACAGGTACAGAGCGAGCACCCAGAGCATCGAGCTCTTTGCGACCGCGCTGCATCTTTGCGTTGCACAAGCGGTAGTTAATATTTTTCGAATCAAGATAACGTTGAGCATCTTTGCAATGCGGGCATTTGTCTTTGACGTAAAGAACGACACGTTTCATTCAATTTCTCTCCATTATCGTCGGGAGGCGAAGTTTAGCGAGGTTTCAAGGTAAAGAAAAGCTTGGTGAACGACTAAGTAAAGTAGGATTAACGGGAGGAAGAGCTTAGACATCAGAGAGATTGAGGATAAAAAAATCCCCTCCGCAGGGAGGGGGAATAATAAAGCATTATGTAGTTCAAGACTAAAGACGAGCACCATGAAAGTGCTACGAGAGAGATAGTATGTAAGTTTATAGGCATGTTATATAGCACTTCATATTAATTTGTATAAAGAATGCATACTATGCTTAATAATGTCATAAATGAAAAATGCTATTTTATTTTATCCTTGATGAAAATGAGATTAAATAGTTTATAATTCACTAGTTTAGAACTTTTATTAGCATAAGTGTAAAACATAAAACAAGAAAGCTATTCTAGCTAAAATATTCATTGTGAAATTATCAATCAACTAAAGGATATGATGTTTAATGAATTAAAATTAGTGATCAGACCATGCCGAAAGATAAGATAACACGTGCGGAGCAGTTTATTATTAAAGCAAAAGAGAAACATGGAGATTTATACGATTACTCGAAAGTCGATTACCTCAACCAAAACACCTATGTGCAGATCATTTGTCTTGTGCATGGCTCTTTCTACACATCCCCTAAAAACTTCCTAGCTGCAAACAAAAAAGTAGGGTGTCCCGTTTGCAACCGTCAAAGCCGACTGATCGCATTGAATAAAAAACAGGTTTCTAAAGCCGCGTCAACAAAAGGATGTAACACCAACAACTTCAATGTGTGCGGGAGTGCCAGCAAGCATAAACACTTACTGTGTGAAGTGTTTCGATAACACGTTATTCTAAAATAATTACCAATCCACCCAGTAGGTCGAACGACCTTTCTCTCTCTTCTATCTATCTCTACTGAACTTCAAAACATCATCCTATTGTGTATTGGGTGATGCCCAACGCTCTCTGATTTTAACCACTTAGGCGTCACCCTCTTACTCATCAGAATCTTGTAAACTCGCAAAATTTATGTCCTTTTTGATGCTAAATAAAAAGAAAGTTCTTCTTATTGTCTTTTCAATCAATTTTATTTTTCTTGTAGAGCATGACGTTGTCGTATATATGGGAGGAATATAGAAAATAAGTAATAAGCACTTTGCCATAGGCAGTTATTTATATTGATTGTTTGAAATGCTCAATAAATTACTTCGAGTGATTTGCAAAATACACACGTCTGGTCACGGCGGAGTGAGGAAACATATCCAACTGATTCAGATTAACTTACTTACATTGTGTATTTATATTTCCTAAGGAAGACAAAAATGAACAACTTCAAAAAAGCAGCACTAACTTCTCTAGTTTTGGCAGGTATGGCTATGGGTAGTGCACAAGCGGCAGATCCAACTGCAGTGGTTGTATGGACAGGTAAAGTTCCTGCAATTAACGCAGGTGACACACTACTTATTACTGGTCTTGGTGGTGATTTGAGCCCTGTAACAGGTACTCTTGCTCCAAATGTTGACGGTACATTCGTATCTCCAGCTCTTCTACTTGAATCACACACTAACGATGGTACTGCAGAAGCGCCTGTAGTTGGTGCTCTAAAAGCTGCGACTTGGACTCTAAAAGCAGCTGAAATCGCATACGCGGGCTCTCCACAACTTGACCAAGTTGCTGAAGTTAAGATTAACGGTGAAGTCGTTGCTTTAAACGCGGCACTAACTGGTACTACTGACTCAATTGGCGTAACTATCTCTCAAACCGCAGTACTTGCAGCAGACGTTAGTGGTCAAGATGTTCAAGCGTCAGTAACGCTACTTGCATCGGCAATCTAATAAGCCTTTTCTATAAGGTTTTATAGTTAGGGCTTGCGTCAGGCAAGCCCTATTAATTTAAGCTAGTGAATCGATATGAAAAAAACAACAGTAATGTTACTTGGATTTATGTTCATTAGCATGAATGTGAGTGCTTTAGAAAAAACACTAAGAGTAACAACAAACATAGATATTAGTAACCTTTATACCGATGCGATTACCAAGGTCGAATTCGAGCCTGCGTCATTACAACTTGATATTCAAGACGATAGATCAGGGTTCAAGAACGAAGTTACAACGATGAAAGTATCAACCGATATACCAATGAATACTTCGAGCGTCGGGTATACCTCTGAACTATTAAGAAATACAACAAGTTGTACTGATTATTTTGGCGAGGTGAATCCCCAAGAGAATTTTACCTCTGTCTATTTTGATGGCGATTTGATTGCGATAGGTGAGAAGGCTTTGTTGAAAGACTTTAAGACTGATGATGGTACTTATAAATATAGCGAACACAGTATCGAATTAAAATTTATCCCTTTTTCTGAAGCCATATCAACAGGTCCTTTGAAAGAATGCAGTGGTGAAGTCGAGTTTAGAGTTGGAGTAGATATATGAACAACAAATTTAAGTATGCAAGCATTTCTTTCGCTATAGCATGCCAACTTTACTCAAATAATATTTTTGCTACAGGTGTTCCTGATGGCTTTGAAGATCATTTCAAGTTACAAGAGACGTTTGTTAAATTCCGAAATCTCGATGGCTCTTTTTCTGAGTCTGTACCTGTGTTGAGCTCATTTCAAACATTAAAAATTGATGAAAATAATCAAGACTCTTTAGATAAGATCGAAAAGTACCTCAACGATAACAATATTAAAGCCGATTATCACCAGCAAATCATCTCAGTCTTAATTCAAGGAATAGAAGATAAGTCACAGTGCATTGGCAAAATTGAAAACTGTGAGATTTTCCCGGAAACCTTCGAAATTGTTCAAAACTATAACGACCAAGAAGTGTATTTGTTTGTTTCTCCGAGCATTCTCGAACTCTATAATTCAAACAAAAACCGCAGATATCATGAGCCAAAAAGTAATAGCAATGGTCTGATCAATTCTTTCGATTTGTATGTTAGTACCTATCATGAAAGGGATTCAGTTGTATCACTCAATGATGAAGTGACACTTGGTCTCCCTTATGGTTATTTAAGAAGTGATTTCAATTTAACCAATAGTGAAAATGGCTCAGAGCTGTACGAAGTGGCATATCATTTGGACGTGGATGCCTACGCTTTCAAAGCAGGACATTTTGAGTATGACCCGACTGTAAACTCCACAGATTACTTAAACAATACTGCTCGTTTGTCACAAAACTCGATGACTTTTTCCACTTCAGAAAAGCTTTTAGTAGGCGGCAAAAACAGCAATAAAGTATTGAGTTTCTATGTTCCTTCGAGTGGCCTTGTCCAAGTCTTTCGTGGTGAGCGAATTATCTATCAAGCGAATGTGCCAGAAGGCCAAAACTCAATCTCTTACAGTGAATTACCATCTGGACGGTATGAAGCAAGAGTTGAAGTTTCTAATAATGGACAAGTGGTAAACACACAAACATTTCAAGTCTACAACAGTACAAATGACACGCTTAGTGAAGGAAGTGTGGATTACGCCCTTAGCGCAGGTTTGTTCGCGGAAAGCTACTACGACTATGAAGAGAGTGGTGTCACAGACGTTAAAGACGATGCCTATGGTCGAGGGCTTATCAACTACCAGGTATTGCCATCACTCCAATTAGGAGCAGGGGCACTGGTTACGGATACTGGAAACATGTATAGCCTAGGGGCTAACTACTACCTGCTCAACACCGGCATGGTATTGGAAGGTGTTCACAGTCAGTTTGATGACGCAGCGCACAGTAACGTCAACCTCGGTTTGCCTTGGTTTAATGTGTCATACGAATCATTAGATAACGACAAAGGTGACCCAGTTGCCTCACATATGTATGGGTATATTGATTACTCTCGGTGGTCGGTCAACTCGAGTTATAACTTTGGGCAAGGCCGCTCCATTTACGCGATCTATACCCGCAGTGATGAGACATTACTCAATAATCAGCTCGGTGGCGGAAGTCTTGAGCGAGAAACCAACCTTGTTTCTGTTGGTTACAGTGCACCGGCAATTTTAGATTCTCGTTTGAACCTAAACTTTGACTACTCCGACGTCGATGAGAGCAAGAACATTAGCGTACTGTGGACTATTCCTCTCTCAGATTCAATGGACGCTATCGCGAGTATTTCGTCTGATACTGACACGCTAAACCAATTACGAACGTCAGTAAGAAAAAGCAACTTATTAGACTCTGATTCAGTGAATACGGCTTTAGAGGTTGGCAACACTTATAACCGTGACCTCGAAGATATGTATCAAGACGCTACGTTGAGTGCTGATGGCTACAATGATTATGCACGAATGAACGCATTGGCTTATGTCTCTTCGCAAGACAGCACTCGCGGTATTAACGCTGGCTTATCGAGTACACAGATTGTCACGACGGAAGGCGTTCATATAACCAAAGATCGTTCGGAAGCTTATACCTTGGTCAATATCCAAGATATTCGCAACACCGAAAATGATGAAGAGATCATAGAAAAAGGTTATCTAACGCTCGCTCGAGATGGCAAAACCAACAGTAAGTTTATCGTATATGACGATGACCAAATTGTTCCTTTGCGAAGTTACCATGAATACGATGCTAACTTTGATTCCCAAAGTGTCAATTTGTACAACTCAGGTGAAAGTAAGAAAAAAGTCTACACCCACCCTGGTACGGTTTCTTACCTATCTCCTAAGATCAGCCGCGTCGTTTCATTTGTAAGTGCGTTCAACAACATTTCTGATGAACCTATTACTGACGTCCAATGTGGGGGCATAGGATGTTTGGAAGTCAATGAAATGGCCGATGGTGTTTATCGAGTAACGGTTCTGGAAGGATTAGATTTTGAACTGACCTCAGATCAAAACGAATGCTTGTTACCTTATGAGTTTACATCAACGACTCAATTGAACTTTGGACAGAATTACTGCTTGCCAATTGCAGACGGCAATGAAGTTCAACAGATTGAGATTGATGAAGAGTTGTTTAGTGCCATTTTCCTAGGTTCCTATGAGGAGTCTGAACAATTAAAAAATTCAGTTAACAAGCTTAAGTCATTGGGATATCGAGTTATTCAAAAAGACATTGGTTCATTGAAGGCCGTTTATATTGCCTATAAAGCGTCGAATATGGCCGATATGTTAGCAAGTCATGAAAAAGAAATTGAAACGATCAAACTATTAGCAAAGCGTTTGTATAAGACTAATTCAATCAGTTACCCAGTTGCGAAAGTAAATTAAGGCATGTCATGAAATTAAAGAATATTACCTTACCATTGTTGAGTTTGGCTTTTACTGTTTTTTCTACTCCATCACAAGCATTCAAGGTGGATAAAATGGTGATTGTTGGCGACGAAAGGGGTAATGGAATAATTACCCTTAGTAACGACCAAGATGTACCACTATTTATTAATACAGAAATCGATGAAATAAATATTAATAATGGGGTGGATATTGATAAGATCAATTACTCGAGAGACAACTTAGAAGATTGGAAGATCTCGTTAACTTATCAAAAGTTGGTGCTTAAACCTGGTGAAACGAAAGACATCGGTATTCGAAGCCTTTGTCACAATACAACTTGTGATAACTCAAAGGACTTAATGTTTATGTTGTCGTTCATTCCAAGTAAATATCAAGAAGGTGAAAGGAAAACTTCTGGTGTTGATATCAACTATGGTTTCGCACCCGTTTATATCATTCCGACGACTGCTCCTCAGTTGAATTATGAAATCTTAAATAAAGGGGAAATGTTAGAAGTTAAGAACGACAGCAATACGATGATCAATATCTTTATAGATAGTTGTGACTCTCGAGTGACTGCACAGTGTCGACAAAAGCTCATCGTTTTAGCTGGTCGCGAGAAAACCTTTAACTTGTTGGATACCATTCAGCGCGATGCGTTAAATATCATAGTCAACTCTCACGATGGTAGCTATTCCAAAGCTGAAATCATTAGACGGAGTAATTAAAAATGCACAAGGTGTTTCATCATTTCATAGCAACGAGTGCGTTGTTACTGTCTAGTTATTCTCATGGCGCTTTTTACGTCAATGCTGAAGTGAAATCGGATGGTATAAAATGGGACAACGTCACTTATGGAAAAGGCGATAACAAGGTGCCAAGTAAGTGGGGAGTACCACCCGCTTTGCGCTCTGTGCTTTCTTGGTCTGCCGGATCTTTCCCCGTTGTCCCGCAAAGTTCGATTACCTTGAGAGGGGGGCTGAATGTAGAAACCACAGATAGCATTCCTATCACGATTACAGGTATTCAGTACAACACGACTGGTATTAACTTAACTGAGAGTACGAATACGATTGGCGGCGGGTGTACGCGAGATGAAGTAGCATTGCCACTCATTACGCTAGAGAGCACAGGTGCTGGATGCATTTCCTCGACGAAACTGTCTCCTGCGACACCTACATCGCCATTTCTCTTGTTTCGTCCGATGTTTCAAATCGATGATATGGCGATCGTAAACGCCTTATATGGCAAGTCTGAAGGCAGTTACTCAGCATCAGCACCAATCATGATTCGCTATTACTACGAAAACACCAGTGGCATTTCGACATTCCGAAACATAAACGATGTGATCATTTTTAACTTCGATTACGACCCTGTAGAAATTACAGGTCTGGAAGTCAGAAGTGGGGACGGCATCATGACGCCAAACTACAACAGTACGGATCGTCGTGTGACTTCTGAAACTAATTACCGACTTGAGGCAATGGGCTTTTTCCATGATGGCATTGTGTTAACCATGCCGTCGCAAGATTACGAGATGGTGAACAGTACTTCTCCCGACGTCACCATTCCTTATAGCGTTGTGTGCAATGAATGCAGTGCGACCAAATTGGTTGATGATGGTGTTTTGCTTGAACAAGTCACGACGATTGGCGAGGGGAGCGGTATTCAAAAAAGCATTACTTTCAATCTGAAGTTCGATTATGACGTTGATGGTGAAACCTTAGTGTCCGGCGATTACGCCGATACAGTAACGATTATGGTAGAGCCGGGTATATAAGATGAAACAGTATTATTTATTAGCGTTAATGGCATCTGCGGCTTCCATATCTAACGCGCAATCCGTGGAGGTTGCCACGCCATATTATGTCAAAGGTGGACTAAACGCCTCTGTTTTAGATGACAGAAAAAAAGATGGTGAAGGGTTCGGTTTTGAAGCGATGGCAGGCTTCACCTATAAAAACGATATTTTTCTTGAGGCCGGATACCAAAATTTCGACTGGCGACGAGATGATGGTCTTGAACTTGATGCACTCTCGATTAAAGCGAGTTGGCTGATGCCAGTCAGTGATTTTGCTTCGATTTACGCAGGTCCTGGCTTTGCATTTATTGAAAGCGAAGTAAGCCCATCAGCACAGCTGGGAATTCAATATCAATTATCAACCAATTGGTATGCGGATGTGAGTTATCAAGGTATCTTCAATATTTATGAACTGGATGATGATCTTTATTCATTCAATTTTTCATTCTTATATCGTTTCTCTGAGGCACAGCCTGTGGTGGATGAGCCAGTTAGTCCGCCTGAAAAGCCTATCATAGAGGAGCCTATCGAAGTCGTTCCAGAACAAAAAGAGTGCCGTTTAGAAAGCTATCCTTACCAATTGGTTAAGGGAGATTACTTATTGAAAATCGCGCGTATTAATAACTTAACGCTGCGGGACATCGTGGAACTCAACCCTCAATTAAATGGGCGAAACTTGGATCTTGTTTATCCGGGAGAAGTCATTAACTACCCAAGAGCTGTTTGTGAATAAAGACAAAAGGCACTGTAACCACAGTGCTTTTTTTAACCCTATTTAACACCTCAGTCTTATTCTCAACGGCTAGCTAAACCTTGATAACAAAAGCATTGCGCTCGAAGCAAACTCTATTGGCACTTGAATAGGCAACGATGAAAAAGTGCCCTATGTCTCTACGGTTGAAATATTTACCATAGCAAAATTCAATAAATGATAGGAAAGATGTCTATGCACCATAACCTTTACAAAAGGAAGTTCCCATACGCCGTGGTAGCGATGGCTATTGCCCTTGCCGGCTGTAATGGCGAAGGTGACAATGCAAAAGATACTGGTTCACCAGAAAGTACCGTACCAGCGACAATCGTTGCTCAAAACGCGACTTTTATTACTCAGCATGATGCGAACTACGAAGTGGATCTGTCAGATAAAGTCTCGGTAAGCGACGGCAAGAGCTTTAGACTTGTTGAGGTAACTTCACTAACGCAAGATGCAGAATGTTACCCACTTGAGCAAACTGAACAAGCGTTTACTATTGCGGCAGATACTTCGAAATCTTGTACATATGAATATAAAGTAGAAGTTGTTGATGCCCCTAGTATTGCTCAGGCAAGCATGAGCTCAGTTTCTGCTGCGAGTGCGGATTCGGCTCCGACTGATATCGCAATAACGCGTGTAGCAGTGACGAGTGCAGAAGCGACAGCAACCTCAGAAGTTGAATGGCCAGCGATCAGTGCTGTTACCTTTGTTGAAACAGAGGTAACGGTGGATATTAAAGACGAACTACTTTTTCAAGCGGCTATCAGCGTTCCTTCCGGTTTTAAGCTGAGTGAAGAAATTTCTTTACCTTATGCGTTTCCTGGGGCACCAATTACTGCGACAGTGAACTCGCTTAGAAACACCATTACTTACACGCCGTTCTTTGGCTTTGAGGGTATTGAACGTATCTTGTTCAGTTATATCAACGAATCAACAGGCGAGGTTTATCTCGGCACGTTAGATATCGCTGTTGCTTTTGATCCAAACTTGGGGCTTCAAGTTGAAAAGGGTGGCACTGTAGACAAAGTCAAAGTTGGAGAAAAGACGACGATTGATATCGCTCCTTTTGTGACCTCATTGGATGATGACCGATTCCAGTTGATACATGTTGATTCCTTTAATGCTGCCACTGCACCTCTAAACCCTGGCTTTTTAGGAAATACACAACTTACGTTTGAAACATCGGTCGTAGGTTATCACTATGTGTCTTTTGCAGTATCAGACAACAATGGTGCCTATGGATACGGTTTGGTCGAAGTTCCAGTGTATGATCCGAATAAAGCAGCTCAATGGAGTGGTATTCATAGTCAAGCGCAGTTCTTCACGGCACCACTTACGATTTCAGAAGCACTGATGGAACAGATTGAGTACAGCGGCTCCTTCGTTGATGACACGTTTACACCTGAGTTATCTCTAGCTCTGTTTAACTCAAGCAGTTCGCAAAGTTTTTGTACGAGTAATGCTTCTGGCCGCCTACCAACGTCTACAGAACTTAACGTCTTAAGTGCTGAAGATGTAGAAACATCGAATAACTGGCCTGTGTCACAACAGTACATTGCGAGTGATGCTAGTGTGTTCAAGACGGTAGATATGAAAACGGGCCTAGCGTCAGATTATGTCGATGGCAATTACTTTGTGACTTGTGTTCAGGATGAGCCGACACCTTTTTAATTTGGCTTAACTTAAGAACAGAAACTAAAAGAGGGCATCATAAAGATGCCTTTTTTGCATTTATGGGTTAGGTCAGAAATCATGGATTAGAGGTGGAATGGAGTACGAGTTTAAACAGCAATGTTGGACTCAATGCTGATTCCCCTCAAATGTCTAACTCTTGTTAGAAGGTGACTTTGATTTTGGTTTGACGGTAGTACATCGCAATGTTCAAGCTATAGCCATGGCGCTGGATCGTTGAGATTTCCCAGAAATCCCCGACGAGATGCAGTTTTTTGCGTAAAGACATGATGGTCATTGGTAAAGAATTGCTACCGACGTAGCTATCTGGCCAGCCGATTCGAAAAAGGTGTTCTTTGGAGAGATGTTTTCCGCAGTTTGAAGCAAGCTCTTTAAGCACTAAAAATTCACTGCGGGTCAAGGTTAGGCTAAATGGCTCCGTTTTCTTTTTATGACGTTTTTCTATTACGAGTGCGAGAGAACCAGCATGGAACTCGATATTGATCGGCATAGTAGTGACTAAAAGTTAAGAAATAACTCCAATCATCTATCTAAATACGGCCTCAGTTAAGGGCTGTTTTAATTTGCTGTACTCTGAAAGTGCTCATAAGCTTGTTCTAAAAGTAGGAAAGCGAATAACAGCCACTCAAGACGATCGAAGTGGCTGTTTTCAAATTCACATGTCAAACCTTACTATTTTTTGATCTTCATTTCTTTTTTCTGCTTTGGACTTAGTTTCAATTTTGAACTCCGATTTACACTTCTCATCGAGAGAATCAAAGTCGATCTGATTGCTGATTGGACGAGAAGAGCAGTCGAGACTAGGCACAACGCCAAACCACTTTACGGTCACATTTGCAGCTGAAGCATTGAAAGAAATAAAAGCCAAAACACTGAACACTGAAATAACAAAATAACGCATAGTAGGCACCTTTAGTTGTTAGGTTGGTTGGTATGCCTATTAGTATGCTACTGATTTCCGAATTTTGTAAAATAAAAAGTTATAAATGCCATAGTGAGAGTTTGGCCATATTTTAGCTATAAAGTACATCGTCAACAAAAACGAATGCATATTTCGATGTGGGTTGTTTATACCATTGTTTTTATTGGGTATTTATGGCTGATGTTTTATGTCATTTAAAGTCAGCTTTGTGTCAGGTCATTAGCATCTTAACTATGTGCTACATACAAATGCTATATGAAACATTGGTCAAATTAGGCACTGTACGCGCATTTGTACTTGTAAAGTAAGGTGAATTGCATTGATCAAATATCGAATAGATGAAGCGTTATTTCAGAAAAGCACGGGTGCGGAGTTTACATCGAATAAAGGAATTCATTTTAGAAGGCTGGCAGTTAGTGGATTAAAAGCACTCCACGCAGATGTAATAGAACAAAGCTACAGCAATAAGACTTTAGCTCACCGATTAAAAGGTATTGTGTCTGCTTGTGGGCTCAATGATGTGGCCTCTGTATGTCAAAAACTTGAATTGTATGATGGTGTACTTAATGAAAAGCGCACAAGAAAAATAATCTCTGATATGGCACTGAACTCGATTTGTTCTTTAAGTATTTAATGGAACAGCCCATGTCTTTCAGAAATAAGATACTGATCATCAACGCAACTCTTTTTCTCGTTTTCGTTGGCATTTTTGTCTACGGGACAATTCAGTATGTGAAGGGGAGTTATAATAACCAGTTAGACAGTATTAAAGAGGGGATCATCGGTCAAAATACGAAATTACTACAAACATTTGTCCAAAGCCAAGATGCCTTATTGGAAGAGAAAGCTGACTTTATTTTGGAGGAGATCAAATATCTATCTATGGTTTTTGAATCTTCATGTGTACGAGGGTATCCAACACTTGACCATATAGGGGAGAGCCTGCAATGCATTAATGATACGGCGACAGATTATATTAAAAGTATTGCATTTGTCGATATTTCTAAGAATATTCAAATTTCTTTGGCCGAAAATGGTTCAACATCAATACTTAGATACGATTCTAAGCACACGCCGTTGTGGGCGACCGACAATGCTTTTAAATACAAAGTAGTACGAGATAATATCGCAAATAACTTTTATATACTGCAACCAACAAAAGGTTTTCCAAACGTATTATTAAAGTTTGAACTTGATTTGAAAATTTTTTCACGTTCGCTGTCTTTTGATGGTTTAGATAACTATCAGTATCGATTTCTATTATTGGACGGTGAAGGCAATTTTATTGCATCGAACTTGCAGCAAAGTTTCCGCCGCTTATTAAACACAAAGATTGTGGTTGACGACCATTACGACACGTTACGCGATTACATTCAAAGTATGAAGTCTGGCTCGTTTACCGTGAAAGCAAAGGATGATGTTTACAACATTATTCATCGTCAGAATCAGACCATGAAGTGGCGAGTAATATTAGTGACACCGGAGTCTTATCTCCATTCTAGTTATGTATCGACAAGAGAGTTGCTGCTTTATTCTGATAATCGATTAGTTGAAAAGATTCTGTTTTCTTCGCTTGCATTATTCATACTATTTCTCGTTCTTATTTATTTCACTATGATGAAAACATTCCGTCCAGTGAATGATCTAATAAAACAAGCGAATTACTTAAAAGATAAAGACTTCACTAATGCTGCGAATATTGTTTATCACAACGGGGACGAGATCGAAGTACTGTCTCAAGCTTATAGCGAAGCAGGAAGAACGATTAAGCTGCTCGTAGAAGGGCTGGAAGGAGAAGTAAAACTGCGTACCGAACAGTACGAAAAAGCGGCTAAAGAGGCCCTTGATGCGACGAAGAAAAAATCAACTTTACTGTCTAATGTCTCACACGAAATCCGAACACCTCTTAATGCCATCATTGGCTATTTACATATGTTGAAAATAGAAAAATGCGGCACACATTGCAGTCATGAACTTGAGGGAATAAGCACGGCGAGCAACACGATATTAGATATTGTAAATGACCTCTTAGATTTTGAACGACTTGATTCAGTAAACTACAAGCTTCACCCGAAACATGTGGCAATAAATAAGATTGCACGAGATCTAGAAAAAACATTTCATCCTCTCGCAAAACAAAAAGGACTCAAACTCAACATTGTTAAAGAGGGGATTGGAGGGGCGCATCAGCTGTTTATTGACGAGTTGCGATTTCAACAGGCACTGTCGAACATTATCACGAATGCTATTAAATTTACTGACATCGGAGAAATCGAAATCAGTATTTCAATGGATTCGTTTGACGGCCAAAGAATGGTGGTTTTTGCTGTTCGTGATACTGGTAGAGGAATTAGGAAAGAGGATCTTGAAACGATATTTAATAGCTTTGAACAAGCAAATCAAGAAGATAAACAGTTCGGATTCGGATTAGGTCTAGCAATCACCAAGGCTATCATAAATCTGATGGGTGGTGTGTTAGCAGTAGAGAGTAAAATAGAACAAGGAAGCATATTTAAAATCGCACTTCCAATCTCTATGCTAACTCATAACGTACTTTTAGCACCTGAAGAGGATGAAGGAAGTGCCGACGATGAAAATATTGAAATACAGAGCTTTGAAGGCATTAAAGCGCTGGTGGTTGACGATGTTGAGTTCAACCGGGAGATATTAGAGTACCACCTGAATTTGCTTGGGATTGAATGCGTGACAGCGATAGATGGGGTCGATGCGCTCAATAAATTAGAGAAAGAAGTGGTGGATGTGATTTTAACGGATGTCTCTATGCCAAATATGGGTGGTGTCGAACTCGCAAATCGAAGTAAAAATGTCGCCCCAACGCTACCTATTATTGCCGTTACAGCAAGAGCAACCGTTCAAGAGGAGGAAAAAATGAGTCACTATTTTGATAATTATATTACGAAACCCGTCAACGAAATTGATCTGATGACGGCATTGTCACTGACTTTACATAAATAAATGCCCATCGTTTTCCTTGCGCAGGACAGGAGGAAAACGCTTGTAATTACTCGTGTTGTTGCACTGGTTGAGCACATGAAAAAAAACAGTTTGAAAAGTGCTCTTATATTCATAGCTAGTCATACAACAAAATTTAATCTTAGTTGATAAAGCAATAGATAAGTAGTCGCCTATGTTCGGAGAAATCATTCGCTCATTCAGAAAGCAGAGTAGCCTATCGCAGTTGGATTTTGTTAACGCACTACAAAAAAGTAGCAGTAACTTTGACAATTTAGATGTCGTCACGTTGAGTCGATGGGAAAGGGGAGCAACAAAACCGCACTTAAACAGGCAAAACGAGATTTTAGACATGTTGGGTGTCGATATCTTTGACGTGTGGTCGGCCGTCAATGACGTCAACAACTTGCCTGACTATACCAACAGAATAAACAACCACGGTTACTTTAATGAACGTGGTGTCGACGAAGTCGAGCTGATCGTACTTAACGCAACAAACCTAGACAGGCTAGGCGAGGTGTTAAACCTTGTTAATGCAATCTTTGAATACGAAGAAAACGCAGTGTTAAAAGCGATGGAGTTTCAAGGACTAACGCGAGAATCCATTGCCACGAAAATAATCAACCAACATGGAGGTGAACTTACGATTGCAGTTAAGCATGGTCAAATATTGGGGCACTTGTTTTCAGCCAGTTACAGTCTTGCCACTGATTTTCTAGGTGAGGATATGTTGTTTCATGATAAGAACGTGCACTTTATTTTGTCATTTAACTGCTCGCACATTGCTTCTCTGGTCGAGACATTAAGCCGAGAAGTCTATCGCTATATCCATAGTTTGGATCCAAATACAGAGCTGGTTTTGTATGTGAACAATCCAGTTATATTCAATCTGTTTTTCTCTTTGAGTTTCGAGTATCGAAGTGTATCGAGACAAGATGTGGTGTTCAAACTGATGAACATTGACATCAAGACTCTGAAATCTCAGAGGGTTTGGATGAACCTACTATCTCAATATAAGGATAAGCATGATGTATAAATCAGTACTTGTTGTTGATGACGTAGAGTTATCGCGAGAAATTATTAAAAGTGCGGTTTTGGCTGCGAGTGATTGTGCAAAGATCACCTGCGTCGAAAACGCTTATTCAGCGATCAATAAAATACGCAATAAGAAGTTTGATTTGGTCATTATGGACATCATGATGCCAAATGGAGACGGCTTTGAATTGTTGAGCATGATTTCACAGCTAGCGATCTCGACGAAAATCATCGTTATTTCGTCACTTAATAGCGCAGTTATCGATTCAATGCCGCAAATTGGGAAACTGTATGATCTTAATATCTTCAAAGCGTTAGAAAAGCCAATTAACTCCAAGAACGTCACTGATCTTGTCACGGAGGTTTTTGCCCAAGACGATGAGCAGCGAGAAACGGGTCATCGATACACCCATGATGTGAACATCTTTGACTTTCCGATTGGTGCTTATTATCAACCCCAGGTATCAACGATTAGCAACGGTATTATTGGCGTGGATATCAGTGGTAACTGGTTCAATAATGACGATGGGTTGTTGTTGTCGACACACCTTCTGCCAGAAATTGGTACATTGACGAGTAAAAAACTATTTAACCAGATCGTTATTGGAAGGTTCCTTCAAGACTACAAGGCGTATTTTAAGGAACTAGCCAATCGACTGTATTTTACCCTTCATATTCGCAGTGACTTCATTGACGATAGCTTCATTTACGGTTGCTTAATGGAGCTGGTTAAGTTTAATTCAAATCATCATTTTAGCCTGTATGTGGAGAGTGATGATCTACTTGAAGCCGATAGCTCGACGCGGATTCACCAGCTAGATGCACTGTTGACCAATGGCATTAGCTTGATTCTGGGCTCGGATAAGCTAACAGCGGAGCGTGTTATCTCGGCCTCGAAACTGCCTGTACGCGAGTTAAAATTAGCCGGTTATAACGATCCTACATTCAGTGCGAATGATAATGGTGATTTACTGCTGAGTATTTCTAACGCGTCTAAGCAAAGTAACCTCAGTGTGATGCTCGATGGAATAGAAGATGCGGCACTGAGTCAGTTGGCGGCGTCCAATGGGTTGACAAAGCAACAAGGCATTTTATTTGGTGGGCCTGTCAATGCGGAAACACTCACCAAGACACTAATAAAACAGAATAGGGGCATACCGGAAGGGGAGGTTTAATCACCGAGCAAACTATGGTTTTGTTTTCACGAGCCTTAATTTTCAATCAACACCAATCGCTTTCTTGGTTTGATTCTTTCCAAAGTTAATCCTCCGAGAAAAGTGTCTCACAGTGGCAATGGCATTATTTACTTCAAGCACTCCACGTTTAATTAGTAGACACTTTTCTCTTAAACCCTTGCACTTCAGTTTCTATTGAATGCAAAGGTGTCTATCTAAACAAACCGAGCTTTTTCAATAGGTTTCATTCTGAAATGCTCTATTTTCCTGACGCTTAGTTCAATCAAAATGAGAATGAGTTTAGTGTTAGCGTAAAAGGAGTTGTTATGAAACAAAACGATCGAAGAGGCTTTATTAAATCGTTTACCGCAACATCAGTCGCGGTTGGTCTAGGTGTTGCTTCAGCACCTTCAAAAGCCTTTTTCTTCAAAAAGAAAGAAGACACGGACCTAGATGTAGTGAAGGGCTCCCCTATATTAGAAAAGTATTTGCCCGAGCTTTTTGAGCGTCCGCCTCAGCTAAAACACCACACGCCAGTGCTGATTATTGGTAGTGGTTTTGGCGGAGCAGTCAGTGCATATCGACTTGGCAAAGCCGGTATCAGAACTTCCGTGATTGAACGAGGTAACCGTTGGCCAGTAGACACTAAGCGTGCCGTGTTTGCTCACGATATGATTGCGGACAAGCGCATGTTTTGGCAACGAGATAAAACGACATTTCCCGCGCTGACATTCGATCTACCATTCCTGCAAACAATCACTCCTCGAAATATCGAAAAATTTGGCGGGGTGTTGGATATTGTTGATAGATCGGGAGAAAACAATATCGATGGCTCTGATTTGCTACTCGGTACCGCGGTTGGCGGTGGCTCAGTCATTTACACAGGCGTGATGGTCATTCCCAAAGAGGAGCACTTCAACAAACTGTACCCTCAAGAGCTGTCATACAAAGAGATGGTAGAGACATATTATCCTCGTGTTCAATCTGTACTTAAACACACTGAAATGCCCGATGACATTTTTGCTAGTCTGCCTTTCAAACACTGCCGTGATTGGAATAAAGAGGTGAAAAAAGCGGGTTACCAGCCTTATAAAATTGAAGGTAACTGGAACTGGGATGTGGTTCGCAAAGAGCTAAAGGGACAGAGCCTTCCTTCGTCGACCATCGGCCTGACTAACTTCGGGAATAGTAACGGTTGTAAGAACGATCTTGTTCAAAACTACATTCCTTTAGCTGAGGCGACAGGGAATGTGACAATCCACCATAATCACGTTGTGCGTAACATCCGCATGAATGGTGATATTTACGAGTTAGATGTGGCGGAGATCGACGCGTATGGCAATGTTGTACATGAGCAAACGGTGACATGCGATAAGCTGATCATTTCTGCGGGTTCTTACCATACAACACGTTTGTTGGTTCGTGCAAAAGGTCGAGGTGACTTACCTGATCTCAACCAATATGTGGGGCAAAACTGGGGAGATAACGGGAATCGAATGGGCTTCCGACAATCGCCATTTGGTCTGCCGTCTGGTGTTGCTCAAGGTTCGCCATCACCAACGGCCATTTACGTTGATGAAGATGGTAGAAGTCCGATAGCCGCTGAAAACTGGGCGAATGCGGGTATTGCAGACGTTGGTATTTCGATGATGTTGTCAGTGACTGCAGACTTCAAAAACCGTGGTAGCTTTAGTTACGATCCATCAACCGATGATGCAAAGCTCTATTATCCGAAAGCGTTGGAAAAAGATGCGACAGATGCACTCCGAGCAATCAATAACCGTGTTGCAAAAGCCAATTGGCAACGCATTGGGGCACAAGGTTTCTCTGATGTGATCTTTACTGGTGCACACCCGGTTGGTGGTATGGAGCTTGGCAAGGCGACAGACATGTACGGTCGTGTCCATGGTTATGATGGTTTGTACGTGATCGATGGCGCGCTCATTCCAGGTAACAATGGTTGTGCTAACCCTGCACTGACTATCGCAGCACTGGCGGAACGAAGTATTGAAACGATTATTGCTGAAGACTTCGCTTAGCTTATGCTGAATAACCAAAGGCCTGATAGATTCGGGCCTTTTTAACGAGCGTGAGTTTTTAAAGTAAGTACTATCGTTTGAGTATTTGAGTATTTGAGTGTTTACGCAACTAAGGGCCAAGCCGCAGTCATCAATGCAGATGCTGGATGAATCACGGGCAAAAGGAGAGAGCAAGATAAAGCCACCTACACGGTAAGTGGCTTTAAAGTTAGTTAATTGTTGTTTATTAACCAAAAGAGAATGATTTAAAGCAACCTTGAATCCAAGCTTTACTGTCACCCTGAATATTGTAAGTTTTGTTCTTGCCACTGCCATGTGGGTAGAACTTAAAGCTTAGGCCACCTAGGTTATTGAACTTCACAGATGGTGTTGTACCACCAACGACTTTTTCAATCTTTAAACCAGATATGGATGATTTAACCAATTGAATGCTGTCTATTCCTTTGCCCGGATCGTAGGTCCTTCTATTGCTCCATTGCCAACCCATTCACCATTTTCATTGATCACCTCGGAGCCGTTAATGCTAATGGTTGAGGTATCAACAGAGTCAGGAGTAATGTTTCCCGTCACGTTGGTTGCAATCTCCGCGACGCGTGAATACAGCACTGGCTGTACGGCGTACTTTAAGTTGTTATCCGTCAGGTTCGGTGTTTTAACACCAACCGAGACATTAGAAACATCGTAAGAGAGGGCATTTTCATCGAGCAAATCAGGAATGTTGACAGAAAAAGAGATACCGGTTAGGTCTGTAAGAGAGGAGAGGCTTTGCTTAGAGATAGGAAGAGAACAAATGCCATTAAAAAAGTCATTTTAATACTGCTCAGTGCCTATGGTTAGGCTGGTGTTATTATCAACAATATCCACTTCAACATAATATTGCTCATCATCAATAGGGTCACCGGTTGTGATATCAAAAACATTCACAGCGAGCGCATGGGGTTGATCGAAGACATCACCTGCAAAGGTTGAGGTAGAAGCGTCAAGTGCTACCGCGAGATATATTGCACTCTTTCTCAAACTGGGCTGTGTTAAATTAAACACTGTTTACACTCCTTGGTATTAAAATAGACAATTTTCATATTTTCCGTATGTAATAAAATTAATCGCCTAACGCTCTAATTGATAATCGCACGATTGTTATGAATTAATTTATTCGAATTTTCTAAATTAATTCATTTTTATTGAATAATAATTAAACTGAATGTAAATTGGCATTTATAAATAAAAGCATTTAAAAGAGCCTTTGATGGTGTGGTGGTGTGTTTAACTGTATGTATTTAATGGGTTTTTGATTTTTAGCAGAAGTTTTCTGATAACTTTTATGTATTGAAATTAGCAAAGTAAGCATCTCTTCAAATATTAATGCATACGTGCTGTTACTCCTTGTTACCTATATCGGTAAGCTTATATTCGCTCAGCAAATATAGGAGTAAGCGCATGAAAATAAGCACCTCAATAAGGTCTACATTACTGACTGTGCTGACAGTAATAGGACTTAGTGCATGTAACCACGGAGTGAAAGAACTGGTAGTGACACCAAAAGAAAACAGTGTTCCTATCGGTTTTCAACTTCAATTAAAAGCAGAAAAAGTAACAAAAAAAGGCAAAGTTACTGATGTAACCATTAGTGATGATGTTAAATGGAGCAGTTCAGACGAATCAATTGCAACGGTTGATGACAATGGACTGGTGTCTACAGGTGATGTCACAGGTGTTGTGAAGATCACTGCAGTGGGCACATTTAGTGGTAAAAAATACGAAGACACAGTGATTGTCGAAGTAACGGAAGCGGTTGTTACATCTATCACCGTAACGCCAAAAGATGCCTCGACACCTGTTGGTCTGACTCGTTCGTATACAGCGACGGCAAACTTCTCTAACGGCCAGGCTATCGATGTTACAAGCGATAGTTCGACTAGTTGGGATAGTAGCGATTTTAATGTTGCAACCATCTCAAATGATGAGGAAACCAAAGGCCAAGTGAAAGCGAAGTCTGTGGGAGAGTCGACGATCACGGCATATATTGACGTTGATGGAGAACGCTTTAGCGACAGTGCGACATTGAACGTCACTGAAGCAATTGCCGTTTCTTTGGAAATTACACCAAAACTTCAAAGTGTATCGGTGGGACTCACAGAGCAATTCTCGGCTATCGTAACCATGTCTGATGGTGAAAAGCTGGATGTTACTAATGAGAACTCAATCAATTGGTCAAGCAGTGAGACAGATATTGCAACGGTATCAAATGACGCGGGCTCAAAAGGTCTCGTAACGGGTGTTGATACTGGTTGGACAACGATTGTTGTTTCTGGCGAAGTAAACGGCGAGTTTGTATACGCAAATGCGGGTCTACAAGTAACGCGCGCGGTTATCACTTCTCTCGAAGTTACCCCTGAAACGGAATCAGTACCTGTTGGTCTTGCTAAGCCGTTCAAGGCATACGCGACATTGTCTAGCGGCGAAGTTATCGATATTACCAACGACAGTGCGCTAAGTTGGAGTAGTAGTGATTCTAAAATCGCGACAATTTCAAACTCAGAAGTGGATAAAGGCACAGCAACGGGTGTTGCGATGGGTGAAGTTACCATTACTGCCTTTGTTGAAGCGGACGGTGAAGAAATTACCGACACAGCGAAACTGGTTATCACTGAAGCGGTTGTGCTGAAGTTAGATGTGACGCCTAAACCTCAAGACAGCTTGGATACGCCTCAAATTCCATCAGGAAAGACAAAGCAATTCAAAGCAGAAGTCGTAATGTCAGATGGTGTTCGCATTGACGTAACAACAGCAGACAACCTTTACTGGAGCAGTGATGATCCAGAAATTGCAACCATCTCTAACAGTGCTGGTGAAAAAGGTCTTGCGACCGGTGTCGATGTTGGCAAAGTATTTATTACTGCGCGTCTACTAACAGATGATTACACCATCGAAGATAACGCTGAGCTAACGATTACGCCACCACATAGTGCTTCATTCTACGTATTTACAGAGCGTTCTGAGAATATCGTTCAAGGTGAGATGGTGCATTACATCGGCTATAGCCGAAACATCATGGGTCGCTACGTCCCAACCTCTGGCTTCATGTACCTAAACAGTGCTATGCAATTTATCTACATTGATGGTGGTGAAGGTAAGTCAATTGAAGAGCACAAATTCTTCTTTGGTCAAAGCAGTGAAGAGCCAATCTCAGGCGCTTTACGCTATGAAGCAACCTTTGAGTGGGATGACGGTACAGAAACGAAAGGCATCCTGGAATGGGATTTCGAAGAGAAAGTTTACTTCCTAACGGATCCTACCGTTGTTGAAAAGCTTCTTGATTTCGAATTGGACTTCAGTCTTATCGTTTCTAACGAAGGCGACTTCTAAATACCAATGAAGTAAAAATACCGATAGCAATCGTCATTGATGTAATGACCTGTCTAAGAGGGAGTGAGAAATCGCTCCCTCTGTTTTGTTTATCGCCTTATAAAACAAAAGAAATAACCACCGTCACATCTTCTGGAGGAAATATGCCTGATGTAGAGCGCATAAAAGATGAGTCAATAGAATTGCCCAACGCCTACCGATCTTGGCTAGAATATTGGGAAACCGTGCAAAACCAGCAAGCAACCAATTGTTGCAACTCTCGTTGCCTAGAAAGAGCAGAGTTAGGTTGTTTGGTTCGAAATAAAACAACGCAAGAAACATTCGTTACTGCTTTGTGCCCATTGTGCGCAAGTGACACGAATAAGAAAGTGCACATAACAAAACGTTTACTCGCTAAAAAGCCATATACACAATAAACGTATCTGCCGAGACGAGAACATGCTTTTCAAGACGAGCAGGGTGCACAGGATTGAAAGCCCACGTGAATAGCAATCCCTAGATGAAACTCTTGCTCATCTCGGGTATATTTAGCGCCTTTCTTTTGTCATAGCAGACTTAATACGCATGCATCCGTCACTTCGATACATTCAAGGTTATCCGCAGAACATTGTTGAGCAAGTCAGATCACTCATCGACAGCGGTAAACTGGTGCCTTGGTTCGAAAAACGCTACCCAGATAGACACCAAATCAAAAGCGAAAAGGCACTCTACGAGTACGCAATAGCGATCAAAAACCGCTACATGAAGAAAGCCGCCCCAATTAGCAAAGTGGTCTACGATAAGAAAATTCACGCGGTCAACAATGCACTTGGTTTGCATAGCGTGATCAGCCGTAACCATGGTGGCAAGCTCAAATCGAAAAATGAGATACGCATTGCGAACGTGTTTAAAGATGCACCTGAAGCGTTATTACGCATGCTGGTGGTGCATGAGCTGGCGCACACTCGTGAGAAAAACCACGACAAAGCCTTTTACCAGCTGTGCTGTTATATGGAACCTGAGTATCACCAACTCGAATTTGATGCTCGTCTGTTTATGATTTACCTCGATTTAAAAGCGAATTCGAATGAAGACCAATAATCACAACGCGAAACAAGCTCAGCCAAAATCGGCGAAGTCTAAGCCGAGCCAAGAAGCCACCAAGATCAAACCAAAGCGTGTGAAAAATAAACCGACAGCAAAAGCTGCAAAAAGCACAGGTCTGAAAACTAACGCCGCGAACAAAAGCAGCGATGTGGAAGTGATCAAAATTGCTAAAAGTGGATTGCATGAACGTAATGCACATCGAGGTCGCTACGATTTCAAAAAGCTAATCACAGCAGAGCCTCAGCTCAAATCATTTGTAATAAAGAATCCGAAAGGGGAAGACTCAATCAACTTCTCCGATCCAAAGGCCGTCAAGATGCTCAATAAAGCATTGCTGGCGGCGCACTATGATATTGAATATTGGGATATCCCTGATACTTACTTGTGCCCGCCAATTCCTGGGCGCGCGGATTACGTTCATCGTGCAGCCGAGTTGCTTGATGGTGAAGTAAAAGGCAAGTATGCGCACCATAAAGTGCGAGCGCTTGATGTTGGTGTTGGTGCAAACTGTATTTACCCAATTGTAGGTGTGACTCAATACGGATGGCATTACACCGGTAGCGATGTTGACCCAACATCGATTGAGTCTGCACGAGCAATTACAGAACGCAACGCCTTGTTAAACGGTAAGATCGAACTCGTACAGCAAACCAGTGAGTCCAATATTTACCGCGGTATTATCCAGCCAAACGATCGCTACGATATTACGACTTGTAACCCGCCATTCCATCGTTCAGTTGAAGAAGCCGCGATGGGCAGTCAGCGTAAGCTGGATAATTTAAAAGCGAATCAGCGCAAAAAGGGCGTGAAGGTTCAAGCTAATCAAGCGAAAACGCCGCAAGTAAAAGCCAATAAACCTGCGCTTAACTTTGGTGGACAAAATGCTGAGCTATGGTGTGAAGGTGGTGAAGCTGTATTCATCCGCAAAATGGCGAACGAAAGCCAAGTATTCAGTGCACAAGTGCTTTGGTTTACCACGTTAATCTCAAAGAAAGACAATGTTCGTCCGATCCGCAAACAACTTGAGAAGTTGGGTGTAAAAGCGATCCGAATCGTGGAAATGAGCCAAGGACAAAAAGTCAGCCGCTTTATCGCCTGGTCCTACATGGACAAATCGCAGCGTAAAGCGTGGATTGAATTAAAGTAATTATTCACCGCATACTTTCCCAACCAATAAAAATAGCACCACTCTGTTGGTGCTATTTTTTAACAATTAATTTAATATTTATAACAAATTTGACTATTCTTCTGATTAATAGATTTGATTATAAGGGCTATCAACTTTAAATAACATGGGGTACTATTCCCCACAAGAAATAGTGTTAATACTTGAATAGTTATGTCTGATAATGAATTGATCATTTTTCCTTGGAATCACAATTTTGAGACAGGGATTAAAAAGATCGATGAACAACATTACCATCTCTTTTTATTGGTAAATAAATTAGCCAATACGTTGATTTATGATGATCAAATAGAAGTTGACGGTGTGTTTAGTGAATTAAAAGACTACGCTCAATACCACTTCTCTTTTGAAGAAAGCATCTGGAACGAGCACTTTCTTGATGATGTTTGGAATGATGATCACAAGAAAAGTCATGCGTCGTTTGTCAACGAAGTCATCAAGATTCAATCTGAATCTAAAACCCTCAACTGGCAAGAATCTATCGAACATATCCTGCAGTTCTTAATTCGTTGGCTCGTATTCCATATCATCGGCGATGACAAGAAAATGAGTGTCGCGTTGAAAGAGTTGGAATCTACCGATTCTTTAGAGACGGCAAAAGTGAACGCGGTAGACACACTGCAGGGTATCAATGGCTTAGTCGCAGATACTGTTCTCAAAATGTATTTTGAAGTGTCTACTCAATCCATTGAGCTTGTTAGAGAAAAACATCGTCGTTTTGTGGCAGAAAAAGAGTTGAGATGCCTCAACAAAAAACTGCAAGAACTTGCGATAACTGATGAACTATCGGGTTTATATAACCGTAGATACTTCAACATAATGACGCCAGATATTCTTTCCAAAGCGCAAGCAGGAAAGCAAACTGTCAGCTTTATTTCTATTGATTTAGATTATTTCAAGCAGCTTAATGACGAGCTTGGTCACCTAAAGGGCGATGAGGCCATCACCAAGGTTGGGGCGTTATTATCTTCGCAATTCAATGGTATTGATGAAATCGCTTTTCGAATGGGTGGGGAAGAGTTTTTGATTGTGCTTGTTGACTCAGAGCATGAACATTGCGTTGAGCGCGCAGAGTCACTGAGAGAATCGATCTCTAAACTTTCAATCCTATGCGAAAATAATGCTCAGGCTCACTTGCTAACGAGCTCTATTGGCGTATTTAGTCAACGGGTAGAAACACACTTAGACATTCGATACTTCTTAGATAAAGTAGACCAGTGTTTATATAAAGCAAAACTGAGTGGAAGAAATAAGGTTGTTGCAGAATCTATACTCACTATTTAATCTAAATAAAAACTACAGGTGATTATTATAAATATAATAAAAAGGAAAATTAATACCATAATTACCACTTTTCTTTTGAGATGCTCTTAAAAATCAATGACAATGAATCTGATTTATTGAATGAGTTGAAGTTATCAGCGGCCCTCTGATTAAAAAGCAAACCTGTAAACCTCCATGACAGAATTTGTAATCTGTTTTTATATTTTACCGTAGCTATTTCAGTCATTAATGATCATTCGCTTCGAACCGATGCAACTTCGTCGGTTTATCTGTTGAACCGACTCCATATTTACTGTTTGCTCAGTTATGAGAGCTCGCACTTTCAAACCGGACTTTTGCCCTGAAACTTTGCCCTGTTTCCTCATTATGATTGCGCCATCAGAACGAACGAGGAAAACATTATGACTGCTCATATCGCAGGTTCTGCAGAAGATTTTGCTTCAACTGTTATCATGCCGGGAGATCCGCTACGCGCGAAATACATCGCTGAAACCTACCTAGATGACGCCAAACTGGTTACGGAAATTCGTAACATGCTGGGTTACACCGGCTACTACAAAGGTCAGCGCATTTCAGTGATGGGGCACGGAATGGGTATTCCATCAATGGTGCTTTACGGTCACGAGCTGATTAATGACTTTGGTGTGAAACGCATCATCCGAATCGGCAGCATCGGCGCGACGCAAAAAGACGTTCACATGCGTGATGTTATCCTAGCCCAAGCGGCAGGCACAGATTCACCGACGAATGCTAAGCGCAGCAGCGGCTACCATATGGCAACGTCTGCAACGTTTGAATTACTGCACAATGCTTACATGTCAGCGAAAGAGAAGGGCATAGATGTCAAAGTGGGTAACATCTTCACAGGCGATCTTTACTACGATCCGGATGAAGATATGATCCCAGCCTTAGAGCGCTTTGGCGTGCTTGGTGTGGATATGGAAGTGGCGGGCTTGTACGGCTTGGCGCACCAATTCGGCATTGAATCGCTGGCGATTTTGACCGTGTCTGATCACTGTATTACTGGCGAAGAAACCACAGCAGAAGAGCGTCAGCTTTCTTTCCACAACATGTTTGAAATTGCGCTAGAAACTGCGATTAAAGCTTAACCCTACAATTAAGTTTTCTTTGAGAGCTGGCTCGCTGGCTCTCTCTAATACTAAGAACATCTATCTCATGAGCCCTTGGAGTGAATTATGAAAAATAAAATAACACTCACCGCAATTAGCTTTCTCGCTAACTTCATTATGGCGGGTTTTTCGACCCAATTTTGTATGTTGGTTGAACCACTTGCCAATACCTTTGATGCGAACGTTAACGAAGTCGCATCGATTTTCTCGCTATTAAACGGCGGCGCACTTGCCGGTACTATCGCGGCTTTCTTTTTGATTGAAAAAGTCGGCATCAAACGCATGACCGTGCTGTGTTATGGTGCTATTGCTGCTTCTGCATTGGGCCTATACGTTGCGCCATCTCTGTTCATCGTGATGCTTGGCATGACTGTGATTGGTTTCTGTGGCGGTGTCGGTCTTTGTATCGCGGGTACTATCGTAGTATCGGTATGGAAAGACAAAATTCAAAGCACCATGCTGGTGGTTCAAGATGCGACCTTTAATGTTGCAGGCGTCGTTTTCCCATTGATCACCACTTACGCGCTGACGAACGCAATGAACTGGAGCATCAGTTACCTAAGCGTGGGTGTAGTGGCGTTGGCAACCATGTTTGTTGCTTTGCTGACTAACTTTAACCAATGCGGTGGTGAAAGCGGCTCGGAGCAAGAGGCAAAATCAGAGTGGAACTTCGGCATCATCAGCGGTGGCGTAGGTTTGTTCCTAGGTATGCTTGCGCTGTACACTTTCCTAACTTGGGCGCCAATGTTCGTGAAAGAGAAGTTTGATATTCCATTTGAGCAAGCAGGCAACATCATCACTCAATACTGGTCTGCAGCTCTGGTTGGTGCATTGGTTTCTACCGTGATTGTTTCGCGCATGAAGATTCAAACTTTTCTACTGACGATTATCTCAGTTGCAATGGTGATCACCAGCGTTATCGTTACTACGGATAAACTAGAATGGTTGTCATACCTGACTTACGGTTACGGCTTTGCTTGTACAGCGCTTTACAATGCTTTCATCGCTTACGGTGTATCATTTGTGCGCAATGCAACCAGTAAGAACGTGTCTTACATCTTAATCAGCGGCAGCGCGGGTGCGATGTTCAGCCCAGCCATCAGTTCGGTAATGGAAAGCGTGGTTGGTCTGCAAACCGTGATGTACGCTATTCCTGTTATCTACGCAGTGGTCGTCGCAATGCTGGTGGTTTCAATGAAATTTAAGACAGTAGAGCAAACGCAAATCGCTTAAATGAAGTTAAGTAAGAGAACAAAAAGGTCTGCACCATGCAGACCTTTTCTCATTTACGATTGAAGAACTTAGCTATTCTTCAACAAAATTACGCAGTCCGTCCAAGTCGAGAATACGTAATCCTTTCTTTTCTTTGGCGATAAAGCCTTTACTTTCAAGCTCTTTCACCGCGCGGCGATAAACACGGTCTGAGGTGGCAAATCGCTCCGCTTCCAAATAGTTCTTTTGGAACCCATCCACTGGCAGGTCATTTAAATACTGATGATAGATGTCGTATGCCACGTTATAGGTGATTGGGTAGAGTAATCGGCGAGAAAGAATCTCCACCGTATCTTGGTAATCAATCGCGATGGCGCTGGCAAAGTAAAGCGACAGTCGAGGCTGTTCTAACAAGCATTTTTGCAGCTTTTGCGCGTCAATAATCGCAACTTCCACCGGTTCTACCGGAACGATGTCCATTTGGCAGCGATAGCCGGTAAAGAACTCCATCTCACCAAAGACTTGTTGTTCACACTCAAGCGTACCAAGCAGAAAGGTTTTGCCGTTTCTTGCCGTGACACCCATGGAAATGCGACCGGAATCGACCAAATATAAGTTCTCGACATGCTCACCTTGGGTGAGGAGCTTTTCGTTTTCATCAAAAATTCGGCGCGTACAGATGCAATCTCGGATCGTTTTTTCGATGAGATGTTTATCTTCACTCCATTGCGCCTCAAAGCGTCCTTTACCTAGGGTTTGTAATTGCATCGACGTACCTTAAATGACAATTCCCGCTAGCTCAAAACGTGCCATTAATGGCTTGCTCTCTTGCTGATACCAACTTGCTGGCATGTTGGGTTTAAGCTGGGCTTTTTCTTGTTTGCTGATCACAACATAGCGCAAAAATGTGTCGAGTGTGCTCACCATTATTTCAAAGCTCATGTCGCCATCTTTACTGATGGTTTTTAATAGTCCAACGATCGTATCTTCTGGTATCAGCGGCTCGATAATCGCATGTTTTCGCTCGGTAATCGTCTTAGAACAAGGTAGAGAAGCACGGGCTGTTTCCCAACACACTTTATTGGTTTTACTCACGAGGTTGTGTTTGTAGCAGTAATAGCTAAACAAAAAGCGTGACAGGTTCTGCCAGCGCTCTGCTTGGACTTCTAACCAAAGGTGTTGCAGCTCGATATCAGCATCAGTCATGGGAATGCGTCAGAAAAGGAAAAGAGGGTGTAGTGTAACTGCGTTTAAGGCATTCGAAAAGTCACACGCATGTCGCTCTATTAGGGTTATTGCCCGGTATTGCCTGTTCTCTTAACCCTACCTTAACCAAACCGCTGCTAGTTTCCGTTTTCATACTGCTCCGTCCTTGGGAGCGAATTCAAGTTAAGTGACGAAAACGTGTCATCTGATTGTGAGAAAGAAACATGTACAGAAAGTCTTTGGTTGCGGTGATGATTGCCGCCGCTCTTATAACCACAGGGTGCAACCCATCTTCCGCTTCTGAAGAAGCCAGTCAAGAAGGTCCGGCAGCATTTGCTCAGGTTGTAAAACTCTCTACTGTTGTTGCCAAATCCACGACTACGGCGTTGTATGAGCAAGTGCAAGGGCGCGTAAATCCCATCAAAATTGCGCAAATACGCCCTCAAGTCGAGGGGATCATCGAAGCAAGGTTATTTACCCAAGGGGACTTTGTGAAGAAAGGCACACCCTTATATCAAATCGATCCTGACTCCTACCAAATTGAAGTCGAAACTCAGCGTGCTAACGTGGTTGAAGCTGAAAACGCTTATAAAAAAGCACAGGCGCAATATGAGCGATTGAAAAAGCTCAGTGAGACCGATTTTGCCAGTCAGCAGAACTTAGATGATGCGCGTTTTAGCGTTGGTACAGCGAAAGGGCAATGGATGAGCCGCAAAGCGCAGCTTAATAAAGCTAAACTCGATTTAGAGCGGACCGTCGTAACCGCTCCAATTGACGGTGTGATAGGTGAAGAGCTGATCACTGAAGGTGCGTTGGTCAAGCCGAGTGACTCGTCGCCGCTAGCGGTGATTCGCAAGGTTGATCAAGTGTATCTCGATGTGCAAGTGCCGGCGTCTATGGCTTCTCGTTTAACCGATGATATCCATCAATCCGATCTCAGCTTAAAAGTGATATCGCCCGGCGGTCAGATCCTCTCCGGTAAGGTGGTCTATTCCGCTGTGTATGTGGATGAAGAAACCAGCAACGTGACCTTGCGTGCTGTCGTTGATAACACATCGCGAGGATTGTTGGTTGGGCAATTTGTACGAGCACAGATCCCCGTTGGCGAAGTTGAGGGTTTTGCTATTCCCAATTTAGCCGTGAAACACAAATCGACGGGTGAGGCTTACTTGTTGGTGGTGAAAAATGGGCAATTGGAAGAACGGCTTGTAACGACCGATGGTAATACTGGCGGCATGACCTTAGTGACCAGTGGTGTCAATGAGGGAGAGCAAGTGGTGGTCGTTGGTGGTGAGAACGCTTTTCCCAGTACCAGTATCGAAACAATGGAATGGCACGACAATACTAAGCAGTTGAATGGGTAATCACTATGTCGCACTTTTTTATTCGCCGCCCCATCTTTGCGTGGGTGATCGGCATCCTTATTACGCTTTTGGGTTTAGTGTCGATTACTCAGCTCGCAGTGGAGCGATTTCCGTCGGTGAGTCAGCCTCAGGTTGACGTCTTTTTTAGCTACCAAGGAGCCTCGCCGGAAACCATCAATGACACCGTTATTTCGATCATCGAACGTGAGTTGTTTGGTACTGATGGCATTGAGTCGTTTACATCCAGCTCAGATTCGGCTGGTAATGGGCAGATCAGCGTGAAGTTTGCCTACGGAACTGACCCTGAACTGGCTCAAATTGCGGTGCAGAACAAAATAAAAACCGTTGAGCCTCGTTTACCTCAAGATGTAAGACAAAGTGGTTTGAATGTTGAGTCGAGTTCAAGCTCCGATCTGATGTATTTAAGCGTGTACTCCAAATCAGGCAAGATGACAGAAGGGGCACTGAGTGACTTTTTAGCGCGTAATGTGACCGATGAAATCAAGCGTATACCTGGAGTTGGTAAAGTGACGGTTTACTCTGCCGAGCACGCGATGCGTATATGGGTCGATCCACAAAAGCTAGTTTCTTATGACCTTACCATGTCTGACGTGACGGGCGCCATCAGCGCGCAAAACGTACAAATCTCTTCGGGGCAAGTCGGGCAAGAGCCTGCAAAAGTAGGGCAGAAAACCGTAACGCCGTTGACCGCGTCGGGACAGCTCAAAAACGTCAAAGAGTTTGAGAACATCATTTTGCGCTCTTCGACCGATGGTAAACAACTGCGACTTAAAGATGTGGCGCGCGTTGAATTGGGGCAAGAAAGCTATAATTTTGGTAGTCGCATCAATAGCAAGTCGTCGGCAAGTATCGGGATTAAGATGATGTCAGGCGCGAATGCGGTGGCGACGTCGAACCGTATTCATGCGCGGATGAAGGAGCTTAAGAAAACCTTTCCTGAAGACATCGACTACATGGCGTCGGGTGATGCAGCACCATTTGCGAAAATCTCCATTCAGAAAGTGGTTAAGACGTTGGTTGAAGCGATGATCTTGGTGTTTATCGTGATGTACCTATTTTTGCAGCGATTTACTTACACCTTTATCCCCGCCATTGTCGCGCCGATAGCCTTGTGCGGTGCGTTCGTGATCATGAAGTTGATGGGCTTTTCGATTAATGTTTTCACTATGTTCGGGATTGTTCTATCGATCGGTATCATTGTGGATGATGCGATCATTGTGGTGGAAAACGTCGAACGCTTGATGGCAAAAGAAGGACTATCGCCTTTAGAAGCGACTAAAAAAGCGATGAAAGAAATCTCCGGTGCCGTAATTGGGGTAACGGCGGTCATGGTGGCGGTGTTTGTGCCAATCTCTTTCGCTTCGGGGACATCTGGGCAAATCTATCAGCAGTTTGCGCTGTCGATCGCTGTTGCGATTTTGTTCTCTGCATTTTTAGCGCTAACCCTGACGCCAGCGCTGTGTGCGACCATGTTAAAACCCATTAAGGAAAATGCGCATAAGCGTACGGGTTTATTGGGTTGGTTTAACCGCGCGATTGAATCCTCCACCCAGCGTTATGGCTCGTTGGTGGCGAAGACAACCAATAAAACGATGCGCATGATGGGGATTTACCTCGTGCTATCGGTGGGTGCGGTGTACATGTTCCAGCAACTCAACAGCACTTTCTTCCCAGAAGAAGATCAAGGTTACTTCTTTTCGTCGATCCAACTGCCAGCCGATGCGAGCCGAGAAAGAACCTTAGAAGTGGTTTCGATTGCTGAAAAGTTCTTATTAGCTCAGCCAGAGGTGCGTGCTTCCAACGTAGTCTTGGGCTTTAGTTTTGCGGGTTCTGGCTCCGGCTCTGCACTCATGATTACAGACTTAGTTGAGTGGGATAAGCGTGAGCGTTCGAGTGCGGACATTGCAAATGCATTTAACGCGTACATGAGTGAGCACTCTAATGACGGTGCGGTGTTTGCGGCTTTACCTCCTACAATCCAAGGGTTGGGCGCAACTAATGGCGTTAGCTTTCAACTGCAAGACCGAGCAAATAGAAGCGCAGCCGATTTTGAACAGCTGAAACAGAAGTTCAACCAAGCATTGACGGCTCGACCAGAAGTGACAGGGCTGTTTTATAACGCAACTCCTTATACGGTAGGGCTGGCGTTAGATATTGACCGTGAAAAGGCAATGACGTTGGGTGTTTCGTTCTCTGACATTAGCGAAACTCTGAGCACCGCTATGGGATCAAACTACGTCAATGATTTTCCAAACCATGGGCGGATGCAGAAGGTGATTGTGCAGGCGGACCAGAAATACCGCATGAACATCGAAGATGTTTTGGGCATTACGGTGAAAAACAGCAGTGGAAAATTGGTCTACTTATCCGAGCTGATCAAAGCCGATTGGCAGTCCATGCCGCAACAGCTGACGCGATATAATGGTATGCAAGCGGCGGACACTTCTGCGATGGCGGCTCAGGGCTACAGCTCCGGACAGGTAATGAACGCAGTGTTAGAAGTCGCTAGCCAAGTCGATGACAGCGTGAGTATTGAATGGACCAACTTATCCAAACAAGAACGCCAGGCAGAATCTGAAGTGGAGATCCTGTTGCTGTTCTCTTTGCTGGTGGTGTTTTTAGTGCTTGCCGCGTTATATGAGAGCTGGACCATACCGATTGCGGTTGTCTTGGTCGCACCGCTTGGGCTGTTGGGCTCTGCGTGGGCGGTATCATTAAGTGGGCTGCAAAATGATATGTTCTTTAAAGTGGGGTTAATTGCCCTGATCGGGTTATCGGCTAAAAACGCGATATTGATTGTTGAGTTTGCCAACCAGCAACGCAAGCAGGGATTGTCGGTTGTTGAAGCGGCAATTCAAGCGGCGAAATTGAGATTACGACCAATCTTGATGACCTCTCTGGCATTTACCTTTGGTATTGTGCCACTGATGTTCGCAAGTGGGGCAAGCTCAGAGATCCAGAACTCACTTGGTACAGGCGTATTTGGTGGCATGGTATCAGGGACGTTATTAGCCTTGTTGTTTGTGCCGACCTTCTTTGTGTTTGTGAACAAGCTAACCAAAACTAAGCGTTAAGTCGCGTCAATGGTTACCCAAGTAGGAGCGATGCCAAAGCAAGCTCGTGTCTAACAAGGCATTACTACGCTAGGCGATTCAAAAGTAATAGGGGCGAGTGAATTCGCCCCTTTTTGTGTTCAGTTAGGGTCGTCTTAACCCAACCTTAACCTGACCCTTTTTAGTATCCACTCTCGAAAAAAGCGAAAATAATAACGAGCATGGAGAGTGGTAGCGTGACGGTTCTTATCGGTAGTCGATTTGTTTACTCTTTTCTTGATGGCACCATTGTGGATACCGAGCAAGAAGAAGAGACAAAAGTGCTTGGCAAAAACAGCAATCAGTTACTTGGTATGATGATTGAACACCCAAACCAAACTCTATCGAGGCAAACTCTGTTTGATAGAATTTGGACGGATAATGACGTTAAAGTCACTGAAGCGAGTTTGACCCAAGCCATTGCAACGTTAAGAAGAACCTTGTGCGACAATCATCAAAAGTCTGAGTATATTCTTACTGTGCCTAAGTGTGGTTACCGTTTCATCGCTTCTGTGGAGCGTTTGCCTTCAGACAAGCTCATTGTTGATGAGAGCCTTAAGCAGCAAACTCAAATCGAGATGCCTTCTTTGCATCGTGAAGAGACCACTTATGCGGTCGAGTTTTATCAAAATACCAAAAGTTGGTTAAGTAAAATTAGGGACGCTTTTGCGATATGGTAAAACACAGTCCAACGCGTTCATTGCACCAGCTAAACAACATTTAAGGGGATTTCATGTCATCCAATCACTTACAGCTTCTCATCGTAGAGGATGATCACGACCTTGCGAGTGCTGTGATTGACTATCTCGCCTTGGAAGACATTCATTGCGACCATGTGGCGAATGGCGTGGCGTGCTTGCAGATGATTGAAAAAACCGACTATGACGTGATCATTTTGGATATCAATTTGCCAAGAATGAACGGCTTAGATGTGTGTGAAAGACTGCGAGAGCAAGGGGTGGAAACGCCAATCATCATGCTCACAGCGTTAGACTCGCTGAGCGATAAACTTGCGGGATTTTCGCGCGGGGCAGATGATTACCTTATCAAACCTTTTGCGATGGAAGAGTTGATTGCCCGAACTATTGCCTTATCTAAACGACGTAGCGCGCAAAACACCAAGTTAACCATTGCCGATCTGACCATCGATGTACAAAAGAAGACTGTGAATCGAGCAGGGCAGTCCGTTTTACTGTCTCCGATTTCTTTTAAGATATTAGAAGTGCTGATGCGTGAGAGTCCAAATCCTGTCACTCGTGAGCAGTTGATGTACAAAATTTGGGGTGAAGAACAGCCCGACAGCAACAGCCTAAAAGTTCACATGTTTAACCTGCGTCAGCGCGTCGACCAAGGGCACCAGAAAAAGCTCATCAAGACCGTGGTGAAGCAAGGCTTTGTTATCTCAGAAGGAGATGTGTCGTGAAGATCAGACCCAGTATTCGTTTATACAGTTTCTTTGCAGTATTACTCACAGGCATTACGACCATTGTGGTGTTGTCCATTTTAACGATGCACTACTTTTTCTCCGGCATGGACATCGCACTAAGAGACTCGATGTTCTCTCACGCGATCTCTATAGAGACCCAGCCTGGAGAACCAGTAAAAATCAGCGACTTTACCATTGCTTCACGTTGGCGCGATCTGCCTCAAGATGTGCGTGAGAACATTCCTCGCGATAGCTTGGAAATGAATACACTTACCAACTATTTTGTTGATGGTTCGATATTCTCGCCACCAAAAATGGCATTGTTTGCGATGAAAGTGCAGCATAATGGTATGCTGAAATATGTCTCAGTGTCTTTGTACGACAGCACTGAGCAGTTCCCCGCTGATGATGAGTTTCCTCACTTCTTCATTATTTTTTCTACCGCGTTGGTGGCGATATTGCTGTTCTATTTAGTTTTGAACACCATCTTTCGCAAGGTCACAACACCTGTCGAACAGTTAAAGAATTGGGCAAAGAACATGACGACGGATCAGCTTAGCCAGCCTATTCCAGATTTTCACTACAGCGAGCTCAATGTGCTGGCGAATATCGTTAAATCAAGCATGGATTCGGTGCAGCAAAGTGTTGAGCGCGAGAAGAAATTTCTTGCCTACGCGAGTCATGAGTTGAGAACACCTATTGCGGTTACTAAAACCAATACCGAACTGCTAAAGAAAATGTGTGAAAAGCAAGTCGAGGTGGAAAAACAGCAGGAGGTGCTAAGACGTATATCGCGTGCAAATGCAACGATGACAGACTTAACAGAAGCAATACTGTGGCTCAATCGAGGTAACGCGCCTCAAATCCCTGCCAAAGAAGTGCTGTTGGGAGACTTATTAGCCCAAATCATTGATGAATTGTCCTATTTGCTGCAAGGCAAACAAGTAACCGTCGATATTATTACTGATCGACAACAAGTGTTATTGGTTGAGCCGTTAGCGCGAATGGTTTGTACCAATTTGGTTCGCAACGCATTCCAACACACGGCAGATGGTTTTGTGCAAGTAAAGCAAGAGGGAGGCTCAGTGGTGATATTCAATCAAAGCGCAACTCAAGATGCGGAAGAGAACAATCTCGGTTTTGGCTTAGGGCTTGAATTGACTGAACGAATCATCAAGCAGAACAACTGGCTGTATAAAAACCGAGCCATTGATAATGGTCATGATGTGTTCATTGATTTTGCTGCAGTTGGGTCCTAGTTTTTAGCATTGTGCCTGAGCAGTAAACGCCCAACAGACTAAAGAAAAGAATATTGGGCGTTGCATGATCATGCTAAACGTTACTATTTAACTAGAAGTGTCCCAAGTACTGCCAATCAGCGTTATTTGGATTTTCCTCCGTTGGCCAAGGGAAGTACCAGTACTTGCCGTCAATGAGGCGGTAGTAGTGATAACCACCACGGAAGTGGTACACGTAAATATCGTTTATCGTTCCCGTGTTGTTGTTCTCGCCCCAAATTCCCATGCGATCTTGTTTGTGCCACGTTAAGATTTCGGCTTCAAACTTAGCTAGGTCACTGTTGAGCTCAGCAATGTACTGTTCAATATCCGTATCGCTACCAACAAAGCGCCAATCAGCGTCAGAGGTGTTTTGAACTGGCAACGCGCTGTCCACTCCCGGACGTTTTTGCATAAAGTAACGGCGCTCACCGCTTTCATCGGTATCAATGAAAATAGCGTTCTCAGATTGACCCCATGTTGTTGAACTCGCTTGTTCCCAAGTTAGCAACTGAGGTTGATTGAAGTAGCCGGCAACGCGCTGCGCATTGCCGATGTTACTACGATCAATGTTCAACGGGTTAAAACCAAACTGGACATGGTTTTCCGCTGAGCCTAGGTACTTCCAGCCTTCATTGTCTGCTTGATTGGTTGGGAAGTCCGCCGCAGAAATGTCACGCATTAGGAAATAATCGCGAGTGCCGGTGACTGGGTTAGGGTACACGTAAAGTGCACCAGCGCGGCGTTCTGCGCTTGTCTCACCATTGTTCAGGACACCTGTTCCGTAGTTGTCTGCTACGAACTTGTCGAAGTCAGCCACAAAGCCAAAGTCGATGCGGTTTAACGCTGCGTTGTCGGCAAACATGACTTGTTCATCAATGTATTGTTTGTAACCGTGCTCTTGACCAACAAAGATAGGACCAACAAGCTTATCGATCGCTGGGTTTTGATCAGGGATCAAGCTATCTAGCACTTGTTCACCATTCACGTTAGTACAACTTAAGGTGACACGAGTAGGTAGTGGCAGTTGCTCTAGGTTAAAGTGGAACTTATTGCTTTGTGAGTCGTTTAATCGGCTACTTGCAACCGCAATGTTCTGTACTGAGCCATCCTGGCGCTCCACCGTAACTGCACAGCTACGTTGAGAGATCATACTTGGTTGATACATTCCACCTTGATGTCGTGCGTAACGCCAATCTGCACCGTTGTTGTGTTTCACGCCACTAAACTGCTGGCAGTGGGAAGAGGTAAAGTAGCCCGCACCGTCATGGCTCGTGCCAGATTTTTCAAGCACGCAAAGTGGCACTTCGCCAATTTCGGTGTTCGGCGTGTAAGTCACAGCACCTTCACCGTATTTAGACAGCAACGAGTAGTCATGATCTTGAGAAATCATGTGCTCACGCTGACCATTGATGTTCCAGTACATGTCTTCGCTGCTTTCACAGCGCGCCATATCCGCACTGATCGTACCAACGAAGTTTGCACTTTCGCCGTTGCTTGCCGTGTAGGTGAACTGACAAATACGAGCCTGCTGGTTGTTGACCTTCATCGTCTGCCACAAATCTTGTTGAATTTGCTCGTCAGACAAAGAAGACACCGTTTGCCAACCCTCCGGATGATAAGTTACGTCTGGTGCAGAAGGCTGCTCAAACACGTTGCCGTAGTTGGAGTAAATTAGCGGGTAAATTTGGCTTACAAGTTCGTTACGCGGATCGTAAATGCCTAACATGGTGACAACGGGCACGCCTGCTGCAGTAGGTACTGGCGTGTCGGTTTGTGCTTCTTGGTAACTTTGGCTTTCTTGATTCCAACGAACATAACCAGTCGAGCTGTTTAAATCGACGTTAAAACCGTTATTGAGCCAAGTTTGTACGCGGCGAGACTGAGAAGGGTGCTCTAACGTGTAATGACTAATGGTGCCTAATAGTGCGGCTTCACCACCGGCTTGAGCGTCACGCATAAAGCGGAATTCACCAGCAAATGGTGGCACCACTTCGCCACCCACATCGTTAGTCGTGGCTTCACCTGTCCAGTGTAAGTTACCAATAAAGCGGCGATGCAGAGCATCCCAACCCCAACCAGATTCCAAATCGTGCGTAGAAGCATACCAAGGGTAGTGACCCAGACCGTAGTTATGACCCAGTTCGTGCGACCATTCGTTACCGGTTGTTGCCGTTAACGTCACGATGCCGCCGCCACCACTGCCGCCATGGTCAATAACGCCGTTGGTGTACACGCCGCAGTTGGTGTGCGCAGTAATATGGTTGAAGCGTTTATTGTAAGCTTGCGAATAGCCAGCACTATCAGTAATGCCGACGTTCGCGTTATTCACACCTGTAGAGACCAGTGCTTTACCAATGGCTTCACGCATGTCACCGCCGTGCCAGCCACCTTCACCATCGGAGCTTGTGGTGTAAACCTTACCGTTTGGCAGCGTCACTTTCGGGAAATAAGCGGCAGTGTAATCCGCCATCACCAGTTTAGATGCTGGGATTTTCTGGAAGTAATCGGCGCTGAGTTTTGCCATGTTTTTGATCATGGTGTTGCCATCACGTGGCGCCGTGAGCATACCCATGTCGATGTTTTGAATGATAAGCTCCGGCGCGCCGCCAAAGACAAGTTCATTAGCAGCTAAATCGCCTTGGCGATCAGTGTTATCGGTTAAGCGCAGCGACAAGCCTGGCTTCATCCAATCCCATTGCAGCGGCAGTGACCACGCGTGATGGGAGAATACCACTTTAGAACGTCCATTATCTGGCTGATCAGAAGCCGCAAGCGCGCTTGGTGGCAGCATTGGAAGGCGAGTGATTACTGTGCCTTCAAAGCTCAGTTCTACCCAAACTTGTTGAACGTTTTTGTCTTCTGGCGTGAATAAAAGCAGAGCTTCACGGTCGATCACCAAGTCAGGGAACAGGTAAACATCGTTTTGATTTGGGGCGGTGGTCGTATGGGTTTGAGCAAAATGGATAGAACCAGTCAAATCGCCATTCAAGTGATTGTCTAACGGCAATTCGTCTGCGTAACCAAGGCGTGCAGCACTTGTCGTGAATTCAATCTTTTGTGGCTCGATACAATCGATCGCATTACATGACGAAAGCTCCGCCGTGTACCGAGTGTCTGGTTTCAGGTTACCAATGAACAAGCCAGATTGAACGTTGTCATAACGAACGGGCTCTGAACCTGATTCGGTCAACGTCAAAACCACATTGCCATTCGCGTTTTGCGTAGCCCATTTTAGCTGAACACCTTGATCTGAAACGCTGGCTACGTTCAATGCATTGATGCTTGGCGCAGATAGGTCGCCACAATCAGAAGTCTCGATGTTTTGAATCATATCTGACTGCCAAATGTATTCGCCATTTGGACGCTTAGAGCCGCGGGCAGCAGGGATATATTCTACGTAGCAACCTGTGTCGTCTGGGTTCATCACACCAAACTCTTTGTGCATCAGATAGAAGCCGCCGTTGTACATGATGAACTCCCATTCAGGACCGACGAAGTTCACCGCATTGCGGTAGGCTTGGTCTTGATCGCTGAATAAGAATGGGAACTTAGGGTAGCCATCAAAGTTCACCCAGTATTCATAGCCTTGGAAATCAAGGTAGGTTTCGCCATCGCGTTGAGACGTACCTTGACCTTTGTCTGCTAACTGCTTGAGCATTTCTATGCGTTCAAAGGTTTGGTTTCCGATTTCGACCAAGGTTAGGTCGTGGTTCGCGTTTGCGAAAGTGGCTGTACTTCCTAATAAGGATGAGATCAGCCAAGCGAGCGTGTTTTTCTTCATATTAGACTCTACTTTTGCCAATTGAATAGACATTTATGTGTCGCCAGAAGCTCGACACAGTATGGAGGGGGATTACATAAGCACTCTTAATGCAAGTGGCTTATGGATTTGATTATCTGATGGGAACCGCCGACGAAATAGATAGCATGAATTATGCCTGTGATTTTGCTTCCAGCTCTGATTTGATCACGAAAGCAGATTGGTACCTTATGTCCAAATTCACATTTATCCATCTATACAAAATGACGTTTTCTATGTATGCGTACGCCATATTGCTCTGGGGAATCGCTGTTTTTTGGTGGCTTAACTGCGTAATAGAAGGGGACGTTACTCAACGGAAATAAAAATCCCCTCCATGCGTAAAGCAGGAAGGGGATTTAGGTTACGTTTTAGACTAAGCGCAAGTTGTGCTTACTTAGTTTGCTTATTTGACGAGGAAGTGCTTAACGAATTCCGTGATTTTCACCATGTCGTCAACCGCGATGAATTCTTCAGTTGTGTGTACTTTCGCCATACCAGTAGAAAGGTTTACCGTTGTTAGACCTTTCTTGTTGAAGTTGTTTGCGTCGCTGCCGCCACCAGTGCCTTTTGTGAATGCATCGATGCCCATGTCAGCGAATGCCGCTTTGATTGCTGATACGTGAGCGTTGTCTTCTTCGATAACAAATGCGTCGTATGCGCGGCTTGATTCGATTTCAACTTCTGCGCAGTGTTTTTCACATACTGACTCGAAGGTAGAGATCATATGGTTCACTTGCGCTTCTAGCTTCTCACCGTTTAGAGAGCGTGCTTCAGCAACGATTTTTAGTTCTGGCATCACGATGTTTGTCGCTTGACCGCCGTTTACCATACCGATGTTTGCTGTGGTTTCTTCGTCGATACGAAGCAGCTTCATTTGGTTGATTGCATCTGCCGCTACCATGATTGCGCTGATGCCTTCTTCAGGTGCTAGACCCGCGTGTGCTGGGCGACCTTTGATTGTTGCAACGATTTTTTGCTGACCAGGTGCTGCTGTCACGATAGTGCCGATAGGACCGCCTGTGTCCAGTACGATCGCTTCTTTAGACGTTACGTGCGTCATGTCGAAGTACTCAGAGCCGAACAGACCGCCTTCTTCATGCACAGTGAAAGCAAGCTCTAACGTTTTGTGCTCTAGGTTTTCAGCTTGGATGCAACGAACCGCTTCCATGATTGCAGCAATGCCAGACTTGTCATCACCGCCAAGGATCGTATTGCCTTTAGATCGAATGATGCCATCTTCGATGATCGGCTCAATGCCGATACCAGGCGTTACTGTATCCATGTGGCAGCTCATGAGGATAGAGCCTTCTTTCTTACCTTCTAGACGTGCATAAACGTTGAAGCCATTAGAAATGTGTTCTGGTACAGGTAGTTTTTGAACCGTAAAGCCTAACTCGCCCAGTTGCTCAGCCAGAGTTTCTGCGATTTGTTTTTCATTCATAGATTCGCTATCGATGCGAACCAGTTGGCAGAAATGTTCAACTAGACGTTCTTGATTAATTTGTGTCATTTGGATGTCTCTTTCTTTCTTGGTCGAGAGCGCAGCGGTATAGAGTGCGAGCCCGAAAGGGAACAGAACACCTCTTATTACATACCTAGTCCGTGTCAAAACTGTCTTGAATCAAAAAATACCGCTGCCTGACATTCTCTTGACCTACGAATTACCGGATCTGATGCGGCGGTCACGAAAGTAAAAATGGGCTAGGTAAATATGTAAACAAGACTAACACCCAGTTTTTTGGGGTGATAGAGAAAAACTAATCGTTTGTTATGAGCTTTTAGCGAATTTTTACAAATATCGAAAGTGACTGATTTATATAAGGGCGAGTGGTATTTATGTACAGAGTCGAGCTATTTATGTAATTGATGAAAAGTTAACAGTATAACTGCATAGTCGATTGTAATTTAACGGGTAATTATTGAATCAGTATCACATCTATGGGTTAATACAGTCTCTGTTTATTCATGTCCTCTCGCACTGCCTTTCTGGATAGGCCGAACTCTGCAAAGGGTTCGGTCGCTTTAGTTTCATGCTGCTTACATTTTGTTTTTATGTGTTCAAAACCCCAAGAAAGCAAAAAGCCGAGTAGGGTACTCGGCTTCACTATTGATTCGATTTTATTCGTATCGATGAATGCTTAGAAGGGTTAATCCAATCAACCATTCAATCGTGCGTTGGCATGACTTGTTAAGCTTGAACGATGCAACAGTCTCAATCTGCGTTTGAATCTCATTGAGATAAGGTGTGTGATGCTCACAAACTGTCATCAAAAATGCCAAACGCCAAATCGCCATAAACGCTTCATCGCCAAACGCATGTTCCCAACTGTCAATGAGGTCTTTTTCATTACCTGACATGTTCAACTTATCGGCCATGATTTTTAGTAGTCGGCCTTGTAGAGCGCGAGGAATATCGGCTTTCTTTGCAAAGTGATGGCTTATGCCCGTCCTCGATATTCCCGATTGCTCACTCAACGTCGTGTAGGACATCTTCTCGTAACCAAGCTTGATCAACTGCTCTGTCGCGACATCGAGGATGGTGTTGATGGTAATCTGGGTATCTTCTTGAGTTCGGCGTGCCATAACTATTTGCCAGTGTAGTGGTTAAAAAATGATACTACCACTTATCGGCACTCATTCCATATATTATCAGAATAATTGTCCGTATATTGACACTGTTTGAATGAGAATTGCGCGTTACTGCCCACAAAAGTCATTGAGGTAACAATCTGTTTACATCTTAATTGGGCGTGTAAATTTAAAAACGATATGCTAATGCGTTGATATTATGTGTTTTCCTTATTTTTCACGTAAACGATTGCGGGCGAATAATATCGTGTAACATATTTTTTACATTACGTTGCAGAAAGTGCATGAAGCTAGATTTCCTCGTATGTATTCCAATTTTTCTCCTCCTGCGCCAAGTTAGAAATATCGAACAAGAACGTATGTTCAAACACAACAATGACATAAGGAGAAAGTCATGGTGTACACCTACAACCCATTAGGCACGGATGGATTCGAATTTGTGGAATACACAGCGGCGGATAGAGAAGGTATTGAACAACTGAAAGCGCTGTTTGTTTCGTTGGGTTTTGCAGAAATCGCAAAACACCGTTCTAAAGAGGCTTGGCTGTACCGACAAGGTGACATCAGCTTTATCGTTAATGCTCAGCCGCACAGTCAGGCAGAAGGCTTCGCTAAAGTTCATGGACCTTCCGTTTGTGGCATGGCATTTCGCGTGCAAGACGCTAACGTGGCGCTAAAGCAAGCGCTGGATAACGGCGGTGAAGAGTACAAAACGGAAATCGGTCCGATGGAGCTAAGCATTCCGGCAATTTACGGTATCGGTGAGAGTCTTCTGTACTTCGTTGATCGTTACGGCAAACAGAGCATTTACGATGTCGACTTCCGCTTCTACGATGATGCAGAAGAGCGTCTAGCGAAAGCAGACGTTGGTATGTACGAAATCGACCATCTGACTCATAACGTGAAGCAAGGTAACATGGACGTGTGGTCTGGATTCTACGAGCGCATTGGTAACTTCCGCGAGATTCGCTACTTCGATATTGAGGGTAAGCTGACAGGGCTTGTTAGCCGCGCAATGACCGCGCCGTGTGGCAAGATCCGTATTCCAATCAATGAGTCTTCTGACGACAAGTCGCAGATTGAAGAGTTCATCCGTGAATACAACGGTGAAGGTATTCAACACATCGCGATGACCACCGATGACATCTACCAAACCGTTCAAACACTGCGTGATCGTGGCATGGACTTTATGCCAACACCAGATACGTACTACGAGAAAGTGGACGAGCGCGTAAAAGGACATGGGGAAGACGTCAGCAAACTGCGTGATCTGCAAGTTCTTATAGATGGCGCGCCAACTAAAGACGGTATCTTGCTGCAAATCTTCACCCAGACCGTAATTGGTCCTGTGTTCTTCGAAATCATTCAACGTAAAGGCAACGAAGGCTTTGGTGAGGGTAACTTCAAAGCCTTGTTTGAATCGATTGAAGAAGACCAAATCCGCCGAGGAGTACTAAGCGATGCATAAATGGATCACATTCCCTCATCGGGAGGGAGTGTGCTCCAAGCAAGCACATGCTGATTTCCCGGAAGAGGCAATTTACGAACGTGAAGCAGGCCGAAGTGGATTCTTTGGCCCTGCTGCACACTTTCATCATCAACACGCACCGACAGGTTGGTCGGAGTGGGAAGGCGATTTGCGCCCGCGCGCTTTCGATTTCAACCTAGTCGAAACGGCAAGTCAGATTTCGCCTTGGGCAGTGCCGCATCTTCTACACAACGCCAACTGTAAGATTCGTGTATGGCGTATGCACGAGAAGATGGACTTCTTGGTGCGTAACGCCGATGGCGATGAGCTGCTGTTCATCCATCACGGAACTGCAGACCTTTACTGCGACTATGGCCATCTCAAAGTGAGCGAAGGTGATTACGTGATGATCCCACGCTCGACCAGTTGGCGATTAGAACCAAGTGAACCAATGTTTGTTCTGATGATTGAAAACACCGATGCTGCTTATTCTTTGCCAGAAAAAGGCATGGTGGGCAATCACGCTGTATTCGACCCAGCCGTTCTGGAAACGCCGTCAATTAACGACGAGTTTCGTGCGCAGTACTCAGAAGATCAAACTCAAGTTCATGTGAAGCGCCATGATAAAGTCAGCGTGATTACTTATCCATTCAACCCGCTTGATGCGATTGGTTGGCACGGTGACTTGGCTGTGGTGAAGGTGAACTGGCGTGATATTCGACCTTTGATGTCGCATCGTTATCACTTACCGCCTTCTGCCCACACTACATTTGTTGGTGCTGGATTCGTAGTATGTACGTTTGTACCTCGACCAATCGAAAGCGACCCTGGTGCTCTGAAGGTGCCGTTCTATCATAACAATGACGATTATGACGAAGTCCTGTTCTACCACGCAGGGGATTTCTTTAGCCGTGACAACATTGAAGCAGGAATGGTGACTTTCCATCCGGCAGGCTTTACTCATGGCCCTCATCCGAAAGCGTTCAAAGCGGGTCAGGAGTATAAGAAGAAGTTCACCGATGAAGTGGCAGTGATGATTGATACGCGCCACGCACTCGAGTTTTCTGACGAGCTCGATAAGGTTGAAAACAAAGAATACGTCTATAGCTGGCAAGAGAAGTAAGGGGCAAGGATGAAATTAGCAACCAAGAAAAATGGCACTCGCGATGGTCTGTTGATGATCGTGAGCAAAGACCTGACACAATGTGTGCCGGCAACCGAAATTTTCCACGCGATGCATCTCGCACCAACCATGCAAGTGGCATTGGATAACTGGGACAAAGTCGCTCCACAACTGGAAGAGCTCTATAACGCGCTAAATAATGGTTCGGTTTCAGGAAGTGAAGCGTTTGAATCCCACTATCTAGAGTCACCATTGCCTCGCGCCTATCAATGGGCGGATGGCAGCGCTTACGTCAATCACGTCGAATTAGTGCGGAAAGCGCGCGGTGCGGAAATGCCAGAAAGCTTCTGGACCGACCCTTTGATGTATCAAGGTGGTTCTGACGCATTTATTGGTCCTTGCGACAACATCGAATTTGCCAGCGACGAGTGGGGCATCGACTTCGAAGGTGAAGTTGCCGTGATCACTGGTGACGTGCCGATGGGAGCAAGCATTGCAGAAGCACAAGAATCCATTCGCCTTATCATGCTCGTAAACGATGTGTCGTTGCGTGGTTTGATTCCGGCAGAGCTGGCAAAAGGTTTCGGCTTCTTCCAATCAAAACCGTCGTCGGCGTTTTCTCCTGTTGCAGTAACGCCAGATGAGCTAGGTGAAGCATGGTATGAAAACAAAGTTCATTTGCCTTTGGTATCAACCTATAACAATGCACCATTTGGTTGTCCGAATGCTGGAGTAGATATGACGTTTGATTTCGCTGATTTGATTGTCCATGCCAGCAAAACCCGTCCACTTTCTGCGGGCGCAATCATTGGCTCGGGTACAGTATCAAACAAACAAGGCACGGAGCACGGTACCTCTATTGAAGAGGGTGGCGTAGGCTATTCGTGTATCGCAGAAGTGCGCATGATTGAAACCATTCGTGATGGCAAACCGTCGACACGTTTTATGTCGTTTGGTGACTCTATCAAGCTTGAGATGCTTGACGCAGATGGCAACTCGATCTTTGGCACGATTGATCAGCAAGTCAGCCAATACTTAAAACATTGAGAGTGAGGGGCAAGGGAAGTATGAGCGATAACATCACTCTCTACGGCTATTGGCGTTCTTCGGCGGCATATCGAGTGCGTATTTGTTTGAACTTAAAAGAGCTGAACTATGAGTCCAAATCGGTTCATTTGGTACGTAATGGCGGCGAGCAGCATAGCGCGGAATACCATGAGTTAAACGCCTCTGAGCTTGTGCCAGTGCTGGTGGATGGTGATATTCAACTCAACCAATCTCTTGCCATCATTCAGTATCTTGATGAGCAGTATCCACAAGTTCGAGTGATTCCAGAACCATCGCCACTTCGTTACCAAGCTTTGGCTATGGCTCAGGATATCGCGATGGAGATCCACCCACTCAATAACTTGCGCGTGTTGCAGTACCTAGAAGGGCAGCTGTCGTGTGATCAAGAGGCGAAAGTTGAGTGGATTCATCATTGGGTAAATCAAGGCTTTGTGGCATTAGAAGAGAAGCTAAATAGGCATCGACAACAACATGGAAACTGTATCTACAGTGTGACTGACTCTCCTTCTGTTGTTGATATTTGTTTAGTGCCTCAAGTGTACAATGCGTTACGTTTTGGAGTGGATATGACTCCTTATCCAATTATTAGCTCGGTTGTAGAAGCATGTAATCAACTGCCAGCATTTATTGATGCCATGCCAGAGAACCAACCTGACGCTAACAGCTAGCACTTTATATACATCTTAATGATTAACAAACGGGCTCTTGATGGAGCCCGCTTTTGTTCTTGTTTGATTAACGTAAATCGTGCTCAAAAGCTTTGCGGCTGTTATTATCACCCCGCAAAATTTATCGGTTTTGTTGCTCTGGCTAAACTTTCCATTTAGGCTTTGAGCAACTAGTTGTTTTGGGCGCACTTTATCTATGACCAACATCTTTATCATTGTTGTTCTACTTGTTGTTTTCTTCTTTATCATTCAAAAGTACGTGATCAAAAACGATGACACGCGAGACTTCCCATACCGTTCGAAAGGTCCTTTATTAAAAGGGCAGGAAGGCGCGTTTTTTAATGCGTTAAGAGCTGCGGTTGGTGATCATGCTGTGGTGTTTGCCAAAGTAAACATGGCAACGTTGATCGCACCAAAAGAGGTTAAGAACAAAAAACAGTTCTTTATTGCCAGTAACCGAATTTCACGCAGCTACTTTGATTACGTTATCTGCGACCCTAGAACGCTTGAACCGCGCGTGATCATTGAGCTTGATAACGGTCAGCAGCTGCATAAAGGCAAAGTCGAGCGCCAAAAGCTGCTGATGCACGTGTGTAAATCGGCGAACCTTCCTTTGATTGGCGCATCAGTAAAACACAGCTACCAAGTGGGGCGTCTACGTCGTTTATTAGCAGCACACATTGATCTGATTGAACCGGATAAAGAAGTCCGCTTTTGTAAAAAGTGTGGCAGTCCGATGATCATCAGAACAGCGAGCCAAGGTGAGTTTAAAGGTCGACGCTTCTTTACCTGTAGCCGCCAACCAAACTGTACCTACACAGAAAACTACAACGTGGTGTTTGATACCGAAGACGAATAAGCATTTCGTTCCCAGATAATGAAATAGAGAAAGGCTTCAACTGGATTGGTTGAAGCCTTTTTTCTTTCTTGGTAGTCACAAGTTCCGAGCTTCGCTGCAGTTACCCCGATAGCTCCTATACTTTGATAAAGAAAGAAGAATAGGGACGTACGATGCGATTTGGATGGAGCCTATCTGCATTGCTAGTGGCATTGAGTGTGCAAGCTCAGCAGTCTTTAAAACCACTAGAATGCCAACTTACAGAAACACCGCAAGACCATTTTTTGTTCTACCGAGAGCAGATGGTGTACCACAGTGAACAATTTGCGATTTTTCAAAACTTCAAGGGAAGGGTGAGTACGCAGGTGGACCTAAAAACTGGCAAACTGATTCGTACCACGTTTATCGGCGAACCTTTCAAACCAAAGTACCAAATCTTGTTCGGCTATTGCCCCGATGTCTCACAGATTTTGCAGATCTGGATGCTCAGCGAAGTGCCCTACGATAATTAGCTGAAAATATAAAAGTTAAGTAGATCACACTTTTAGCTCGTATCTGCCAATGCTTTGTCGATAAAATCGTCTAAAAGCGGGTGTTGAGTTTAGATTTTCGCCAAACGAATCAAAGTTAGTGAATTTATGCTTGCACCCCTCATAGGATATAGCTAATATCCATCTCGTTCTTAAGGAATGGGTCCGTAGCTCAGTTGGTTAGAGTACTACCTTGACATGGTAGGGGTCACCAGTTCGAATCTGGTCGGACCCACCATTCCTTAAAGCCATGCTAAAACCAAAGTATGCTGAACATTAAATTTGGGTCCGTAGCTCAGTTGGTTAGAGTACTACCTTGACATGGTAGGGGTCACCAGTTCGAATCTGGTCGGACCCACCAAATTTAAAGAAGCGCCCACCTTTTTAGGTGGGCTTTTCTTTACCTGAAATTTGTCAAATCGCGCTAATTTCCCTCTAAGGCACGGTTCTCCGCTATTCGATGTTCAGATGCGTGATTCATCGAGTGTCCTGACGTACGCAACTTTCACATGCCATCCCGCCTTTTATCCAAACAACAAAACGAGCAATAGAACGATTGAACTTAGGATGAGTAGTATTCGCCAAATTGGCTTGGTTTCAGAAACATCTGAACCGTTGTGATGACACATGCCCATAAGAAATCCCCTTTCTCATTACCTGATAAAGAAAGGCTAGGGCTTCACCCAAGGTAAAGGTCAAGCGGAGGTGAACGGTTTACCTCCACAATCGCTCAAGCTTATTTTGCGGTAATTGGAATATTCAATAATAAATCTGGAAATTATCAATTATTTCAATGTTATAAGGGTGGTAAACCGTTATTTCTCAGGTTTGAACGGATACAGTTTTTTAATGTTGATTCGCAACGTGTGGCATTTTTGAGTAGTTTTGAATGATATACCCAAGTAACCTCGAGGTGCTTGGGTCAGCGAGAATGACTTGGTTTGTAGACGCAGCGGCGATTTGAAGGCTTAGTGGGTCTAAATCAAGAACCGGCAACAAAGTATACAAACCAAGACAACTCGCCCTCTGGGAGCGTGTCATTGACCCGATTGCTACGTCAAACAACTTGGAAAGAGCGTGCTATTCCGCTTCGTTGTTTTCCTTGCACTCGAATCAATGACAACGCTCTGAATCCAGCATCTTGAAGTCACTTGGGTATATGTTCAATATAGAGATCATTATGAAGTTAATTCCCTATAATAGGTTTCAAATCGATACGTTCTTGTCTGCACCTGAAGTTTTAAAGCGAATACAAGAAAACACATCAGAACGAGCTTTTTTCAAGCCTAGTTCCTCTTCAGCATTTTGTGGAAAGGTAGACGAAACGGGCTTCGATCTTGTGGGAAACATTCGTTACAGAAATTCATTTTTACCTGTCATGAAGGGGAAGGTAGAGGCGAATAAAGATAGTACTCGGGTGAGCGTCTCCATGCGGTTAAATTTGTTTGTGATGTGTTTTATGTTGTTCTGGCTTGCCGTTACCGGAGGTGCCGGTATTTACATTCTTCTGAGTGTTGATACTTTTAGCTTACCTTTGCTCATACCACTCGGGATGTTTTTGTTTGGAATCGCGTTGACTTGTGGTGGTTTTTGGTTTGAAGCACTAAGACAAGAACGTAAGCTGAGACAGATTATTTCTACCTGGCAATAGAGGTTTGAAGCGTATCTCGCAGCTAGGCTTGATTGAATGCACTATCAAGCCTAGATATCTCTTATTCTCGGGTTTTCCCGGTGCTATTTTTCAGGGCTTTAGCGAGAAATTTATTCGACTTCGACTACAACAACTTTTCCAAATTTTTTGAGTTGTTCGAGTTCCCAAGGTGGCTGTTTAACAAAAACGTTTTTCACTCCAAGTTTCGAATAATCGTTTGGGTTATAGGTCCAACCGGAGTAATCCGAATCGGAAAAACTATCGTAGCGGGGAGATTGACCAAGGGTTGTTATTTCTTGTTTTACTTTGATTTTTTTGAAGAACGAATCTTCTTTTTCCTTAGTTTTGCCAATATACGTTTGCATTTCATGTAAGACTTTTTGAATTTCTTCTTCCCTTTGTCTTTTGGGTAAGTCCTTAAATGAAGCCTCAATATCTGAGGTATCAAACTCCTGACTGCTTAAGCCTCCGTGAAAACCGATAATTGCTTTGTTTGATATATATTTGTTTTTGCCTGCGGTAAATACATAGTTTGCACAAGAGGAAAGGCAATAGTCGTTGACTTCAATATCTATTTTATTTGCAAAAACCCATTCACCTAAGGCTATTCCCAGCTCCACATCACCGCCGTCACTTGAGATCACAAGAGTGGTTGGTTTCACTGCCGCATCAGCATAGGTTTCCACAACAGCGTCGTTTGCTTCGGAGGTTAATGTACCGGTGTAGTGAATCGAGTCACCCACAAGTGTAACGTTGGTTGTTTCTGCGCTGTAAACGGGCGCTCCCGGCAGCAATAGAAAAGGGAGAACCATTTTTGTTAACTTAACACACATAAATTTACCTGATTAATGAACCGCATTAATAGACATGTTTATATGTGTCTGGTTCCTTATGTGTAGGGCTTTTATAAAAATGCTAGCTGTCGAGTTAACAATAAGCTTTAGATCATGCTATGCGTGCCACAGCCTTGTGTTAATGCAGTTCGTAGTTTCTTAAAGTTATTGTTTTTCATTTTCATTTTAATATTTTATAAACATAAACGTTGAAATTGAATCTATAGCCCAAAAGAATGAATTGCGAGTAGATATTCTTTTTTGTGTTCAATAATATGCGCTGCGCAACAAGGTTTAGAGTGTTTAGGTACATAGTGGCGTTTAAGAGAGAGGGAAATGAAAGGTTTCGCTCTTAGATTGTCATCGTTCTCCACAGACCTCCCTAGAAATGTGTAATGTGGCAATTTAATCAACGATTGACGTCGCGATACCACTTACGTTCCAACTTAATTTAGGAATAACTATGTTTACTGATTTTTTCATACAGAAAAATAGAAAAGCGGGAGAAAAACATGTTCCTAACTCGTTCCCTAAACATAAGTTAGTCCTCAACTTAGTAGTCGGCGTCTTTCTGGTGGTGTATGGCGCTTATGGCATCTATTCCGGCGAGTTATATGTGTTTTTAGGAAGGCGTACAGAGGTAACGCTACACGGTGATGCCATATACATCGCTTTTGCTGCCTTTATACTTGGCTGTATTTACTGTTTGGTAGAAATCATCGACCATTTCGATAAGCGAGATAACGAAGAAATCTACATACGTATAAGGGCTGGTTGCCAAGCATTTGGACTGTTGATTTTTGGTTTTGCATTGATACAAAACAGCGTTATGGCAGGCGCTTAGGCAACATTACTCGTTGTAGCAGGATGCTTTTCTATCGGTATTAAATACATAGCAAAGTATTGCGACGTTATGCAGTAATTAAAAAGGGGATTAGATTGGATAAAGCAGTAAGAGTAGGTGTCGCGGCAGTGATTGTGCGCGAAGGACGAGTGCTACTTGGTGAACGTATTGGCTCACACGGGGCTCATACTTGGGCTACACCCGGAGGACACCTTGAATGGGGTGAATCTATTGAAGATTGTGCTAAGCGCGAAACACTCGAAGAAACCGGCTTAGTTGTTGGGTCTTTTAAGAAGTTGAGCTTCACGAATGATGTTTTCGAGAAAGAGGGTAAGCACTATGTCACTTTGTTTGTTGCTGCTTCATGTGAGGTTGGAGAGCCTCAGGTCGCTGAACCGGAGAAGTGTAAGCAATGGAAATGGTTTGACTTAGACAAGCTTCCGGAACCTCTATTTTTGCCTTTAGAGAATTTGCTAAAAGCACAAACCGAACTAGATGTGCTTTTCCAAGCTAGCGCTGAATAGAGAGCCGTAGCGTTGCCCCTTTGGTAAAAGCTGGTTTAGTTTTGAGCTCTAGACCAGCTTTGATACTAATCCCTAAGTCACCTCAAGGTGCAGGGATATAATGACTAGTGGTTAATTTTATCGCGCTATATCCACTCTTGTTCTTCAACCGATACGGTAATATCGCTTTTCAGCTCACCAGTATGCGCCGTTGTGGATGGCTCAATCATCATGAAGTGAGTGTCTGGCTCAGCGACAGGGCAGTGCTCGACACCTTTCGGTACAACAAACATTTCACCCGGCTTTAGTACCACTTCTTGCTCTGGTAATTTCAGCGTCAGTTCACCCTTAAAGACGATAAATAGTTCATCTTCGTTGTCATGTTTATGCCAAACTAATTCGCCAGAGCCTTTTGCGATTTTAACTAGCTGACCGTTCGACTCAGCTAATATTTTGGGTGTCCACTGCTCTGAAAAAAGCCCAAATTTCTCATTAATGTTGATCTTCTTCATTGATGATAACTCCTTGAATTTTTGGGATTGAAACGCTTTTTATCTCCTTCGACGTTATGTCGCTACTGACCGTATGTAAAGAGAAACATTGTTCACACGTAATAGATGACCGTTAAGGTTGATATTTGAAGCGATACAGGGTGTAAGGCGCCTTTGCATTACCGAGACCTTGACTGAATGCTGGGTGCTGATGAAGCTGGTCTTGGGTGACATAAATGTAATCGCCGCTGACTGCCATACTGTCCGGCCAAGATAGCTTTTTGTCTTGAATAAGTGTCTGATATTTCCCTTTGGTTACCAAACCAACACCACTATGTTCGAGATCGGTCGCTAAAATGCCACCCCCTGGCGCATACGCAATGCCATCGCTGGGTCTTTTTGGTCCATATACTTCGATTTTATTCTGCAGCTTACTATCTGTGTTTTTTGCATTTTCTAGGGCTGAAGTCGGAACTCGATAGATTTTTGTGCCAGTAAATGCGCCAAAGTAGAGCCATTCGTTATTGTCATCAATAGCGATTGGGTTTAACCCAAAACGTAAGTGGTTCGTGGCACCTTGTTCTGTTTTCGATGCCAATAGAGAAGCTTCGATGACTATATCTCTGTCTTCTGGCATAAGTTGGGGGGCATTTTCTAATACACGTGTCGACTGACCCGTTTTTAAATCTACCACGACAATAGCGGGTTTCGTTGCCCCAATGAAGTTGCCAAAGGTCATGTCAGCGATGTAGATCTTCGCGTGCTTTTCATCGATGGCAAAATCTTGCAGGAACGAGTTGTCTCTTAGTGCAGATGAGTTAATTGTAATTTGGTTGCTCAACTTATTTTTAGACGTGTCCCACGAGACCAATTGTGCTGGTGAGGTTTCGCTGCCCATATCGAGCATCCAGACCGTACCTTTGCTGTCGGAGTGAACGCCAATAACCGCACTTAAGCCTACATCGCCGACCTCTGGTCCGTCTGACCAGTCCATGGTTGGGAAGGGTCTTTTAGTACCATTCGCCATCACTTCGACGACTCGATATTTGGGATTGTCCAAAGGGTGCATGCTTACGATCAAGCGACCTTCGGGTGTTACGGTGACACCTGCGCCGCGGTAGTCGTTAAATTGTGTCACGGCTTCAAGAGAACCGATTTCCGCAGCGTAAGTTGAATAGGATGCCACCGCTGAAATTGCGGCAGCAGCAGTGAAGAGGCTGGTAGTTAAAAGATGCTTTTTCATTTTATTTCCATTTTGAAATGAACAGTTTGATGTATGGATTTTGGCGACTCGAATGAGATGTTGAGCGTCTCATTCAGTGCGTATTGAAATCCTAGCCTCGGAATAGTCCATAAAAAACAGTTCTATATTTGATTTATTTTCTAATAATTTTTGATAATCCTTAAGCTCAAAGCTCAAAGCTCAAAGCTCAAAGCTCAAAGCTCAAAGCTCAAAGCTCAAAGCTCAAAGCTCAAAGCTCAAAGCTCCAACGTGACTATTTTATTGAATCTAATTAGCAAGAGATAAGTTGTGGTGATGAAGTGATGTAAAGCGTCTGATTTTGTGAATAATTATTATCTTTTGAAGAGGGATATTGTAGTGAATAGTGGTTGTTAATAAAAAGTTTCACAGCAAACAAGCCGGCACAACAATGTTCATTAATAACAATACTAAAATTACACTCCTTATCAGTACCAGTATCATCGGCTATGCCGTTACTCAACCTGCGTTCGCCGCGAACGTGCCAGACGGAGTAAAGCTGGCTAAAAAGCAGGAGTTTGTTCGAGGTAATGGCACCGAAGTCGCGACCATTGATCCACAAAAGTCCGAGGGCGTTCCAGAATCTAATGTGATTCGCGATTTACTGGAAGGCTTAGTAACGCAAGATGCCGATGGTAAAACCATCCCTGGTGTCGCGGAGTCTTGGGAAACAACGGACAATCGCACCTTCGTTTTTCATTTACGACACAACGCAGAATGGTCTAATGGTGACCCGGTTACTGCGCAAGATTTTGTTTATAGCTTCCGTCGAGTCGTGGATCCAAAAACTGCGTCACCTTACGCTTGGTATCTTTCTTCGACCAAAATGAAAAACGCGCAAGACATCATAGAAGGCAAGAAAGACATCAGTCAGTTAGGTGTCCAAGCGCTTGATGACTATACCCTTAAGGTCGAGCTCGATGCTGAAGTACCATACTTTGTTAAGATGCTCGCTCATACCACCATGATGCCAGTCCATAAAGCAACGGTAGAGAAGTGGGGAGATAAGTGGACCAAGCCGGAACACTTTGTGGGGAATGGTGCATATGTGCCAGACCGATGGGTGGTCAACGAGCGTCTCGTGCTTAAGCGAAATCCAAAGTATTGGGATGATGTACACACCGTCATTAACAAAGTGACTTATCTGCCTATTGAAGATCAGGTGTCAGAAATGAACCGCTTCTTGTCAGGTGAGATTCAAATGACCAACGAAGTGCCAAACGAACACTTCCGTCGACTTCAAAAAGAGTACCCTGAGGACTTGTCGATAAAAGGCAATCTATGTAGCTACTACTATCAGTTCAATACTCAACGTGCACCGTTTGATGATGTTCGAGTACGTAAAGCGCTGTCTTATGCGATTGACCGAGACATTATTACCAAAGCCATCCTCGGGCAGGGACAAAAGCCTGCGTACTTCCTGACGCCAGAAATCACGGCCGGATTTTCCCCTCAGTTGCCTGAATACGGCAAACTCACTCAAAAGCAGCGTAATGAAAAAGCAAAAGCACTGCTTAAAGAGGCGGGCTATGACAAACAGCATCCTCTAGATATTAATCTGCTGTACAACACATCAGAAAACCACAAGAAACTCGCCGTTGCCATTTCATCAATGTGGAAGAAAACACTGGGCGTGACAGTTCACTTAGAAAACCAAGAGTGGAAATCTTATTTAGCCAGTCGTGATGAAGGGAACTTTGATGTTACGCGCGCCGCGTGGTGTGGGGATTACAACGAAGCATCAACCTTCCTGACTTTGATGATCGGCTCTAACGTCAATGGCGGAGTTCACTATAAGAGCAAAGCGTACGATGACATCATAGAAAAAGCGTTGAACTCGACCTCAGAAGAAGAGCGAACCAAGCTTTACTACGCGGCAGAAACTCAGATGGCGAAAGACATGCCATTAGCGCCTATCTATCAGTACGTGACGACTCGTTTGGTTTCTCCACTTCTCGGTGGTTATCCGAAAGGCAACGCTGAGGATAAGATCTACACCAAAGATCTGTACATCAAAGCGAAATAAGCTTATTGTTAGATAAGAGTTTGAGTTTCGTGAGATTTGCGAAACTCAAACTCTCTTTTTTGGACGGGGGAAATCGGCAAGGGTGGCTAAGCTGAGAAAACCAGCTTAAGCGCGAACTCGACGAAGCATGCTATCTAGAGATAACGCCCCTTGATTGTGCAGGAACAAGAATGGGTACAATGCCATTGCCCAGAAGAAAGGAAATTCCCATCCGCCGCCCGGCAGTGCCCACGTATATCCTGTGAAGAAGTGACCCGAGAAGAGCTCCGCTGCAATTAAATACGCAATTGCCCACAAAACGCCGATGCGTGTAAACAATCCCCAGCCAATCAATAGCGCCACGGAAATTTCCGTTATACCACCTACGTAGATCATTAAGTCAGTGAACCAAGGACCGACCGCATCAAAGCCAGCAACCTGCCCAAAGTAACTTCGCATTCCATTGTGTATCTGGGTTCCTGCAAACAACTTTTCCGTTCCGTGGGTTAAGAAGTTCAATCCGAGAAATAGGCGTATACAGGTAAGGGCAAATTCGTTTGGGCTCTCTTTGTATATCTCTTTCGCAATGCCGATGAACTGAACAAGCAACGGGATCAACGATAAGGCGGTTAACCACCCAACCAATGAAATGTCATTTTGATCACCGATACGAATGATGACTATGGTTGGAGCAATGGTCATCAAAAATGACAGTCTGTTGCGATTTCTCAGGGCGAAAACAAGGATAGGTGTCAATACACCAAAGAATAGAAGGGATGTGGTTAGCCACACATCATTGTAGGTATTGAGTTTAAATACGATCGCTGCCAGTGACGCTAAAGACGTTATTTGTAACCCGACCCACGTGTTGTTTTTATTGTTCATTGATAGTTTCTCCATCTCGTGACCAGTAAGAGCAGTCATCCTGTCCTCATCAGGTTTATGAATTTGTAGTGAGTGTCTGAACAATAAAATACGCCTTATTAACTCTCTGATAATTAGGGAATAAGTGAAATCATTCTTTGGCTGAGATGAACAATACACAGACAAAGCGAGTGACAGCTGCAAGACAGCGAGTAATTAAGGTGGAAGAGAGGAGAGGCAGAACGTGAAGCCGATGTTAATAAGTATCCTTCAATTCAACACGTTGTCGACTATTGATAAAAAACTGACTTTTATTACTTAATTTCGGTAAACAGGGAATCAATGACAATGCTCTGAACCCTGCATCTTGAAGTCACTTGAGCATATGTCATTCATATATTCAATTAGATTCTGTGCTTAACTATATTTATGTCTTATGTGTCAATGGGGTAAATATATTCCCCTGCAATTAATGTTTGAACCTGATCGCATAACTATCTGATATCTATTATCTTGTGAGATCAAACTGTGCTTTTATGAATCAATTGGAGAAGATATAACGAATTGTCTTCTCGTGTCTTTATTTCCTCATGAAAAGACTAAGCAAAAAAGATGTAAAGTGTCTCTTTTTGCTGTTTTTCTGCGGCTTAATCGTAATATAAAACGAGAACAGTTTATGAAGCGTCAGTATATTCTTGTTGGTTTGTCAGTAATATTGTCAGGCTGTGCATCACAACAATTGATGGTTCCAACCGCGAGTAAAGTCATCATTGTTGGTGATACTTTGGTTTATGATGGTGTCATTTCTGGCGGTGATGTTTTAAAAGCAATTCGGTTAGTAAAATCTAGCGATAAGAAGATTAAAAAGCTCAGAATTACCAGTCCTGGAGGCGAGATTGATACCGGTATCGAGTTTGGGTACTTTGTAAAAGAAAATAATCTTGATGTGGAAGTCAGCCGTCTATGTTTTTCAGCATGCGCAAACTATGTCTTAACGGCTGCCAATAGTATCACCATTAAAAAGGATGCCTTGATAGGGTGGCACGGTGGTGCGTTACAATCTGATGAACTGTGGAAACAAACCATTCCAAACGGTTATTGGAATCAATATGAAGGTTACCTCAACCATCTGAGGGTCAAAGAAAAGGCGTACTTTAATTACATCAATGTCGACCCATATATCACGGTTTATGGTCAGATAAGAGACAGAAGTTGCCAAAAAAACAAGCTCACAGAAGGTTGGTACTACTCACTTAACGACCTTAAACAAATGGGAGTGAAGAACGTTGATCTACAAGGCGGAAAGCTAATGAACAGTGTAGAGTACGAAAACTCAGACATCACGTCTTGTTTGATGCCGGACGTTTACATTAACAAAATGGCTCCTAGCTCTAGCTCTAGCTCCTAGCCGTTAGTCCCTTCGATACCACGTCTCTTAAATCAATATTCATTTAAACATCATCAAGATGAAGGCTTGCCACGGTAAGCCTTCATTTTTGTTGTGGCTAGGATAACGATTAGCCTTCGTATCAGTTAGAAATATAGTGCTTTTTGTATAATCGCTTTGAAGTGCCAGAGAACTTTATGTGCTCTGTTTTTCTTGTTGCATAATCAAGAATAATATTGGGATGCACACTTACGTGAAAATATTCGGGAATATTGATCGCTCGATAATAAATGTCATCCCGATATTTATTTTCTTCTATCAAACCACAATCGATTAGCTTGTTGAGCATGCTAAATGCAGAGAATATATCGATCCTCGTTAGTAATGATATTTCCTTTGCTGTTTTTCCTTGCTCGGGGAAATCAAGCATCCGACACATAATAAGGTCTTGCAACATTCTTGTTGCAATCGCATTAAGCTCTTCTTTACTTAGTTTTTCCATGGCTATCAGGCACCTTTTGATGAAAAGTTGAACTTGATGTTTTTATGGAAACATATTGTTACATTTGTGTCAATAAGCCATTCTCTATGTTTTATTTACCATAGATATAACACTGATTGGATTTTTCTTTATTTATTTTTATTGAACTAAATTTCACTTGCTATTATTTGAATCTTAGATTTTGCATATCGACAAAATCATTGTTGATATTATTGTTTTTAGTGATCTTTTTTGAAATCAACATTTGAATACGCTTTGTTTTTAATGGGTGTTCTATACCCAAGTAACCTCGAGATGCTAGGTTCAGCGAGAATGACTTGGTTTGTAGACGCGGCGGCGATTTAAAGATCTAGTCATTCTAAATCAAGAATCGGCAACAAAGTATACAAGCCAAGGCCCTTATATTTGCAAAGAGTGCCCTTTGGGAGCGTAAAGAGAATAAAAACCATAGAAATTAAATCATGCATTAAATCTGCGCTTTTCTTTGAACGCGCTTAGAAACTCAAACTCGATGATCCGGTGTAATGCTTCTGTCTACTAAACAAATGGTATGAGTATGATAGTAAGTAAGATATCTGATGAGCTAATTACGGAAAAAGCAAAACTAGAGTGGCTAGCGTATTGGCGTCACTTCAGCACCGTTAAGCATCGCCTTTGCTGCGAAGCCAACTGTACCGCAGAGCATGATTATGGTGTTCTGGTTAGAAAAGACGGGGAAGAGCGTAAGGTTTTCGTGGTGCCCTTATGCAAGGCGCACAGTGATAATCTTGAACGATTGGAAGTCTCCGACGGCACAGAAATTATCTCCGCGGATCTGACCTTGTGATTTACGTTGTTGCTTCAACGACGTTTAGGGAACGCTTTGAATCGTAGGGTTTCAAAGCGTTCTTCCTAAGCAAAGGGGAGGTTACATTTTCTTTTGATAAACCCTTTCAGGGCGACCAACTTTACCATGTTGAATCACAGCAAGTAGAAACCCTTTTGCGGCTAAAAACTCAAGATAACGTCTTGCTGTTGTTTTGCTGATGCCGACTTCATTGCCTAGAGACTCCGCCGTGTAAATAATTTCGCCATCATCAAAGGCATTCGTGACTTTATCGAGCGTGAGCTCATCGATCCCCTTGGGTAAGGCTTGCATGTGTGATGATTTGGATTGAAAGTTAAACAGCTCGTCGACATGGCGTTGATTGATGTTGTCATTTGCTTTTAACGAACTGGTGTACTTCAGATAGCGCTCTAAAGAATCGGTTAAGCGATCATAAGAGATCGGTTTTAGCAGATAGTCGAACACGCCACACCTTACGCCTTCTCTTACTGTTTCCATGTCATTGGCGGCGGTGATAAAAATAACATCTGGTGACTGCTTGGCAGCGGTTATGTCTTTCAATAAATCGATGCCTTTGCCGTCAGGCAAGTAGTTATCCAATAAGACCAGTTTTGGCTTCAGTAACTGAATCATCTTTCTGGCTTCAGCGATACTTTTTGCAATTCCGATAGGTCTGAAACGTTGTGTTTGCTGAAGATAGTAAGAATGAAAGTCCGCGATATTGGATTCATCTTCTACTATCAAAACGTCATAAATTTCCATCTTTCAAACTCTCGTTAGGAATAAATAAAGAAAAGATTGTTCCGGTTGGTTCGGCATCGTCGACAAGGATTGCACCGCCAGCGTTATTGACAAGCTGGTGGACCAAATACAAGCCAATGCCGTGTCCCGGTTGCGATTTGCTGGTGATCCCTTTATCAAATAGGGATTCTGCGATTTCATCGGGTATTCCAGTGCCATTGTCAGCAACCTCGACCACCAATTCCGTTTCGTTGGCGTCAGAAATCAGTATCGAGATGCATTTGTTGCTGTCAGGGTTTTTCAACGTTGCTTCATAAGCATTGTCGAGTAGGTTACCTATGATGGCGGCTAACTCATCATCAGTAAGTTTGGTTGGTGTACCGCTCAGGTGGCAGTACGGATCAAAATGGAGAGCAAGACCAAGTTCTTTTGCTCGGCTGTATTTGCCTAATAACAGACCCGCAATCACTTTGGAGTTGAACGTACGAGAAATGAAATCAATCAGCTTTTGATGTGTTTCTGTTTCTTGCCTTACGGCACTGAGCGCCTCTTCGTACGCGCCAATTTGAATCAGCCCACTGACTGTAGAAAGCTTATTTGCGTATTCGTGGCTCAATACTCGTAAATTGTCGGTTTGCTGCTGAACTTGGTTTAATTGCGATGTGAGCGTGCTTAAGTCATTGCGTGGTCTGAAGCTGATGACCCAGCCAGAGTGTTGGTTGTCTTCCCAAATCTTTACACGAGTCGCGACCAAGGTTTCGCCATTACAGGTAATCACTTGATGCTGTCTCTGTGACTCCTCTGAGTCTTCACCCATCTTTGCTCCCAAGAAAAAGTCAGCAGGGGTGACGTATTCGTTCACCATTCGACCTTGTAGGTGGGAAAGATTACGCGCAATTCCCAGAATCTTAAGTCCCCTCTGGTTTGCCGACAAAATACGGCCTTGTTTGTCGACCGCAATAATGCCTTCATAAACCGCTTCAAACACCGAGTTTTGCACGCGGAGGGAGAGGGCGATCTCTTCTGGTTCCATACCATACATTTGACTTTTTATATGACGAGAGAAGAACCAAGCGCCTAAAGATGAGCAAACTAGAATGATCAATAAGGCAAAGAAAAATGGCGTGGAGTAGAGGAGCAGTAAATTACTAACGGTATCCAGTAAGTAGCCCACTGAAACAACACCAATGATCTCGCCGGTTGAGGAAATAATGGGGGATTTCCCACGTATCGCAAAACCTAAGCTGCCTTCTCGTATTGAGTAGTAGTGCAATCCTTGTTGAAGGGCGCGTATGTTGTCTCCACCTTGCATCGGGTAGCCAACTTTTTTGATGTCTGGATGCGCTAGGCGAGTGCCCTTACTATCGCCAACGACGATGAAGTTGGCATCGGAAATCCCTTGTAGGCGCTTAATTTGTTTTTGTACCCGCGCTGTATCTCGTAAAGAGACTGCTTCGATCAGTTGAGGGTCGCTGGCAATTTCACGAGCTTGTATGACTGCGCGCGCACTGACCTGGTGGTTTAACGTATCAGAAAGGATGTGGTGGAAATAGCCACCGATAAGGAGTAATTGAAACGAAACAACCACAAAAAGCAGCGCCCATACACGCTGTCTAAAAGAGAGGTTACGACAGAGGTAGTCGTGAAATGTTCGGTCTGGCATGAATGGTAAGCTTCTTATTGATTGAAGGGTAAATTATCAAATGAAACAAGGAAGAGACCTGATCGAGATCTATTGAAGGTAGTCAATCGAGCCTCGTTCCTTGTGTAACTGTCTAACCGATCACATATTTGATCATCACGCCTGCTGCAACCGCCGAGCCGATAACGCCGGCTACGTTTGGTCCCATCGCGTGCATTAGTAGGAAATTCTGTGCATTCGCCTCTAGACCCACTTTGTTTGACACTCTTGCTGCCATCGGAACCGCAGAGACACCCGCAGAGCCAATCAGTGGATTCACTTTTTCACTCGCGAAACGGTTCATTAGTTTTGCCATCAATACGCCTGCCATTGTACCAATACAAAACGCGACGATGCCAAGTGCGAGAATACCGATGGTTTGCGGCTGTAAGAACTTATCGGCAACCAATTTGGAACCCACAGAAAGACCCAAAAAGATGGTGACGACGTTGATCAACGCGTTTTGAGCAGTATCTGATAAACGTTCAACTACGCCACATTCACGCATTAAGTTACCAAAGCAGAACATACCTAGTAGCGGTGTCGCCGAAGGAAGCAACATGGCAATCAGAATCAACAGGAGCAAAGGGAAGCATATCTTTTCTAACTTGCTCACTTTACGCAATTGCTGCATCGTGATTTGGCGTTCTGATTCTGTGGTTAGCGCGCGCATGATTGGCGGCTGAATCAAAGGTACAAGTGCCATGTAAGAGTAAGCTGCTACAGCGATAGCACCCAGCAGTTCTGGCGCGAGCAGACTAGATACATAAATTGCCGTTGGACCATCTGCGCCACCAATGATGCCCACAGCAGCGGCTTGCGCGACACTGAAATCCATCAAACCCATAGAGCTCAAACCCAGAGCGCCGAGCACAGTTGCGAAGATACCAAACTGAGCTGCCGCACCAAGAAGCAAGGTTTTAGGGTTGGCTAACAATGGACCAAAGTCCGTCATTGCGCCTACGCCCATGAATATCACCAAAGGACCAGCGCCAGATGCAATTGCAATGCTGTAAAATAGGTACAGCATGCCATCTGAGTATTGATACTCTTCCGCGAGTAAGTGGATATTGGCAAGTTGAGTTGGTGTCGCCGTTGCAAGTGCCGTTTTTACTTCGGCAGCGGAGTCCGTCGCAATGTTCAACACAGAGCCAAATGCTGACATTACCTCTGGTTTGGCAGCATGGAGCGCGTTTTCTACCGCTGACAAGGCTAAGCCTGCATCAGGTAGGTTAGCAAGAATCCCACCAAAACCGATTGGCACCAACAACAAAGGCTCGAACTGTTTAACAATGGCGAGATAAAGCAGAATCAAGCCAACAATAAGCATGATGGCTTGTCCCCATTCGAGGTGGAACAAACCAAAGTCATTCACTAACGCTAAGACATTTTCCATGTGACTAATGCCTCGTTACGCCAGTTGAAGTAAAGGTTCGCCTACATCGACCGCGTCGCCTTCAGACACATCAATGCTGGCGATTTTTCCGGAACGTGGTGCGCGAACTTCTGTTTCCATCTTCATCGCTTCAAGAATCAGCAGCACATCGCCTTCTTCAACTTCATCACCAGGCTTGGTGTGGATCTTCCAAATGTTACCCGCAAGTGGGGCGTTCATTGGCTCGGCATCTTGAGCGGTTGTCACTGGTTTTGATGGCGCGGGTTGCGGCTCTGACACGGCTTGAATATCGCCACCTGCGTCAACCTGAACGACATAACTTTGGTTGTTGACGGTAATGGTGTAAACACCGCTTTCTGAGGTAGCATTCATGGTTTGTTTCTCTGGTTTGGTGTTAATTTTTGCTTGTGCTGTTGCTCTTGCTGCTTCATTGCAAGGTGCGGGTTCAAAGGCGTCTGGGTTGTCGCGGTTTTCTAGGAACTTCCAACCCACTTGTGGGAAAAGCGCGATAGTAAGTACATCGTCAATAGCGCTGCCGGAGAGCGGAATGTTTTGCGCTTTTGCTTGAGTGCTCACTTCTGTGGTCAGGTGCTCCAGTTCTGGCTCCAACTTATCGGCAGGGCGGCAAGTAATTGGTTCTGAACCTTCCAACACACGCTGTTGCAGTTCCGTGTCGACAGGGGCAGGCGTTTTGCCGTACTCGCCTCTCAAGACACCAGCGGTTTCTTTGGTAATGGTTTTGTAGCGCTCACCCATAAGGACGTTGATGACAGACTGTGTGCCGACGATTTGCGACGTTGGCGTGACAAGCGGCAGATACCCTAGCTCTTTTCTGACTTTCGGGATCTCTTCTAACACAGCATCAAGCTTGTCTGCGGCGTTTTGCTGTTTCAACTGACTTTCCATGTTGGTCAACATTCCACCAGGGACTTGCGCCACGATTATGCGAGAGTCTGAGCCTTTTAACTGACCTTCAAAAGCGGCGTATTTTTTACGTACTTCTCTAAAGTATGCAGCGACAGCTTCCAGCGCTGAAATGTCCAAACCTGTGTCGTATTCAGTGTTTTGAAGTGATGCAACCAGAGATTCTGTTGCTGGGTGACCGTAAGTGCCGCTCATGGAAGAAATTGCTGTGTCCACACGATCTACACCAGCTTCAATGGCTTTCATTAACGTCATATCAGCCATGCCAGCGGTCGAGTGGCAATGCAGGTGAAGGTCAACATCCACTTGCTGTTTTAATGTTGAAACCAGCTCACTGGCTAAGGTTGGCGTCAGGATGCCCGCCATGTCTTTGATTGCGATCGAATCAACGCCCAGTTCACTCAATTGTTGCGCGATGTCGACCCAGGTTTGTAGGTTATGAACAGGGCTAGTGGTGTAACAGAGTGTACCTTGAGCGTGTGCGCCTTGTTTTTTCACCGCAGCAATTGCTTGTTGCATGTTTCGTGGGTCGTTCATCGCATCAAATACGCGGAATACATCCATGCCGTTTACCACGGAGCGCTCAATGAACTTATCAACGACGTCGTCAGCGTAATGGCGATAACCTAATAGATTTTGACCTCGAAGCAACATTTGCAACGGCGTTTTTGGCATCGCTTTTTTGAGCTCTCGCAGTCTTTCCCAAGGATCTTCCCCTAGAAAACGAATGCAACTATCAAACGTAGCGCCACCCCAACACTCAAGTGACCAATAGCCGATGTCATCCAACTGTTGGGCGATTGGCAGCATATCGTCGATGCGTAAACGGGTGGCAAATAACGACTGGTGGGCATCACGTAATACAACGTCAGTGATACCAATGCGTTTAGTAGACTCAGACATTCGAATTCCTCTTATAGCGAGCTTTGTTTGATTTTTTGATGATGAATAGCGGCAGCAATCACAGCGACGAGTTGGTTATCATCTTTTGATGGTTTGGCAGCACACACTTTCTTTTGCGGAGGGGGAGTTGGTTCGACATGAAAGCGCCCCAAAAAGCGAGACATGGCTTTGACAGCAAAGACCAAGAAAACAAGAAAAGTGAAAACAAAACCCATACCCAGTGTCATGAGGTTTAAGCCTTCGGCAAATAAATTAACTTCCATTAATATCTCCCATTGGACAAAACAAAGAGCAAAGGAAGGCTTTGCTCTTTGACAAAATAAGAAGGGGTTTAACCGCCCAACATGCCAAACACGACACTTGCGATGACTAGTACAATACCGCCACCAAGACGAGATGAGATTTGCGCGTAAGACAGCAAGCTCATGCGGTTTGACGCAGCAAGAACTTCAAGGTCACCAGAGCCACCACGGTTTGCCATACATAGACCAGCAGTGATTGAAGACTCGATTGGGTAAAAGCCCATTAACCAACCACCGACAGAGGCACCAATGATTGCGCCAGCAACGATCAGTGTTGCGATTATTAAGTTCGTGAAGGTTAGTGCATTCATGATTTCGCCAAGGTCGGTATAAGCGATACCAACGCCCACCATGAGCACCCAAAGCAATTGTTTTGAGAAGAATGAAGACAAACGTTTTGCGCCTTCTTTCACTTCTTCAGAGCAGATACCACAGGCGTTAACAATCGCAACGATGATGACCATGTAAGCGAAAGTGTGGATTTTTACGTCACCAAAACCTGGTAGTATTTCTTTAGAAAGAGCGGATGAGAAGGTGTAAATACATGCCGCCATCATCAAGCCAATCGCGATTTCACGGGGAGTGATTTTTGGAGCTTCGCTCTCTTCAACATCGAAATTAGACTTACGCAATAGCTCGCCATTACCAGTCAAAGACGGTACTTTTTCACCAATGCTGTTTAGAACGGCTGCTGCGACAATCGCTACGATGTTAGCGATGGTTAAAATTGCAATTGCAACCGAGTAGTACTGTTCTTTAGAGCCGCCCGTGACTGACTCATAGATTTCAGAAAGTGGAATCGCACCTGCACCGTTACCACCACCCATGATAGGCAGTACGTAAAGCATCATGATTTTGTCGATAGAAATGCCAAACATCATTCCGCCAAGAATGCCGAGAATTGAAGCACCTGCAACGGCTGCAAGAATGGTCGGAATGTAACCAACTAATGATTTAAGTAGTAGCTTACGGTTAACCGCCAAAATCGAGCCAGTGATCAGAACGGCAATGAACAAGTCGAGGAAATCGGTCTTCTTCATGACTGCAGTGACAGTGTCAATCTCGTTTTGGGTTAATAAACCTGCATGAACAAACCAAGCTGCGACAAGGAAGATCATAACAGGCGCACCGCCAATGTATTTGTTAAAAATAGGCAGGCGTTTACCCAGTTCGCCAAATAGCGCACCAACAACAAACATAAAACCAAAACCGCCGACAATATTATCAGGGATGGTGTCTGTCATATGTGCAATTAACATGACCGCGAACATAAATGCATATAGCGGTAATGGTAAGCCAAAGATTCGGACTTGAGATAATAAGTCTAATCCCGGGCTTCTTGTTTCAGTTATTGAAAGGGTCTTTTCGTTCATCATTATTATTCCGTGTTGATTTAACATGGCGTAATTTAAATTTGAATGAAAAACCTAACTGTGAGTGTGATCATTTTACTTTGTGGAATATATACACACTTATGAATTTAAAGTTTTTAATTATCCAATCACTTAATTTACAGATAGTTAAGTAATTAAATTCATTAAATTCATAAATGACGTTTAGTAGAAGAAAATAGTCGATACGGATCATCATTTTTCAAATTCAAGTGACGCATGATGGCGGCAACACGAAAGAGGATTATGATCATGTTTGACACCTACGCATTTAGCCGAGTGAACCGAAATCAATACGAGAAGTTTGGTGCTATTACCGAGTTTCTAACTTGTTATGATTTGGATGTTGACGCTGATGTAGAGCGATTTGTGGTGGCGAAGTCTCAAGGTCAAATCATTGCTTGCGGCGGTCTTGCTGGCTCAACACTAAAATCTATTGCGATTGATCCTGCCTTACAAGGTACTGGATTTTCTCTGCGATTAATGACTGAGTTGACCACGATGGCTTATGAAATGGGGCGCTTTGATCTGTTCTTGTTTACCAAGCCTCAGAATATGCAAAGGTTTCGAGAATCTGGTTTTTTCCCCATTTCTTTTGCGGACGATAAATTAGTCTTGATGGAAAATAGTCAGAACAATTTAAGAAACTTTGTACGTTCATTAAGAAAGAAAAAGAAAGAAGGAGATAAAATAGGCAGCATTGTGATGAATGCAAACCCGTTTACTTTAGGGCATCAATACTTAATTGAAACGGCGGCGTCACAATGTGATTGGCTACATTTATTTGTCGTCAGCGAAGAAGGTAAAGGTTTTGCTTATCACGATCGTTTGAACATGATTGAAAGTGGTACTAAACATATTCCTAATTTTACGATTCATCATGGTTCAAAATATATAATTTCTAAAGCAACGTTTCCTACTTACTTTATTAAAGAGAAGCGATTGATTGATTATTGTCATACCGCTATTGATCTAAATTTATATCGTCAGCATATTGCGCCAGCATTAGGCATTACACACCGATTTGTTGGGACAGAGCCAGACTGTGTTGTGACTCATTATTACAACCAACAAATGAAACACAGATTAACCACCAAGGATCTCAACGGCGCACCAATCAGGGTTATTGAAATAGAGCGTAAGTGTGCGTCAGGCACCACGATTTCAGCGTCAACGGTGCGAAAACTCTTGCAGAAAGGGCAATTGGATCAACTGGTTCACTTTTTACCCTCAACCTCTATCGACTACCTACAAAGGCACACGGACGCTTTACCGTGCCTTACCCAAGAAACAGTGGCTGCTTAACAGCCCAATTAATTTTTAACCAAGGTGTTAAAGGTCTTTCAATGAAAATAATAAAACCCGCTTTTGCAGGGACACTGGAATCAAGTGACTTGCAAGTTCGTATCTCACCCAATCCAGAAGGTGACATCGACATTTCTCTTGATAGCACAGTGAAAAAGCAGTTTGGCAAAGCCATCGAAGCGTTGATTCATGGTGTGCTCAATTCGATGGGCGTGACTTCCGCAACGTTAGAAGTGGAAGACAAAGGCGCACTAGATTGTGTGATTAAGGCTCGCGTTCAGGCTGCAGTCATGCGCGCGGCAGACAGCAATGACATTCAATGGAGCAAATTATCATGAGTAAGTTACGCCGTAGCATGTTGTTTGTTCCAGGGGCAAACGCCGCCATGTTAAGTAATACCTTCATTTATCAGCCTGATGCAATCATGTTTGATTTGGAAGACTCTGTGGCGCTGAGAGAAAAAGACACCGCCCGCATGTTGGTGTTTAACGCGCTGCAACATCCTCTGTATCAAGAGATTGAAACAGTAGTCCGTGTGAACCCACTAGAGTCTGAGTTTGGTTTAAAAGATCTGCATGCCGTTGTGCGTGCGGGCGTCAATGTGGTTCGTCTACCAAAAACAGACAGTGCAGAAGACGTGCAAGAAATGGAGCGCTGCATTGAAGACATCGAACGTGTATGTGGCAGAGAAGTTGGCAGCACCAAAATGATGGCGGCAATCGAAAGTGCGCAAGGTGTGAATAACGCCATCGAAATTGCTCAATCGTCTTCGCGTTTAATTGGCATTGCACTGGGTGCTGAAGATTATGTCAGGGACTTAAAAACGCAACGTAGCCCAGAAGGAACAGAGTTGTTGTTCGCCCGTTGTTCTATTCTGCAAGCTGCGCGTGCTGCGGGCATTATGGCGTTCGATACCGTTTATTCCGACGCTAATAATGAGCAAGGATTCCTCAATGAAGCGGAACACATTAAGTCGTTAGGTTTCGACGGAAAATCGCTGATTAACCCAAGGCAAATCGAGCTACTTCACAACGTATTTGCACCGACTCAAAAAGAGGTGGATTACGCGATTCAAGTTATCGAGGCAGCAGAAGAAGCGCAAGAGCAAGGGCTTGGTGTGGTTTCACTTAACGGAAAAATGGTCGATGGACCAATTATCGAGCGAGCTCGTTGGACGTTACAAAAAGCGCAATCTGGAATTAAAGAGTAGGGCACGAACATGAAACAAATGGAATCCATCAAACCAGCATTGCTGCCAGAGACGTTGTCACTGTTTTCGGAGGCAAATGCGTTAACGCCTCATCTCAAAGACTCAAACTCTAAAAAGTCGAGAAAGCTAAAGTCAGATCTGCGTTCCGCCATTTTAGATTCTGGGCTTAAAGACGGTATGACGATCTCTTTCCATCACGCGTTTCGAGGTGGCGATAAGGTGGTTAACTTGGTGTTAGATACTATCGCTCAGATGGGATATAAGAATCTGACACTGGCTTCAAGCTCTTTAACGGGTATTCATTCGCCGGTTGTTGAGCACATCAAAAACGGCGTAGTGAGTAAGATTTACACATCAGGTATTCGCGGTGAGCTTGGTGAAGCCATTTCTCATGGTTTGCTCAAAGAACCTGTGCATATTCACTCCCATGGAGGACGTGTGCACTTGATTAAATCGGGCGAGCTAAACATCGATGTGGCGTTCATCGGTGTGCCTTGTTGCGATGAGTTTGGTAATGCAAATGGCATGAACGGCAAATCTTGCTGCGGCTCTTTGGGTTACGCCAAAATCGATGCTCAACACGCGCGTAAAGTGGTCATGCTTACTGAATCTATCGTCGGTTATCCAAATCACCCAGCATCAATCACACAAGATTTGGTGGATGCCGCAGTCGAAGTCGAAGAAGTTGGTGATGCGAGCAAAATTGGTGGCGGTGAAACGCGTCTTACCAGTAACCCACGTGAACTGCTTATTGCAAAACGTGCTGCCGATGTGATTATTAATTCTGGTTATTTTAAGCAAGACTTTAGCTTACAAACTGGGTCTGGTGGTGCGTCGCTTGCCGTCACACGTTTTCTAGAAAATAGTATGGAAAAACGAGGCATTACCGCTGAGTTTGGGCTGGGCGGCATTACCTCAACCATGGTCTCTATGCACGAGAGAGGGCTGATCCGAAATCTAATCGACGTGCAGTGTTTTGACTCTGGTGCAGCGGACTCACTTGCTCGAAACCCAAACCATATTGAAATCTCAGCGAATGAATACGCTAACCCATCTTCCAAAGGCGCAGTGGTTGATCGTCTAGACGTGGTCATTCTCAGCGCGCTTGAAATTGATGTGAACTTCAACGTCAACGTTATCACTGGTTCTGATGGTGTGATTCGTGGCGCGTCTGGTGGTCACTGCGACGCAGCGGCAGGCGCAAACCTTGCCGTGATTGTGGCTCCGCTCGTGCGTGGTCGTATTCCAACTGTCGTAGAGCAAGTGTTAAACGTGGTAACGCCGGGTCAATCGATAGATGTGTTGGTGACTGACCATGGTATTGCAGTGAATCCTCGACGCCCAGAAGTAAAAGAGCGTTTGTTGAACGCTGGACTGCCTGTGCTTGATATGGAAGCCTTGGTTGCGAGAGCGCAATCATTAACGGGCAAAGCGGAACCAATTGAATATGACGATCAAGTGGTGGGTTATGTACGTTATCGCGATGGCTCTGTGATTGATGTCATCAGAAAGGTTAAATCTGAATGAGCATTCGCTATGGGCTGAAAGTTGGTCTCGATGATGTCTTGAGCAACAAAGAAACTCGTGTGAAACGACAAGGTGAGTGGTTAAAACGCCACTCCCTTCCTTTGCTGTCGTTTACCGTCAATATGCCAGGTCCTCAGAAAATGACGGAGTGCACGGAGCGAATCTTCGAACAGGGTGTGCAAGCGATTCAAGCCATTTGTCTCGAAAAAGACTGGTCAATGGCAGGACGACAATTGCTACGACAAGTCACAGGTCCAGAGGCAATTTTTGCGGTCCAAGCACCGAATGCCATGGCGCTCAAACGAGCCATGATTGAGATAGAGAATAACCATCGTCTCGGTCGGTTAATGGATTTGGATGTGATCGATGTCGATGGAAAGATCATCTCAAGAAAAGGGCAAGGGATGACTCGAAGAAAATGCCTTATTTGCGAACAAGATGCCGTGATTTGCGCGCGCTCGCGTAAACATGATCTTCAAACCTTGGTTTCTCACATAGAGTCGATGGTGTGTTATGACGAATGTTGCTCTTAAACTGTTGCTCGACCAAAATATCGAGCGTGTTCCAAGCGTTGCGCATCGCTCTGCTGTAAAGGTGAATCTGTTCTCTTTGGTTTCTGAGTTGGCATATCACGCGATGCTGGTGGAAGTGCACTTGTCCCCAAAACCGGGGCTTGTTGACCTTATTAGCAACGGCGCTCACTCAGATATGAATGTGCCGCTGTTTGAAGCCAGCGCGAGTGCAATTCGTCCTTTTCTCAATGGCTTTCTTAACGCTGGTCTTGCGCATGCAACGCACTCGGCAGAGACATTACTGGATGTGTTGCGCCCGATTGGAATTCAAGCTGAACGCGCAATGTTTGCTGCGACTGGTGGTGTGAATACGCACAAAGGGATGATCTTTGGACTTGGACTGGTGTGTGGTGCGATCGGCTGGTTAAAAGGCAAAGGCATTGCGGTCGATTCTTTGCACATTAGCCAAGTTATCAAGCGCAGCTGTGCGTTAATGGTATTTCAAGAGCTGAAAAATACCGACTCTAAAAAGGAAACTCATGGTGAGCGGCTGTATCGAGAATTTGGTTTAACTGGAGCAAGAGGTGAGGCGGCGTCTGGCTATCAAACGATCATGACTTACAGTTTGCATGCATACCAACAAGCGCTGTATGAAGGCGCGTCCGCAGAACAAGCATTATGGCAAGTGTTGCTCACGCTAATGGTGCACAATCAAGATACCAACGTGGTATCTCGTGGTGGGATGCATGGTTTGCGTTATGTGCAGAACATAGCATCGAAGCTTATTGAGAGTGGTGGTTGGCATAATCCAAACCTTGAAGAGCAGCTAATGGATTTTGACCGCCAGCTTATTGAAAAAAACCTTAGTCCGGGCGGCAGTGCAGATTTGCTCGCGCTGACTTGGTTGCTGGCTGAAATTGATGATTTGACGAGACATATCATCGCGAATAACGACGAATAATTAGGAACAAGTAAACGTATGCACAATTTTGAAGATGCGATGATCTTAGGTATCGCGGGAAACTTCGCAGGTCACCTGCAACAAGCTGGTGAGGCTGATGACTTTACTCTCTACGGAGATGTGAACGCTAATAAGCCCCAAGCATTGTTCCCCATTTATGTGCCTTTTATCGAACATTCGTATTTGTCGACATATCCAATAAGTGCCGATACGACCAAGTTGCCAAATGATATTTTGAACTTACAAATTGAACCAGAGCTTGCTCTGATCTGTGATGTTACTTATGAAGGTGGTCATGTCTTACAGCTCAAGCCGACGTATTTTGGCGCATTCAATGATTGTTCGATTCGACGCCCTGATGCGAATAAAATCAGTGAGAAGAAAAATTGGGGTGCAGCGTCAAAAGGCTTGGCATCGCAACTTATTGAACTAGAACGGCTCACTCCTGATAGCGATATCGGCAGATTTAGAATCGCGAGCTTTCATAAGCGAGGAGAGCTGGTATTTGCCTACGGCGAAGATTGCGCAGTAAACGAATACTCCTATTTCTATGCGGATCTGCTGGATTGGATACGTGATCAGATGAATCATCAAGCGGAGCGCGGTCCGATGGAAAACATTCACGCATTACTCAAACAAGCAAATCTCCCAAGCCAGCTAGTGGTCGCAGTGGGAGCAACGCGTTACACCGAATATGGTGAGCAGAATTTCTTGGAAAGAGGCGATGAAAGTGTGGTTGTTGTGTATGACAGCCACCTATACCAACCAAAAGATGTGCTCGGCATGGTACAGAAGGCGCAGTACGAAGCGACAGGCTTTTCTTATGTGAGTCAAAGAGTGCTTTAAGTTTAAGTCAATAGAGAGCAAAAAAAAACCGCAAATTAGCGGGCTTTGTTGTATCTAGAGCCTACCACACCGTATTCAAATCCCTTTTAGAGTTCAATAAACCCCGCCAATACAAACGAAAAGTGTGATTATCTTTTTTAATCTTGCCTTCAGATAGTTGCAGTGGCCGATTGGTCGAACCAAAGTACTTCTTTTTTGATATTTAGAGAGGGTTCTGAATGTGGAAAAACATTTCTTTAGAAACGCTGTATGAGAAGTGCTTGGAGCTTTTACTGACATTTGGGCCATTTATCTTGGCTTTGATTGTTCTGTTCGTGGGCTGGTGGATTATAAGCAAAGTCAGTTTTGTATTTCTTGTGTAATATTTTTATTAAATGATAAAAATATTTTTATGTGGTGAATTATCTCCAATGAACATTCAAAATTTGAAAATGTCAATTTACTTCTATTTGACCTAGTTTATAAATAATATATATCGCTTTCATAATTATAAGCAGTAAATGTTTGCTTTTTTGCCAAGAAGAGGGGACCTTAACCAAAAAGACGCTCATATATGTTAAAGCCTATTAATATTTTAATTGCGGATATACAACCCATTTTCCGAGAAGGTCTACAGTCTGTAATTCAGAAACGCGTACCTATACGGGGTATATTTCAAGCTGAGAGTCAAAAAGAAGTACTTAAATTGTTGAGTGAGAATAAGGTTGATATCTTACTCATGGATGTATTTCTTGCCGACTGCAATTCCCTAAAATTAGGACATAGTTTATTAAATAATGGCTTTAAAGGAATTTTGATTTTTCTTACCTCTCAGAGCCTTAGTCACTATTCAAAATTGGCTTCGCAAATCGGTGTAAGTGCATGCCTGAGTAAGAATGATCAGAGTGATATGGTCGTTGATGCTATCGTTTCGACAGTGAAGGGGTTTCGAGTCTTCAAAAGCGGGATGTCTGAACACTACCCAGCATTATCGGTGCGAGAACAGATGGTATTTGACTATCTCGCTCTTGGATACAGTAACCAGAAGATCGCTCAAACTTTGTCTCTTAGTGAAAAAACGATCAGTACATATAAGTCTCGCATACTACAAAAGTACGATACTAAATCAATAGTCGAATTAGTAAACCTCATGCATCTCACATAGCATATCCGATGAAGATAGTATCTAAAAAGACTAAATAATCAACAAAGATCTCGATACGGAATCAAAGCATCAGTTAGTTCTTTCCGCATAGAATATGAGTAACGGCAAAGCGATTTGTTAAATTAAATCTAACCTATTGTCATCAATGTAGTCGCCTTCATGCAGCATAATCGATACTCCATTTGACGCCATAAGACAGAATGAATTGTAATGAATAAAGAACTTGATTTAAATCTTTTGAAAGTGTTGGTTTTACTAAATCGACATAAGAAAATTAAAATCGTAGCGAAAGAGCTAGGGAAAAGTGAGGCGTCAATTAGTAAGTACTTAACGCGTTTAAGAGAACAACTGAACGATGAGTTGTTCATTCGCTATGCTCATCATTTGGAGCCGACTTATGAACTCAAACGTAGGTTGCCGGAAATAGAGGAAGCGCTGAGCAAACTTGAATCTTGTATGGATTTGAGTGAATTCAACCCTAACTTACACGAAGGGAGCATCACAGTTTGCTTGCCTCAAACAACTCAGTACTCATTTGGACACCTGATTCTTACGGATCTTATGTCTTTATTTCCCAATAGTAAGATTGATGTGACTAGCAACATTGATTCGAACGAAGGTGACATTCTAGATGGCAAAGTCGATATACGACTTCATTACTTTAATGATGAGTTGCCGAAGACGATCTATCAAAAGCATATAGGGTATGCAGCGCCTTGTATCGTTGTTCCAGAAGAGTTAGGGATTGATGACTTTGAAGAAGCTTGTAAACTGAAGTTTGTACTATTGGAAATCTTGGGCTGGAAGGATAAAGAGCAGTTAACTAAGCGTGCATTAGAAAAAAGGGGCATCGATATTAATAGAGTTGCGACAATCGGTAATATTACAAGCTTATTTGAAACGATTAAACTTCAAGGTGCCGCTACTATTCTTTTTTCTGCACAAGGACCACGAGAAGGTTTCACGTTTATTCCCATTCCGGATGAACTTTACCGTGGCGAGCGTCCAAAAGCCGTCATTACAAATGAAGCAAACTAATCGTTCTAGTCCCGTTCATCAGATATTAACGAATATTATTTTGAAACATATAAACAGTCAGAGATGATTGAAGCATTGAAGAGGATTGGGTGAGTTTGACGTTATAGTCTTTAACCATTTCTGTGTGCGTTAATTTGACGATTATCTATCCGCTCTGTAGGAGTTTTCTGAGTTTTATTTTTTATGACAGTAATTTAAAGAACTACTGAAATTGCAAGTATCGTGTAAAGATTAAAGTTTTATGTTTATATTTTCTTTAGTAATGAAGTAATATCGATTTCTGAATTATGTTGACTGAGGTGTATATGAAACGTTTTATTCTATTTTTTGGTTTGGTTTTAAGTAGTAGTTATTCTTTTGCAAACGAAAGCACGGTAGTAAAAGTAACTGAGATACAAGCACCGTTCGCAGAAGTTGCGGCAGGTGATAAGGAAGTTATACCATTCGAAGTAATAAAACCAAGTGTTTCAACTGTAAAGAACGAAGAAAAAAATACTGTTAAGCCTACAAAAATAAACAAACCGTTATCTCAGCCTAAGTAGTCTTCGTTCTTCTTCGATATCAGAATTTTCATACCAATATAGAGCAAATGTTCATACACTTGCTTCTTTTATGCATGGCAGCAAAGATCTACCAACACACCAACACACCAACACACCAACACATTGTGTCATTGATTATATGGTCACTCAATGTTGTTAATGACCTTTCACCTCTTCACGTGCGTTACCCTATGGCTAGTACATTAAAGCATGGCCACAACTCAATATACGATTGTTTCTCACGCGCAATGCCCGTTTTCCACACCAAATGCCCGATTTTTTGTGTGGTTATTCACCGTTTCGGTCAAAAGTGGGCATGTTTAAATCTGGTGTGATGGCTATCTCAGATTTTCTCTCTACTTAATCTAATATCTCAGTCATTGATTGAAGTTGAGTAGTTTATCAATGCAAGCAGCATCGAGAGCAAGCCACATATTAAAAGTAATATCTAAAGTTGGACAAGTGTCGGTTCTAGATTTATCTCAAGAATTAAAAGTTTCCGTAGAAACGATTCGAAGAGATTTAAAGTTACTGGATAAGAAAGGTGAGTTAGTCCGAGTTCATGGGGGAGCAATCGGTAAGCAATATAAAGATGAAGGAACATCTTTTAATAATCGTGCCGGAAACAACATTGATGATAAGAAACACTTAGTTGAGCAAGTTGTTTCTAATATATATGAAGGATCGGTAGTTGGTTTAGATGCTAGTTCATCTAGTTGGCTTGTGGCTCAAGCGATCCCAGATATTCGTTGTACTGTAGTAACAAACTCAATCAATAACATTAGCGTACTCTGCGGAAAGAAGAACATTTCTATTATCAGTTTGGGTGGGTACTTTTCGGAGAAGTATAAAGCATTCTATGGATTGATTGCTCGGAATACTTTATCGGAGATGGCTTTGGATTTATGTGTCATCTCGTGTGTTGGGTTTGATGAGCAATCTGGAGTGTGGGATTCAAACGAATACAATTATGAGATTAAAAAAACATTTATCGAAGTATCAGATAAAGTAATTCTATTGGCTGATAAAAGCAAATATAAAAAAAAGAGCTTGCTAAAAATATGTGATTTAGATGAAATAGACATGTTGATATCTAATGCCATATTAAATAACTAAATAAAAATATAATCCAATAACGTGAAACTCATTCCTATAACTTAATGAGAGGAATGACCGTACCTAAAGGAATTTAAAATGACTGACATTTTATCATCCGCTCCACAATCAGAAGTAAAGAAAGGGAATAGTGAAGTAATTCCTAAGTCTGTTCTGTTCCCATTTATTTTGCTGACTTCATGCTTCGCTTTATGGGGACTAGCAAATAATATGACCGATGTTTTAATCGCGCAGTTCCGAAAAGTATTTACTTTAACGGATATGCAATCAGGTTTAGTTCAAACAGCATTTTATGGTGCTTATTTTATCTTGGCTTTACCTGCCGCGCTTTTTATTCAGCGATACAGCTATAAAGCTGGGGTATTACTAGGGTTAGGGCTTTTCGCTTCGGGGGCTCTATTATTCTATCCTGCGGCGCAAGCAATGGAGTATTTGCCTTTCTTAATGGCCCTGTTTGTTTTGGCTGGCGGTCTATCCATCCTAGAGACCAGTGCTAACCCATACATCATAGCAATGGGTCCTCAAGAAACAGCAACACGCCGATTAAATATTGCTCAAGCGTTCAACCCTGTGGGGTCTATTACTGGGGTTCTGATTGGCAAATTCTACATTCTTTCTCAGCTAAACCCAGCTTCCGATGCAGAGCGTGCGGCGATGGCGCCAGAACAACTTAACACCATTCAGGCCGCAGAGCTTGATGCCGTCATGATGCCTTATTTGTCTGTTGCTGCTGTCATTTTAGTCGTCTGGCTCGCGATTGCTTTTACTAAGATGCCAAGAGCTAAAGAAGTCGTAGTTAGCGATGGTGCCGAGCATTCTCTGCGAGCGACATTTACTCGTTTAGTCGAGAAAAAACATTTCGTCAGAGGTGTTATCGGCCAGTTTTTTTATGTTGGATGTCAGATTGGTTGTTGGTCTTGGACCATCCGATATGTGATGACTCAGGTCGGCGGGACGGAAGCTGACGCGTCTAACTTCTTACTTGCATCTATCGTAGTCTTCAGTGCGTTCCGCTTTATCTGTGTAGGTTTAATGAAATACATCGCACCAGAGAAGCTCCTTGCTGTATTAGCCATGGTGGCTGCGCTATTAGTGCTGGTTCTGATGAGTGTTGGTGGTGTTACAGGTGCGTATGCACTGGTTGGTATCTCTGCGTGTATGTCACTGATGTTCCCGACTATTTTTGGTCTATCTCTACAAGACCTAGGCGGTGATTCAAAATTTGGCGGTAGCTGTCTAATTATGGCAATTCTTGGTGGCGCTGTGTTGACTGCCGTCATGGGAAAACTATCGGATTCAATGGGTATTCAAGCTGCTTTCGTTATTCCTCTAATTGGCTTTGTGTACCTCGTTTACTTTGGTCTTAAAGGCTACCAAATCGAAAAATAACTCAGATTAACGTGAAAAAAGAGAGTTTTAATATGAACAACTTAGTCAAAATCGGTATCCGTCCAACTATTGATGGTCGTCGTCTTGGTGTGCGTGAGTCGTTAGAAGAACAAACGATGAATATGGCAAAGAATCTTGCGAATTTCATTAGAGAAAACCTGCGCCATGTAAGCGGAGAGTTGGTCGAGTGTGTTATTGCCGATTCTACAATCGGTGGCGTCGCTGAAGCTGCGGCCTGTTCAGATAAGTTCAAACGTGAAAATGTGGGGCTTAGTATCACAGTTACACCTTGCTGGTGCTACGGCACAGAAACCATCGACATGGACCCTCATATGCCAAAAGCAATCTGGGGATTTAATGGGACTGAGCGCCCTGGCGCAGTGTATTTAGCGGCGGCAATGGCGGGTCACTCTCAAGTGGGCTTACCTGCATTCTCTATCTACGGTGAAGAAGTTCAAGATAAGGATGACACTTCTATCCCATCTGATGTTCAAGACAAAATTTTACGATTCTGTCGAGCGGGCCTAACCGTTGCGAGCATTCGTGGGAAGTCATACCTATCTATGGGCTCTGTCTCTATGGGAATCGCAGGTTCCATTGTCGATCAGCCGTTCTTCCAACATTACTTAGGCATGCGTAATGAATATGTCGATATGACAGAGATTAAACGTCGCTTAGACAGAGAGATTTTTGATAAAGAAGAATTTGAACTTGCTCTGGCTTGGACGAAAGAACACTGCCAAGAAGGCAAGGATTATAACCGTACACCAATGCTCGAAGAGCGTAAAAAAGAAGATTGGGAAACGGTGGTCAAGATGACAATGATCATGCGTGATCTGATGGAAGGTAATTCTAAGCTAGCTGAAATGGGTTTTGGAGAAGAAGCGCTAGGTCATAATGCGGTTGTTGGTGGTTTCCAAGGCCAACGTCATTGGACAGATCACCTGCCTAATGGTGACTTCAGTGAGGCCATTCTAAACTCTTCATTTGATTGGAATGGCATTCGTGAGCCATTTGTTATTGCGACTGAGAACGATAGCCTAAATGGCGTAAATATGCTCTTTGGCAAGATGCTGACAGGTCAAGCTCAAGTGTTCTGCGATGTTCGTACCTATTGGTCTCAAGACTCTGTTGAGCGCGTAAGTGGGTATCGACCAGAAGCGGGCTTTATCCATTTAGTAAACTCTGGCTCAGCAGCGTTAGATGGCAGTGGTGAAGCCAAAGATCAACATGGTGAATCGGTGATTAAGCCCCATTGGAATATGAGTGCTGAAGACGCCGAAGCATGTTTAAGTGCGACTTGTTGGCCGCCAGCAGATGTCGAATACTTCCGTGGGGGTGGTTTCTCTTCAAACTTCCTAACGCACGGTGGTATGCCATTTACGATGCACCGTATCAATATCGTAAAAGGCATAGGTCCTGTGCTGCAAATCGCGGAGGGCCATTCAATTACACTGCCAAAAGAAGTCCATGAAACTTTAAATGAACGCACTAATCCAACTTGGCCAACCACCTGGTTTGTACCTCGTATCAATGGTGAAGGCGCATTCAAAGATGTTTATTCTGTGATGGCTAATTGGGGAGCAAACCACTGTGTGATTACTTACGGTCACGTTGGCGCCGACCTAATCACTTTGGCCTCTATGCTTCGTATCCCTGTTGCGATGCATAACGTTGAAGACAAGGATGTATTCCGACCACATACGTGGAGTGCATTTGGTCAAGACAAAGAAGGCCAAGACTACCGTGCTTGTGCCAACTTCGGTCCACTTTACAAGTAGCTGCAATGGGCGGAGAAAACTCCGCCCTGATAGGAGTTTCTATGTCTGTAGTGATTGTTTTGGATTGTGGTGCAACTAACTTGCGCGCGATCGCCATTGATCCTCAAGGTGAAATCGTTGCATCACATTTTATGAAGAATACGACTAAGCAAGATGAAAATAACTCAGCTTTTCATATTTGGGATTTCGAAGATATCTGGCAGAAGTTGATTGAATGTGGGCAACGTGTTGTAGCTGAAGTTGGTGCGAAAAATGTCATTGCTTTTACGGTCACGACATTTGGTGTTGATGGCGCACCATTCGACCGCAATGGTAATCAAATATACCCGATTATTTCGTGGAAATGCCCGCGAACCCTCGGTGTAATGAAGCAAGTTGAAACAGAGTTGGACCGTATTGATCTTTATCGTAATAACGGAATTGGTGATTACAGCTTCAATACCCTCTATAAGCTTCGTTGGTTAAAAGAGTACGAACCAGCTGTATTCAAAAAGATGGATAAATTTGTGTTTATCTCTTCGATGATTACGCACCGATTAACCAGCACTTTATCGACGGATTACACCATGGCAGGTACATCCATGATGACCGACTTAAACAGTTGTAATTGGAACACATCAGTATTCGACTATTTAGGGCTATCGGAGTTGAATTTTCCTCCTCTCGTGATGGCGGGAGAGACTATTGGCACCGTGACCTCATCTGTTGCTGAATGTTTTGGTGTTAAGAGCGGGCTTCCGGTGATATCTGCAGGCCATGATACGCAATTTGCTTTGATCGGTTCTGGTGCGGAAGAGAATCAAGCATTCTTAAGTTCAGGCACTTGGGAAATATTGATGGCTCGAAGTCAGCGCCCTCAACTTAATACCGAAGCGTTAGAAAATGGTGTAACGGTCGAGTTGGATTCCGTTAAAGGGTTCTACAATCCAGCGACGCAATGGTTATCAAGTGCCGTGATTGAATGGGTTGCGACGCAGTTTTTTTCTGCGGAAAAAAGCGCGGATGATTTGTATAGCATCATGATTCAAGAAGCGAATGAAGCTGGTAGTGGGGCTGGAGGGGTTGTCTTCGTACCACGGTTTGCACTCAACGCGGATGGCATTGGTGAAGGTGCGATCGAAGGATTATCCATTCATACCACCCGTGGACAAATTGTTCGAGCAGTCTTTGAAGGACTAAGTCGTCAGCTTAAACATCGATTCGACTATTTGAATCAACTTTGTCACCTCAATGACGGACCAGTCGTGGTCGTGGGTGGTGGTACCAAGAATGCCCTTTGGAACCAGTTGAAAGCTGATGCTTTACAAAGACCACTGCATATTGTTGAACAAGCAGAAGCCACGGTGCTTGGCGCTGCCATGTTTGCTTTCTTCGGCGTGGGGTTCTACCCAAGTATCCAAACCGCACAATCTCAAATGAAACCAAGTTTGCAGGTGGTTAACCCAACCTCTTGCGTATCAACAAAAAAAGAGAAGGAGCGCTGCCATGCTTAAAGGTATTCATCCAGCGATTTCGCCTCAGCTTTTAGCCACGCTGTCTGAGATGGGACATGGCGATGAAATTCTCTTTGCTGACGCTCATTTTCCAGCGCATACCTTTAATCACAATGTGATTCGCTGTGACGGTGTCGGTGTAGACACCTTACTAGGTGGTGTCGTTGAGTTGTTCGAACTGGATCAATATGTCGATCAGCCCGTGATCATGATGCAGGCAGTACCGGGCGATGAACTTGACCCTAGTGTCGAGAACAAATACTTGGAAGCGATGACTGTTTCTAACGTCAACCAAGAACAAATTGAAAGAGTAGAGCGCTTTGCTTTTTATGAGCGAGCAAAGCAGTGCTATGCAGTGGTACTCACTGGGGAGGTTGCTAAATACGGCAATATTATTCTCAAAAAAGGTGTCACAACTCTTTAAAGAAATAAAAGGTTAAGGAATAAAAATGAATCGAGTAGAACTTTCCCAACAAATTATCGATACCTGCTTGGAAATGACCCGTCTAGGTTTGAACCAAGGTACAGCAGGAAATGTGAGTGTACGCTTTGATAACGGTATGTTGATTACACCAACCGGTATCCCTTATGAAAAACTCACCCCAGACCACATTGTGTATGTAGCCGAAGATGGGAGTTTTGAAGAAGGAAAGCTGCCATCGTCTGAATGGCTATTCCATCTAACTTGCTACAAAAAGCGTGATGATGTGAATGCAGTTGTTCATAACCACGCGATTCATTGCGCAGCGGTTTCTATCTTGAATAAGCCAATTCCTGCCATTCATTACATGGTCGCGGCATCAGGTACTACCGAGATTCCTTGTGTACCTTATGCGACATTTGGTAGTGCTAAGCTTGCTCAATACGTTGAAGACGGGATTTCTAAGAGCAAAGCAATTTTGCTGCAGCATCATGGTTTGATTGCGGGCGAAGCGAACTTAGAAAAAGCATTGTGGTTAGCTCATGAGGTGGAAGTCTTGGCAGATCTCTATCTCAAAACTTTGGCTATTACGGCTGATGTGCCTGTATTGGATGATGCCTCAATGGAAGTCGTGCTTGAAAAGTTCAAATCTTATGGGTTACGTATAGAGAAGTAAGGAGTGATAAACCATGGCTTTTGCATTAAATCTTCCTAAGCTCAGTTATTCTGGTGTTGGGGCTATAGATGATGCTATCGCGACACTGAGTCAACAACCAGTGAAGCGAGCGTTAGTCGTAACGGATAAAAACTTAATTGAACTTGGTCTTCTTGATCATTTATTTGATTTACTAGACCAAGCCTCTATTGACTATGAATTGTTTGATAAAGTCACGCCAAACCCGACGGCGACATTAGTTAGAGAAGGTTTGTCTCTTTATTTAGAGGCGGGCTGTGATTGTTTTATTGCGGTCGGTGGAGGAAGTCCCGTCGACTGTGCGAAGGCAATTCGTATTGTAGCTGCTAACTCAGGCGATATTGTCGATTACGATGGTGTGGGTAAAGTTAAGCAAGCGGGTGATTTCTTTATTGCTATAAATACCACTGCGGGTACTGCTGCGGAAATGACATCGAATTCGGTGATCACTGATGAAGTACGCCAAGTAAAAATGGTAATAATCGACGCTAAACAGATCCCAGATATTGCGGTTAACGACCCATTGTTGATGGTCAATTTACCGGCAAATGTCACTGCAGCAACTGGTATGGATGCTCTGACACATGCCATCGAGGCTTATGTCACGCCGGGTGCTCATACGTTGACGAAACCGACAGCGCTTGAAGCGATTAAACTGATAGCGCAATGGCTTCCTGTTGCTGTAGATGATGGTAAGAACATTGAAGCTCGTGAGCAATTGGCTAACGCGCAGTTTTTGGCTGGTATGGCATTTAATAGTGCAGGCTTAGGACTTGTTCACGCGATGGCTCACCAACCAGGGGCGACGCATAACCTCCCTCATGGCGTGTGTAACGCGATTTTGTTACCAATTGTCTGCGAGTTTAATGCAGAGCATTCTCCGGATAGGTTTCGTGAGATTGCACATGTAATGGGAGGGGATGTTACAAGCTTAGATAACGAGCAAAGCGCTAAGTTAGCAATTACGTTGATACGAGACTTATCAAAACGAGTTGGAATTCCTGTTGGTTTTTCTACATTAGGTATCAAAAAGGAAGATTGCGATAACTGGATAGAAAAAGCACTTTCTGACCCTTGTTTAGCAGGAAATCCAAGGACTCCAACTCGAGAAGAGGTTCAAAATCTATATTTGATGTCATTGTAATTCGACTCTTTACAAATAACGTAATGAATTTATTACTGGGCACTACGTGTTAGCTATATTGCTCCCACAGAAGTTAAATATGAAACTTTGTAGTGAGAGAATGATTGTGTCAATGGATTGTGCCCTCAACGAGATGTTCATATCCACAACTAACAGAAAAGGAGCGTCAGCTCCTTTTTTGCGTTTCGAAAGGCGTATTGTGAGATTTAGTGACTCAATCAAACAAATAGGCAATCAACATGACACCAACTTACCTTTATATACAGTTTAAAATTCAGGATATGGAAGCTTTCAATGAGTATGCTGAACGTGTTTCTGAAACCACTCAAATCTATGGTGGTCAGACAATTGCGATCAACAAATCACCAACGACATTCCATGGGGATGTGGGGGCAGATGTTTGTGTCATTCAACACTGGGCATCTTTAGAAGCGGCGCACGCGTGGCATGACTCTCCTGAATACGCACCACTGAGAAAACTGCGTGACGAAAAAGCGATGGGAGATCTGAAAATTATCCCTGTGCCTGCTGTTTAAATAAGCAAGTAGATTAAATAGACAGCGCTAATATTGATGTTATATTAAATTTATAATGAATTAGTGGTTGGTATTTTTACAGAAAATATTAGCGTTCGTTTATTTATTAATCTCTAATTATTTACTTCATCATTCTTGGAAACTGAGTCACAAAATAATTAATTATATTTAATATTTATAAATGGTGTTTTTTATTAAACTATTTGCTCTAGCCTTATGCTAAATTTCTTTTGAGATGATCATTTAAGTGATTGTAAATATTGTTATTTGTTAGTTTTTTGTCAGTATGTTCTGAAATTGTCGTTTTATTTAAATTTGTGATGTTTGTTCATATCGATAATCGTCAAACTTTCATTGATAGAACTTACGTATATTATTTTTAACTGTTTACTGATTAAAACTATAAACATGAAATAAGTAACAACGGTTATAAAGCATCCGTTGAATCTTATTTGTACTATAAACGGTAGAGAGTGAAAAAAGTGAAAGCAAATAAAAACATTCTTAAAGCAGCAGTGGGTATGGCGATGCTATCTGGCCTACCTACAGCAGCCAATGCTCACGGCTGGTCTGAGTTCCCGAGTGCTCGTCAAAACACGTGTTACGAACAAGGTGGAGTTTGGTCTGGTACGCCACCAAATGCAGCATGTGCTCAAGCGAAAGATATCTCTGGTTCTTATCCTTTTGTTCAGCGTAATGAATTCGCTAAGAACATTACTGATTACAACAATATGGCAGCAGTGAAAGCGGCGATTCCTGACGGCACATTGTGTTATGCAAATGACCCTCAGAAAAAGGGAATGGGTGCGCCACATACGGCTTGGACTCGTACTGAACTAAACACAGGAACATTTGAATTTGTGTTTAATGCGACGGCTCCTCACAACCCTTCATTCTGGGAGTTTTATCTAACCAAACCTGGTGCGGATCTAAGTAAAGCACTGGCATGGGGCGATCTAGACTTGATTCAGACGGTAGGTAATGTTCCCGTAAATGGCGGCAAATACCGCATGGACGTTACGATTCCGTCAGATCGTTCTGGTGACGCGATTCTATTTGTTCGTTGGCAGCGTGATGATGCCGCTGGTGAAGGCTTCTACAACTGTTCTGATATCACTATTGCAGGTGGTGATACTCTTCCTCCTGAAGCTGATCTTGTTCGCGGTGACCTGTACATTCCTCAAGGTTTTGTAAATCCTGAAATCGGTGACACAGTTAAATATGACATCATCAACAAGAATGGCGATGTGGCACGTAGTTTTGATATTAAGGTTGAAGCTTCGAACGTAAATGATTGGGCACGTCTACTTGCTTCAGAAATCAACGGTTGGCACGCAGAGTTCAAAGACGGCGCAGTCTTCATCGGTGATTGGCATGAAGAAATGTCACATTACATGTATTTCCAAAATGATCCATCACGTAACTTCTTTAACTCAAAAGATAGCCGCGCATCTGGCATGATTTCAGTTATTGATGGTGATGATGGTGGTGTAGAGCCACTGACTGGCGATATTTATGAACTTGTGAAGAGCGATAAAGTCGTCAATGCTGGTGACAGCGTAATTATTGCCACAAGTGAAGCCGCGAACCTAACACAAACTCAAGGTTCATCGGTGAGCATTCAGAACAACGGTACTGCGTCTATAGTGGTAAACACTAGCGCAATAACGCAGAACGAAACACTGTCATTTGTTGCTAACGCGGTAAACAGCGCGCGTGCTGAGACGTTTACTTTCGAGGTTATTGCAGGTGATGACGAAATTACGCCACCAAAACCTGAGCCAGACCCAGATCCTAAGCCAGATCCAGATGAGAATGGCACTTGGGATGCTGCCAAAACATACTTAGGTGGTGAAGTGGTTTCTTACGCTGACCAAAACTGGAAAGCACAGTGGTGGATTCAAGGTGGTGACAACCCTGAAGCGACTTACCAGAAAGACCAATGGGGTGTTTGGCGTCCAACTAACTAATCTCGATTCTCATAATGAGAGATATCAGTTTACGCGTTTATTAAATTGATAAATAAGAAAGCCACCATGGTTGATGTATGGTGGCTTTTTTGACGATGAGTAATTGAAACTCGACGTCGAATGCAATAAGCAATTCTAAAAAACTCGAGAGTTCAGATGCTTATTCCTAATCATTCTGGTGGGTTAATATGCGTCTGAGCGTTAACACCTCCTATAGTCTTGACCTCACCTTAAAATGACAATAATGCGAAATTTTACTTGAGCCCCATGGATGTGAGGGCTCTTTTTTTCGTTTGGCGCCTTTGCATCTCCCCTTGGCTTTGTTATTGCATAGTGAACAATAACCGGGGGACAGCGCATCTCTCGTTATCAAATTGAAAATAGGTACTCGGTTGGCTTTCTAACTTACGACCAATGAGCATTATGGGGCGACCTCTTTGCTCACGGAGATAGTGAAGGAGAAAGCAGTGAAAGATTCCAATGATTTAGTATTCAAACCAACAGTGTTTTGTTGGGCGTTAATCTCACCCCAAAAACAAGGTTCTTTTGAAGACTACCTATGGTCAATGGGAAAAGAAGCCCAAAAGCGTGGTTGGACTTACATTGTCTGCGTTATTGAACCCATATCACCGACTCTGAAGACATGGCTGCTTGAGTCAGGCTGTGAGCTTATTTGCTTAGATTATGACAAAATCACTAATTCAGGCTTCATTGTGCGTTTATTGAAAGAGCGTAAAGTCGATATTCTTCACACCCACTTTATTGGTCCAACAGATCCGAGTTTGTTGTTGTGTAAATTGAGGTGGGGCGGAAAAATTGTTTTTACGGATCACAGCTCCAATCCTCTTGGTATGCCCAGTAAAGATTATTTGGTCTTAAACCAACTCCGTTCTATGCGGCAAAGTATTCTGAGTCTCGCGATTGACGCATATCTGCCTGTCTCTGATTTTGTTGCATCACGCATTGCTCGAAACTTGCCAAATGCTCACCACAAAATACATCGCCTCTATAACGGTATTGACCTCGCGCGGTTTCAATCGGCGATATCTAAAGAGAAAGCAAGGCAGATTAAGTCCGCGCAACTTGGCGTATCCGACGACATCATGATAGTGGCCTTCATTGGTCAGCTGACACAGGAGAAGGGCATCGACCATTTTCTCAATGTTGCCAAACGTTGTGTTGATGGTGGTATCGAATGCCAGTTCTTGATCATTGGCGATGGCGCATACCGTAAAGAAGTGGAAACCCTTTGTGCTCATCAGGATTACCAGAGAGACATTCAATATTTAGGTTTACGCTCTGATGTTCCGGATATCTTGAGTGTCACGGATGTGTTTGTTATGCCGTCTCTTTGGGGAGAGGCGTTTGGTCTTACTGCGATTGAAGCGTCCGCATGCGGTGTTCCTGTTGTTGCTTCTAATATAGGTGGTCTACCAGAGGTCATACTGCATCATCACAGTGGGATCTTAATTGAAGCTGGGGATGAGACTGGTTTATATGACGTTATCTGGCGATTAATCGAAGATACGGACGCTAGAGTAGAGTTTGGCAAAAACGGCCGACGTCATGCAGAACAGAACTTTGGCTTGGACAATATGGTGTCTAAGACTTTTTCGCATTATCAACGTTTGCTTAATTCGAATGAAAGTTTGTGGGAGAGCATGAAAAAAATGCTCGAATTGAGAGGTTAGGAGAGAGGGAGCTCTAATGCTAAACGTAGAAGATATTCTCAAACAATTATGTGAAAACGGTATTGTTGTGCTTGATGGTTATATTCCGCTACCTAAGCTCGAGCAAATGCAGCGATGCTTTGATCAACACCTTACCCATCCACAGTTTAATACTTGGACGGGATACCAACAAAATGAACGATGGCGATTACTCATTGAAAACTTACTTACACTGTCGCCTGCTTTTTTGTACCCAATCCAACATGATGATTTGATGCATATATGCCGTGACTACATTGGCGACCGATTTCAAGTGACTGAGGTTAGGGGGTGGAAAACCATTCGTACCACTCGTAATTTTCATGGATGGCATAACGACGCTTGGTATGACGTTGACCGATGCCAAGAGCCGCCACCCCAGATAAAGTTGGGTGTGTATCTTACCGATGTAGACAGTGGTGAGTTTGCTTACGTAGAGCAAAGCCATCGACAAAAACTGGCTCCGGGTCATTGGAATAAAGCGCAAGTCGATGAAATGAACTTGCCAATAAGACACGTGACCGGCAAAGCAGGCACCGCCTTTTTATTTGATACGAGTGGGGTTCATCGACAAAACTATCCGGTGCTGACATCTCGTAATGTGGTGTTTTACAATTTTCACGATCCTGCTTTCCCTATTCAGAGTTTGGATAAGGAGTATGATCGGTACGCGCCGCTTTTGCTCAACGCTGCTTTTTTGAAAGGTTTGACCAAAGAACATGAACGAATCTTAGGGTTCGGCGATGAGCGATATTTTGAAGATGGCTTTATACCGAAACAACGTTATCCAGCTCTGCATAGTTTGGTTAAAGCTGGGTTATTTACCCGTCTTCTTGGACAAGATTGCCAACAATTATTTAATCGAGTGGCGACAAAGATCTTTTGAGGACGTTATTCTTAATCGTCTAGCGTAGGCAGAATACAGTGATCTTGTTAAAATGCGCGATTCGCGGCTGCACATTGAACTTCAGTCCACTCAAAGAGAGAACATCTATGACGGTAGAAAATGTGCTTCCTGAACACTATGCAGAGCTGCTAGTAGTTTGGGAAAACTCAGTCCGAGCGACGCATGACTTCATCACAGAAGAAGATATTGAGTTTTTTAAACCCATCATTATTGAGCAAGCATTTCCTGCAGTCACCTTAAAGTGTGTAAAAGACACTACAGGTGCAATACAAGGTTTTGTTGGTGTTCATGATGAAAAAATCGAGATGCTGTTTCTTCTAGATCAAGCAAGAGGAAAGGGCATAGGTAAGATGTTGCTGCAACATGCGATCAAACATCTCGGCGCAGTAAAAGTCGATGTGAATGAGCAAAACCCACAAGCCGTCGGTTTTTACCAACGTATGGGCTTCAAAATCGAATCTCGCTCACCACTCGATGATATGGGTAAACCATTTCCAATTTTACACATGACGTTGTAACGCTCGATATGTCGTACATCCGCCTCAACCAGGTTTTGTTAGAAGAAACGCCCAAAGCTAATAACTTTGGGCGTTTCCGTTTATGAACGTTGGATATGGGCAGTATCTCAAAAAAGACATTGGAAAAGACGATATTATTGATGCTCTTCACGACAGGTTGCTTTTACCGTGACAATCAATGTAAGTAACAAACAGCTCGACTAGATTCGGATTAAACTGGCCTTTATCTTTTTCGGTTAAAAGGATATTGATTGCTTTCGAGTTAGGCATGCCTTTTCTGTAAGCTCTGTCTGAAACCATTGCGTCCCATGTGTCGACAATCGCGAGCACTTGCGCGATAAATGGAATCTCGTCGCCCTTAAGTCGAAATGGATAACCATTTCCATCCCAACGTTCATGATGAAGACCACCAACCATTGTCGCTGTTTCTAGAGCTTTAATGCCTCTTGCTATCTGATAGGTGTGCTTTACATGCTCGCTCATCACTTGACGTTCAATTGGTTCAAGCTTGCCATGTTTATGGAGGATAGCCGTTGGTGTTTTTAGCTTGCCTAAGTCATGTACTAGAGCAGCATCAAAAATCAGCTCTAACTGCGCATCTGTAAAACTCAGAAACTCACCAAAATCATAAGCGACTAAGCATACATTGAGCGTGTGTGTATAGGTTTCCGGAGAGTGCTCAGCCATTTCTTGTAGCAACTCAAGTGCTGTAAATGAATGTGCATGGTTCAATGCCATTGCATACACATGATTGAATTTGACGTTTTGCATACCTACACCTTAAGTCGTTCGTTTGGGCCGGCAAGTATGGTGAAGGTCAGTGTTTGTGTTAAATGAATGGTCGTGAATCGAGATTAATAAGGGTTAAATGGCCATTTTAGAAGTTTTTACAATGAAGTAATTGTTTGGAATCAATGGGATAGTATCGTATAAGATTAATAGCGAAAATCTATGGGAGAATGGGTTTTAGATTGTGGTTGCATAAGTAAAAATGGTTAACAGTCATGCTTCTTCAATCCGCGATTAATGGCATTATTCACAACCATTTATTGGTAACTGATTCCGCTCGTGTGGATGATAGCCGCTCGAACAATCAGTATTAATTATTACACCATGACCCGAACACTATTTCACATAACGCTATGGCGCACGGCGATAGCTGAGTTTTCAAAAGAAGTTGGTTATGCCCAAAGTCCCCAAGGATTGGTTAATAACCGAATTACCATTCAACTGACACCCGAAAGAACGCGGCTTGTCGCTACCGTTCATTTGGACTTCAACTCTCTAAACTATGAAATTAGCAGCACTCAAGATTGCTTCGATTTTTGCCAACTACTTAAGGCAATAGAAAGTGTCAAAAGCTTCTAACCAGCCTTAACGCTCTGGATTTCATGAATTAAAAACAATTAATCCCCAATTAATCATTTTAATATCATAGTCTTAATCGTTAATAACTAATCATAGTCATTTAGTGGTTACTTTGAAGTGTTGCAGCCAAAATGGTTGAACCTTCAACAACCGAGTGACATCAATGAAGCTGTTCAACATGTATCTGTTGAAAAGGAATTCATCTCTATCTTTACTAACAAGCGTCTCCCTCGCAACACTTCTTACTGCGTGTAATGGTGGTAGCGAGGGCGGCTCGGACAATCCGGTAATTACTTCACCTGTCGACAATACAGCGATATTCTCTGCCAACATCGGTAACAATGCTATTGTTGGTGAGCGCACTTCTATTAACGTTACTGGTTATGTCAATACAAGCGATGATAGCGAGTTTGAGATTACGTCTGTCGAGTCATTATCAGGGGATGCTTGTCAGGTCGTCAGCTCTGGCTCAACATCGTTTGATGTAAGCTCGAATGAAACGCAAGATTGCCTGTATCAATACCGAGTCTCTCCAATGAGCAATAGCGCACAGTCAGAGTCTTATGTTCGTGTTGCTTCTGCTTCAACATATGCATCGACATCGCTACCGAGAATCACAGCTTCAACTACCGAGAATCAAGAAATCATCATTGACCTTGAAACGGAGTTAGGTGCTTCGATGCCAGATAGTAGCTACAAGTTACAAGAACAGATGGTTGTTATTGGTAACGGAAGTGCCACTTATCTCGACTCACAACGCATTCAATTTACGCCGACAGGAAAAGGGCAGAGTGAGATTTTCTACAGCTACGAAAGCGACTCTGCCATCAAACAAGGTACGATTTCGGTTTCTGTCTCGGAGTTGACTGAAAACACTCCGCCAACCGCCAATGCTTTTGCTCATCAAGAGCTCATCAAACTTGGTGAAAGTACTACGATAGATGTTGCGTCATATGTCTCCGATTTGGATGGAGATAACGTTCAGTTAGTCAGTGTTGAAGATTTTAACTCTACGATCGCATTGTTGTCGCCAACGGACGTAATGAATACTCAATTTACGTTTGAGTCGTCAACACCTGGTGCTCACGATGTGGCATATACCGTCAGTGACCACATGGGAGGTTACACAACATCGGTTGCTCGAATCGAAGTAGAGCCTGATTTTTCATTGATTCAAGATTGGGAAGATATCGTCACTTACGACCTAGTTATTGATACAGAGATCCGTTTCTTTGCGCCAATGACAAAAGTATATGCAGACTACGTAAATGCCTCTTACACCTCAACCTATACAGAAAATGGTGAATATGGTTTGAAAGATGCAGAGGTGGTAACGCAAACACTCACCCAAGCACGTCAATACTGCAAGGTGCGTGGTGGTCGTTTGCCACTCCAACGCGAACTTGAAACCCTTATGGCAAACGAAACCAGTGCGTTCAGCAACCACAACTGGCCAACGAGCAAGAAGTATTGGACGGCCGAGAACGTCAGTGAAACCAATACAGCGACGGTTAACTTGAATGATGGCCTGATTGGCAACCAGTCAAAAACGGTGGCTATGTACACAACGTGTGTTGATCTTAGTGATGGTGTTAAGGATTTCTCATCAGTGATCGAAAGTAGTTCAGCGGTATCTAATCGCTATGACTACAGGGTTCAAGTTTTTGATCCTGATGGCAATCTTGCTCCTTTTACTGATGTCACACTTGAATCAGTTTATGAACGGGGAGTATTTCAGAATAGAGAACCGATTAGTCATCTAACGACCAATGATTTAGGCGTTATAAACGATTCATATTTCGATATCTCTTTCACCGAGGAGGTTGTATCAATTGAAGTTAGCTCCGCAGAGGAATTGTTTCCGTTCGTTCCTGAAGACGATCATCTAGCCATTGATGTTACAGACCCATCGCTGTGGAGCAGTGATGAATATTGGAATAAAGGCATATATGAGCCGGATGAACAAGGTTTGATGTTGATGCCAGGTGTCGGCTACAGCAAGCTTTTTCACATTTATGAAACGCCGTTTAATGGTGAGAACTTTGTTATTAGATTTCGAGTCACGGCTGACAGCAGTTCTTCTCGAGGTGAGTTCGCTGTGATGATACAACAGCTAGGAAATGATCAGAGTTCTTGGGAGCAAGACGGAGTTATACAAACAGGAAACACGAGACCTTACCCTGTAGGAGAACCGACAGCATTTGGTTTGAATGTAAACCTCTATGGTTCCACACCAGTCTCGCTGTTTGAAGGGGGAGAGGTTTCTAGTTCGACGAACATTAGCTTTCGTGACCCTGACCGTTATTACTGGTTTGATAAAAGAGGGGAAGAGGTTTTTGTCTATACCTCTCTCACCGAAGACAGACCTGCAGAACCCTCTGGATCTTTTAACATAACTGGAGGAGTTGATCTGACCAATCCTTATTGGCTATCGATCGGCGGAAAGAACGCAGAGGCATCAAAAAACTACCGTATTTCAGAACTGCACATGGCAGCTTACTAGGGGAACACAATGAAAAAGTCTTTAATACTAACTCCAGTGGTGATGTGTTTTCTTTCTGCATGTAATGGTGGTTCTGGTAATGATTCATCATCCAACGGTGTTGAAGGAAGCTCTCCTGAGACAGTGAACATAGAAACTTCTCCTATCCAATCTAAAGGACTGGTGAGTGAAGAGGTTGCTATCGACGTTTTGGCTACAAATGAAGTCAGCGCGGCGATGAAGGTGACATCTGTGCGCTCAATATCAGGAGATAGTTGTCAGGTTACGTCCATTGGTGAACAGTCATTTACGACAAGTTCTGATGAAGTAGGCGAGTGCCAATACGAATACACAGTCGCCCCAAAAAATAGTGAGCTTTATGTGGGTGAGGAATCTTCAATTGCTCGTGTTTCTGTGTCTGAAACAGCAGCTGATAATACATTACCCAACCTTGCAGAAACGACGGATATTGATACGCCTGTTGTGATTGACCTTTCTCAGGAATTAGCCGAGGAGCTTGATACATCAGTGTTCTATCTATCGTCTGATGCATCTGTGCTTGGCGCCGGTATCGTGGATAGCGATGCGGCGAACAATGTGCTTACTTTTACTCCATTTGAGGTGGGCGTTTCTCGAGTTACTTACTCAATGACAGATGGTTCTGTCACCAAGCTAGGAACGATTGATGTTGCTGTTTCTGATACGCAGAATACGCCGCCAGTTGCCCTTAACTATGTCCGTGAAGGGAAGTTAGATAAAGGGATGTTGGTGACGATTGATTTAACGGACTATATCTCTGATGCAGAAGATGCGGTGATCCTCGAATCCGTGAGAGCTTACAATGCGGAGACCGAAATTACGTCCGCTTCTGAGCATACCTTTACTTTTCGTTCCTCAGAGCCGGGAGCACATGAAGTTGCTTACACCACTAATGATGGTCGCGGTGGATACGCGGTTGGACAAGTTTATCTTGAAATAGAGCCTGATTTTAGCCTTGTTCAAGATTGGGATGATGTAACGGTTTACGACTCAACAATTGGTGCAGATATTACATTTACAGCCCCTGTAAGTAAGGTGCTAGCGGACTATACCAATACCGCGTATACGAATTATCAAGCACAAGATGGGGTTACTGGGCCGAAAGGAGCAGAAGTGGTCACCATGAACCTTGAACAAGCGCAAAACTACTGTGCGACAAGGAATGGACGTCTACCAATCAACCGTGAATGGGAATTACTCATTGCAAATCAAGGTAACCTTTTTACCTCTCAAAACTGGCCTGCAGGTGCAGATTTTTGGAGTGCAGATATGATCTCCGAAACTGCTGGTAAGAGCATTAACGCGATAGATGGGACGATTTCTGAGTTAGCGAAGTTAACAGGTGAAGGGTTCGTTACCTGTGTGTTGTTAGATAGCGAGGCGGTAAAGGATTTTTCAAGTGAAATTGAATATGTTACGCGCCCTTATAGTAACGTAAGTGATGTGTCTTTAAAGGTAACTGACCCAGACGGAAGTTTAGCGCCATACCAGAACATTGAAATCATATCTGAACGTGAAAAAGGCGTGTTCAGTAATTATGAAACAAGCGAAACTCTTTTGTCGGATGCAAGCGGATCAGCAGTTACCACATACACAGACTTATCTTTTAACAATGAAGTGATCAATGTTACAAGTAGTTCAAATGCAAAATCTTCAATTGCTTACTCGTCTAAAGACGCGGTTACGGCCTCAACTCTGCCTGTGAATGAAAGCAATAAGTGGAATCGTGTTGCAGCGGAGAGTGGTACGATTTTGCCGATAGATGATATCGGCATTCCATCACTCTATTATGGAACAGGCGGATCAATAAGAGCATTATCAGTATTTAATGAACGCTCTTTTACTGGTAGAAACTTTATTGGTTACGTTAAAGTCAAAAACTTTGGAGAAAAAGATGCGATATCCGGTAAGTTATCGTTTATCGTTCAGCAAGAATCTATAGTCCCTCAGTCAGGTTGGGGGGATGCAGCCTATCAACCAGGCTCACCTCGTAGTAACAAAGCGTTTGAAATAGTGACCAACTACTGGAATGAGAGAACGCAGGTTTTTTCTGGTTATGGAAACTCGGTAGGTCTAGCTGATATGAACGTAGCCTCTCATGAGAGACATATTTGGTTTGAAAATAACAATGGTCACTTTATGGTTTACTCCTCAGAGACGTCAGATAAACCACCAGAACCATCAGTATCATTTAACATGGATTGGGCAGGAATGGATCCAGACCAACCTTATTGGGTGCAAATCAGCAGCCGAATTAGTCGTGATGGTAACTCTGTAGGGGTTATGACATACGTTACTGATGCTAAGTTTGCGTCTTTTGATTAATGAAAAGCTAGCCAATCTTGGCTAGCTTTTTAATACCAATTCAACTGGCCGGATAGTCTGGCTAGTTGCTCCTGTGTCCCCTCAGATTCAATCTCTTCATCGTAAGTCAGCAAAAACTCTTGTTTGTTTAGGCGTTCAATTCTTGCGTCAAAATATAGGTTGTTTGCGTTGATGAGATCCCTTTTAAATGCTTGTGAAGAGTGATCAGCGATGTACAAGTACTGGCTGCTCAGCGTCAAGAAGTAAAAGCAGCTGTTTGTGTAACCGACAATACCGGAACTCTTTCTCATTGTTCCGTCTTCTAATGTGGTAATGAAGGTAAACAAACCATTGTTTACGTATACGCTGAGTTTTCGGTTAGGGTTGCTCAATTGGCTTTCTATGGAGAACTTAGAACCTAGCAAACTTAACCAAGGGCTCAGTATTACCAAGCCTCCTATAATTATCGACACCTTCCACAATGAGAACTTACCAGAAGCCCATTTGACCAGTAATTTCGACATTATCGAGCCTTTCATATTCAAACCTCTTGCTGAGATAAACGGTGTTACTTTTTTCATCGAGTTGAGCGACGTTGATTTGAGAGAGGTAATCTTTAGCGTTGAGCGTTATTGTTTGGGCTGCATTTTGATTGCCATCTAAAAATTCATAACTCTTGTTAAAAGACAGCATAAATACCGTATTGTTTACCACCGCATAAAGCCCTTGGCTATGACGAATGACATCATGGGGCATGAATTGGAGTGATGAATAAAAGCCATGGGAAAATTGTAAATGCGTTTCTAGTCGTGTTGAGGTCACAGGCGAATACACGGTGAAATCGCCACCAGTAGCATTGATAAAAGGCATCGCAACAATGAGCGTCGCAATGCCAATCGTTCTTTTGAAGTTCATGATTAGTATAAAGAGTAATAAAGCGCGCTGCTGTAAAGCAAAATGAAAACGCTAAGGAAAATATCTCCCCAGCGAATTGAGGGGAGGTTAGTTTGAGTTGGGTAAGACCGCGTTTGCAATGGTCCTGCTTTTTCTCCCGTTTGTTTTGAGTCGGAGAGAGAGGCAAAGTCGTTGGTTGCCCTTGATTGCAATGACATTAGGTGTATACCAACAGGCAAAACCAGTTTGTAGCCTAGCGTTGGATAAGCCCGGATTTCAATGTTTGAGTTTATGGTGGTAAGTTTTCTACGCAGTTTCATAATACTCACGTTCAGGGAGTTAGAACCGATAGGCTTATCTGGCCAACCCGCCGCGATGAGGGCATCTCGGCTATAAATATTGTCGGTGTCGTCGAAGAGTGTTTTCGCGATGTTTAAGCTGCTTACGCTCATGGATACCGACATGACTAAGCTTTTTGTTGAGTCGTCATAGGCATCAATGGCGAGATTAGCCTCATCGATACAAAGCAACATGGTTTATTGGCACTGCAAGTTTGGGATTATGACGGTATCCTTTGGATGAATAACGTCTATATCACGTAAGGCTTTAAAGCCATCGTTGGCTGACTTCAGCTCGTTAAAGGAAATGTGATGTTGGCTTGCGATTTTGTACAACCAATCCCCTTCTTTTACGCGATATACGTTGACCTTACACTCTGTGCCGCGATCTGTGTATTCCATAACCGGTATAACTTGCTTGTCTGTTTGTGTTTCAGAAACCACTTGAATCTGATCATAAACAGGAGAGGGCGCTTGAGTTTTGGTCTTTTGGAATCGATATTGAATCCCGAAACCCAATGATTGCAATTTATAGTCTGGCTCCTGACTGGAAATGAACTTGTAGCCAAAGTTGAACGCCCAGAGCGAGTTTAGCTCATATCGAATGCCAATTTGTGCGATGGGCGAGAGCTCGTCGTTTTCCAAAATCATGCCCAAACCGCCGTAAAGTTTGTAGCGTTTAGAGAGAGGCAAGGTGCCCAGCAACGACAGATCGGTTCCGTAGCGAGAGGTATTTTGAGTGGTGTTACGGTATTCACCGACTTTGAGCATATCTAGCTGGCCATATGTACCGGTTGATGCTTCTATTGCCCAGGTTGGAGAGAGTTGATAGCCAAGCTTTATCCCTCCTCCAAAAGAGGAATCAGAGAACTCGGTATCTGTTTTGCCGTTATGGGTGAGGGAGCCTCCCACGTACCAGTTGGTAGGCTCTGCAATAACAATAGAAGAGAAGCCTGCAATGATTCCCATTGTGAACGTAGTTCTATTCATTAATACAACTCCTCGAACATAACGGTGAAACTTCCTGAGTAAGTGCCGGATTCAACTTCGGTTGAAGGAATATCTTGGTAACTCACCATGAGATCAAAATTAATCACATTGGTTGGCGCATCGAGTACATAACTTGTTTCGTCATTCGTCAGTTTGTTTGCACCATTTTCTACCCAAATAGGGTCGTCACAGTTGGTGGAAGCACATTCAATACTAAACGGGATTTCTGTCTTCCCAGTGTTGGACGTCAACGTGAATTCATGGGTTAGCAAAGTCATAGATAATCCCGTGCTAAAGGTTCCTGTTGCGGTAATATTGAACATGGTTTCAGCGGACACAGTATGGTTGGTTGTGTCATAAGTAGGGTTCATTACACCATCACCAGCAACATCGATGCTTTCCAAACTATTAGGAACATAATCGATATTGACGGTGAAAACGTCAGATAAAACACGATAGGTAAGGGCGCCACCTGACGACTGATAGTAGTATCGAATGTCAGCAGGAATGGTTGCCGTGTACACACCTTTCTCTTGTCCCTGCAAAGCGGCTAGGAGTGCGGTTTTATCCAAGTCAAAGGTTGGTCTGTAAAAATAAAAAGGGGTAACCTCATTGCTGTAATCAAGAGAAAAGCTTGCACTACAACTTTGAGTACTCTCATCTGCAAGAGTGACAGTATTTCCAGATAGCTGCGATGTTGCGCAGCTTGGGGTTACAAGTTGAGTGTCATTACGAACATAATTGTTAGATGACACGTTGTATTGCACGCCTTTCAGCCCGATATGGGCATTAACGTTTGCCCCAGTCGGTCCAGTTAACGTCATTTCATCTGGCTTGTTGGTTAGGTACGCGCCCGGGAGAAAACGATCTGTCGGAGTGAGACCACTTGCCACTGTCCAGTCACTTAAGGTGTATGTGTTGCCACCTAAAGCAATGGCGTTCTCAAGTCGCAATTGTTGACCTTCAATGTGAACATTGAGCGTAGCACTATGAACCAGCGGGGCAGCAAGCAACAGTAACCAAGAAGCAGAACGAATCATTACTTGCCATCCTTTAACGTTATCTTTTTATGGTAGCTTTCGTCATGGTTAATAACGGTCACTTCTACTTGATCTTTTGAGATGTTTTTAGGCAATTCATACGTGCGCTCACGACCCGATAAGGACATAGCGGTAAATTCGCAGTCTTCTGTTACCGTATCTGTACATTGGTCCACATAAGCGCGGATGAAGCTGTTACCCGTGTTGTTGATGTGCAGTTTCCCGTTCGACAGTGATACTGAGTAGTCGATTTTCTGTGTTTTCGCAGGAATCACAAAGAGAGGACGATAGCCAAAGTTGATCGTCACAGCAGACTGTGATTTTCCTTCTGGATCGTAAGGTGATGGTTCAAAGCTAACTAGGTAGTATTGGTCTTCGCTAAAATCACATTTGTTACCACACAAAGAACGCACACCAACTTGCTTTTGGCGACCTGATTCAAGGATCATCTTTGGATGAGTTAACGTTACGCGCCAATCAGAGAAGTTTGCCTCCGTATAAGGTGTGCGCGTCAGTTCGCCATTTTTAACTTGCAGCTGAGTGATATTCGATTGAATGAACTCAGTGGTCGATTTGTTGTTTGAGATAGTGAAAACGCCGTTTCCGTATTCGTCACCTACTAACAACATAGTATCTACGTTCATTGCTGAAGCTGCCGTTGAAATAAGTGCAGCAGCGAAAATTGGAAGTGATTTCATCATCAGTTACCTTCTGGTCTATTAAGTACAAAGTCGCGCTCTTGTTGCGTTTCCGAGTTGGCGTACTGAGCGACGTTTTCAATGTTTTGACGTTGTTGATGACTGAGTTGAAGATCCTTATCTCCAGTCAGGTAAACAAAAGACTTACGGCCCAAACGCGTTGTTAGCAGTTCAGCGCCATTGTTGGTCATTGCCTTGAGTTGTTGGTTGATCTCTGTGAGGTCATCAAATTGACCGATGTACATCACATTGATTTCTCGATTATTTTTGACCAGAACCATTGACTCCAATGGTTCAAGATCTGGCTGGCAGTAATTTGTGCCAAAGTTTAATTGTTTTGCATCGTCTACCGATGGTAGATAACATTGCTGGCCACCGCTCTTGAGTGAGAAAGTTTGCCCTTCTTGAACATCCACTTTGTGAATACCTGAAGTAATGTTTGAGATGGTCAAACACGCAGGGCCTTCACATTCGATAGTCTCAATGTCGTTACCGAAAATATCTTTGAATTTACTGACAAAGCTGATGACTCGGCTGACATTTGAGTTGAGTTCAATTACGGTTCCTGGGTGCGTATAACCCGTCGCGTTTTGCTGACCTGTATTGTGCAGCGCAACACTCTCCACATCTAATTCGATAGTGCTGGTTTGATATTTATCGAGTGAAATCAAGCCAGAATCACCATAGATGTATTCTTTATGCTTCACTTTGTCGTCAGCTTTTACCACCAACAAGCCTTTTGTTTGGCTCTCTTCATTGTCAAAACGAATGTTGTTCTTCGTATCAACAGAGACGTACGCATCACTCTGCTTCGTAGTGAAGTGAATGCTATTCTTGCCAATAACTTGTGTACTGCTTAGTGACGCGTTAACTGACTTTTCACCGTTGTCAGCAAGGTACACAAAACCATCTGCATGATAATGTTCGTTTCGGTTTGCCGCATAAGCCGTCACATTATTGAGCGAAGATTGCGACGAGTTTGCATAGTAACTGTTGCTTGCCGTTAGACGGAGATCCGTCTCTTCACTATCTAGCAGATCTCGAGTTTCTAGACTGTTGGTGTATTGGCTAAAGCCATCTTGATCTATGGTGACACTCGACTTGCCTCTTAGCTTAAAGGACAAGGGGACCGACCAATTAATAGCGAGAGTCAGTTCGCCTTCATCAAAGTCAGAAGCCAGCGATTCGTTGTTGTAACTCAGGTTGACATCAAGATTAGAATCAAGCACGAAAGGTGCACTTAATCCTGATGACAAGAACCAGTTTTTACGCTCGTTGTTGTAGATATCTGCCTGATTTAAGTAGTTTACCGACCCATATCCACGGATTTTTTTACCTAGTGTGAAACTGCTCGATAGGCTCAGTTGCTCCTTACTCGCAGCGCCATACAGGTACTGGGCAAAACGGTTCTTCTCTTCGTTATCGAGCTTTTCATAGGTGACGCCGATGCGGCCTACATTTAGGTAGCCAGATAAGTAAGAAGCTTCGCCATCAATTGAAGAGGCAGTCACCTCATAACGGCTATCAAATGGTAAATACCCTTTAAGGCCAACTTGCCCCATGTTGTACTCTTCGGTCACAGTAGAGCCTAAGGCGAGGGTTTGAGTATCAGACCATTTATATGCCACTATGCCTTGAAGATAAGGCTTGGCTTCGAAAGATTCCGTCTTCTGCGCTTCAAATTCATTGTCTTCATTGATGACCTCTACATCCGCACCTTGGAATTGACCTGCTGAAATAAAATAGTCGAATTCTCCGGTGTTAAGCGTATCGGTTTGCGCGTTATAAATACGAACCGACTCTGTGGAAACCACTTGAGAACCTGCCGTGATCTCTACCGTCACGTCGTAAACACCACTAGGAAGTTCTGAATAGCGAATACTGCCTTGGCCTTCTGTTACCGACTTTTGGACGATGATCTGTTCGTCTTTGTAAACTTTTAGAACGCCACTAGAAGGGGCATAAAAAAACAAAAACTGGTCATCATTACTATTTGCTCGACTTAGGTTCTTACTTGAAGATAGATTTACACTAGCTTCATGGTACTGAGTGCCATTCAATAAAAACGATGTGCTGTTCAATGCCAAGCGTTCTTGATGATAGCCGGCGGTTAGGCGCAAGTTTTTGTGTTCAATATTGTAGTAACCGTAGTTAACCTCGGAGGTTCCTTCTTGGTTGCTAACATAAGTGTCAAGATGTACCGAACCATAAGGTAGACCCAAAATGAGTTGGTCACTGAGTGACAGGTTAGGGCTACCGTTAAAGCTTGACGTTGTGTATACATTTGCGCGATTGATCAAACCAGTATTTGCATTGTACGTTGACGCGTAGTCTTTCTTTATTGCTCCCGGTTTTGTATTGGCAAGCAGCGCTTTATTGACGTAAATGTAGAGCTTGTTTGTGTGGTAATCATAGAAAACATCGTATGACTCAGGGTTAAGAGAGCACAGGTTCAAGTCTCCCACACAATCAAAGCTGTTTTCTGCGCCAAGCACTAAATCATTAGTGATTTTCGTAGCCGTCACCTTGGTTAAGCCAGAATGCACTAAGTGTTCCACTAACGTTTGAACGTCATTCTGATCTTTAAGTTGCACAGAGTGGTATGTAACTAACATTGGCAACGTGACGAACGAGCCATTCAGCCCTTTGATTTCCACATCTCGAGCTTGTTGCTCATAGAAATCTTGAAAACCTTGAGGGATCGGTGCCGCAAAAGAAGCGTTACTAAACGAAAGTGTTACCAAAATACTGGTAGCAACGGTGGAAATTCTATTCACAATGAAAGCTCCGCTAGCACAGATAGTTCGCCTTGACATAAGCTCGCGCTCTCAGGCAAGGTCCCGAAAGAAAATTTGACGTCGTATTCGCCAGCCTTTACGCCATCCGAAGCTTGATTGAACTCCATCAACAAAGGTTCAATCTCTGTTAATGGTTGTCCCTCAATGTAAACTTGAGCAAAATCTGACGGTGTTACTAGGGCCGTCTCATCCGCGCTGTAACACTGTGAAGTGTTGCTCTTCATAAAGAGTTGAAACTTCATTGACTGGTCAGAACTCGGAATGTCTGTCGTGACCGTCAACAAAGTGAACGCATCATTAAATGTGTTCGTTTTCGTATTTGTTTTTAGTGTTAATGAAGAAGGGGAAAACGCGATGTCAGTAATCTGGTGAGAGAAAAACTGACTTTTATCGATTTCACTGACCAACTGAAAAATGTGTGTTTCTGCTTTTACGCTGAAAACGAATGTTCCAGTCAACATGCAAAATAACGAACGAATCAAAGAAAACTTCACGTTTCCCCCTTTTGTCAATTAAAGGCCGTCTTCGTAGCTAGCGGTCATTTGAACACTAACTTGACCTTCGCCTTGTACAGCAATATCGGTGATTGGTTGTTCATTTTTAACCGTCAGAGCAACAACGCCTGTTTGAAGTTCATTGAAATTACCCTGAGTGAACGTTGTGCCTGATAGTTGATCAGTTACCGCTACGTCAGCTTCGTATGACATTGAACCATCCATCATTACTTGAGCGCTGATGTATGACCACGTTGCCAGAGGTTGACGGTCACCAGTTGTTTCTAATGCAGAGTCATAATCACGAGCTTCAAGAATCACCTCTGTAGAAGTGAACTTGCCGTCTTTCTCAATGAAGAGAGTTCCGGAAGCAATCTCGCCGCCGCCTTCACCTGTAATCTTTAGGTTTGTGCTAGGAACAGAGCTACCAATTAGGCCACTCCAGATAACTTCGGCACTTGCTTCATCTGCTGCATTTACCGCCCCAGAAGCGAAAGTGATTGCTGTCGCACCCATCAAGAAAAATGTATTAAGTTTCATGTTTTTCACCTATGTTTAAAAAAGTTGTTGGTTCGTATCCAATATGAAATCGAGCCGTTTTTCGTCGACGGCAATTTGAATCGATTGAGCGAAAATTTGGAAATAAAAGGCTGTTAATAGTGCTTTATCGATGATTAAAAGAGATTTAATTCAGTTGAATCTCTTCCATAAGGCCATGAATAATTTGAATTTATATTTTTTTATACAACAATTAATGCTAATGGGGTTGCACGAGGTTAAAGATGTACGAACGGCTATCTATTGATACGGTTAGAAGAACGATTACCTTGGTCGATAGTGAATCGGGAAAGGAAAATCAACCACTTGAAATGAATCGGAGTGAATATAATTTGCTTCTCGCTTTTTGTGATTCTCATGGCGAGGTTATCGATAAACAGGCGTTGATTGAATTGGGGTGGCCCGGACGAGTTGTTGGAGATAACTCGCTTGCGGTTGCGATTATGAAGTTACGCAAAAAACTCGACAGTCTGGAATTGGGGTTCGAGATAAATAACCTTCCTGGTGAAGGGTATGTATTCATCAATGCAAACAATGTTGGGATAGAGCATGAAAATGGCGCTTCAGATGCAAGTAATCCAAAAATAGAAGAAACGGTAACAGCGGAACCTGTTGTAGAGAATCTAGCCGGCATAAAAGAGGAACCGAACCACTCGGAATCACGACATGTTGAGATTCAACGTACCGGTATAAAAAATCTGATCAGAAAGCCGATTTTTTGGGAGGTTTCACTCGGGATAATTGTTGGCATCGTCACTTTCTACTTTGTTTATCGCGAGGCATTTGAGTGTTTTGATTGCTTTGGAGGAGTCGGTGGCTAACGTAAAAAGACTAAGCTTAAGATTACTCGTTGTAATCGGCATTGCGTTTTTTCTCCCGTGGTTCTTTTCTCTTGGTACTTATTTTTCTGGTTATGCCCACTTTCAAGATGAAGAACATGAGATCTTATTGACGGCCAAATCGGGCTTCTACAAAACCATCCATACTTTTGATGGCCAAGTGTACCGAGTTCACACTGGTATCTATGCGTCTTTAGGCAGTTCAATGTATTTCTTTTCACTTGATGGGAATTACATCGAAGGTCTTGAGCCCGAGTTTGCTGAGAAAGTGATCAGTTTAGATTTATCTCGTTATTTCCGAGGGCTCACTCACGTGAAGCTTGCAGATCGAGGCGATGGTAAGTGGATCGGTAAGATGCAAAAATCTGAAAGTGAACATCTTTTTGATGAAGTTGTTTTTAATGGACGCTTGGTAGGATGGTGAAAATGGGAAGAAAGAAAAAGGTGCTCATCTACCTAGCACTACTTATTACTCTATTGTCCATTCCTTGGTTGAATGCTTTGACCAGTGTATTTCTGTTGGAAGGAGACTTCGGCGACAGAAACGTTAAGCTTATTGGCTCTCATGGCAGGTATAAGATGGACGTGAATTACCTTTCGAATACTCATATCGTTAATACTGGGTATTATGCTTCCTTTTTCGATACTCTCTATTTGTTTCAACTTCGCCGAGATAAAGTCGCCAATGATGATGCGTTTGATATTAACGAGTTTCTCAGGGGCCATCGAATTGTCATCGTTTTTAAGCTTAATCAAAAGTCCGATAAAGAGTACTCGATCAAATTCATCGAAGAGGACCCACGCAAAGGCATTTCTATGTACCCAGTAACTATTGAAGGTGACTTGGGGATTCTATAGTAAGCAATGAGTAGTGCTCTAATCACTAGAGTGCTATTTTGTGTCTACATGAGCAATTTTATATTCCACCATTTTAATATCTTTTCGATTGTAAGTTACCTAGAAAGTACTACAATCGCGAAATGTTACTCCTCCTTGGTGGATCTAAAAATGATAAAGAAAACCCTCCTTGCTATGGCGCTTTCTGCGAGCATTATCGTTCCGGCGAGTGCTTGTACTGGCATCTCTCTTTCTACTGTGGCGAATGACCACATTCATGCTCGCACAATTGAGTGGGGCGAGAACGATCTCAACAGCAAGTTGATTGTTGCTCCCCGTGATTACATGTTTACTTCAACTATGCCGGACCAGAAACAAGGTTTGAGTTGGAAGAGTAAGTACGGCTTTGTTGGGATCTCCGTCAGTGACGATCGCTTCATTGGCGAAGGCATCAATGAAGAAGGGCTGACTGCCGGTTTGTTTTACTTTAAAGGTTACGGCTCGTTAACAGCGTACGACGCGAATGACCGTGCAAACAGCATCGCTGATATGGACTTTGTTCGTTGGATGCTGTCGCAGTTCAAAACCGTCGATGAAGTTAAAACAGCGATGAAAAATATCGATATTGTACCGGTTTATATCGATGAGAAAGGACAACCTTCACCAACTGGGCACTGGCGTGTTACCGACAAAGCGGGTAACAACATCGTCATCGAAATCATGGATCATGGCCAAGTACACATCTACGACAACGAAGTAGGTGTATTAACGAACTCGCCAACGTTCCCATGGCAAGTGACTAATTTAAATAACTACATTCATTTGCAACCGGGCACTAGTGCGCCAACCAAGTTTGGTGGTGTTGAGGCGAAGTCGTTCGGTATTGGCTCAGGGTTCTTGGGTATGCCAGGGGACATTACACCACCATCGCGATTTGTTCGTGCAGCGTTTTTCGTCAATACTGCTCCGGAATCAAAAACGGGCGAAGAGGCGGTGTCACAAGCATTCCACATTCTGAACAACTTCGATATTCCAATTGGTACAGAATTTGGGCCTGAATATCGTGAACATATCCCTGATTTGCCGAGTGCGACGCAATGGACCTCGGTGATCGATCAAGGTAACAAGGCGCTGTACTACACCACGATGCACGACAGTCGAATCAAGAAAGTTGACCTGACTAAGATTGACTTTGACAAAAAGCAAGAAGTGAAACGCGAGTTGGATAACGGGACTTTTACGTTTACAGACGTGACACCTTAGTTTTCCCTCGAACGTATAAATAACGCACTAAGCGGAGAAGGTTTTCCTTCTCCGCTTTTTTATTTCCGAAACATCATGAATTTCAAATAGAGTTTTGAAAATTGAGGTATTGATTCAGTAAGTTATGAAGCACGAGTTATTAGCTAATGAATTTCATGACTCTTATTCCATATTAAACAGACTTTATGCGAGATTTTTTAATCTTCTTATTTATCAGTCGGATGAAAATAATAGTGCTGTAGTAAAAGTCTGATCTTTTCAACAACAAGAGGTTGGTTTAAAACTTATTTATTTAACTTTTATTTACAGAAATATGCTGCTAAATATTTAATTAATTTATGACTTCAATAATTTAAACTAATTTAACGTGTTGAAATTTATTGTCTTTTTTCCTGAGCGCTTGGTTTTATCATTGTTGTCTTGATGACTTTGAAAGCGGTGTTAATTCTCAGGCTAGAGCATTAAATTCGCTAAAGCTAATTAAGTAATTTCTAAATCCATGAAATGGAAGCTCTGTTCGCGCTTGCTCAATAAGAAATATTTTAAGGTTTTAACCTGATCTTTCTCGGGAAAAATCTGATTTCATGAAGTTGATTTTTACAATTGCTGGGAAATAAAGGTAATAAACAAAGTGGTTGAAATACAAACATAAGGGAAAGGTATGAAAATAAATAAGGTCAGTATAGGGTTAAGTGTCGCTTGCGGATTATTATTCACGGGCGTCACTCACGCTCAGGTTATTCCGTTCAATAATAATCAGCCAACTAATGACTTACAGGGTGATTTTGAGGCGATGGTCATTTATGCGCAAAACATCACGGTTCCTCATCACAACGATAAAGGCGATCCTAGGCCGCACCTCACTGCATTGCGTGATACTTTGTTGCTTGTTAAACCTGTCGAGCATTCACTGGACTCGACGCAAGTGAGAGTGATTGGGCGCGATGTTAAAGGTGAGCAATTAGGTGTGCTGTCACTGAACCCACCAGAGCAACTTCCGAGTCACGATGGTTCAAACCTCGATATTACGTATGCGCAAGATATGTGGTCAGTGGCACTGCCAGCGACTTGGATACAGCCCGGCCTTACTCTAGAGCTCCTGAATGGAAGCACATCAGGCGTCCTCTCCGGTTTGGATATTGGTGCGCCGAACGAATTGCTGATAAACACGATGGATTTAGGGATGTTAACCAATCCAAGGGGGCGTTTTTACTTCGCAGATAATCCTGAAAGACATAGAGACTACTTCCAAAAAATTCCGGTAAGCAAGTTGATCGTTAACCCGTACGAAACAGTGAAGCTCAATAAAGTGATGCTGCCAGATGGTCGCTTGTTAACCGAGTTAGACCCGAGCACGGGCACTTGGCACAAAGGGGATATGCGTGCGTATACCACCAAGATTCTGATGTCGCACGGCATCAACCTAGCAAACTATGGCATCAACTCTTCAACAGCGATCTCAGAGAGAGCACATCCATATACGGCGAATCAAATTACAGCGATTGCCGCAGTAGGGCGTTATCAAAATGGTGTGGTTGCTCACGGTGGCAGTGGTGGCAACGGTATGGTAACTATCGACTCATCGTTAGGTAATGAATGGAGTCACGAAGTCGGACATAACTTTGGCCTTGGGCACTGGCCGGGCGGCACGGATGGTACAACGCATCGGCCATCTACAGACATAAACTCTGCATGGGGTTGGGATCAATTCCAACAGCGTTTTATTGCTAACTTCATGTGGAACAAGCGCAATGGTCAGGATCAGGTTTGTTGTACCGACGGCATAGGAATCCCAGCTTTTGAAGGCTATAAGTTCAACAGAGATGCAATGGGGGGCGGTGAGCCAACTTCACCGATTTCCAAATACACTCTGCACACTCCGTTTGTACTAGAAAAGATTCAGACCTTTATGGAAAAGAAAGCGGCGTTTGATGAGGCATCGTCGACTGGCTTTAGTAAATGGAACGATGAAACGAAAACGATGCAAGAGTTTGAACAACCAGCGCTCTTGTTGGCCAAATCTATCGCCTCGCAATCTCAACTAAATACGATCAAAGACGACACGGTAGGTTCTGTGTTGTTGGGTTACATCAATGACTTTGATATCACAAAGGTAGAAACGGGAGACGGCCGTTGGATTCGCGATATTTACTTGCCGAGTGCTGCAAATGTTGTCGCGGGTAAAGTGGTGAACGTCGCACGTTACTCTGGGTATGGCGTGACCGTTCATATTAATGGCCAATCGGTGAACTTGAATCGTGGTGACAGCAAGTTTTACATCAGCGACGGTAAAGGTTGGCAAGAAACCAGTGAAGCGCAGGTAGCGGAAAATAACCCGACACGTGTCCCTACGGATAGCGGTGTCGCTGTCACAACACTTGTTGGTTATTACGACCCTCAGCAAACACTTAACAGCTATATTTTCCCAGCGTTACATGGTGCGTATGGCTTTGTTTATCAGCCGACTCCGGCAGAGATCCTAAACACAAATGGATGTTATGTCAGGGTGTATAACGGTAGAAACTACCAAACGGATAACTACCAATTGGTTGGATTCCGTTATGACGATAACGTGATGAACAAGTTCCACATCAACCTCAAGCAATCGGATGCACCGACAAGAGCAGAAGTTGTCTGCGATAACACGGTGTTGAGTTCGTTAGACATTGAGAAACCAAAGCAAGACCTCAAAGTCTCTATTGTTCAGTCTGATTCCTTAACCGACTCCACTCCAACGGAGAATAGCGCACCTGTTGCTCACGCTGGTGAAGATCAGTCTGTACTGTCAGGCACAACCATTACGCTATCTGCAAACCAGTCGACGGATGCCGATGGTGATGAGTTAACCTATTTTTGGAAGCAAATCTCGGGTTTACCTGCGACCATTCAGTCGACCGACAAAGTTAACACCAGTGTCATTTTACCGGAGTCTAACAAAGCGGAGTCGTACGTTTTTTCCGTCACGGTCTCCGATGGAAAAGCAAGTTCTGAAGATACGGTGATGATTAGTGCTCAGCCTCAAGTAAACCAAAATCATGCGCCGCAAGTGTCTCTCCCGCAAAGCATGGAGGCAAAATCTGGTGCAGTTATTGAGATTGCCGCAACGGCATCGGACCAAGATGGTGATGTGCTTTCATATCAATGGCACACATCGGGCCTAGCTTATCTGCCTGTGTCAGTAGGCACTATTCGTCTGACGGCTCCAGAAGTCACGGTCGATAGCCAATTTACGGTTCGTGTGATCGTCACTGATCCAGCAGGGGAAAGTGCCAGTTCAAGCACGATTGTGAAAGTTAAAGCCAACAACAATTCCTGCAGCATCAGTGATCCAAATGCGGCGAACTACGCTGTATGGTCTGCAAGCAAATCGTACTCGGGTGGTGATCTTGTCAGCCACAAGCAGCTCGCTTGGAAGGCAAAATACTGGAGCCAGAACAATCAACCTGATAACAGCGATGCCTGGGAGCTCGTCAGCGATGTAGCGTTGCCGTGGTCAACTCAAAAAGCCTACTCCGGCGGTGATCAAGTGACGTACAACGGCGTTAAGTATGAGGCGAAGTGGTGGACGCGTGGTGATCAGCCGGATACATCAAGTGTATGGAAGAATGCTGGCGTAGCATGTCCATGATGCTTTTCCTTCGTTAATTTGTCGGGAGAACTGCCTCCCGACTTGTCTTTCTCATTATCAATAAATGATCTTTTCAATTGCCGAGGCCAATGCCTTTGGGCAAGGGCACATTGTACTTGTTAGTCAGGTAAACGCTAGGAAACAAGGAGAAAAATATGATTAAACCAAAATTGAAGTTACTTGCTGTAGCACTATCGTGTTTCAGTGCTGTTCCGCAAGCCGCTTTAGCTGATGTTCACATCGGAAAAGAGTTCCAGATCGAAGTGATGAGAGATGCCTCAAGGGTGGCATATACCGCAGAAGAACTGGGGCTAGAAACACCCGCGCTTATCGCGATCGAAGTCCTTAACGACGCTCATCAGCGTGTTGGGCTACTGCATATTAAAAGCCCTTTATACTTGCAGTTTGAAGAATTTGAAGAGCAAACAGGCGAATTTGTCGCGGCCCATGAAAAGTGGTTTGAGCAGGGAATGGTGAGTTTAGATCATGCTCAGCAAGCGACGTTAGAGAGAGGAAGTTCTGTTCGCTTCTACAGTTTAAATGAGGTTGGCGAAGTTATTGAACTGCTCATGGTCCAGCCAAAGCGTTTGGCTTCCCTTCGAACAAGCAGTGTTTCCACGTCTGCCTATAAATTTATTGATAATGGGTCTCCAAATGAAAAAATCGATTTAGTTTTGTTAGGAGACGGGTATACCGCTGGAGAGAAAGAAAAATTCCGAAGCGATGCAAAACTGATTACCGATGGTTTTTTTGCTAAATCACCTTACAGCGATTACCGAGACTATTTTAACGTTTGGTTAATCGAAAAAGCTAGCCAGCAATCAGGTATCGGTATTGGTTCTCCACTCGACGGCAGCGCGTTCAAAAGCTATTTCCCTGACAGTTCAAGCCGATTGTTGCTACTCAAAGATCGTTTTATTTCGTTGAATGAAGCTAAGGCTGCCTTGCCGGAATCCGCGACTGAGATTTTCCTTGTTGTCTCCAATACAGAAAAATACGGTGGAGTAGGTTACGGAAATGTCGCAACCATGTCGACTCACAGCAGTGCGGTTGGACTTGCCTTACATGAAGTGGGTCATACCTTCGGCAAGCTTGCGGACGAATACAGCTACGGCAACTGTAATCTGAATGGTGAACCCTCTGCAAAAAATGTCACGATGCAAACCAGCAATGTTAAATGGTCGCATTGGATGGCACATGATCATCAGGTTGGTCTGTTCGAAGGCGCGCAATACTGTGCGACTGGAAAATATCGTCCGACCAAAAACTCCTTGATGCGCGCTTTAGGAACAAACCTTGAGTTTGGCTCAGTGAATAGCGAAGCTTTGATCCTTAAAATGTATGAGACGATCAACCCAGTTGCTTTAGTTTCTCCTTCTTCGAGTACGGTCGCATTGGAAAGCGAACGAGTTTTCAGTGTATCGACTCCTATTCCAACTGACAGGGTAGCTATTCAATGGTCCTTAAATGGAGATGTTCTTTTAGAAGGTGATCAGGCTGCAATAACGGTAAACCCGACAAACCTCGACTCTGGAAGTCATGTTCTCAAAGTGGTCGTGAAAGACACGACTGAAAAAGTGAAACGTGACCCAAGCAACCGTCTTATCAGTGAACGTCAATGGCAACTGAATGTCGCTGATGATCCTCAACCAGAGCCTCAAAACCGTTATCGTTACGCACGCTTTGTTATTGATTCAGAGATTAAAGGACAAGACTTTGCTTCTGTGGCAGAACTGACTTTTGTTGACCAAACTGGCAGCACAGTGTCTCCGGCGAACATTAAAATTGTCTCGGTTTCTAGCCAAGAAACTCAATATCCACGTCCGGCAAGCAATGCCATTGATGGTGACCCTGACACGTTTTGGCATTCACGTTGGAGTCAATCTCCTGTGGGTAAAGCTCCACACGAAATCATCATCGACTTAGGTCAAAGCGTCGCGTTATCCCGAGTTGAATATCTACCGCGACAAGATGGCAACGTAAATGGTACGGCCAAAGATTACAGACTGTACCTTAGTAATACCGTTGGGCAATGGGCATCACCGGTGGATAGCGGCTCGTTTGCACCGAATACGGAAGAAAAGGTGATGTTGGTGGAGTCAAAAGGTGAGGAAAACCAAGCGCCTAACGCTATTGTTTCTCGCTCGCAAGGTGAATTGACAGGATCGGGAACCGTGATGTTAATAGGTGAAAAGTCTAATGATCCTGATGGTGACGGTTTAGTGTATCAATGGCAGCAGACTTCTCCTAAATCTCCCCTCGCAGTTATTGAATCTCCTAAAGAAGCAAACACCCAAATGCGGTTTGCTGGCAGTACGAGTGAAGTCACTTATCGATTTACCTTAACCGTCAGCGATGGTGAGCTTTCGGACTCTGCAGAAGCAGTGATTACGCAGAAAGCGGAAGCGATGCAATCAAGTCCAAAATGGGACGCAGGTAAAACATACGCAACGCCGTGTGAACGCGTTTCTTGGAAAGAGAATGAATGGGAAAACCAGTGGTGGACTCAAGGCACGGAGCCGAGCTCGGATGGAACATGGGGTGTTTGGCGAAAAGTTAATACTTCGAACAATCAGTGTTCTTAAATGCAATGTTGCAAGAAACCTAAATTAGAAATACTAGCCATAAATTACGTATTTCATGGAATCTCATAAGGGTGAAAACATGAATAATTACAAGAGATTATTTCTTTGCGTCTTGCCTATTGCGCTGCATTTACCAGCCAATGCATCTCAACGTGAAACTTACATTGTCCTCCTAGATGATGCGAGTTCACCAAAGAAAATGACGCGAAGTACACAGGTTAATTCTGTCAAAGAAAAAGCAAATCAAGTATTGCAACGTTTGGCGAACGTGCCTGAATCGGTTCACACACGTTCGTCCCGAACTCATGCCCCCTTGGCTGATAGTATCTACCAAAACCTCAATAGCTTCTCTGTAAAACTATCGACAGGTCAAGCCGAGAAGCTAAAAGAGATGACGGAGGTTAAAGGTGTTTATCCAGACGTTATCTTTAGCGCGGACGGTGTACATCGCCAGAATTCACAACGAGTCGCTTCTTGGGGATTAGACCGTTCTGACCAACGTGAGCTGCCTTTGGATGGAGAATACGAAGTAGGGCCATACACCGGAAAAGGCGTATCAATCTATGTTATCGACTCAGGTATCGATTTTTCTCATCCGGATTTTGGGGGGCGTGCTCAATCTGGTTGGGACTTTGTTGATAACGACAGCGATGCTTCTGATTGTCATGGCCACGGCACTCACGTTGCGGGCACAGCCGCTGGGCGTCAATATGGTATCGCACCGGGAGCGGATATTTATTCTGTGAGAGTCTTGAATTGTGAGAACAAAGGTTGGGGAAGCCAGATCCTTAACTCTTTTGATTGGGTCATTGAACATGCTAAGCAACAAGGTCAGCCAGCTGTCATCAACTACAGTATTTCTCGAAGTACTCGTTGGGCTCCACTCGACCAAGCGGTTGATAGGCTTATTACTGAATACAACCTGCCATTTGTACACGCGGCGGCGAACAATAACACCGATGCCTGTACCAAAACACCTCACTCTGAATACTCAATAACAGTTGGGGCATCCACCAACGACGATTACCGTTGGTATAGCTCTAACTGGGGGGAGTGTGTCACGTTGTTTGCTCCAGGAGCAAACATTATTTCCGCCCGCAACCATGGTGGTTATCAATCAATGTCCGGTACCTCAATGGCAGCACCACATGTAGCTGGTCAAGTTGCACGATTGCTAGAAGTGAATCCTAAAGCATCGCCGAGTGAGCTAAAACGCTTGCTGATAGAAAATAGCACGGCAAATGCTCTGTACAACGTGGGCGACGGTTCTCCAAATCGTTTGTTGTACATCAAGAGTGAAGACAGTACAGACGTAAACCAACCTCCGGTCGCTGTCGCAACCAGCAACCAATACGAACTGACAGGTGCTGGGACGATAAGTCTAACTGGGGATGCTTCCAGCGATCCGGATGGCGACCAATTGATGTATCAATGGCAGCAACTCGCTCCTTCAAGCCCTCTTGCTATTATTGCATCACCTTCCGCCTCGAAGACGAATGTAGGCTTTGATGAACATGAGGCCGACATTACTTACCGCTTCTTATTAACGGTCAATGATGGCGTAACTTCTGATTCCACTGAAGTGAGAGTGGTGCAAAAAGCAAAACCTATCACCCCCAACGGTGTTCAATGGGAGTCGAGCAAAACTTACGCTTCTCCTTGTGAGCGTGTCTCGTGGAAAGGGAGTGAATGGGAAAACCAGTGGTGGACAGTCGGTAACGAACCGGGTGCTGGAGGCATATGGGGTGTGTGGCGAAAAGTTGGAGGTTCGAATAATCGATGTGGATGAACGCGATTTTTCAATAATGAATTAAATAGCGGTTGAGCCAATTAAAAAAGGATGGTCGTTTACAGCCATCCTTTTTATAGCTTAAGTGTTAAGCACTATTTGTGTTCACAGATAACAAATGCATGCGAGTCAGGGTCTTGTCCTGAAATCTCGAATTTCGCTGTATCATCGTTAAAGAACACAGAATCGCGGTATTTAAACCAAGAGTCGGGCTCACCGGTACTCATTTTTGTCGTCCAGAAATAACGGAAGTTGAGTGGCCAAGTTGATGTTTCATCATTGCCTTCATTCAAGTAGGCCGCTAGCGATGTTGGATTTGATACCAAATCCTCACCTCTCAGTTGACACTCAGCAATGGCTACTTCAACTCCTACCGCAGCATAACCATAAATATCAGGGCCAGGTCCTGGCATTTGAGTTGTACCTGTACTATCGACATAGACGATCTCTTCTTTTGTATCTTCCTCGTATGTGGTTTCATCTGCTAATAATGGACGACGATATGGGCCAACTACATTCAATGCTGTTGTTGCATCTAGCGTTAAACCATCAAATTCTCCAGATACGGTAATATTGGTGCTACCTAGCTTAATCCCAGTAACTGTGCCTTTATCCTCAGCAGCGTTAGAGACAGAAGCTAATGAGGTATCTTCTATTACCCAAGTTGAACGGTCATCTGCAGTTAAATCAGTAGTGTTGCCATCAGATAGTTCTCCAATCGCCTTCATTGCTAATGTTTTTCCAACAGCGACTTCGTTATCTGTCGTGTCTATAGAAATACCAACAATAGTCGCATTGTTAATGGTGAGTTCTCCTGATGATTGCCAGTTCTCTCCGTTAACGCTTGCTGAGGCTGTGATGCTGGTTACACCGACAGCAACACCGGTAGCAACACCATTTCCGTCAAGTTCTCCGTTTGTTACTGTTGCTACCCCGGTGTTGCTAGAGCTCCAAGTTACTTCTGGGTTATTCGTTACATCGAGTGATGTCGAATCGGAAAGCGTTGCGGTTGCGATAAAAGAAGTAGGCAATCCAAGTGCCGAAGCGCTGATTGCAGGTGTCACTTGGAAATCAGTAATGACAGCCTTAGTAACTTCTAAATCTGCCGTTGCTTGTAGGGATTGACTACCTAATACTCCGGTGGCAGTTATCGTTGTTTTGCCTACGGATTCACCTTTTACTATTCCTTTGCCATCCGCATCATTGCTTACTGTTGCGATAGTTGCTTCACCTGTAGTCCAGCTAATTGCGGCATTGTTTGTAACATCCAATTCACTGTCGTCAGAGAAGACTGCAGTTGCGGTAAATTGCTTGGTTAACCCAACAGGAGTGTTTGCTGATTGCGGTGAAATAATAATGTTCGTTACGACCGTCGGTGTGACAGTCAATGTGGCACTGTCTGAGAATCTCTGTGCTCCAACCACACCAACGGCTGTTACTGTTACATTACCTTCTGCTACCGAAGTCACTATCCCTTTATCAACCGTCGCAATAGAACTATCACTGATTGTCCAACTAACAGCTGTGTTCTTTGTTACATCGAGAGATGTTCCGTCAGATAATTCGGCTTGGGCAATGAACTCTTGTGTTAAGCCTTCCGGTAGGGTGGCTGTTTCTGGTGTTACTGAAAGGGCAGTTACTGTCGCAGTAGTGACTGTGATAGCCGTGCTGTCGGTATACTCTTTCCCAGCTACGGTAATTGAGGCTATGACATCTACTGGCGACGTGTTCGTTTTTTTAGCGTGGATAGAGCCCTTGTTGCCCTCTGTATTATTAACGTCGAGCACTGTAGGATCTGTTGTTGTCCAATCTGCTTCTTGCGTTACGTCCTTTACTGAGCCATCTGTCAGAGTGACTTCTGCTTTTAATACTGTATCTAAACCTACAGGTAGGGAAGTTGCGTCAGGGGAGACATTGAAGCTTTGAATTGTGGCTTCATTCACTGTCAATACTGCTGTGTCGGAAAACTCTTTATCACCTACCATGCCTTGCGCTTTAATCTCAGACGTACCCGCAGTTAAACCCAAAGCTTGTCCTTTGTTTGTACCATCATCATTAATTGAGGCAACTGCTGTATCGCTGCTACTCCAAGTTAATTCGGGGTTTTTGGTAACATCAATGACTTGCCCGTCAGACATAATGGCTTCGGCTTTAAATGCTTGGCTTAATCCCTTCGCAACAGAAGCAGTTTTTGGTGTCACGAGAAGCTCGGTGACCGCAGCATTTGTGACAGTTACATTTGAGGTATCCTCAACGATAGAGCCATCTTTGTTGATGCCTTTTGCAGTAATAGTTACTTGTCCAGTTGAAACACTGGTTAATAAACCTTGATTGTCGATAGTTGCAATGTCGTTATTGGAAGAGGACCAACTTAGTGAAGGGTTGGACGTTACATCGACAGTTGTACCATCATCTAACGTAGCAATTGCCTCTAATTGAAGTGGTAGCCCAACAGGGATCTGAGCATTTTTAGGAGTGACAACGATGGAAACTGCTTGATGAATTCCCCCGTCTGGCACATCGACCAGCCCTTCATCTCCATTGTTACATCCTGCTAAAAGGATGCTGCACAATGAAAGGCCAAATAGCCATAACTTCTTCATTTTTTTACCTCTTAGTTCGTCTTATTTGGCTTGTCAGTAGCTTCTAGAGTTTGATTAATTGTTGTGTCGAATCGTACTTCAACACGACGGTTTTGAACTCGCCCTTGTTGCGTATCATTTGAAGCAACGGGATTTGCTTCACCTTTACCGACGACGGTTAAGCGAGATGCATCAATGCCTTTTTCTGTCAGATAGGCAGCAACTGCTTTAGCACGTTGCTCTGATAAGCGTTGGTTGTAAGCTTCAGAGCCGGAATTATCGGTATAACCTAGGATTTGTACTTTATCTTCAGGATAGGACGTGAGTTGTTCTACGAGTAAATCTAGCGACTGATTCGTGACAACAGTAGTAGAGTCAAACGCAAATAACGTTTGTGCACTGAGAGAGAGCGGTTTCTCAATAGTTACATAACGAATCGCTGGTTCAATTGATGTAGGCTCAATGATGGGTGCCTGCTGATTGAAGTGATACGTTAATCCAATAGACGTGAAGTGGGAGTCTGCTTGTCCCACGTTGCTATCTCCAATTCCATCAATGAATTGATATTCGCCTCGTACCGACCAGTTTTGGGAAAGTCGATAGCTAACCCCTAATGAAGAGAGTACGTTCCAGTCGTGACTACTTGAATCTCCCTGAATTGTAGAGATTTCCTTCTCGATATATTGGTATGCACCCCCTAATCGGGTAAACACATTTATACGTTCGGTTAGAGGATAATCTAGCTTGACTGCAATTTCTCCGCCATAAACGTCTGCAGAGACATTGCCTATGGAATAACGAGCATCTGGTGAACCATAAGATGTTGCTCCACCTTCAAGAGCAAACCAAGAATTGAATTGATAGCCCCCGTATAAGCCATAGCCCAAAGTATCATCGGTGCAATCTAAAGCAGAAGTGCCACATGCGCCATCATAAGCAGCCCAGCCAAGACGTCCACCTAAATAAAAATGTCCGTTTTGAAAAGGCGGCAACTGGTTTAAATTTTGGTTCGAAGCTGCCAAGAGTGTTGTATCGGTAGAATCTTGTACAGAAGAGCTGGGGGAAGCGGTTGATGGCTCAGCGTGAAGCATTGGTATGTAAATTACCCCCGTAGCGACCACTAAGCTGCGAAAAATTAAGTTCATATTCATCTCATTTATATTAACTGCGACTGTTTGTGGAAAGGGTTATCGTTTGCTTAATAAGGTCGAGTTAATTTATCTATGTATCTCAAAACTTAAAAGCAGCAAAAATAAACCCTTACTTTTATGATGGTGAATTATAATCAACTTAATGAATAGACTCTGGATCGCAAAAAACACAAAAAAAGAACATCTGGTGATATTTAGGAAAAAACCTACACTTAATTGTGGAAAATTTGTTTGAATTTGTAGGGGGTAAATTGAACCAGCCCAAGCCAGGCTACATTACAAATTTTATTAAGCTTTAGTCTGTTAGCAATGTTCAATTAACTCGTAGTGCCATTTGAGCACATTCATTTAGTATGCTTTAATTTTCTTCTATATTTGTTGCATATAAAATTAGCATGATATTTTAAGTTAGATATTTATTGAAAGATCTGGGAAATGGTTTTTAACGCTAAGCAATAAATTTGGAAAATAAATCAAATAACCAACAAGGTAAGAATTAACTGACACTTTTCTGCGCTCAGTCTGATTCTGCACAGAGATTAAGTTCAATAAAGTGGCAAGAGTTATCGAACAGGGATGTGATTATATTCCGTTATAGGGTGAATGATCCCTTCCGGCGGTGATGACAGCTTCGTTAACTCACCATTACAACTACATTGAGCGAGCGACCTCCTATGTTTTTTAAAAAGAAAGAAGAAATAAATATTGTCGATGTGAATATGGACTTTGTCAGGTCGTTGTATTCATCGACTGCCGTCATTGAATTTGATCTTCAAGGCCATGTTTTAGAGGTCAGTGACTCTTTCCGATCTTGCATGGGATATGAAAGAACAGAGGTGCTCGGTAAGCATCACTCAATGTTTTGTTCTCGAGAATTAGTTTCATCACAAATGTACTCAAATTTTTGGGATGACTTAAGAGCTGGAAAAGAAAAAAGCGGTGTGTTCTCTCGAAGAGATAGAGGAGGCAATGAGGTATTTATTGAGGCCACATACTTTCCTATTATTTCTCAAGGTCGGGTTGATAGAGTTGCCAAAATCGCTTCGGATATTACCAAAGCGCATACAACTAGTATGAATAACCAAGATCTCTTAACAGCATTAGACAAAACCTTTGCAGTGATCTCCTTTAGTCCCTCCGGGGAAGTGCTAGATGCTAATAAGGCATTTCTAGATACTTTGGGCTATTCGAGAGAGCAGGTGATTTTGAAACATCACCAAATGTTTTGCTTTGATGAGTTTTACAAAGAAAACCCAGACTTTTGGAAAGATTTACAAAATGGAAGAGCCTTTAGTGGCCGGTTTTTGAGAAAGTCATCTATCGGAGAGAAGGTTTGGATTCAAGCATCTTACAACCCAATTTTTAATGAAAAAAATGAGATGTATAAGGTTGTTAAGTTTGCTACGAATATCACCTTAGAAGTGATGAGCGAACAAGAGTCAAAAGACGCATTGTCGATTGCTTGTAGTACATCTGTTGAGACAGAACAAGTTGCAACGGATGGTAAAAATTCGATCCATCAAGCTCAAAAGCAATCATCTGCGGTTGTGGAACAAGTGGCAAGTTCTGTTGCTTTGATTGATACGCTTAATGAGCTTTCCGTAAGTATAGAGAATATAGTCCAAGTCATCGGCAGTATCGCAGACCAAACCAATTTGCTTGCTTTAAATGCAGCAATCGAGGCCGCGAGGGCTGGGGAGCATGGTCGCGGTTTTGCCGTAGTTGCAGATGAAGTTCGTGTTCTTGCGTCGAAAACATCAAGCTCGACAAATGAAATAAGTAAAGTGGTTTCGGACAATCTTGCACTTACCAGTCAGATCTCAGCATCGATGCAGTCTATTCGTCAATCTTCTATTGAGACTGATGAGCAACTGTTACTGGTCTCTTCAGTCATTGATGAAATACAGAGGGGAGCAGAAAATGTGGCAAAAAGCATGTCTAATCTGACGTAACTTTTGTAATGAAAGTAATAGTCAAAATCTTCAAATTAGACCTGCATATTTGGTCGATGGCTGTTCACTAAACAAGGGGGACGATCACAATGGCGACGTTGAGGTACTTGTCCCTGTTGCGAAAACATGTGGTCGAATGACTCATGCACATCGGTGTGAAGGACGAAGAGATTGTTGGTAATTAGAGCAATCGATGCGGATTAACAGTTAACACTTGCTCTGGTTTAAGAGGGTTTTTCAGAGGTTAGGCGCCTCATTTTTACTTACAGAAGCGTATTTATTACCGATAACTTATCAATTTTTATAGAATTTAATCATTCTGTTTATCGTAGGAAAAATTAGACAGAAACCTTTATTTTCAACGTATTAATGATTTTTCACACAATAATTTTGCGATTCTCGTAGGCATTCCGTTAGAAAAGTTCTGTCGTATGCTATCCAGACCACAGGAAGTATTTGCAAGAATTCTCGCTAACGCTAGTTAAGATGTTGGTCGGGAAATCATAATGAAAGATAAAATGGAAACGTATTGGGTTCAGCTTGTTGATAAAGCAAGTACGGCATCCGATCTGTCGGATTTGACTCGCTCGAGACTGCGAGGGTGTATAGGGAAGTATGGATTGCGTTACAAGGTGGAAGGGGGTGTATTGAGTGAACATCGCTACAACCGTAAAAACCTAGTGAACAGCATGGAAGGTGAAGCCGAAACTTCACCATCCTAAGCGTCTTTATTTTGAGCGGCTCTTCGTTTGCTCCAGCGTGATATGAGTTGCATCATTGCTGGTCAGCATTTGATACGGCCTTAGGCCAAAGAGTGGCATAATAGAGTAGATGTGATCAAACAAGTCCGCCTGAACGCCTTCGTAATAAGCCCAGTCGGTGTTATTCGTGAACGCATAAACTTGGATTGGAATCCCTTCGGGTGTCGGCTCTAACTGCCTCACCATAATTAACATGTATTGATGGATGTCCTTGTTCGCTTTCAAATAAGCATTCACGTACGCACGGAACATTCCTAAATTGGTCATTTGACGAAGGTTACCCAACGCAGGTTCCTCGCTCATTTCATCATTGTAGTCATTGATCTCACGAGACTTTTCGTAAATGTACTGACGTAGAATTCGAATGTTCTTGAGCTTTTCGATTTCTTGCTCAGATAAAAATCGAATTGAGGTGACATCAATATTGACGGCACGTTTGATGCGTCGACCGCCGGAGTCGGACATGCCTTGCCAGTTAATGAATGCATTTTGAACCAGTGCGTAAGCGGGCAGCATACTAACGGTATTGTCGAAGTTTCGTACTTTTACTGTCGTTAATGAAATCTCTTCTACCGTACCGTTGGCGCCGTATGAGTCCATCTGAATCCAATCATTCAAGCTGATCATGCGGTTTGCAGAAAGCTGAATACCCGCGACAAATCCTAATATCGTGTCTTTAAACACCAGCATGACAAAACCTGTCGCGACCCCCAATCCAGAGAGGAAGATAACAGGGGATTCATTAGCCAATATCGACATCGATACGACAACACCTACAAAGAAGGTAAAGAGCTTAATAAGCTGAACAAAGCTCTTGATCGGCATTTTTCTCGTAATGCCTTTAAAGGTGGCAATGTCATTCAAGGCATCAAGTAGGGCGAAAATCATCCAAATAAAGATGACCAAAATCGAAATACTTAAAATACGGTCAAAGATGTTGGCTAACCAGTCATAATGACCAACGGCTAATGGAATAAAGACATCCAAAACCATAATTGGAATCAGCAGTGAGAGTTTTTCTAAAACATCGTATTTCGTAAAGCTGTCTGCCAAGGGTTTATTGGTTTTTTGCAACACATTGTTGGCAGAGCGAACGATAAGGTGGTGAACAATCAAATAACTGATCGCAGCAGCAGCGAGGCTCGACAAAATAAAGACACTGGTGAGCTCTATTCCGTATGGATCGCTATTGATGCCGACGGCACTCAGCTTTTCTGAAATGAAAGTGCGAATATGATGATCGAGCAAAATGTCATCCTCAAAACGGGCCTGAAAACTGGGAGTGAGAATCTCAAAACAAAAAATCAAGCAGCAAGCGTTAGAAAGCCGCCAATCCTACTCCCCATCTCTTTGTTTTGCACTGCTTTAATCTAACAATCGTGAATCTTATTATTCAAAAATAGTGTATAGGCGATGATGTGATACGGGTTTAACATCCAATTCTGCAAATGGGACACGTATTTCTGTTAAGTCTGTGAACTCTCTACGGTTTTATTAGACTAGACTGAAAAGGCGGCTTGCGTTTAATTTAAGAGGCATTCAATGGAAAATTCTAATCAATCACAACAACCGACTTTTTTGTCTAAAGGCTGGAAGTACTTCGTCATTGTCGGCGTCATTATCTCATTAATGGGCGTTGGTGCCATGAGTTTGCCTGTTTTGGCTGGCGTGACGATCTCGACCATCGTTGGTGCGGTTCTGTTGTTCAGTGGTCTGGTTCAGGCATACCACACGTTTTCCATTAACGTTTGGAAAGAGAAACTTTGGTACGTCTTAAGTGCCGTTTTATATATTGTTGGCGGTTTGTTTATCCTATTTAAGCCACTAGCAGGCTTAGTAACCATTACAATGTTGATGGTGATTGTGATGATCTTAAACGGTTTGACTCGTATCTTCTTTGGTTTGAGCAACCGGAGCCTACCAAGCAGCAACGTGATTGTATTCAGTGGCGTAATTTCAGTGCTTATCGGTGGTTATTTCTTCATGTTGCTCGATGATCCTGCATTCTCAACTACGCTATTGGGTACATTTGTGGGTATTTCGCTACTGATTGAAGGCATCAGCTTCATCTTTATGGGCTTACAAATGAAAAAGCTTTCCCAATAAAGGCACTATCTAGCGCTAAAACTTTGTGAAATAGAGAATGCCTGCCGATTCGGTGGGCATTTTTTATGGATGGAATCGGGCAGAGAATCACACAGATACGCTATGCATTGATATAAAAGTCACCTAAAGTAGGGCATCACCACAATAAATTGCAGGGAAGGCAATGACGCACAAAGTATTTTGGGATGACCCGTATCAAGTTAAGTTGGAATCTACCGTATGTCGCGTAGACGGACCTTGTATCGAGCTAGAAGAAACCATCTTTTACGCCGAGTCTGGTGGTCAAGAAAGCGATGTAGGCACCATCGGTGGTATCCAAGTGATAAAGGCGGAGAAGCAAGGTCTATCCATTGTTTATACACTGGAACGTGAGCCAAACTTTGAAGCTGGCGCAATCGTGACAACTCAGATTGATTGGGCGCGTCGTTATGCTCTGATGAAACTGCACTTTGCCGCGGAAGTGATTCTTGAAGTCGTGACTCAGCGCTTTCCTGAGATGACTAAAGTCGGAGCGCACATTTCTGCCGACAAAAGCCGGGTTGATTTTGAATGGCACGAGAGCGTCAAACCACTGCTGCCAGACCTGCAACAACAAGCTCAAAGTGTGATCGATTCTCACGCTGACATCATCAGTGACTTTTCTGATACCAGCGAACAGCGTCGCTACTGGAAAGTTGAGGGCTTTGCGCAAGTTCCGTGTGGCGGCACTCATTTAAAGAACACTTCGGAAGTTGGGCGTATTCAACTAAAACGAAAGAACATCGGCAAAGGCAAAGAGCGCATCGAAATCAGTCTAGTAGAAGAGTGATGCTCAGCTCATCAATAAAGTAGGCTGTTGTATCGTGGCAATAGACTTCGCTGTTTCGCTCACACTTCTTCTTATCCACTCGTCATCACCTTCCATCCTCTCTTACTGTTTAAACAAAGGTTATCGATAAACAAGGAGAGGATTTTGAAACCGATTCTAACCGCAGTGATTGCACTTTCATTGGTGCTTAGCTCTGTATGGGCAGACACCCATTTGCCAGGTTCAGTAGAGGCTGACGTAGTCCTAAAGACGACAACCAGTTGGGATGGCACTACACTGCCTGAATACCCCAAAGGCCAACCGGAAGTCACCATTTTGAAAATTACCGTCCCGAAGGGAGTGGAGCTTCCCATGCACCAACATCCTGTTATTAATGCTGGCATTGTGCTGAAAGGGGAAATCACAGTCACGAAAAAGGATGACGAGAAGATCGTACTGAAAGCCGGGGATGCAATTGCGGAAGTCGTCGACCAATGGCATTTTGGCGCAAATACGGGTGATGAGCCGGTAGAGATTTTGGTGTTTTACGCTGGTGTGAAAGATAAGCCGATAACGGAGAAGTGAAGCATGCAGAACCAAAAAGCCCGAGCATAAACTCGGGCTTTTGTTTTTCACGTTGCAGAGCGTTATGACTCACAAGGCTTTGCGTTATTGATATTGCGTTTTTGTTTGAACGACATCAGCAGTTGCGGAACCAGCGACATCAGGATCATGCCAAGCATCAAGCTGTATTGTACGGGTGTGAAGCTTTCGCCCATCAATACTAAACCAGAAACAATGCCAGCTACTGGGTTTGCGATACCACCGAAGGTAAAGTCCACCACCGACATGCGTTGCAATAGCCACACGTACATGCCGTAACCAAGTGCGGTGTTAAGGACGATGACCCACAGTAAACCACCGACGTTTCTTAATGATGCGTTTTGTAGGGCGCTCACATACGGCTCTGGATTAAAGCTCGCAAAGATGGCTGCGGCGATAGAAAGAATGATGCCGCCTAAAATGAGCTGCCATGTTAGTACCGTCCACCAGTGCATTCTTGCACCAAGAGACTTAGTGACGCTACTGCCGATAACGATACACATGATTGCCGAGAGCATAGCGATTAAGCCAATTGGGTTGAGTGTGATCGAACTAGGATCAAACAGGAACCACGCCAGTGCAATCAGTGCTGCACCGCTTATCCCTTGAATCAAACTTGGTTGTCGCTTGTACACAACCCAGCCAAACAGCATCGCGAACACAGGGACGGAGATCATACCCACTCCAGAAATTGCAGAAGGCAAGGTCAACGCCATAACAAAGATGAGTCCGAAGAAGAGGGCGATATTGATTGTGCCGAGTACCAGTAAGATCTTCCAATCTTGTTTCTTTGGTAATGTTGGTTTGATAGCAAGCAACAAAAGGCCAGCCGGCAAAGCGCGCAGGGCGCCAAGCAACACTGGCGGCCAGTCTGGCAAAGTAAATTGTGTCACGGCGTAAGTGGTGCCCCAAAAAAACGCCGGAATCATCGCGAGTAAAATGTTCATGTTAAATATCTTTACGTTGAGATAATTTATTGTAAAGGTACGCTCGAGATGGCTTTTTGTAAAGTATCTTTATGTTAAAATAAATTCGTAAATCAAAATGTCTTTGGAGATGAAAGGGTAATGGACGCAATTGACAGAGTGGTAAGCCAGTGGGCTAAGGAAAAGCCGGAGCTCGACACCGAACCGATGGCGATCATGGGGCGTTTGATGAGAATCGCAAAGCACATGGAGAACCACGTCGCCGATCTGCACAAACGTTACGACCTTAAAATGGGTGAGTTTGATGTCTTAGCAACGCTGAGACGCAGTGGTCAGCCATATCGTTTAACGCCATCGGAGCTGATTTCATCCATGATGCTGACGTCCGGTGCCATGACAAATAGGCTTGATAAGCTAGAGAAGAAAGGTCTGATTGCACGTGAGCACAGTAAAGAAGACCGCCGCAGCGTCACTGTCGAACTCACAGAAAAAGGTTTCGAGTTAATTGACTCACTGATAGAGCAGCACTTTCAAGCGCAACATGAGCTGATGGGGTCTTTGAGCAGTGCAGAAAAAGGGCAGGTTAATCAGGCGTTAAAGCTTCTCTTGCCGCAGTATGAGTAATCGAGAACCTATGACCTAGTGGTTGCTAAACTAACGAAAGCGCAGCGTATTTCATTGGGATATCAGTAACATAGTTTGTGCTTGGTCACAGATACTTTGTTTATTATCAATATCTTCGGGCAAAAACTCGCACCTTTAACTCGCACCGACTATATAAATGTTATAGCGATGTTAAAGGTGAAGTTATGCGTGAACTCTCTGAATGGTTAGAAGCCTACGGTGAAAGCCATCAAAACCCAATCAATCAAAAGATTCATAAAGTGGCGGTGCCGGGTATCTTTTTATCCGTGGTTGGGTTGATTTGGTCTATTCCGCAAATTCCTTTGTTTGGATTCAATCTCAACTGGGTATGGGTCGTTGCTTTACCCGCGTGGATCTTCTACTTCCGGTTGTCTCTTAGCGTATTCATGATGATGATTGGCTACACCGTTGCGTGTATCGGCCTGATCTGGTCGATGGACATACTCGGTTGGCCAGTTTTACAGATTTCGATGCTACTGTTTGGTGTGCTTTGGATTTTCCAGTTTATCGGACACAAGATTGAAGGGAAGAAACCATCGTTTTTTGAAGACGTTCAGTTTTTACTGATTGGTCCTATTTGGTTGTTTCGTAAGCATTAATTAAATGGGGAAGCGTTGGCATTTTATAGCGCAACCAATCTTGTCGTTAGTTTGAGTGGTGTTCCATGGTCTGATCTCTCCATGCCTGCGATTGTGTTTGCTTTTACCCGAATGGCTCATCCCGTCATGTACATTGCGGATGTTGCCATCGGCAGGACTCTGGTCGTTATCGCTGGCATCGCTAGTTGTGTGTATATGCGTTCTCTCGCGTTTTAAGTTTTGTGCCACGTTTTGCACAAAGTTATCTTGTGTTTCAGACCAGCAGCGGAACTCATGCTAATCTTTCGCCAATTTTAAAAGTCCTTTCACCTTGTGAAGAACAGAATAAAAAGTCGAAGCGAACAGTTGTAGAGAGGTAGTCGCGTGAGTGCACAAGATCATTTTCAAGGTCAGTTTGAAGTTGAATTGAAATACCGAGTGAAAGACAAGCGAGCGTTTTTAACCGCGCTGAGCAGTTTGCAGCACGAGGTGATGTTCGAAGACAACCAAGAATCAGATTGGTTTTACGATACACCTGATCGCAAACTAACCAACGAAAACAAAAGCTTGGTGATTCGTGAAATCGAACCATCTGGCATTAAGCTTTGGATTGTTAAAGGTCCGGAAGAAGATCGTTGCGAAGCAACAGACATCACCAAGTCTCACGCGGCAAAAAGCATGTTAGAGAACATGGGTTACGAGGTCATTCTCCATACTAAGAAGACTCGCAGTATCTACTTTGTCGGTGAATTCCATATCACGCTTGACCACCTTGAAGGCATCGGTTATTTCGCAGAATTCGCGATTATGACTGATGATGAAAGCGCACTAGGACGCTACAAACAAAAACTGCAAGCACTAGCAGGCATGTTTGGTTTGGATGAGTCCAACCGAGAATTGCGCTCTTACAAACAAATGTGGACCGCTCAGTAAAATCGCCGTCATTTCTTATTGGTCTGACAAGCAACTCCCTCCAATCGCACTATGATTAAAGTAGTGCGAGCTTGCCGTCTCGCACCACCATTCCATTTCGCAGACTGATGGTGACAATGTCACTTAAACGGAGGGGGAAATGTACAACCGCGAGCACAAATACGTGTATTGGCGAGAAGAGCGCAAGAAAGGCAAATGGCACTACATAATGAAGTCTTTCTTGATGATTTGCTGTGCGTTGTTGGTTGGCAAGGTTATTGGCTTGTTTATCTTTGGTGAGCTGCAAACGGTAAGGGATATTACAGAGCAGTTTCCTGCCGATGTCTTTATCATGATGCTGGTGGGATTCCCTATTAGCGTTATTGGTTGGTATCACGAAGAGTCGAAATTCTTCCGAGCCTTAAAGCGCCGAAATAAGAAATTTAAAGCGCGTTTGGAAAGTCGCAAAAAAACCAACAAGCCAGCTTAGAAAGATGCCGCAAGATTCGAACTTTGCGGCATTTTTGATTTTTGTTCGCATTTCCAATTTTGACTCGAATCCCTTTATCTTAGCCCATGTTCCTTCGCTAATAATTTCTTACTTTCTTTCTTGGATGACGCATGAATTTCATGACTTTTGGCAAACCTTTCTTATCCTCACTCTGCTAAATTTCAACCAAGAACATCCCCTCACAGGAATAATAATGGATAAGAAAACCATGTTGCACAGTCAAAAAGTCTACTTCTGTAATGATGAAGAGCTGGCGGCAATGCAAACCGAATGTCTTGAGACCTTATACGATTACAACCACACACGTCCTTCGGAATCAGAAAAGCGGGGCGAGATACTCGGGCGTCTGCTCGCGTCTGTAGGTGAGAATTGTTACATCGAACCGCCTTTAAGAGCGAACTGGGGCTGTCACACTTACCTTGGTGACAATGTTTACGCGAACTTCAATCTGACTTTAGTCGACGATACCTACATCTACATTGGGAATAGCGTGATGATTGGACCTAATGTAACCATTGCAACGGCAGGGCACCCAATCGACCCCGATTTGAGACGAGACGTCGCGCAGTTCAATATGCCGGTTCGAATTGGAGATAACGTATGGATTGGTGCGAACTCGGTGGTATTACCGGGTGTGACGATCGGAGAAAACTCGGTGATTGGCGCGGGCAGTATCGTAACTAAGGATATTCCTGCCAATGTGGTTGCCGTTGGTAACCCGTGTCGTGTGCTCAGAGAGGTCGGACAACACGATAAAGAGTACTATTTTAGAGATCGTAAGCTTGAACAAAATATGTTCAATGGTTAGTCTGAACCTTCTACCCGAATAGGAAAGTAAAATGATCATCCGCACAACCAACCTCTGGTGGCTCCTCCTTCTAATGCCAAGCAGTCGGTAGGTTGAGTTGTGCCTGGCTGCGAGTAGATGCAGCCAGAATCGTATTCTATCTCGTAGCCTTGTATGAACAGAAAATGTGTTATCAAGGAGAGACAATGAATACGGCATCCGAATCCAATCCACATTCAGAAAACAAGCCAACCAAACCCTTCAAACAACCGATCAATTCGGTCACATTAGGCGTATTGTTTGCACTCGCGGGAACATTACTTTTTTCTATCAAGCCCATTTTCGTCAAAATGGCCTATCAGCATGGTGGTGATGCCGTTAGCATCATGACGCTGCGAGCGATGAGTTCATTGCCCGTGTATCTTTGTATTTTGTTTTGGATGCTGCGTAAATCTGAACATCGGACACAAGTGAAAAGCCACGGATTAAAAGCTGCGGCAATTGGTGTGTTGGGCTATTACTTAGCTAGCTATTTAGACATTACTGCACTTAACTATATTTCCGCTCAATTGGAGCGCTTGCTGCTTTTCCTATTTCCAACGTTTGTTGTGTTGATCATGTGGTTAACGCAAGCTCAAGTACCTAATCGTAATATCATCATCGCGGCTTTGATTGGTTATGTAGGCGTTGGATTGATTGTTGCCCACGACCTTTCTCAATATGGGGATCAGATATGGTTAGGTGGTGGATTAGCAGTATTGTCTGCTTTTGTCTTTGCAGTTTACTTAGTGATGAGTAAAGGGAGTATCGCCAAGCTTGGTAGTACAATCTTTACTAGCATCGGGATGGGCAGTGCGGGTGTAGCGATTCTAGTTCATCTGGTTTTCAGCGACTTAGATCTACAAACATTGAGTCATGAACTTATCATCATTGGTGTATTACTTGGATTGTTTTGTACTGTGATTCCGTCTTATTTGATTGCGGCCGCGATGGCGAGGTTAAATCCGGCGCATTTAAGTTTGGTGAGCAATGTTGGCCCTGCAATGACTGCGCTTTGCGCGATTCTGATACTGGGTGAGTCTTTTACTTGGTTTCATGCCGTAGGGATGACTTTGACGATCCTCTCCGTGGTGATGATAAACCGAAACAAGTGATGTGTTGGGTGAATAAATCAAGAGACTTCAAAGCAGAGCAGGTCGAGAACGTTCGACCTGCCTTGTAGTTAACTGACTAAGGTTAGAAGACGAAGTTAACCATTATGGTGTAAAGATTGGCTTCATCTTCCGGTGGTGTGTTAACAAACGCACCAGAGGCATTGCGATAAGCGTTGAAGTGTTGCCACTCTGCATTGAGTGAAATGTTGTAATGAACATCGTATCTCACACCGAACAGGTAACTGTCACCGACACGATGTTCGTGGTCATCAAACTGTTGGCCGTAAGTCACGTATGGTGTGAATCTGTTGAGATTATATGTCCCTTGAACGTACCAGGCAGAAGCGATGTCGTTGGTTTGGCCCTCAACGGTTAACGTTAGCGCATCAAACTCGTATTCTGCCCCAAGAGAAAACAGCTTGATGCTTTGGTCTTTAGCGTTCAGGATTTGATCTGGCACTTGCACTACACCAACCCCTGGGATATTCGTAGTGAGGTTGGTAAGTTTCGTCTCTTGGTCGTAGTTGGAGTCTAAATAGGTAAAGTTCCAACGGTAGTAATCACCACTCAGAATGAAGTTCACACCGTACATTTCATTGGTCTTGAACGTCAATTCGGTATTGGCGTTAAAGTCGACCGTGCTTTCATCATGGAAACCGATGAAAGGTGTCGTGGTTAACGTCATGCTGTCGTTCAAGTCGTAATTCCAAAGCACCGACAAACCATTGTAAGCGGTGATGCCTAATATGCTGTCGTAAACCTCATTTGGTGGGCGAGCAGGGGTAAAGGCATGTCCCACGTAGTAGTACTCCGAAGCGAGAAAGACAGGCATTCTTAAGCGGCCACCTCGAAACTCAACGTTTCCATAGGTGTACGCCAAGTATGCCCATTCTAATTGCGGCTCACTCCAATGATCTTGTGGACGTTTCACCACTTGTGCAGAAGCTTTGAAAGCATCGTAAAAGAAGTCGAGTTGCACACCAAACGTTGTATCACAGTCGTAACAGTTTTCGTCATCGATAAAGCGATTGACCAGCAGTGGTGTCTCGTTATCGGATGTCGCCCACGAGGTTGAACCAAATCCGCTGAGTGATAAATTATCGGTAATTTCTATGGTTGCGAAGCTCGGAAAAGCCAGACCACTTAGTGCAATTGCGATGAGTGATTTCTTCATATTATTTCTCCGAACTGACTACGTAGAGGATTTGTGCATTAGAAGGCAGACTACTCACCGGTGCGTAACCTATGCGATTAGGTTTTTCTTTCATCCATTCCAATAGAGCGTTCATATCTGAACTATCAATGACTTTAGGCGGACGTGCTTTGCCAGAAAAAGACAAACTCGCCCAATGCGCATTCATCTGTGCGACGTTCTTGTTGAGTAAATAGCGATAAAACTCAGATCGCTCTGACGATGTGTCTGGCCAGTCTGACAGTTCAATTCGTTTCCCTTGTAAGCGTTTGGTTTTTCCACGGTAGAGTTTTCTCGCTTTGGTAATATTTAATTCACTAAACTCTGAGTCGAGAGAGAATATGGCGTATTGATCCGCGGCTAGAGCCTCGCTATCGGACGACATGAGCAACGCGAAGGCAATCAGCGCAGTCGTCAATCCTCTCGCCATGCTGTTTTTGGAAATAAAGAATTCGGTATGCATATCCATCAACCTTTTCGTTAAATCACGCTTTCAATTTGATGAAGAAGTTTCTCTTTCCGCACCGGTTTCGGTACATAGGCATCCATACCTGAGTCATAGCAACGTTGAATATCGTCATCCACAACACTGGCGGTTAATGCAATGATCGGTGTTTTCGGTAGACCAGAGTTTCTTTCATATGCTCGGATTTCTTTGGTCGCTTGGAAGCCATCCATCACCGGCATCATGCAGTCCATTAAAATGATGTCAAAGCCATTATCTTGTTGGAACATATCCACGGCAATTTGACCATTTTCTGCAATCTCAAACTCATAACCAGCTTTACTTAACAACAATGATGCTACTTTTTGGTTTACGGTATTATCTTCAACTAACAGAATACGCTCAGAGCGACTCGGTAGGATCGTGATTGAAGGCTCTTCTTTTAGAGCCGCTGCTTGATGGTTATCCACATGACTAACTGGGGCTGGACTGATGTTGTTAATCGTAGCGTCGACAACTGGTACGTTAGCAGCTTTTGCCAGTTTCTCTTTCAACACATTCGCTTTGAACGGTTTCGGGACGTAGTCGTCCATACCAACATCAAAACACTTCTGAATATCGTCATCCACCACACTCGCGGTTAAGGCGATAATAGGGATGCGGTAGTTGCGGTTTTCATCTTGCTCGATCTGACGAATTTTCTCTGTCGCTTCAAAGCCATCCATGACAGGCATCATGCAGTCCATTAAGATCAATGCGTATTGGCTCTTTTTGAACATTGCAACGGCTTCGGCACCATTTGCAGCTAAATCGAAAGGGAAGCCCGCTTTGGTCACGTGCAATCCAGCAATTTTTTGGTTTACTGTATTGTCATCAACCACCAATATTTTAGCTCTGGTATTCGCGACACTGGTTACGGCTAGTTGTGCTTTTTGGGTGAATTTTGCTTCGCAGCTTTCAAGTGCTTTCACTAAACGTTGACCAAGCAGTGGTTGAGTAATGATGGCACTCACGCTCTGACCGAAGTCAAATTGACCGCTGTGTAAATGCTTCACTAAACACAGACGAACATTCTGTGTTTCCAGTCTGTGGAAGATGTCTTCATTGGCTTTGGCTGCATTAGGACGAGTCTCGGCATAGATCACAACCACCTGTTCTTTGTCATTGATCCATGTCGGTAGCTCATCTAATGACGTTACGGATTGATGCATCGCGATGCGATAGAAATTAAGCTCATCACGTAGGGTACTTTCCATATTCGGGTCGTCACAAACCAGCCAAACCTGACTGTTATGAGCGGTATGCTTTGAGTCAAAATCTAGTTGGACTACGGAAGAAGTCAGTTGGAAGAAGAAGCGGCTCCCTTGGCCTTTCTCAGATTCCAATTGGATCTTTCCACCCATCAGCTCTACCAGTTGCGTGCTGATCGCTAAGCCAAGCCCAGTGCCTCCAAATTGGCGCGTTGTAGAGTCGTCTTCTTGTGCGAAGGGTTCGAATATCTTTTTCTGCTGTTGTTCATCAATACCGATGCCGGAATCTTGCACTGAAAACTCCATTACCGCGTAAGAACCCGACACGGAATGGGTTGATACCGACAGGCACACAGTGCCACTTTCGGTAAACTTCACCGCATTAGACATAAAGTTCATGATCACTTGGCGTAAACGGTGATCATCAATCATCAAGCGGAATGGAGTATTACGGCTAATGTTTACCTTAAGGTCGATGCCTTTTTCTTTGGCTTTTGGAGAAACAATAGAAGCAATGTCGTAGATAGATTCACGCACACAGGTTGAATGTGGACTGATCAGCAACATGCCCGATTCAATCTTGGAGAAATCCAGAATGTCGTTAATCAGACTAAGTAGTAACTGAGACGAGGTTTCGATAGTATCGACGTAATCACGCTGTGTGGCTGTTAATGAGGTATCGGAAAGCACTTCAGATATACCAATTACCCCATTAAGTGGTGTGCGAATTTCATGTGACATGTTAGCAAGGAAGCTGCTTTTTGCTTTGCTGGCTTTAATCGCGTCGTCTTTCGCACGCTCCGCATCCTCTTTTGCTTGGGTTAATTTCACTTTCGCTTGTTCGCGTTCGTAACTCAGGCGCTCTACTTCCTGAGCGAACTTACTCAACTCGTCTTTGCCTTTGACTAATTCTGCGAGCGGCGACTCTTCGCTGTAGCTGTCGCGGCGTAAAAACTCGAGAACAAGGTTTAGGTTGCCTGTCACTTTACGTACTAAACGTATTGCGAGGCTGATGACCAAAATGGTGATTAACGACATCACGCCGATGAACATGAGCCGCTGTTGGTTGGCAATGGAGATGGCATGATCAACGTCAGCATTAAGTTGGTCAGTCATTTTATTATCGACATTTTGTAGCAGTTCGAGACGGCCGTTTAGAGCAGTCAAACCCGTCGCGACTTCTTGGGGAGGTAGGGTACTCAACTCTTGTTCACTGAACAGATAAGCACGGAATTCTTGGCTAAGAACGAATACTTCATTTGTGAAGGTTTCGATTAACAACTCAACTTGTTGTTGATTAGCATTAAGGGTTACAAAGCGCTCTAAAAACAGTTGTTGATTTTTGACTAAGGATTCAATCTCGCTACCGATGTCTGTGTCGTAGTACTGGTTTTGTTCAACGGAATAAATTAGGTACTGGCTTAAACGGTTTTCTTCTTTCGACCAGAACATTAGCCACTCAATTTGCATTAAAGCAGACAGATGGTTTTGGATTTCAACCGTGGCATTGTTAAAAGGGATTTTTTCTAAAGCCAAAAGAATCTGTTTGTAAGTGTCGGCGCGCCATTCAGCTAAGTCTAGACGCTCATCCATGTCTGTACTGGTCGCGAGAGACAAACTTGCTTCTTCTAGGCTTGACAACAAGTCCGCCATTTCAACGCCTTTATCGGCAAAAATGAGAGTGGCGGTGGCATTGAGTTTCTCAGTTGTACCTTTGATCATCACCGCTTTATCGGTTACGTCTGGATTGCTAGGCAGGTTGTAAAGATACGAAACCTGGTCCATGTAGTCAGAGAACAAATGTGCTCTTTCAAGATCTTGAGCCTGAGTCGACAACCTAACGACTTGTTGTCCCGCCAGAAAGAGCAACAAAACGATGGGTAAGAAAACTAAGCAAAACAGCTTGTGTTTTACGGAGAGGTTATTCCATGAAAGCGATCCAGCCACAGTGCACGTCCATATCCAAGAGATTGATATGAAAAGTGTAGTTTATGTATCTCATTTGTTAGAAATGGTGTAGAAAAATTCATACTTATACAATCCAAAAAGTGTGACTCTTGCGACAAAGGTGCAGTTTGTTAAGAGGATATGGTTTCAAAAATATCAATAACTCCCTTCCTATTAGATTTATATCGTTTATTTAAAGTAATGAAACGTATCGATAAAAACCATTTGTTGTACATGGAAAATGTTTTGTCGTAACTCGGGAGAAAGTTGCTGTTTCGATATACAGGGGTAGGTATAATTTGTTTGCTTTCTTGCTAATGAGAATGCCAAACGTCAGCGCTTGCATTTTATGTAATTTGTACTCTGATTACAGCTAAAGGGCGCAAATAAGACGTGTCACCCATCGATTAGAATACGTATTTTAAAATACGACAATGTCACAACAACAATTAAGTCATGAATGTATCTCGAAGTCTTCAAAGAGTAACGCTCCGCTACACCGTCCCAATTGTCTTTATCGCTTTATTTACCAACTTTACCTATTGGGCCTACCAACAAGTCGATGAAGCAAAGAGTCTTGCTCGCTACCACGTGAAATCGGCTGAAGTAAACCTAGGAACCATCGTTGGTGGGTATCGTGATTTGTTGCGGGCTATGAGCAATGATGAGCATTTCACCGAATCAGAATTGTCGCTGAAAGAGCGAGCCTCTCGGGCTGTGTCTTATAAAGAAGCGTTTGAATTGGCAGGGATCGGGTTCAGTGATGGCGTTGGGAATATGGTCAGCACGCACAATAACAAAGTCCATTCCATCGCACATCGAGACTATTTTCATCAAGTAATCCGAACCCAAAAGACCGTCATGACCGATGTACTTACAGACATCAGTAATGGCAACATTGTGTATGTCCTATGCCGTCCAATGTTTGACTTGTTAGGGGATTTGCAGGGGACCATTTCAGCATCGATTCACTTTAGTGAGATTCAACATGCGTTAAAAACGGACAACGAAGATGATATTTATAGTGTCTTATTGGATGATGAGCTGAATGTCATTAGTCATTCCAGAGATGCACAATATGTTGGTGTCAATCTGTTCAATTATGGTTATGAAAAACTCTTTGATCGGGAAGCCAATTTACACGCTTTATCGAATTCTTCTTCCGGTGGTTTCTTCACTTATTCTTCGCCATTTGATTTGTCATACATTGAGTTCCGCAAGATCGAGGACACGCCTTGGATTTTACTTTCAAAAGCCAAGTTCAGCAGTTTACTCGGTGAAGGGACAACGATGTTTGGTGTTAACGTCCTGCTTATCATCGCGATTTATCTTGTGATAACACGATTGATGGGTAAACAAGTCGTTGGATTAACGCAGCCTCTAGACCGATTCTTAGAAGAGAGCCAAGTGGTTCTCAATGACAGTTCTATGGAGCTGAAAGAGCATTTTGAGTTGGTATTACAAGCCAGTCGCAATGGCGTGTTTTGTTCACGCAGTGGTTTGCTCACGCGGGAGTATTTCTTGCGAGGGGCAGAAAAGTCGTTGTCTCTTAGTAATACGCCCAAAGCTTGTATCTTCTTTGATATGGATAACCTCAAGTACATCAACGATACATACGGTCACTTAGCGGGCGATAAAGTTATCGCTCTGTTTGTGGCGGTGTTGAGAGAGAGTTTTGGCCACAAGCGCGACATCATAGGCCGATTTGGTGGTGATGAGTTTGTGGTGTTAACGCAAGAGTTTCGAACGAAGCGTGAATTAGAGCTAAAGCTAGACAAGTTCCTCGCTAAATTGCAAAGTACGGCGGATCGTTTAGGCATTGATATCAGTTTAACCGCGTCAATTGGGGTTGTTCTCACAGAGGGCGTGGGGCGCGATATTGATATTCTGCTGCACTGTTCCGATATGGCGGTGTACAGAGCGAAGCAATTGGGTAAAGGGCGTTACGCGTTTTATCATACTTCGATGGTAGAAGTGCCGATATTCAGTTAGCAAAAGGGAGGTGTGAAGCCTCCCTTTTTTATTGTGTCTCAGCCGCTGGTGGTGAGTTAAGCCGTAACCGGTTGAGGCTGTTTTCTCAACACATAGATGTCATGATCTCGCAATAGGTAGAGAGCGAAACACGCAGCAAGCATCGGCCACGCCGCGAAGAATAATAGGTTGTTGAACGGGTCTAGGTACTTCGCAAACGAAGAGAAAGTCGAGCCTGCGTGTAATACCAGAATCGCAAGATAAGTCAGGTTCTTCCAAAGTCCAGCCACAAAAATCCCGATGAACACCAACTGGGCAATACCTAACGCGACAGAAAATCCACTCGAAATATCTAAACCATAGAAGCCAGAGAACACTTTCATTGCATGCTCTGGTACCAGCACCTTATCTAGCGCCCACATAATAAATACCAACGCGATACTTAAGCGCAATGCTAACAGCCCTAATCCTAACTGACGTTGAAGCTTTGGTTGGAGCGTTTCTTTCATTTTCATTCCTTTATTGAGTAGTGAAGGTTCCTAATGGCAGACCGACTCTTTCTTAAACTGATTACAACGAGATATGTAAATATTCGTGTCCCGTTCCAATTTGGATTCTTGTCAGCACAATACATAAACCACGGAAATATGACTGAATTGGCAAAAATGAAGTATTCGAGGACTCAAGGTGGATGTGGCTGATAGAAGATGTCACTCTTTCTTTGAGCAAGGAGTCGCTACCAAGCCTAGAAGAAGGGACATATGAGCAAAGTGGATTGGCATAAAAACCATATTGAAGACAACACGTTAATTACGTCTTCCTATAAGAGCACTCAAAATGTACGTCGTTACTTCAAATCCAAATGTGGAGACGATTTCAAGTTTGACCGTAGCTTTATGCAGTGGATGAACAACGCAGAAGGAACAAGCATGGGTGATGCCGCACAAGAGTGGTTACGCAGACAGCAAGCAAAATAGTTCACCAATAAAGTGATTCACGCTAAACGTATCGAAATGGAAGAACAGAAAGAAAAACAATGAGTATTGTAGAAACGTTAACTCAACAGTTAAGTGAGATTGGGTACCCAGAGAAGCGAGTGCGCACCGGCTTGGTGAGGGCGATCTCTGCCGATGGTTTTCGAAGTTTAGACACAAAGCAAGCAGACTTCGTTTTTGAGCAGTGTGAAACATTGCTGGCAGAGCGTGATTGGGCATTAAGCGTGATTGCGTTTGACTGGGCGTTCAGATTGAAAAAGCATTATGACGCCGCCACGTACGATCGATTCGAATCTTGGCTTTATCAATACATTACCGATTGGAATGATTGTGATGATTTTTGCACCCATGCACTCGGTGCGCTTATTGCTCAAGACAACAGCCTGTTTATTCGCACATTGGAGTGGGTTAAGAGTGATAACTTTGCCGTGAGGCGTGCAGCCGCAGTGACGCTTATCTATCCGATCAATAAAGGCCTGTATAAAGGGACTGAGCCTTTTCACATAGCGGATTTGTTGCTCGAAGATGATCATTATTTAGTGCAAAAGGGTTATGGCTGGATGCTCAAAGTGTTGGCCCAAAAAGAACCAGAGCGAGTGGTGGACTACTTGAAACGTAAGCATAGCAAGATGCCGAGAACGGCGTTTCGATATGCGATAGAAAAGCTGGATAAGCAAACTAAGCGAGAGTTGATGGCCTTGTAGCTTTCCTCTTCGGCACTTCGTCAAAGCAAGTTGAGTGATACAAAAAAGCCGACAGAATCGAATTCTGTCGGCTTTATCGTCTTACGGGTTACTTAACAGACAAATACTCAGAAGGTGATTTGTCTGGTTTCGGTAAATCCATCGCCGCAACCGTGTTGAAACCTGCAGGCGTTAAACCATTAGAGTAATCAACAGTGCCATTTGGCAGGTTAGCTTTGGTTTCTGATGGGTTCCACATACGGAAGTAATCTGCCAGATCATATCCGGTCAGGTATGAGGTACATGCCATCATGAGATCGCCTTGGCTTAACTGGCTGCTTTGCGCAGAACAGTAGTTGATGCCTTGGTCGCCAATACTGTCACCACGTGCTTTACGGTGTGCGAGTTTAAAGAAGTTCCAGCCTTGGTCTTCACCAAAGATGCTCGGCTTCTCTGCTTGATTCGCATACCAATCATCGATGTTGAAATGGTCTTCTGCCCAAAGCTTTAACTGGCCGAACATCGCTAAACGCATGCCGACATCCGCTTCACTCCAAGCATGGCCTTCGAAGCGATCGAGCCATAAAGGTGACTTGGATAAATCACTCGCAATGCGGTCCATGTATGGCTTTGATTCACGCTGCTCTTGCATGTAAAGCGCAAGAATGTTGTTGGTGACCTCAGTAGAGCCTGCCATCATAAACGGTGTTGAAGCAAGGTTGTGTCCGACTTCATGCCATAGTAACCAGTCATTGGTTGGGTTTGATGGAACGACAGTCCATGTTGGCCAATAGCTGTTGCTTTGAACTGGGTAGCCTGAGTGCGCCGCACCAATCGAGATTTGCGCATCATTCACGAAGCGATGTCGGTTGGCGAGCAGGGCATCGTATGTAAATCGACGGTGTTTTCCTTCTGTCGTAACTTGATCACGTCCGTAAAAATCACTCGCATGGTTCGCGAATGCGTTCAGTTCATCGGCAAACTTAGGTACGTCTGTGTCCAGTACGTTTTTCACTGGCGTCGTGTAGACGAAATGACCTGAATCGATTTCTGCCAATGGGACGTCAGTGTTGATTGGGTTTAACCATGCACCGTCTTTCCACCAAGACGCTCGAAGTACACCAGTGAAGTTAAACGTCACAACGTCACGATAATCCACTTCTAGCGGTTGAATGTAAATCAAACCACCGTAAGGTACTTTGAAGCTCAAAGACGAGCCATCATATTGAAAAGTCTTTTGCACGCGTGGTGGGCGTTTCAAGCTCAGTTCGTGGTTTGCACGGCCCGTTAAGTCATCCACTAATGCAACATTGATAGACGCTTTTACACCACCAGAGATGGTGACTTCTTCAAGTTGTGGCGCCCATAAGCCCGTCGATTGCATGCTGCCTGCCGTACCAATCACGGTTTTGTTGTCGGTATGAATCGCTACGCTCGCTGCACTGCCTGATTGAACAGGACGCCCCGGGTAGCCTGTCGTATCAACACTGATCTCTAAATCCCAGTAAGAGCGACCTAACATCATGCGTGTTAATGGCTTTTCCATCCAGTTCAGAGGGTAAGACGGATTCAGCTCGCCTGATTCGGTAATCATTGACCATTTAGCAAGTTGCTCTCGCGTCTCTTGACCACAAACATTACCGCCTTGATGTGCGTTGCTCGTGTAGCAGTTCAGCATTTCGACCGCACGTTCGAAGCCAAGCTCATCTTGTACGTTTGGATTGAATTCGTACTGCTCGTCGTTCCATAGCCAAACGGATAGGTTATCGTAGGTTGAAGTTAGCTCAGCTTGCGACAAGCGTTCACCAATCTCTCCTTTACTGCGGTAGTAAAGCTCGTGAGAAAGTAGGCGATCAATATTGGCACCTAAGTTCGCCGCTTTTACCATACTATCCACGACTTCAGGGCTCATTTCGTAACGAGTAAAATCTGGGCGATGGTGGTTACCACGGCTTGGAATGCCATGACCTTCGCGCACTTCAATACAGTTTACTTCGTATTGGTAATCGTCTTTACAAACCGGAACGCCAGGAAACTCGCGTTGAAGCTCTGCGATTGCTGCTTGTTTCTCTTGTTCCGACTTCACCATGTGGAAGGCATAACGTTGATGCTCTTGTCCATCAATGGAGACTTTGTATAGCGGTATTTCAAGGGTAGGCATGTCGATATTGCCCGGCCATGTCACCGTACCGTTGTCATTGATCTCAATCTTAGTCGTGTCGGCATAACGTTCATAAACCACGAGATCGTGTTCTGCGACGGTATGCAAGTTAGGCACGTTCGGACCTGATGTGCTGTGACACCAATAGCTGTCTGTACATAGAGATTGGAATGTCTTGGCAACGTTCGCACCGCCAACAGAAACGCCTGCCGCATCCGCTAAACGAGCAATTGGCTCTGGGTTACTTTCTTCCAAAGCATCAAAGAAGATGATGCTACCGCCGTTGTTTACGAACTCGATCAGCGCTGTGACGTCGTCTGCGTCCAACTTAGGTTGGTTGATGTCAGACACGACGGACTTTGTATCGTAGCCATCGGTTTTGATTTCGTAAGACTGAAGCAAAAGCAGTGGTGTAGAACTTGGATCTAATGAATCAAACTGGCCGCTGCTTAATACGTCCATTTCACCCAATTTATAGCTTGGATTGACAAAGAAATCGTAGATTTGACCTTCTTTGCGATCCCAACGGAATGCGTGACCTTTGTTGATGTTGGTAGCAATCGCGACAGATTCTTGTGTTGCGTTCGGTACTAACCAATCGATCAAGTTGCTGAACATGATTTGCATGCTGCCGTGATCGGTACGAGTATCCGCATCTTGCGCTTCTTGGTTATGAGGCGTGCTATAACGACATTGCTGTGCTTCGCTGTCGATGCCCAGATCTGCGCCTGCCCAGTAGTTTTCTGGACACGAGAAGATAGAGGTGTACATCGCGTTACCCAAGAACACCACTTTACCTGAGCCAATCATACCTGCCGTCATGGTTGGTAGATTAAAAGCCGCGGTTTGTTTGGAAATTACTTCTGGGCGCTGCATGACGACCGTTGAGTTTTCATCAATGGTTGTGGCATCCACAATGTAGGCTTTTTGATCTTTGCCTGAACCACGTGTCCACGCCGCTTCTTCACCAAACCCAAGCCAGTAACTGTTGTCGTTGCGTGGCATCAGAACAGGGAATGCTTCATTAGTTATGTTGAAGTTGCGCATTGCACGTGTGTAACCAGAGCCGCCCCAACCATGGTTATCATGGAAGATGTGCACGCTATCCACACCAGCATAAATCTGATGCAGAGACTGTGTGACATAATTGCTACCAGAAGCACGAATCGTACGCAGCATAGGCGCAGTAAAGCCTGACCATTGACGCGTTTGCTTTAGTTGCCCATCAATGATTTGTGTTAAACCTTGGCTGAATTGCGCTTCGAACTCATTTGGCGTGGTGAAGTTTGTGCCTTCAATTTTTGCGCCGTTTGGTAGGCTCAGATTGATCAGCTCGTTAATAACGTTCGGGTATTGTGCAAACACCTGACGAACAGTATCGCTGATCTCAATGTGGTTGCCAGAAGACACGCCATAGCGATAAACGAACGCATCAAGGTTCTGTTTCACCAATGGGTTGTCGCTTAAATCCGCAAGTTGGTAATTGACCTTATTGCCTTTCACTTGGCCTAGAGTAAAGGTGTCGATACCAAAGATCAGGTTCTCACCCCAAAGGTATTCAAATTCACCGTCGGCATCCGTGATTCCGCGTGCGGATTGGCTAAAGAACTCGACGCCAGCAAGCGCATTTCCTTGCGAGTCGGTTAAGCGGCTTTTGGTCAACGGCTTGTTGGCGGCACTTGGTTTGTATTCGTAAGTCGCCTCTGCATTGGCAGACACAAACGACCCCGTTAAGTTGTTGCTTGCGCCCGGAGTGACCTCTGGTTGAAGTTCTGGGTCAACGTGCGCGCTTGGCTGCTCACCTTCGTTTGCTACGCTAGGGTTAAGAAACTCGTCAATCGCCGCTTGATCGTCACTTTCGTACAAGTCTTGAATGTCATAACTGTTGATTTCATCTAAACACACTTGCGCGTCCTGAGTAGGACATGTGTCGATCCTGTTCAAGAGCTTAGTGGCGTTGTTTGCGTGTCGGCCGAGTACGTCTTTTAGGTCATAGGCTTGCGTTAATTCAGCTGGCTGTGAACCCATACGAGTTTGTTCTGGGATCTGATAACTGAACTCACCTAAAGTCACCCCACCAAATTGACAATCAAAATGGCCTTCTGAAGCTGCGTAGGTGAAGTAACCAGACTCACTGATGTCTTGCCCATCACACTGAATATCGCCAGTGATCTGTTTACCGTTAATGAACAGCTTACCTTGGTAGGTCGTTACGCCAATATCTGGTTGTTCAGGTGGTAAATCTGGTTCGACCGTTGGAGGTGTGGTGCTTGTTGAGTGTGTGTTTTCATCGCCTCCGCAGCCAAACAGCAGCGAAGCGACAAGGATTGAAAGAAGACTTCTTTTCAAAGACTAAACCCTTATGAAATGCCATCGAATAATGGATGGAGTATTGGTTGAGAGTGACTTTATTTAAAAGCTCAAAGTTTTTGGTTGATACTAAGTAAGTCATTAAGTATTAGTGATTTTTTTGAGCTCAATAAACGCGCGCGCATTCTAGATTTAAATGCGACTGGAGGGAACAAAAATTAATGCTTGAGCTCAATTATTTACGCTTATGAGAGCAAGGTTACGAAGACGAAAGATCCTAGTGGCTGCTTTCCCTTTCATTTCCTCAAAAATAGCGTACAGTTTGCTGGTTTTTCACTAAAATCCTTCCATTATGTCTAATGCAAAACTCCTTCTTGTTCGTGGCTTGCCGGGCTCTGGCAAGACAACGCTGGCCAAACAATTGTCCAAACAGCTCAAAGCAAAACATTTTGAAGCTGACATGTATTTTGAGAATGAAAATGGCGAGTATGTTTTTGACGGTACGAAGCTGGCAGAAGCGCATGAATGGTGCTTTCAACAAACGCGCAAGTGGCTCAGTAAAGGTAAGACAGTGATTGTGAGTAACACGTTTGTGCGTCGCTGGGAAATGAAACGCTATGTAAAGTATTGTGAAAAGAAGGGGATTGAAGTGGAAGTTCAGGTCTGTCGCGGTGAGTACTCAAGTGTTCATAATGTACCACCAGCGACGATTGAAAACATGCGTCGCCAGTGGCAAGAGTAACGCTTCTACCTTTGTGGGCTCATTGACCTCGACCGTCGATCATGACGACTAAGGTTTTGCTCATAATGGTAATGTCCATCGAAATCCAAGAATAGAAAGAACTCAAGCTCAGAGCATAACTGTGGTCAAAACCTACCTTGCGACGAACGTCCTCGATGCAAGAATCGTAACCTTGATTCACTTGTGCCAATCCAGTGATGCCTGGTAACACACCGTATGTTCGTTCGACAAAAAATGGGATTTCGTCTTCCAGTTTTTGATAGAAAGCAGGGCGTTCAGGGCGTGGACCAATCAGTGACATTTCACCTTTCAACACGTTGAACAATTGTGGCAGTTCATCCAATCGTGTCTTGCGTAAGAAACGGCCAACGGGCGTAATACGTGGATCATTTGCCGATGCCCAAACTGCGCCGGATCGTTGCTCTGCGTCGACATACATGGTGCGAAACTTCATGATTTCGAATAAATCCATTTTTTCTGGCGTGCAGCGTCCAACACGAAGTTGACGATAAATAATAGGGCCACGCGAATCGATGACAATCGCCAAAGCAATCAAAGGCATGATTGGCGCAGTCACGATTAAGATCAATAGCGAAATGAGAACATCGAAAGCTCGCTTAGCTAGGTGAATGTTTGAATCGTAGCGTGATGTCTTCATGATGACTTCCTTATTGATTAATGCGTTTCCAACGCCCATTTTCCATTCCGAGTAGGTAACGCAATCCACCTGCAAAGTTGGCGATATGTCCTACGACCATGTAACTGATTAATTTGAACGGTTTGAATATATTAAAAACCGGAACAAAGTAAGTGATCAGCGCGACGAGATATACCGTTAACTGCCCAAACATTAGAATCTGAAATGCTGGATAGTGATCAAGCAGCATTGAGCTCACCAAGCATAAGATCATCAGATAAGGCGTCGCGAGACGCAGTACCTTTCCCGATAGAAATGCAAATGCGGTGCCACGATAACGGGGAAGCAGCAGCTTTTTTAGTTTTAAGAATTGCTGCATATTCCCGGCAGAAATACGCAGGCGACGCTTAAAGTCAGAAGAATCTGAGCTCTCTTCTAGCTCGATGGCGAGCATTTTAGGTTCGTAGATAGAAGCGTATCCTTGTAGCACAATGCGCATGGGCAAAATGAAGTCGTCATTGATAATTTCTGGCTCTAAAGGTGTGAACAGTTTGGTTCTAAACGTATAAAACGCGCCATGAGAACCAATGGTCGATCCAATCAACGACTCTTTGTATTTTACTTGAGATTGATAATGCCAATATGCCGCTTCACCTTCGTTTTGGGTTGTCATGATTTGATAGGTTGCATTAACGACGCCGACGTTTTCATTTTGGTAGTGCTGGCTAGCAAGTAGTAGAGAGTCACACGACACCAGAGCAGAAACGTCACTCAAAGCGGTAATGTCCGAAATGACGTTTTCCATTTCTGCGTTGAGAAGTGCCACTTTACCTCGGTTGATTCGATGATCGTGGATGATGAACAAGGTATCGGCACAAATAGCTTCTTGAATGGTGTTTTGCGCAATATCAGCGGTATTGTCAGAGCACCCGTCACAAGCAATTACTACGGTAAGCTTATTTCTCGGATAATCTAAACTAGCAAGGTTGCGAATTTTCTCTGCTATCCACTGTTCTTCGTTATAAGCGGGAACGATCACCGTAATGGAGGGTAAAGTACCGTCGCTTTTTGACGCTTTATAGTTACCTTCGCCTCGTTTCGAGGAAACTTTACTTGTTCTGCGATGAGCTGATAACCAGTTGAGAACAAGGGGGTAGCCAACGTGGTGGTAAATAATCAGTAGCGCAGATAAAACGAAACCAGCTGTCCAAAGTAAATCACTCATAAGAAGTCTCCCCAGATAAAACAGCATAGCGATTAACCATATCGCGAATATCAAAGTGCTTAAGAATGTGTTTTCGTGGTGAACGAGATTGTCGTGATAAGTAGTTTGTTAACGCTTCCGCGAGCATTGGGACTCGGTTTGGTTCTACCAATGCACTGGTGTGAGGACATAATGTTTCCTTTACCGCGCCGACATTGCTGGCGATACAAGGTACGCCGCATGCTTGTGCTTCCAGTGTCGAAAGTGGAAAACCTTCTTGTAATGATGGCAAGCAAAACACATCGAGGCTTTGATAAAAGCTTGGCATGTCATTGACTAACCCGAGAAACGTCACTCTTTCTTCTAGGCCGAGAGTCCTTACTTGTGCCTCAAGCAAATCTCGCTGGCTGCCACAACCAGCAAGCGCGAGGTGTGTGCTTTCTGGTAATTGCGAAAATGCTTTGATTAGAATTTCTTGTCCTTTGACGGCCTCTAAGCGGCCAGCGGTTCCAATGATAAACTTGTCAGTTGGTAGCGAGAATGTTTGTTTAGCTAACAGCCCATTGCCGTCTTTGAATTTTTCGCAATCGATGCCGTTGTGGATCGTTTTTACTCGTTCATAACCCAAGTTATTGATGATTTGTTCTGCGACAAAATCGGCGTCTGCGACAACCTGAGGACGAAGCAATTTGAGCAGGGCGGTTTGCAATCGTGCGGCTTTTCTGTTGTTAAGATGCCACGCATCGTGCTCGGTATGGATTAAGGCCTTCACGCCGTGGAGCCGAGCAGCGACGCCTCCGTAGAGAAGAGGCCCGATATGATGGGTATGTACCACATCGGCATGCAGTTGTTTTAATGTCTTCTTCAACGCTTTGAGTGTGACAAGATCCAAACCAGATTGTTTGTTGAGAAAGTGGAGTTGGTCTTGATAGTCTGCCAACTTTTCCCAATGGTTTAGCGCGGTGTACCGGTTTCCCTCTAGGCTAATGACAAAAACGGAGTCTTCTGCTTTGGCAAAGCGAAGCATCTCAAGAACCAAGGTTTCTAAGCCTCCAGGTGCGAGATGCTGAACGACATGAACGATCACTTTGCCTTTGCTCTTACTATTACTTTCTCGGGTCTTAACGTTTTCCATTCCTCAGCCCTCGACGTCAGTTGTTATCAGTAATCCTGCACAGTGCATGCCAATCATTAAATTCAGTTAAAACATATGGTTAGGGTGGACTTTGGTGAGGTGCTTAAAATGACACAACATTATTCTCAAATTGAAATTCATATTCGTTGTGCACTTTCAAACAAGCAAGAAGTTGATAAATAAGAAAAAGCACCCGAAGTTCGAGTGCTTTGATTGTGCTGAGGGGGCCGTCAGTGAAGAGCTAAAATGTCACCTTTGGAATCGTGGTGATGACAGCGACGCCTAAGTGATTTTCTAATGCCTTACGTGAACGGATAGAGTTGTCAGCCAGCTCGATAAGAGTTGCGATGCCAATTCCTAATCCCGTACCGCCAATGAGCCCCAGAAGGACAAAAACAATACTGGGTAGATTAGAAGGTAGGGTTGGCGTGTAGGGTTCATCAATGATTTTTACCCGTTTGTTTTCTTCGAACACTCCGAGAGAACCCGTCAATTGAGCCATTTCATAACGCTCAACCAAATCATCGTATAATTCGCGTTTGACTGCGACGTCTCGTGCCAGCCTGTTTATCTCAGTCGCGGTACTACCAAACCGGTTGGCGTTGTTTTCCAGATCTTGAATCATGCTGTAGAGACTATCGGTTTCTTCTTCTAGCGACTCGTATCGACCTCGCATGATTTGCAGTTGATGGAGTTGAGAGACAAGCAAGGGTTGTGCGTCGCCGAGGTTGCTGACCGTTGCCGTGCTGGCAATATCCCAAAGCTGATTGCTGTTCATTTCCGGTTGTTTAGAATTAATCAGTACGGTACGTTCTTGCTCAAGTCGATTGAGTTCTCGGACTTTACCTTGGACCAGACTGTGTGCTTCGGTGTATTTAGCACGAAGCAGCGTCAACTCGCTTCGTATTTCTATGATCTGTTCTTCAATCTTACCGATAACTGGGTTTGTTTTAGAAAGTTGTTGGTCCAAACTACCCAAGCTGCGTTTTACTCCGGCTAGCTCTGCTTCCTTCTCTGCCAAGGATTGCTTGAGGCTGGCGAGTCGCGACAAACTTTGCGCCTGCATCTCGGGTGTTGCGTCGGCGTAAGTATTTTTGTATTCAGCAAATGCTTGTTCTGCTACATCAAGCTCTGTGCGTCTCTTATCGATATGAATCGTCAGGAAATGACTGGAATCTTTAATAGAGGAGCGCTCTGGTGCAAGCAATTGTTCGACAAAATGATTACTGACTGACGTGAGCATCGCTTCCATGCCATCTGGTGTCTTGTTGGTAAGTTCAATTTGAATGAAATCTTTACCCAACTGGTTGACGGAGAGTCGACTGGCGAGATCTTTAATAATGAACTCTTGTTCTTTTAGATCCATCTCATCGTTTATCAACCCTTGTTCTTGAGCGACGGAGAAGAGCACGTGTCGGCTCTTTAATAATGTACTCAACGCGTTGATACGGTCTTTCAGTTGAGTAGAAACGGCCAGATCTTCAAGAAACGGATTCATTTTGGCGGTTTCCTGTACCAGCATGCTGGTATGCGCAACGTAACTTGTAGGCAAAATCTTGCTGACAATAAAACCAAGGACGGGCAGCACTAGCATAGGGACCACGATCAGGTAACGTCGACGCCAGGCCCCGTGAAGTAATACAGATAGGTTTTCTCTTAAATCGCTCATAGTGACCTCACGAGTTGTTCAACTTGAAAGGCTCTCGATGCCCAGCTTTGTTTTTCGATCAAAGCCATAGTACCAATTGGAGGAGGCAGTAAATGATTTAAGCTGGCGCATACATCCTCGGCACCCGCTGCAACATGCAACATCTGTTTGTAAGGCATGAGCGCTGGGAAAGTGGTGCTGATAACAGGTGTGCCGGTTGCTAAATACTCCAAAAGCTTGAGTGGATTACACGCTTTAATCTGAGCATTGTCGACGAAAGGTAACCAACTCGCATCCCAGTGCTGTGAGTAGCTTGGCAACTGTTGATGTGCTCTAGGTCCAAGGTAGTGGATATTAGTTCGTTGTGGGAGCGGGTTGTGGGGCAGTTCGTTTGGGCCAATGAAAACGAGATCCCAATCGGGTGCTTGAACCGCCACTTGTTCAATCAATGCGTAGTCTAACCATTCGGATAAACTGCCGTAAAAGCCAAGTATTTTTCTGCCATTATCTGGCAAGTCGTTAGCTTTGACTGAGGGAGTTGAGAATAAGGTGAAATCCACGCCGTGAGGGAGGGTGACAGTTTTGTCTTGTGGGAATTTAGCCGCCAGTTTTTCACTCGCGGCCAAAATGAGGTCGCAGCAATCAATCAAATCCTCTTCGTGTTCCAAGACCGTTTGATGATCGACGCCGGCGAGTGCACCAAAATCGTCGCCACAATAATAAACGATGCCAGAGTTATCCATACTCTTACACACATCAACGGCAGTCGGCAGAGACGTCCAGAGTACCGGTTTTTCAAAGCCAAGCTCTTTTAGCTTTCGCTTCAGTTGATGTTGCATCATGCTCGAAGCCGCCTTCCTTGCCCATTGAGTCCGCGGTGCAGGGATGGTGAGTAGGTTAATCGTTTGAATACTGGCGCTCATGTGGCAGTCTTGATTGAACGTTGTATTGTTCTGTGTATGTTCATCAAAAGAGCGTGTGAGTTTGTTAACGATGCGCTTTACATCTTTTGTCACCAACCTCGGCTGCCTTAAACCGATGGAATTAACCCACAGGATGCGGTGATTGTCTGTCAGATGTTTAATGATATGTTGAGTGGAAGAAGGCAATCCGCCAAAGTCTTCGCCAAACACTACGATGTCCGTCATCATTTTCTCCTTTGAGCCAACTTTATGATTGTTCTAATAAGTAGACTTATCACATTGCGTGCCAAGGAAATAATTTAATAAAAACAGATGGTTGAACTTAACGAGGGAAAGGGCTATGACGCTTTCGCATTTTGACAATCAGATTGAACGATACGATGTATCACAATAGTCAGCGCGGCTAGGATGTATATTGGCCAAGTAAACCCTTGAGTTAAAAAAGTACCGGAAACAATCGTACCGATAAGACCACCCAAGACGGCGTTTGCTCCAATAGACAACGTATGGTCACTAGTAGGGGTGAGCATCTGGATGGTCTCACGAGAAGTTCGAATTAAAGACACAATCAGCGCGATAAACACGAATAAACCAACAAATCCAGTTTCAGCTAACACACCAAACCACGTGCTGTGTACGGCGTGATTGAGTCCATCCCAATGAGAACTGTAGAAGAAGTAGTTATTGTAGAAGTTGTCTATCCCGATGCCCGTTAATGGGTTTTCTATCGCCATTTTTATTGCGGCTTCCCAAGCATAAATCCGTCCCATTGCGGACTCGTCTATCCCTTCTTCCGCGGCACCGCCAGACGAGCGGCCAGAAATCCCTGCAACGGCATAAAGAACGAGCGCCCCAACCAACCCAAGAGAGATAACTAACGCTTTGCTTTTGATGTGTTTAAACGCGAAGTACGCAAAGACAGAAAGCGCACCAAGTAGGCCTCCTCGGCTTTGTGTTTCTAATATCGCGAAGAACAACACGACACAGGTGATCAATGCAAACAAGCGAAGAACAAAGCTGGCTCTTTTCTCTAGCAATTGGCTAACAGTAAATGCAAGTGGGAACATCAGTACTAAAGATAAATCATTTGGGTCACCAAGTACCGAACCTAAGTCGCGGCTGATGGTCACGCGTGAGCCTTCGACCAATCCTATACCATTACTCGCGTTAGACAGGGCGGTTAAGCCAACCAATAGTCCTGCTAGCATGATGGCTTTCGACATTTGAGCAACTTGTTTTGGTGTGGTGATGAGCCAGGTTATCGCTAGCGTCATTACGATGATCTTCCAATAAACACTGTTGAATTCATCAATCGCAACAGGGCGGTTTGAAGCGAATGCTACGCCTAATGTCACCAGAACCCAAAAAATGGATAACCATTTCAAGCAAGGGTGCCAAAACGCAATTATTTGACGGCTGATCAATAAATGAAATGACAAGGCCATAAGAGCCCCAAGCGAAAGCAGCAAAGGAATTTTGAAGTTGTAAATCACCGGAAAAGTTTCGTGAATCCGAAAGAAAGAAAAAATCACAAACAGAGTCACGAACCAGAAGGTTTGGTTGAGAACAAACAAGATAGCCAATGGTGCGAAACAAAGTACGAGAATCAGAATTGGATTTGGCATCACCAACCATAATAGCGCGATACACGTCGTGAGCGTGATCGCAATGATGGACTGCTTCATTCTCAATTCAGCGCTGATCATAGCGGTGTTCTCTTCATTTGGCCGCGCCACTTGAGCCAAAAGTGGTGCACGTTACTTTTGGTTTGTGCATCAAAGTAACGAAACGCTATGGTCGCGATGAGCACGCAACTTGTGAAACATACGAGCATGATAAGTGGGGCAGAACCGGCTGAATGAATCAAGAATAACGACGCGCCAGCAAGGATATGTAGTATTACCATTAAGCTCAGGTGGAAAGGGAGCTTCATGCATTGTTGACCAATGCTAAAGGTCAACGCCAGTCGACAAAGCTGAGCATAATAAAGAGCGATAAACACACCGAAGATCCCTAGTGCTGATAAGCTGAACAACATCGCAAGACCAATTGCGGCCGGTATTACATTAATGCCCATTAACCAGTGGGTCTTCCTTTTGTATAGGATACTAATACATAGTAAGTCGCTCCATTCTTTAAGTAAGGCTATCGGTAAAAGAAACAGAACATAAAGCGACGCTTCTCGATACGCCACAGGCAAGAAATTGTTGATGATGATTACGGCTAATGAGCCTACGACTACGACTAGAAATGTAAGATAAATCATACCTAGGTGGGTGATTCGCGTCGCTTCGTTGGCGCCCTTTTTCTCTAAAATCGAAAACCGTCTTGGCGACCACCACATGGCAAAAGGTTGTGCCAAAAAACACATACCAATTGCGAATTTAAATGCGATTGTGTAAACCCCGAGCGTTGCTAACGATGCATTTGCCCCAATAAACCAACGTTCTGCACCATTTAAACAAAACATGATTAAGCCCGAGCACATAATGGGATAGCAGTATTTAAAGAATTGTTTTGTCGAAATAAAACTCGGAAGAACCAACTGATAGCGATTGATGAAGTGTAACCAAATTAATTGTGCCGCAGCAGCGAGCAGACCACCAAGTAAGACGGACAGCACCGTTTGGCTAAATTGAAGCGCGATGATAATGAACGCCGCTTGAAGTGCCGTGGTCGTCACCATCACATACAACAAGGTTTTCGCCTTGTCGTCTTGTAGTCTTAGCCACGCTGTCCCTATCGCAATCGCGCCCTCGAAAGCAATGGCAACTAAGGTAACCATCCATTCAGTCTTAGTAAAAGGTTCTGGTACGGGCATAACAATGATGATCGTAGCCAAGACCAAAGCGATAGGAACAGAGATAAGCAATGAAAGAGAGTAAATTTGGTCTAGCAGTGACTTCCTTTTCTGCGGGTCGTCTTCCACGCCAGCGAAGCGATTTAGGGCTTCATGCAACGCTAGGCTAATGATTAAAGCAATCACAATACCAACAGACGCGATGATTTCCATTTTACCGATTTGTTCCGGTGTCAAATATTGCGGAAGTATTGGTAGCATGATTAAGCTAATGCTCTTGTTGATCACCAGTGCAATCGCAAAGAGTGACATGTTGGTCATTGCTCTAGACATGGTCATATCCTTTGACGTTGTTGCGCTTTTTCGCGCTGGATTCATTTTGTTGTTCTGGGCCTGAGCACAAATGCTGAGTGATTGGGAAGTAACAACGTTCAGCCGTATAAAGTTGAGCGACATTGAGTGCTTCGATTCCCATCGTTACCTTTAACCATGGAGACTCATTGAGTAAGCGAATCGCGTTGTGCAGCGAGGCCGCGTCGTTGGGTGTGTATTTGATGCAATTTTTTCCGTCAGTAAGGATTCGATCCCAGTAACTGTCATCATGTGGAATTACCACACACATTCCTGCGGCTAATGATTCCAAAATTGCAAGACCAAACGGCTCATTCTCTGCTGTTGCAACAAACACACCACATTGTGTTCTTAGGTCATCAAGGTTTGCTGGTGACTCGTACCAATCGACGCCTTTTGCAGTTAAATCAGGGGTTAAGCATTCATCATCAATTAAGTTGGGTTGGATATAACACACGGTTGCTTTGAAGTTTGTGCCGTTTTCCAATTGAATGGCGTCTAAGAGCAAGTCGACGTTTTTGCGTTTTAGGAGAGTCGCTGCCCAAAACACGCGAGAGGACATAGGATTCGCTTGCTTTGGCCAACGCTCTGAAGAGAGACCGTTAACGAATGATGAGGTATTTAGGTCTGCCCAGTAGCGTTTAACTGCAGCAATGGGTTGGTTGAGATACGCTTGCAATGCGTGGATTATGGATTCGCGACAACTTGCCAAGTAATAGATACTGGTTGCTTTTGTGACGCAATAACCTGCAGATCGTGATTTACCAACCGATTGGCTGATGATTTGAACGATTGGTTTACGGTTCAATAAGCGCAATAGATACAAAGGCATATCGTTGTTGGGATTAGAAAGGCCGAGTAGCCAATCAATTTTGGGTAATCTGCACAAGATGAACAACAATTGGAAAAGGTAAAACCCATTCATTAACCAATAAGCCAGGCCATGCTGAGAAATAATCGGCGAGCGACGAACTTTAACGACTTGAATACGTTCGTCATCTTTCAGTAACCGATTCCAGTGCTCTGGGTGAGTCGTTGCGACATAACCGACGACATCTCGCTGATCGCACTGTTTTAAGAGTTCAGCATTTGCTGTTTTTGAACCGCTTTGCAACGGGATAGTGTCCAACATCAGTACGTATTTCATGACCCTATCCTCAATTGTGTTTTAGCCAACGAGGCATAGGTTTAAGACTGTGCGTGGGTGGTATAGAAGCCGTAGGCTCATGTGCCAGCTCTGCATGATAAATTGACTCTATCGCGCTCACCGAAGCCGAAACGGTAAGGTGTTGCGTCGCGTAGTGATAAGCATTGTGAGCAATTTTATTTCGCAGCGGAGCATCATTTAGCATGCGCTGCACAGAATTGAGCAGACCGGCCATCCCATGATTGGAATACAGAAGAGCACTGTGATTGTGTTCGACTAATTCAGGGATAACACCGATTTTTGGGGCCACGATAGGCAATTTTGCTAACGCAGCTTGCCCAATCGCCAGGCCGTAGTCTTCTTCGTAAGCACCACTGATAAAGGCGTCGACGTTGCCTGTCATCCATGCGTCTTTGTTATGCTGTTCCGCGACAAAATGCACACGGTCTTCAACACCAAGATCCGCTGTGAGTTGTTGTAAGGGGGCTTTTTCTTCCCCGTCTCCAACAATCACAAGGTGTGGATTATTCTGATGATAGTTGTGCATGTGAATCGCGCGAATCAGGCGGTCAAAACCTTTACTTTTAATCAGAGCACCAACGGAGAGGAAGGTGAAAGCGTTTTGTGGGATACCGAGGTAGTCCTTCACATCAACCGATGGTTCATTTCGGTTTAACGAAACGCCATTGTGAATCACGTGTAAGTTTTCTTTTGGGTAGCCGTCGCGGGCCAGCTCTTGGCTTATTCCCTTACTGACACAGATCAGCTTTGGCGACATATGCAAGTCAAGTGAAAACCGATCACGGATGGGATAATGGCAATGCAGCTGCGTAACCAAAGGTATGTGGTTCATTCGTGTCGCCAGACACATCCACTGACAGGTCGCACCACTGTTCACATGCACAAGATCGATAGTGTGCTTTTCGATGAGTTCAGAGCCTTGCTTGATAAGGCGATTCCAGGCGCTGATGTCCCAGCGGGGAGTACTCCAGCCTCCGACTAACTTGAAGGGAGAATATTGAGTTTCAATCCCCATCTCTCGGCATTTTTCAATTAAAGGCTCACAGTTCGTCCAGACATAAGGCAAGAACTGCTCACGATCAATGCGCGACAAAAGATCAAGTAATACAACTTCGTTGTGGCGAAGCCAGTTGTCGCCATAATGAACATATAGAATGCGTTTTGGAGTAGCCATCGTCGTCACCTCGGTTTGCCCTTTTGTTTACTGGGATACTGCAACCGAGATGCCAAACCTTATCATTTGTTTAAGTTACTGATTTAATGGAGTAAAGATATTTAAGAGTAGGTAGGGGGAAGCAAGTTTTTCATTATGAGAATGCATATGCATCAAGTTTGATTTTCAATTTGATAACGTTCAATCAAAATAGGAATGATACTTTGTGAAGAATACTGCTCCGAGATGGTCTTAATGGCCTTTTTGCGAATAAGCGATTGGGTATAGGTGCTCATGGTTATCCAATGGTTGAGCTTGTCTATCAAATTGAGAATATCTGGCGCAATAAATCCATTACTGCCATCTTCAATAAGATCAGATAATCGGCCGACATTTAGGCTGAATACCACAATTCCTCTCGACATCGCTTCTAATGCCGCCATTGGGAGGCCTTCATACCGAGAAGAGATAATCAATACGCCAATATTGTTCCATACCGCGTTCATGTTGTGTTGATGCCCATGAAACACAACATTACCGGGCGCTTGTTGGGCAAGGTCTTTTCCTTCAGGACCGTCGCCGTAAATAGAAAACTGACGATCAGGAAAATGCCTCGCGATGTCGATAAAGCGATCCGCGCCTTTTTCATGGCTCAATCGACCAACGAATGCGATTTCTTTGTAGCTGCTGTTTTGTGCAGGAAGTGAAACAAAGTTGTTCAATAGCTCGGTTTTTATCGGCAGTTTATTTTGAATACTTTGGCTAACCGCAAAACAATGATCGGACAAACGACCGCTATAACGATCAAGCCAATCGTAAAACCACACTTTTCCCGTTGGTGTTTCTCCGGCATGGTAGGTAGAAATAAGACGAGGGAAGGTTCGTGTAAACAGTTCGGCGCTGCGCGCAAGTAAGCTCGCTTTGTAGCCGTGAGTGTGGATAACGCTTGGTTGATGCTCTGCAACCGCAATGGTAAGCAGTTTTACCGCAATGACAGAATGTGTGTCATTATTCTTGGGGCTAAGTTGGTGTAAGTAGCTTACGGGAACATCGGAATCGGCCAACCTAGAAACAAGCGATGCTGGTGGGTTGTACTCAACCACCAATACCACTCTAACGTGGACATGAAATGCTTGTAATCCTTTGGCAAGCTCAAGAACGTGACTTTCTATGCCACCAAAAATGCGGCTGTCGAGTAAAATCCAAACCTCGCCAGCGACAGGTATCTCACGATTGTTCGAGATTAGCCTCATCCGCTTCCCACGCTTGTTTTTTACGATAAACAGTAGATGGACTCAGCTCTAACATTACCGCGGCGTTGAGTACGTTACCATCGCAGTAGGCTATCGCATTTTGAATTGCTTCCCGTTCCACCTTCCACATCGGTCGAATGGTGCCGTCCGTATTAAAGTACGGCGACGCGACTTGTGCAGAAGCACTCATTGGTATCGGTTCGGGTCTGGTTACCGGTTCTTGAGGCAGCATATCGGTAGCGATATGTTCAACGGGCTGTATTGGAGAAGGCTTAGCGACGGTGGTCGGTGCGGGTTCTACGGGCTGCGTAATTACACGTGCTTTTGATGGCTTGCGAGTTAGCTGCGCGGGTAGATGCGCGACGGTGACTTTGTCTTCATTGTTTAACACCACGATGTTACGGATGATGTTTTGCAATTGACGAACATTCCCCGGCCAGTCGTAATGTTTGATCACGTACTGTGCTTCATTATCGATATTGTTGAACTTCTTTTTGTCCTGCTTGGAGTAGGTGGTCAGAAAATGCTTAGCAAGAGTGACAATGTCACTACCTCGCTCTCTGAGTGGCGGCATATCAATAGGTACAACATGGACGCGATAGTATAAATCTTCGCGGAAGCGGCCTTCTTCGACTTCCGTAAGTGGGTCGCGGTTTGTCGCACAGATGATGCGAACATCCACTTTCATTTCTTTGGTCGCGCCAAGTGGCGTGTAAGTGCCTGTTTGTAGAAAACGGAGCAGCTTTTTCTGCATTTCCAATTCCATCTCACACAGTTCATCCAGGAAGAGGGTTCCACCATGAGCAACGGTTGCTGCACCTTTCCTATCTGTTGTCGCACCAGTAAATGCGCCTTTAACGTGACCAAAAATTTCGCTTTCCATTAAATCTCGTGGAATCGCACCACAGTTGATGGCAATAAAGGGTTTGTCACGACGATCACTTTGACGATGGATTGCTTCGGCACAGACTTCTTTACCAGTACCACTCTCACCAACGATAAATACACTAGCAGAGGTTGGAGCGACAGCATCAATGGTTTTGTAGACGGCTTGCATTGGCAAACTAGAACCGATGAATCCATGGTAATTGTGTCGGTCGAAGGTAGATTGAATGTTTTCTACTAAGTTTTCTAACTTGGCACGTTTAAGGTGAAGTGCAACAGAGGTCTTGAGTCGGTCAGCGTTGATGGGCTTTTCAAGAAAGTCTTCCGCACCTTTTTGAATTAAACCTACCGCAATGTCTACGCTGCCATGTGCGGTTGCAATGATGACTGAAGTTGGAATTTCATTCTCATTGATCCAATCAAGAACGTCTTCCCCGGACATATCGGGTAATTTTAAATCGAGAATGATGAGTTGCGGTTTACTTCTCTCAATGAATTGGATGGCCTCACGCCCAGTTTCTACGTGAAAGATGTCGTAAGGTTCGTCCTTGACATACTGTTTGTATAGTATGGCTAGCGAGGTAGAGTCCTCTACCAATAACACCCTTGGTCTCATAGTCCTTTCCCAACTTTTATTCGTTTTCCGTTTAAACCTTTAATCAGTACTGACACTGTATTGGTTCTAACGTTGCTTTGTCAGCTTGTGAGTCAGTTCGCGAGAATGAATAGTTGTCGTACTCTCAAGCAGATAGCTTCTTTTCTATTCTCATTTTGAGAATCGTTATATTTAAGTATTAGCACAGGTTGGGAGTCTTGCAGAAAATTCTTTATTTTTTAGCTAATTAAATAAATCAATATATACCCAAGCGTGTTGAAGTTACCTAGGTATAGACTTTAATCTTCAAATCCTTGCTCCTTTCTCTGATTCAAGGCAATAAAGGAATTTTCGGCGAGTTGCGGCAATGATTGGCATAGGAGTAGGGCTTGTTGAGTTTCACCTTCCACGCAGTGTTTCTCAATGGTTCTCGCATGTCGAGAAAGGGTACGGTTCCCTAGAGCAAGTGCGGAGCTGCCTAGAGTGTGCACCTCAAACTCTAGGGTGTTGATATTGCAGGTTTCTAATGCTTGTTTGATCTTTTCTACCCGTTCGCGAGACTCCTCGATGTAGTGCTCAATGAGTGTGGGCATTATCTCAGCGCACGTATCTTTGATCATTTGTTGAAGAATCAATTCATCGACCAATTCAGGCTCTACGGCCACATCTGTGTGATTGTTCATTGGATACGCTCCCTATAAGGTAAATAATTCGCTGTCTTTAATCTGTTGCGATATTTTTGCTTTTAACTTATCTGACAAAAAGCGCAGCTTTTTTACCTGACGAATCAATTCGTCTTTTAAGCCTGCATTGTGCTTCATGTTTAATACCGCCCCAAGTAGGTTGGCGTTACTGTTCTCTAATAGTTTTTTTGCTTGGTCAATTTGTGTAGCTGTGGTCGAACCGTAACTGGCGACTAATATGCTCGCATCACAGACGCCTGCAACTACTTGAGCGGGGATGTTATTACGATTTAAGCTCAATAACGGTGAGGTGTCGATAACGACACGATCATATTGGTTTAACCAAGTCTCAATGATTTTTTTAAGCATGGTTGGATCGCGATAAGCGAGTTGCGTGCTGGCCATCGATGGGGCCGTTAAGCCGAATAAGGTCTGATGATCTTCTTCTCTTGCGATGAGCTGTCCGATGCCGTCTTGCTCAGGAAATTGATGCACCGTATTGTATGCAGGCTTGAACAAGTTCAAATCCACGTAAAGCGTGTTATGCCCTGCAAGAATCAAACGCTCGGCCAAAGCGGAAGCCACGGATGTCACGCCGTCTTCGGATTGACAAGCGACGATACATAGGGAGCGATGGCCTTTTAATTCGCCCTGTAAGTAGATTTGTTCGATTTCAGCATGAGTCGCAGGAATAGTCATTACAGCGCTCCTATTAACACAATGGTGGTCGTGATTTGCAAAAGGTCACGTAAGCCAGCCCGTGCTTTCTCTGCAAAACTCTCATCTTTGTGTGGAATATAGATAGTGTCGCCCGCGCGGATAACCGGAAGGTCATAAATGTTAGCGGTTTTACTAAACTCGGTTAGATCGAATGTACGAGCTTGGCCTTGGCAACAAGACATGTTGACCACGCTAATTTTTTCTACGTAAGCGTTATCACTTGGTCCTCCGGCTTCTGCCAATAGGTCAAGGATTGTCATATTGTCATTAAATACGTAACGACCTGGGTCTCTCACTTCGCCCAACACTCGTACGGTCGATTCTTTTGAGCGGTCAAGCCAGTTCTTATTCTTCTCAGGGATGTAGATGGTGTCGCCCGGGCGAACATCCGGCAAGATGTTTTCATCACCAGTTTCAAAATACATCGATAGGTTTAATTTGCTGACTTTAGCGTAACCAAGACCACGGTGCGTTACTCGAATATTATGAATATCGGCATCTTTCGTTGGGCCGTCAGCCGCAGAAAGAATGTCGAGAAAGTGCATCTCGTTGGTAAAACGGTAGCGGCCTGGAGAGTTGATTTGTCCAAAAACATAAATAGACGCATCTGAACTTTGGCTAACCCATTGTGATTTGTTGTCTGTTGGATCATCTGGCAGGGCATGAATTCGAACCACGGTTCCTGCAGATACGCTCGGTAACTTAGAGGTTGGTGAACCTTGTAGGATGTACTTGTCCAAATCAAACTGAGTCATCTTACCGTTATTCGCCACTTCTATTTTGCTGGTGTCTGCGCGGCGAGTTGGGCCGCCAACATGGGCGAGTAGGTCAATCAAATCCATTTCATTGGACCATTCGATTCGACCTGGACGAACCACTTCCCCCATCACTGCAACAGCTCGGCTTGGTGCGACTTTCAACCATGATTTTTCATTCATATCGGTTTTCTCAGGGACGAAAATAGCGTCTCCTGAGGATATTGCAGGCGGTCTCGCAGAAGTGAGCCCCTCTGTGTGTGCCGTAAGGTCGAATTTGATCACTTGTCCGTTCGCTTTAATCACACGGATTTGGCGGGATTCAGCAAAACGAGTAGGGCCGCCAGCGTTGGCGAGAATGTCCATAAAGCTCGGGCCTTTTTTGCCTTCAAATGCTCCAGGGTTTGCGACTTCACCCATAACATAAACAACATTGGCACCCGCTTTTATCTCTTCCTCTTGCTTAGGCACAAAGATGGTTGCCCCTGGTAAGATGTCTGGTAGTAAGTTGGAATCACCTGAGTCTAGGTAGCGCTTTAGGTTAAAAATCACTGGTGTATTGTTGGTGATCACACGGATTTGTTCGACACTCGCGAAGCGCGTAACACCACCCGCTCGCATCACAACGTCGACGAGTGTTGTGTTTGGCTTGTATGTGAATGAGCCGGGTGCGTTCACCTCACCAAACACTTTGATAGCTTTCGTTTCATCTGCACTGTCGCCAGAGTTGGCCAGTTTAGCAGCGTCAAATTCTTGCTCTATGTTACCAACGAGAGGAGAGGCAGGGACGAAGAGAACATCCAGAGATTCAAGCGTCGGCAGTTGGGTGTCATCACCAGTATCAAGGAAGCGTTTGTAATCGAATTCGATGTTCTTGTTACCGCGCTTGACGATGATTTTATCCAGCTGCGCACCAGCACGGAGTCCACCGGCTTCGTATAGGAACATTTGAATGTTAGAGCCGGCTTGTAAAGTGTATTCTCCGGGTTTGACCACATAGCCTTGAACGGATATGAGTAGTTGCTGCTGCTTGATGAAAACGCGCGCGTTGTTCACGTCTCGATAAACGGATTTCAGGTTTTCGATAATCACATCTTGAAGTTGCTTTTCATTATATCCAGCTACAAATACAGGTCCGATTTCCGGTAGGCTGATGCGACCTCGTTTATCGACTTGGAAGCCTTTGTTTAGTGAGGCTTCTCCTGGAAGGTTGATTTGGACTAAATCACCGACTTTAACGACATCGTCTTCCGCAGCCCAACTCGCATTTATGTTGATCATGCAAAGTAACAAAAGGGCGACAATCGATTTGAGGATGCTCATAGCGTGTCTCCCATTTCTGTTGTGCTGTCAGAATTTGAGTTGAGTACTTCAATGCTTACTCGACGGTTGGTCAAGCGAACCGCTGGTGTTTGTCCTTCGTAGAGTGGGAGCTTTTCACCCACGGATTTTGTTTGCACGCGGTCAGAGGTGATACCGAAGACATTGAGGTATCGTTTTACTTGTTCTGCACGTTCTTGCGCGAGCTTTTGGTTGTATTCCGGTTCGCCAGTAACGTCGGCATGACCCGTTACCACCAAGGAGAGAGACGGGTGCTCTCGTAAGATGTAAGCCGCTTCCGCAAGGTGTCCCATGTACTTTGGATTGATTTCGGCAGAATCGACGGCGAACTGATTATCGATATTGAGCAGGTCATAGACGTCAGCGACGATGTTCAAGTCGCTGCGCAGAGCTTCAATGTCTTGCGGCGGCGAGCAAGTGGTTTGAGAGAGCACGTAATCAAGTTGTTGTTCTAGTTGGCTCAATCGACGACGCTGAATCACAATATCGTTTGCAGCATCAAGTAAAAGCCCGCCCTCGAGTTCTCTTGCGATTCGATTTTGCTTTTCTAATGCTTGCACTACAGCAGCAGGGAAACACCATCTTGCGCCTTCATCAATTAAGGCATCTAAATGAAGTTTTGTGAGTTGCCAATCGAAGCGAAGCCCATGCTCTGGGCCAAGAGGCTCATCAGGCATAACCGGTGAAAACTGATAATTCTCGATAGAAATATCTTGGTAACTTTCCGCCATGCCGCCCTGACCATGATCGGGGTAGCTAAACGCTGAGCAACCAACAACGCCGACAACGAGACCGCTCATTACACTTTGTCGTATTAGATTCACCATGCCAACCTCCGTATTAACCGGTGTTTTTAGTGGCCTTTTGAATTGACGGGAATCGCATGATTGATACGTAACAGGCTCATTATCTCTAACGGTTGTCCCGATACGTTTTCGATTATCATACTGCGTTCACGTTCAACTAGGCGCTTATATAAATAAACAATGGCACCAATCCCTGAGGAATCAAGAAATTGGACGTGTTTGAGGTTGATTTCGACTTCCTTGTGATCATCGCTGTGAATTACCTCATCAATATGATGCTGAGCTTGACGACAGCCTTTTGCGTCTAAATCACCAAAAAATTCGATGGTCAATGTGTTTTGGTCGGTTTCCAATTTTCGCAGTTCCATAGTGCATTCTCCGTTAACAAACTGTCTGCTTGGTATAGAGCACGGAACATGCCAAGAATAAAAGTTCATAAAAACATACAGTTACTTATGCAAGTTCTTGGTTTTTATATTGAGAATTAAGGCGATTTCATTTTGAGAATCAAAAACGCATACAGATCGAAGAATTTATAAATGCTATTTCGATCTGAACTTTATGTGCTTGTTTGCATTTGCTTGCTTATGAGTGTTGCTGTAGATCGTAGAATGCAAAATGTTGAGTAGGTGAATTGATCGACTTACGGTTCAATGGAGATGCTTTTTTGTACAAGGTCCCCATATGCCATTAAGAATGACATTGATTGCCCTCGCTGTAATTGCTTCTGCTCAGCCACAAGCTGACCCTAATTTACTTCCACCTGTCTCTTTAGCTGAATCATACCAAGATGGTATCGATGTCTCTCAGTATTGGTATAGCGAGAAACTGGATGGGATTCGAGCGTATTGGACCGGTCAACATCTCGTTACACGCAACGGCAACCGCATTTACGCGCCAGAGTGGTTTACCAAGGTATTGCCAGATTACCCTTTGGATGGCGAGTTATGGGCTGGTCGAGGAAATTTCCATCTTGTTCAACAAACGGTATTGGATAAAACGCCAGTAGAAGGCGCATGGCGACGAATCGATTTTATGGTTTTCGATATGCCGTATTCTGCGGGTGATTATCAAAAGCGCTACTACAACATTCAAGATCTGGTGTTTACGATTGACGCACCTCATATTAAATACGTTGAGCATCGTGCAATTCAAGATGAGAAACATTTGTTCACGCAATTGGACCGAATTTCGCAATCTGACGGCGAAGGTGTGATGTTGCGAAAGGTATCAAGCCGTTATCAGGCAGGAAGAGGCAGTGATTTACTCAAACTTAAGCGTTATGAAGATGCAGAGGCCTTAGTATTGGGCTACAAACCGGGAACTGGTCGTTTATTGGGTATGATGGGCGCCTTGTTGGTTAGGTTGGCAGACGGCACCGAGTTTTACATTGGTAGCGGCTTTACCGATGACGTTCGAAAGTCTCCTCCTCGAATAGGATCTACCATTACATTTCGCTACAACGGTTTTACCCACAATGGCAAACCGAGATTTGCCCGATTTTTAAGAGAGCGGGCTTCACAATAAATCTAAATAGCGGCGTATAAACGGCTTGAGCTAACTATTTCCGATTTTCACACCACAACGTTTAAATAGATTTTTCCAAAATTGCACATGCTTCATTGTTTCCTCACGAAACTGATCGTGTGCTTTTTCGATTCCATAGTTTGCACCATGAGCTTGCATTCTCTTTTCAACAAGGGAAAGCCCCCCATCGAGCTGCTGATAGGTACTATCGACGTACGCCATATAAGGTTGAACCTCTGCAACATAAATTGTTTGGAAGACGTTTCTCAAGTAACGAAATTGCGTGGAATCACGGTTGGCGCCACAAATGATTTTGTCTTGGTTTGCTTCGAGCATGTGAGTGGTTTGTTCTAACCAATGAGTCGCATCGATCAAAGTGTAATAGAGTCGACCAACGAGACGTGTTTTTTCGATCTCTTCTTGGTAGTTCGCGATGGTCACATCGGGTAATCGAGAAAGGGTACGATACGGTGTTTGGTACATTTCATCCAAAGCAAGGAAAGCATCTCGTACGTGTGCAACTTGGTCTTTGCTTTCCAATGGTAACCATTCAGATCCTGTTAGCTGTTTGCGCATGGCATCGCTAGTCAGCAACATATTGTCGAGATGCACTGTTAGATGGTGCCACTTCTGGTCGTACAAACCGTTCAGCTTTGTATTTTCTTCATCGCTCAATGGGTAATCACTCAAGCAGCCATTCAATGTTCTCAGCAGGTTGGTTTGATAATCAAAGTCGTAAAAGGCGTCTTGAACTTTACCCAGTTGAGAGTTTTTTTCTGCTAGTAAGTTAAACAAACCACATTGACGCAGTTGGTAGCTTTCGAGTAAGCCAAGTGATAGACGAGGGAGCTCTTGAAACAGTTCTCTTTTATCAGGAATAGTGACAGCAGGAGAGGCTTCTAACTCCGACTCCGACGTATCTAACACGTTGGCTAGGCGTTGATTGTATTTTTCGAATACCGCTTTCTCTGGGTTAAACCAGTCGTTGCATCCACTGAGTAAGGTTGTCGGTAGTACAAGCGACGCAGCAACAAGGGAGCTTCTTACAAGGGAACTTCTCACAGCATTTCCTTTTTAATCACTTAGATAAGTATACCGCTTAACGAATATGAGAGATCAAAAAAGCCAGCGAGTGCTGGCTTTAAAATTTGGCGGGTTGAAGTTCGAGTTATTGTTGAGAGAAATTCAACTGAACTTCCGGCTCTTGATGGTGCATCCAACGCAAACGAATACCCAATAGGAAAGCCGCTGAAGACAGGCCTATGATGAAGCCCAACCAAAAGCCTTGTGCGCCCATTGGTTCAACAATCCAATCTGTGCGGCCAAGAATGTAACCAATTGGAAGTCCCAATAACCAGTACGCAACAAAGGTACGGTTGAAGATTGCACGCATGTCTTTATAGCCACGTAGTGCACCAGCAGCGATAACTTGAACCGCATCAGTGCATTGGTAGATTGCAGCAAACAGCAATAGCACCATTGCTAGTTCGATAACTTCTGGGTTATTCGTGTAAAGCAAAGCGATTTGCTCACGGAACAGAACCGTAAGAATCGCGGTCATCATTGCTAACGCTAAACCGACCATGACGCCAACACGAGAAGCGACGCGTGCGCCATCGACGTTTTCTTCCCCAAGACGGTGACCAACACGAATACTGACTGCGGCACCCACACTCATTGGCAGCATAAACACCAATGAAGAGAAGTTAATGGCGACTTGGTGCGCGGCAACAATGATTGAACCTAATGGAGAGACCAAAAGCGCGACCACAGCAAACAATGTCACTTCAAAGAACAATGCAGCGGCAACAGGGAAGCCGAGCTTAAACAGACGAATCTGAGCTTTCAGCTGTGGTTTATGAAATTCGCCAAACAGATTGATGCTTTTTAGACGAGCAGACGTAGTCACATAAAGGAAAAGCAGCCCAAACATCACCCAATAAACGATGGCGGTTGCGACGCCACAACCAACACCACCAAGGGCTGGCATACCAAACTTACCGTAAACGAAAATCCAGTTTAATGGGATGTTCAACATTAGGCCGATGAAACCAATCACCATGGCAGGCTTGGTTAGCGACATGCCATCAGTAAAGCTGCGTAACGTTTGGAACAATAAGAAAGCGGGTACTGCAAAAATAACCGCATGGATGTAACCAACGGTTTTCTCTGTCATCGCTGCTTCTACATCCATCAATCCAAGTATGAACTTAGTTTGGAACAAAACGCCGATAATAGGGATGCTGATCAACAATGCCAAAACGATGCCTTGTTGGATCTCAAAAGGAATTTTTACTCGACGGCCAGAACCATTTAATTGAGCGACAACAGGTACAAGGGCCATCAATAAGCCAACGCCAAATAGAATTGACGGTAACCAAATACTTGCTGCAACAGATACCGCAGCCATGTCAGTAGCACTGACGCCACCAGCCATGACGGTATCCACAAACCCCATCCCGGTTTGCGCGACAGAAGCGATCAACACAGGGGTCGCCAATTTAATAAGACTCGATGCTTCTTCTTTATAGCGATGCACGAAATACTCCAGAGCGGAACAATAAGTTGAAAATGAAATAAGTTGAAAAGATAGGGAGTATTCGAGGACAAAAGATGTGATGAACTGATCTGATGGTTGATTTTAGTCACTATAAGGTGAAAAAATGCCTCGGAGGAACTCCGCGCAGATGATAAACAATTGTATGCCCAGATGCCATACCCACAAGATAGGGATTTTTGGTTAATTGATAGACAATGGTAAAAACAGCTTGCGAATGTTCGTTCTGGCTATCAGTCGCTTCTAACAAATAGGTAAAGAGAATGTTTACAGGAATAGTTCAGGGTACGGCTAAAGTCGTTCAAATCGAAAAAAAAGAGCGCTTTCAAACTCACGTTATCGAACTTGAAGGCTCGTTAAGCGAAGGGCTAGAGATTGGAGCCTCGGTCGCACACAATGGTTGTTGTTTAACCGTCACCAAAATTGAAGGAACGCACATCAGTTTCGATCTAATGCAAGCGACCTTAGCTCTTACAAACCTAGGTGAATTGATAGAAGGCGACAGCGTAAATATTGAGCGAGCAGCCAAATTTGGTGATGAGATTGGTGGCCACAGTATGTCTGGGCACATCAGTTTAATGGGCGAAATTGTTGATGTGATTGATATGCCAAATAACCGCACCATTTGGTTTACACTGCCGCAAGAATCAATGAAATATGTACTGGCTAAAGGGTACATCGGTTTGGACGGTTGCTCACTGACCATCGGCGAAGTCGAAGAGAATCGATTTTCGGTGCATTTGATTCCGGAAACCCTGCAAAGAACCTTGTTTGGTGCGCGTCAGGTTGGAGAGAAAATAAACATTGAATTTGACCCGCAAACTCAAGCCATCGTCGATACGGTTGAACGTGTATTAGCAGCAAAGCAGTTGTAAAGCGTTTACTTATGACCGGAAACAAGAAAGGAGCTTAACCGCTCCTTTTTATATTTTGTGTAGATGTTTACTTCATGTAGATGATTACTCGGGGGATTAAAGCTCTCTATTCGTAGTTATCGTCAATGAACAGTTCTACCTTTTCGTGCATCTCATCCACTTTCATGTTGAGGTGGATGGCGTGGCAGCACGCAGGGCAGTCGTCATAAAACTCTTGGTTACCATTACTTGCATCTAAAGTGATACCGATAGAGTGCCCACAGTGAGGGCATTTAACATGTCTTTCAGTGTAATTTTGCATACAAAAACTCCTAGTATTGCAGGGCTTTTAATACTTTGGTGTCTCGAAAATTCAGCCCTTGAACACTCGTCTTCTCTCTGGTGCAGAGATTCAAATTAAGTCGAGTTACTTTGAATATTAGGTGCTGTTGTTGCTAATTGAGTCGAAATAAGTACAAAAGTTGACCCCAAACTCATGATTGAGCTTGGGGCCTCAAACTAGGGTGATATGCGTCGAATTTTTACATTCGGCAATGATCTTTCCCTTCCAGATCAATAAGAAATAATCTTCTTAATTATCGATTGGGCCTGTTCAAGATAGTGACCTCCGAACAAGTTACAATGATTGAGGATGTGATAAAGGTTGTAGATGTCTTTTCGTTCATCATAGCCTGCGGGTAATGGCGCAACGGATTCATATCCTTGATAAAACTCCGGTTGGAACCCACCAAACAGCTCAGTCATCGCGATATCACATTCACGATCTCCCCAATAGCAAGCAGGGTCAAAGCAGATAGGGCCAAATGGTGTCAATGCCGTGTTCCCATTCCACAAATCACCGTGAAGCAATGATGGCTCTGGAGCGTGATTGGCTAAAAGCTGTTTCACAACATCAATAAAGTCATCGATATCGACGAGGATGACACCTTTTTCTTTCAGCAACTGTAACTGCCAACCTATTCGTTGCTCAGAAAAAAAGACACACCACTTTTTATGCCATTGATTTGGTTGAAGGGTAGAGCCTATGTAATTATCGGAATCAAATCCGAACTCTTTCTGTTCTCCCCACAAATGTAAACGCGCCAGTTGCTGGCCAAACTTAAAGCTGTGCTTTGCATCTTCAAGTGGTTTGGTTGGTAGGTAATTCAGGATCAAGAATGAGTGGGTTTTGGTTTTGCCCGCTAACACGACTTCAGGGACAAAAACCGTCGAGGTTTCACGTAACAAGTGAAGGCTTTCTACTTCAACTTCGAACTTAGATAAAAAATCTCGATCATTGAGTTTGACGAAATAGCGCTGTTCTCCGTCATTGATCATGTAACTCTCATTGATGTCTCCACCAGAGAGGCGTGTCTTCTCAGTGATTTGATATTCGAACATCAAGGTATCAGAAAGCTGTTGCGATATTGCTTGCCACATACAAAACCTCGCTTATCTATTTGACCAACAATAGTTTAGGATAAACGGCGGAAGATTGACGCGCAGTTGAGCAAACTTCGACAATAAAACTGCTGCACATAGTAGAAAATGTGCATAAGTGTGAATCATGTCGCCTATAACCCTATGATTTATGGACTTAACATATGGAGCTATTGGTATACAACGAGTATTATTATTTTTTTGACTTTAGTTCCATTGGTGGCATGAAAATACTGATTTGTGATGATTCGGCGGTAGCACGAAAGTTGATATCCCGTTCCATCGTACACGAAACATCATTGCACCTGATCGAAGCCCAAGACGGTTACGAAGCGTTGACGATTCTAGCGGAACAAAATATTGACGTTTTGTTTCTCGATTTAACGATGCCGATTATGGACGGGTTCGAGGTACTAGAGTCTCTACCGGTCAGCAATTATCCCACTCAAGTTGTCATCATTTCTGGTGACGTTCAGCAAGAGGCTAAACAACGTTGTTTAGATCTTGGCGCAATCGACTTTATCGCCAAGCCTCTGTCAGAAGAACAGGTTATCCCGCTATACGAAACGTTAGGGTTGCAATACGCATTTAGCTCGAGTGGGAATGCAGCGCCAGCCCCCGAAATTGAGATTACCCCTCTGGCGAAATTTCGTGAAGTGGCCAACATCGCGTTAGGTAAGGGTGCTGCGATTATGGCCGACCATCTTCATGAGTTCATTCAACTGCCAGTGCCTCACGTTGGTCCATTGTCGTATGGAGAACTGCATATGACGTTAGTGGACGTGATCGGTCGAGACAGTTCAGTTGCCGTTGCTCAGCGATTTGTTGGTGGTGGTATCCATGGTGAAGCTCTAGTTTGTTTGCGTGGCAAAGACATCAATCAAATCGGAGAGCGCCTTGGTTATTTGCTTGAGTTCACTCGGCACAACGAGATTATCCTGAATGTGTCGAATCTTTTGGTATCTTCATTCTTAACGTCACTGGGTACACAGTTGGATAAGCAATTTTCGTTGCGCCAGCCTGCTATTATAGAAAACGTCATTCCATACAATGAAGAGAAGAGTGAATCTGGTGAACTCTTTACCATCGAATACACCTACATGGCAGAGGCGCTCGATTTTGAGTGTGAAGTTCTGTTTTTGATAGATAAATCATCCGTAGAAATCATCTATGAAATTATGGAGCTAATCTAATGTCCGAAATTACGCTGGACATAGCAGACTTTCATTGGGTTACCCAAATACTCGATACCATGGACTCAGGGCTCATCGTTTTAGATGAAGACTATAAAGTCTGCGTGTGGAACAGTTTTATGCAGTCTTACAGTGGCATACTATCGCAGAATATCCTCGGTGAATGTTTGTTTGACCATTTCCAAGATTTACCCCGAACTTGGCTAGAGACCAAGCTCAAGACGTCCGCGGATTTAGAAACTCGTTCATTTTCAAGTTGGGAAAACCGTCCATACCTTTTTAAATTCAACAACTTTTCGCCGGTTTCCAACAGCAGTCATTTGATGTTCCAAGATATTGTTATCACGCCGTTACGCTCGTTATCAGGTGAGGTGAGCCACATAGCCATTCAAATCAACGATGTCTCTGAAACCGCGCGTAATAGAATCCACTTAAGAGAAACCAACCAACACCTGTCTGAAATCAGCCGCAAAGATGGATTAACCGGATTATTTAACCGTGCTTATTGGGAACAGTCACTGAAGGAAGAATTCAATCAACTTAAAGTGATGGAAGGGGCGTGCTCACTGGTTATTTTTGACATCGACCATTTTAAAAAAGTCAATGATACCTATGGTCACCATACTGGGGATGAAGTGATCCGTCGGACGTCCAGTTTATTGCGGAAAACCGCACGCAGTAGCGACGTGTGTGGGCGTTTTGGTGGAGAAGAGTTTACCGTTTTATTGCCACATACCAACCAAGAACAAGCGTCCTATTTCGCAGAGCGTCTTAGAAAACGAATTGAGCAAGAAATCGTGAAAGTTGAAGACTTTTTGATTAACTACACGATAAGTATCGGTGTTTGCGAGTATAAATCTAACTTTGAGAGTCACACACAATGGCTGAAGAGTGCCGATGCAGCGTTGTATCGCGCGAAAGAGAATGGACGCAATCAGACTTGTTGTCATCAAGACGACTAACCTAATTGGATAAAAATCATTCAGTTGGCGCATCAATGCTTGTTAATATGAAATAAGTTAATGAAATTTTCTCGGCATGTCTTACTATTGAAACTAATTCGCTTTCATCTTCGAAGGCTTGCATTAAACGGAGAAAAACAGTGGTTGTAGAAACCGATGGATATCTCGCTCTTATAGAGCACCTGTCACTTAACTTAGATATTTTCACGTCTGAAATTGGTGACACAGGATCAGAAAGCATCGAAGATGTCGTGAATGACATGGTGGCGTCGAACATCATGGCGATTTTCGAACAAAACCCAGAACTGCATTCAAGTGTACGTTTCAAGCTACTTAAAGAAGCGGATGCCGTCGTTGAAGACCTTGGTGAAGTGTTAGCTGGCGTTTGGGGTAAGAAAGCGACCAACGAGCAAATTGCATTCCTTGATGAATACATTGCGCTAGTGAAAAACTTATTTGATACCGCTGTCGCGACTTACGATTAAATCTAGTCTCTCGTCATTTCGATCTAAAGAGGAGTTACATGGTAACTCTTCTTACTTGCCAAAACTTCGATGCCCAATAAGGGTTGTCTATTCTTGAAATGATCACGCCTTTCGATGCGGAAGCGTGCATAAACTGCTTATTCCCTAGATAGATACCTACATGGTAAGTGGTTCTTCTTGTTTTGAAAAACACTAGATCACCCTGTCGTGCATCTGACCAGCTCATCTCTACGCCTTGCTTAGATTGCTGTCTTGTCGTTCTTGGTAACGACATTTGATATGCCTCGACAAAGGCTTTCTGTACGAAGGCAGAACAATCAATACCAGACTTTTTGGTTCCACCCAAGCGATAAGGCGTGCCTTCCCACTCATCATAAAAGTCGAACAGGCCCCGATTGTCGGAGAGCAGTTCAGTAACAGGAAGAGAGACCTCAGCTTGTGTTTCTGGATCGGGGGCGGACGAACATGCACTAAGTAGTACACTGATTATCAAAGGAAAATAAATACGACGCACATCACCCACCTGTCATCCCTACAACTTAAAACTGAAATATTAATGTCATGACCAATACCTAGTATGGGCAGCAAATCACGTTTTGTCTCACTTCTGTGACGAATAAACGGAAAGTTGATTCAAACCCAAGAAAGAACATTAATTGATTATGACAACGCGCAAACGTCTACGCTTTTCTTTTTCACTGATTCAAACGGTCAGTGCAACATTTTTAACTATCATCGCTCTTGTTATAGCCCTTTCTGTCTCAAGTTTCAAAGGAATGGAGCAGGTTGGCGCACAATTTGAGGAGTTGTCTCAAAAAGCGTTACCGATGGCGATGGCAAATGCGACACTGACAAGAAATGTTTTAGAGCAAGTAAAGTTGCTTAACTATGGAATGCAAATTTCTGATCCAGAGGAACTTCCTCTTATCACTTCTCAAATTGAAGAGCTAGCGCAGCAAAGTGACGGACTCATAGAGCAAACTTCCGGTGTTGCCGAACACCTATCAAGCATGCTCAAGAAAACGTTGCTGAGTTGCATCAAGTCACCAATTCCATTTTATCGAAACAATCTGCGGTGATTCAGATGCAAAGCGACATTAACTCGGCCGTTGGTGGGTTTCGGTATGGGTTAAGTTCGATTGGTCCAGAGATGAACCGTATCAGCTCGTTTCTCAGCAACGACAACCCTGAATCGAGTGATGCGGCAAATCGCTTCATTGCATCCGCGAGCTCGATGGAAAGTACTTTCTTGGTCATGATGATGCAAACCGAGCTAGAGAAAGCGGAGCAAGAATACAGAGAAATGCGAAACCGTATCGCTGGTATAAATCTCGCTTACGATGACTTCAAAGAATGGCACCCTGAAGTGACTGAGTTCGCCAGCCTAACAGCACCTTATGAGATGGTACAGGCAGGCTTCAAAGATGAAGGGGTTTTGCGTTTGATTCTGGCGAAACTCGAACAGAGCGAACAGCAAAAAGTGGAGTTTCAACGTGCCTCTCAGCTCTCAAACGAAACCATGTATTTGCTCGACCAAGTATCTGATTCCGCCTCAGCGTTGATTGATGAGCGTGAAACTATTGTCCACAGTACCATTCAAAACGTCAGCTTAATGGTTGTTGTTGCCGCTGGCGTCATCTCGCTTGTGGTGTTAGCGACTTGGTTTGGCCTCCGTACTTGGATCAATCGAGGGTTGAAAAACATCCTTACTCGTCTCTCCGCTTTAACGGAACATGATTTCCGAGATAGAGCGCAAGAGATTGGCCCGTTTGAGCTTAAAGAAGTCGCACGCAAACTCAACCAAGTTATCGATTCAACCCACGATTCGATTTCTACCGTCACGCGTAACTGCGAAACCTTGTACCAAACCGCTGAGATAAGCCACGATGCGGCCGAGCAAACAAATCAAAGCTTAACTTTGCAAAATGAAGCGCTGGCGAGCATGGTGACGACCATTACTCAGTTAGAAGCATCGATTAGAGAGATCGCGACGGTGACAAATGCCTCTTCCGAAGATTCGCATTTAGCGACAGAACACACAGTGAAGGGGGTTGGCGTGGTAGAGCAAAACCGTCAGCGTTTGGAGTCTCTTGAAAGCTCCCTTAATTTGAACGAGCGGTCGATGTTAGAACTCGACCAACGAGTTAAACAGATCCGCGAGATGGTAGACATGATCAGTGGTATTGCTGATAACACCAACTTACTTGCTTTGAATGCGGCGATTGAAGCGGCGCGTGCTGGGGAGCAAGGGCGAGGTTTCGCAGTCGTCGCCGATGAAGTACGCAAGTTAGCGAGTGATACGTCCCAACAAACCACAAATATTCGAGAGATGATGAATGAGCTTGTGGCTGCCGCAGAACGTTCACGTAAAGCGGTAAGTGAGTCGCGTGAAGAGATGGCGCATGCACTTCAATCGAGTCATGAAGTAAAGTCGGCTTTTTCGGATATCGATGCGGCGGTTCGACATATACAGCTACGTGTCGAACAGATTTCTGTTGCGACAGAAGAGCAAGAACGAGCAACAGCCGATGTATCGCAAGCCATTACACATATTTCTGACCAAGGTGAATACACTAAACTCCAATTAGAATCCATGGTTGAAAGCTCAGAGCAAGTCGCAGACATCGCGGGGCATCAACAAGCGATGCTGCATAAATACGAACTGCATCAGGTGAGTTGATCCAGCATTAGGTAAGACCAAACCAACTTCCAATACGATCAAAGGCAGGGCATCGCTCTGCCTTTTTATTTTTTGACTCCAAGAGTGAGTGACCCAAATCGCAAATTGATTAACGGCACGGGAGAAATGTGTCATTAGTATTTGTTAATTCTTTGTTGTCGCTTCAGGGTTGTTAGAATATCTCGCAACACAAATATGCCTTCAGAATGAGGAGATATTCGTTGGTTATTAAAGTATGTCCTCTGGTATTGCGAAAACAAAACCGCGAGATTCTTCTTTTCAAACATCCTCTTGCGGGCGTTCAGTTGGTGAAAGGTACTGTCGAACCATTCGATTGCGACTTCTTAAGCGCGGCAAAAAGAGAATTGGCAGAAGAGTCGGGCATCGAATTGGTCAATCACACAACCTACTTAGGGGCTTGGGAGAGTGGATTTCAGGAGCAACGTTGGCATTTCGTTTTGTGTGAATGTGAAGTGTTGCCGGAACATTGGGTCTTCCACACTCAAGATGATTGTGGACATGATTTCGAATTATTTTGGCATGAAGTTGCGAAAGACATTTCCTCCCATGCGCACCCTGTCTTTCAGCGTGCTTTAGAGCAAGTTCGTCAGCTTATCCGCCTTGGAGCAATTAAGTGAAAGTTGAAATCGGTAATCACACGAATGCAGAGTTGCTTCAAGAACTCAAAGATCAACGCATTCAATTCAATCCGTTTGCCTTACAGCTGTTTGAAGATCAATTGATACAAACCAAACAAGGTGGCCAGACATTGTCTGTATTGGTAACAACGCCTTCGGAATTGGGGGCACCTTTTGGTGCAACGCTGGCTGAGCTTCTTGCTCATGCAGCTCTGAAAGGGCTAGAGCCTTGTCCGCTCGCCGTCGCACCATACTTGTTACTTCAAGGTATTTCGCTCACAAAAGACGAATACATAACGCTCGCTTCTTTGCCTCTTGCTCAGGAAGAGACCTATCCCAGAGGTTTGTATTTGCGTAAGCGGGATGATGGTGTTTGGCTAAGAGGTTATCGGTGTGATGGTACTTTTATCTTTCCTCCTTCGATGAAGTTTGTGTTCATTGATGCGAAGACTAAAGAGGGAGAGCAATATTGACGTTTGACTATTACTCTTTCCCGACAATTTCACTGGGAGATTTGTTGCAGCTTCTAAACCACATCCAAACGTCACATCTCACGTTTATCAGCAGTAAGCGAAGAAATACGTAAATCATTCTCACGAAGGAAGTACAAACAAGGAAAGTTCATGAAAAAGCGACTCGTCATATTGGCAGCCATTGCGTCGCAAGGTTGTGCAACAATAGAGACCCTAAACCCAACAAACAATCATGTGAGAATCTCTCATGAGGGGAAGCAGAGCTACTGCAAGGAAATACCAAGAATTTACAGTGGAGTGAATTACAACATGTGTTTGTTGAATGGTGAGCCTAGCTATTCTGAAAACACGGGACCCAAACTAGATGGGGTGCCTTTCTTTGTGTTTGATACTGCTTTTTCAGCGTTGGCTGATACTTTATTCCTACCATACACAATAACGATGCAGGCACAGAAAGGGCCAATAGAGGTTAACTAAGCTTTTAAGCGAACCATCAAACCAAACGCTATGCTTTTATCAGGAGCGAAATGATAAGGAAGAACAGCCATTGTTGTTCTTTCAACCTCTCACGTACGGTTTAAAGGCACTGTCGCTCTCAAAAATGGCGTTGAAATTACAATTATTTAGCTGATTTCTATATGCTTTGCGCATTCATTCAGATAAGGAAAGGAAACGATAATGGATAAATTCGTACTGTTTCTCCTATGCCTTTGCCTGACAGTGGGTGGTGTCATCCACATTTACGACAATATTGTCGATGGCTTTTTGCCTTACGATTTTGCCCCAGGCTGGTTAAACATGTATTGGAGCGCGCTTGGTCTCCTTGATTTACTCGCCGTTTATTTGCTGATCAGGCACCGCCGGACTGGGTTGGTTTTACTGTTATTGATTATGTTGAGCAGCGTAGGCTTTAACTCTTATGCGCACTATGGATTGGGCGTATTGGAGAGCAGTGGACAGCTGCAATGGCAAACGTTGTTGTTAGGGTTTTCTATTGGAGTATCAATTTGGCTGTGGAATTCGCAAAAGCATCGCCACTCACGTCAGATATTCCGGTAATTGTTTTATTCGATATTACGTATTTTTAAACAGGGAAGTGTTATGGATAACTTTAAGGAGCTGGCGAGTTTCGGTGTTTTTGCCGCGCTATCGGGCTTTAGTTTTGGCGCAATCTTTTTTGGTGCTGCATTTGTTTACGCAGCCATCAATAAACAACAGGATGTGAGTGTATTCGCCATCTCTTCAATTGTTCTTGGGATTATCGGTTTGTTTGTTGGTGTGACCCAATCAAACAAAAAACGCGATTTGATTAAAGCCTAAAGGTTTCTATTCAATCCGAAATACATTGGGATGAGTTGCGGTCGCGTGTTCGTGATACATATCATCTAGGTAGGTCAGTAACTCGTCTTCATCGAGAAAGGGCGGCACTACAAAGTCTCTGATTGGGCGCTTTATCGAAGTTTCCGAATCGATATAAAGCGTCCAAATCCCATCTTTGCATTCAGCAAGTATGATTTTTCCAAACACATTCACTTTCATTGAACTGCTCATGAGGAAGACTTTTCCTTGTAACGAAATGGCTGGGTGATCAGTTTATCCAACCTTTGCTCGTCTTTGTCGCGAATCTCTGGAACACCAATCACAACATCATCATGACCTAATTCCGGTTGAGCGCGGTAAGTGCCAAACAAACGATCCCATATCGACAAGAAGAAGCCAAAGTTTGAATGTGTCTCGCGCACGATGACAGAGTGGTGCACGCGGTGCATGTCTGGCGTCACAACCAATTTGCGTAACTTCGAATCCCAAGGTAGTGGCAGCTTTGCATTGCTATGGTTAAACATCGCGCTAGCATTCAATACGATTTCAAACACCACGATGGCGATAGGAGACACGCCTAAAGCAAACACCGCAGCGATTTTTACAATCATTGAGAGAATGATTTCTATCGGGTGGAATCGTGTTCCGGTTGTGACATCGATATCCAAGTCTGCATGATGCATGCGGTGAAGTTTCCACAGCGGTTTAACGCGATGGAAAACTAAATGCTGTAGGTAGATGATGAGATCGAGTAACACAACGGCTATCAGCACATTTAACCAAGTCGGGAAGGAAAGTGCATTGAGTAGACCCCATTGGTTTTCATAAGCGATGATAGCAGCTTGGAAAGCGGCAATAGGCATGACAACAGCAATAACGACACTATTCAGTGCGACCAGTGTGAGATTGTTAAACCAGCGAAACGAACGGTCGACGGTCAACTGCTTTCTCGGTAGCTTGTTTTCCCACAGAGTACAAAGCAACAAAACACCAATAAAGATGCTGAGTCGTAGCCAAGAAGGGTCGTTAAATGCAGTTTCGGTCACGCTAATTTCCTTGATTGATTCGCTTATTTGTTAAGACCTTAAGACTCCACCGTATCTTTCACCGAGAAGAAAGGAATGTGAATGTCCGTCCGTTTACGAGCATTTCTTGAGACTCACTGGCGATGCAAGTAGAATCGCGCTCTACTTTATACATGCACTTATTCTAACTGGCACTTTCTATCCATGAGAATCCACGCTTTCCATCGTTTATACCAGCACCGTCAATCTATCTCAACGAAGCCGTTTAGCGCTCGTGGCTGTAAAGTGGTTCGCTGTCCATATTGTCAGGTTTCTGAGCAATATTGTTTGTGCGACATTCAGCCGAACATCGAATCCAATATTGCCTGCATGCTGATCGTATCGGAAAACGAAGTGTTCAAACCAAGTAATACCGGGCGTCTAATTGCTGATACGATTCAAGAGACCTACGTGTATCAATGGAATCGTACCGAGCCTTCTCAAGAGATGCTTGCACTGCTAGAAAACGATGCTTATCAACCTGTGGTTGTGTTCCCAGCAGATTACGTGGATGAGCCTGAGCGTTTATTGGATGGTTTGAATCCAGAGCGATTGAAGGCATCCGCTGGCTCAGATAAAAAATGGTTGCTGATCTTCATTGATGGCAGTTGGCGTGAAGCGCGTAAGATCTTCCGCCGTTCCGAGTTCTTGAAGTCTTTGCCGGTGCTTTCTATTGAGCCGGAATCACTGTCTGAATACATCATGCGCCGCTCGGACAATGAGCAGCATCTGTCTACAGCAGAGGTCGCGACGTTAGTATTCAAACAAGCAGGTGAAGAGCAAGCTTCGGAGTGTTTGCAATTGTGGTTTGAAGCCTTCCGTGAAACCTACATGCTGACGAAAACTCGAGTAAAAACTGACTGGTCTCGACCGCATCTGAAACGTTTCAAAGAGTGGGCTAAAATCGAGAGCTAACTCTAAGGAATGAACTTTTGTTGATGGCTTGTTGTTCAACTGGCTTCAACGAGGGGATAAATCTGCATTCGGTCACGGTTTGCAGGCGTACAGATATGGATAATGCTCGGAGTTTATCTTTTTTGACTCCAGCATTTTTTGGGAGTCGTTTGAGCTTTTTAGGAGAGAATTGCATGTATTACGGCTTTGATGTCGGTGGCACTAAAATCGAGTTTGGTGCGTTTAACGAAAAACTTGAGCGTGTAGCAACTGAACGTGTACCAACACCAACAGACAACTACGATTTGCTGGTAGAAACCATCGCAGGTCTGGTTAACAAATACGATGCGGAATTTGGTTGTGAAGGTACGATTGGTCTTGGTCTTCCTGGGATGGAAGATGCTGATGATGCAACTGTACTAACGGTTAACGTACCTGCAGCAAAAGGCAAACCACTTCGTGCTGATCTTGAAGCTAAAATCGGTCGCAGCGTAAAAATTGAAAACGATGCAAACTGTTTTGCGCTTTCTGAAGCATGGGATGAAGACCTTCAAGACGAACCATCTGTACTAGGTTTGATCCTTGGTACAGGCTTTGGCGGCGGCTTTATCTACGAGGGTAAAGTATTCTCTGGCCGTAACCACGTAGCGGGTGAGGTAGGTCATACACGTCTTCCTATCGACGCATGGTTCCACCTAGGCGAAAACGCGCCTCTACTAGGTTGTGGTTGTGAAAAGAAAGGTTGTCTAGATAGCTACCTATCTGGTCGTGGTTTCGAGCTTCTTTACGCGCATTACTACGGCGAAGAGAAGAAAGCGATCGATATCATTAAGTCACACGCAGAAGGCGAAGCAAAAGCGGTTGAGCACGTTGAGCGCTTTATGGAGCTTCTAGCAATCTGCTTCGCGAACCTGTTTACTGCGACTGACCCACACGTTGTTGTACTAGGCGGCGGTCTATCTAACTTCGAACTGATTTACGAAGAGATGCCAAAACGTATTCCTAAGTACCTACTTTCTGTAGCGAAGTGCCCGAAGATCATCAAAGCAAAACATGGTGATTCAGGCGGCGTACGTGGTGCTGCGTTCCTAAACATCAAATAATCGTCTGAGTTTTCGATAAGCCAAAACACATAAGATCAGAATTGAAAGCCTCGTTTTCCCTTAAGGTGAAACGAGGCTTTTTTATTTTTATCGAACCATCCTGCTGCTTTGTATTATTGAGCTGCCATCTTTACCCAGCTTTACGCTTCGTTTACGTCCCTTGAACTCTCGATTGATAAGCTGTTTTTATTGCTTCCACGAACAGTAGGAATGAAGATGTTCAACTCATCAAAATTACGCTACGGCGTTCTTAGCATCGCCTTAGTTGGTATGGTTTCACCGACGTTTGCTAAGCCTCCAGCACCTAAGCCACCAAAGCATGGAAAGAAGGTGGTGGTGGTAAAGCCTGTCTACCGTCCCGTTTATAAAGCGCCAGTTCACCGTGTATACCATTACAATAAAATTCCGAGAACCGCGACTTACCTAGTGATAGCGGGGATCACTTATGCCGTCGTTGATAATGTCTATTACAAGCGAAGTGGCGATCAGTATATTTACGTGGAGCAACCTCCGGTATCTGTGCAAAGCCAAGTGAATACGGGGAGTACCACTGTCGTATCAAATAAGGGGATGGCAGGTAAGATAGTCGACGTGTTGCCGAATGAAGCAACCACGGTGACCGTTAATGGGGCGACTTTCTACGTTCAAGGCAGTGACTGGTATGCGCCAATTGCGGGAACGAACCAGTTTGTGATCGTAGAGCCTCAGCTATAGTGTGTTGATTTTGGATTCCATACATAAAAAAACTCGCGATTTGCCGCGAGTTTTTTGTTTTTAACTTTTGTGGTTAAGCTTATTTGTTCTTTTTACCTACGCCCAAGTTTTCTTTTTGAGCTAGGGTGATTTTGCTAAAGCCTAATTTTCTGAAATGATTGTCGCGGTAGTTACGTACTGCCTTCGTGTCAGATACTGCTTCGATTTGCTGCTCCATCTTTAGGTACTCAGTGATGTCGATACCTTCCGCCTCTGCAACTGCTTCTTGAATGTTGCGGTGTTGCTGGTACGAGAACGTCAGTTCTTTGTCTTGGTCTTTGTAAGTGTAAAGAATGGTGCGAGCCATAGCTGTCTCTCTGAAAAATTTTTCTGTTATCAATAAAAAGGTCAGACACGCTGACCTTTGAATTCTGAATCGGCCTAGATTCTGCCTTGAAGTGGGATAATTGTCACGCTTTCTCCCGATTTTACTGTATCAACAGCAGGGGAGATTTCGATCAAACAGTTCGCCTCACTCATAGAGCGCAGAATACCAGAGCCTTGTTTACCCGTTGTGCGAACGGTTAGGCGACCTGTTTCGTCTAGCTCGTAAATACCACGGCTAAACTCGGTACGACCTTGGCGAGAGCGCAGATTTTCTGTCGCAATGGCACTGACTTTGAGTGGCTTCCAACCTTGTTCACCTTGCATCTTACGCAGAGCAGGCTCAACAAAGTTGATGAATGAAACCATCACCGCCACAGGGTTACCCGGCAAACCAAAGAAAGGCTTATCGTTGATTTGACCAAACGCAAGCGGACGACCAGGGCGCATGTTGATACGCCAGAAATCAATTTGACCCAGCTTATCCAATGCCAGCTTAATGTAATCGGCATCGCCAACGGATACGCCGCCAGAAGTCATCACTACGTCGGCTTGCGCAGAAGCATTTTCGAGCGCTTCAATCATCAATTGCTCGTTATCTTCTAGGATACCGAAATCCAAGATCTCGCAACCTAGCTTCTCTAACATGCCCATGATAGTGAAACGGTTTGAATCGTAGATTGAATTCGCTTTCTGTTCTGTACCTGGCGCTTGAACTTCGTCACCGGTAGAGAACACAGCAACTTTCAACTTGCGGAACACATTCGCTTCACCAAAGCCAAGAGAAGCAATCATGCCCATCTCAGGGGAGGCTAGGCGAGTGCCTGCGGTAAACACATCGCTACCAATTGCTAAGTCTTCACCCGCTTGACGAACGTTTTGACCGGTTTTGATGCTTACACCATTGAAAGTGACTGTATCGCCATGCTGTGTTGCCTGTTCACGCATAACAACGGTATCACCATTGATAGGTGTTGGGGCGCCCGTCATGATCTTAACCGCTTGACCAACTTCTAAAGGCTGATCGTAAGCATGACCCGCCATCACTTCAGCAACCACTTGGTAGCTTTCACGCTCGACGTCATCACCGCGAATCGCGTAACCGTCCATCGCTGAGTTTGTGTATTGCGGAACATTCACTGGTGACACAACATGATCTGCAAGCACACGACCGTATGCATCTTCAATCTTGCATGCTTCGGTTTCAGAAACCGTGTTTACCAACGAAAGGATCTTTTCTTGTCCTTGAACCACAGAAAGGAAAGCTGGAGAAAGGGTATCGCAGCAAGCGGCTTCTTTCTCTTTACTCTTTGGTGCTTTCGCTTCTTGAACATACTCAATAACGAACTGGGCAATCGCTTCAAGATCGTTGATGTTCATTTGTGGCAAATCAGAATCCAATTCGCCGCTGTCTGAAGCAATCGCGATAATGTTTTTATCATTTGGATGAAGCCAAGGCTTACCGACTTCTTCACGGTGCAATTCGATCTTTGGGAAGGCAATGTTTTTGCAGCCTTCCACTAGAACCACGTCTAGCTTGTCTTCATCGAAACGCGTCAGAAGGTAATCAAACTCAGATTCTGACTCTGGTGTTTCTGTCATCAGTGCGAAGCGGTTACGAGAAGAGATCAGCATTTGCGATGCGCCCGCTTTACGTAGGCGATGGCTGTCTTTGCCCGGTTGGTCGACATCGAAGTTATGGTGTGCGTGCTTTAGCATACCGATGCGTAAACCCACATCGGTCAACTTTGGTAGTAATGCTTCAAGTAGCGTAGTTTTGCCTGTACCAGAGTAGGCAGCAAAACCAAGAATAGGGATGTTTAGCGTGTGTTTCATGATTCAAGTTGTCCAAATTGCGCCAATTCTTCAGGCGTATTTAAGTTGACGAAACAGTTTGGTGAGTCGCTAAAGTCAACGTAACTGGTGTTGCACTCTTTGTAGAGTAGGATGATCTTACGATCGCCACGTTCTAAAAACGCGGTCAGCTTTGGCAGTATGCGCTTGTGGTAAAGCGTGAAGACAGGTTGTTGGTGGTCGCCATCATGAGCAACCAAAATATCGGTGTCTTCTTTTACTGCATTGCAAAAACGTTCAACAAGGTCGGTGTTGATTTGTGGGCTGTCGCAAGGGACGAAGCCAACCCAATCGGTTTCTGCATGAACTAGGCCCGCGTGGATACCGCCCATCGGACCTGGGAAATCTTTAAATTGATCGCTGAAGACGAAACCAAACGCACGGTAGGCGTCTTGGTTTCGGTTCGCATTGATTAGAATGCGCGGTGTTTGCGGAGATAAACGTTCGATAACGTGTTCGATGAGTGGCTTCTGATTCAGTTCGATCAGACCTTTGTCTTTTCCACCCATGCGGCTGGCTTGACCACCAGCCAAAATGACCCAACTAGTTTGTGTTGGCTGAAGCATATGCGTTCTCTTGGGATGTTTCTTTTGGTATGACATACAAGAGTGGAGACTCTACCAAAGTCTTGTCTTTAATCCACCACTGTTTTTTACATAAATCCGTCAACGCGTTGGCTTGGTGACTGGTCACGACAATACTAGAGCCGCGATCAAGCAGATCTTTTGCCATGATAACCAGACGTTCAATCGACTCTTGGTCGAGAGAGGCACTTGGTTCATCCATCAACAAAATCGATGGTTTTAAGATCCAAGCTCGTGCCATTGCTACGCGTTGCTTCTCACCGCCGGACAATACAGAGATGTGTTCGTCGGCTAAGGTTTCTAACCCTACCATGCGTAGCGCACTAATAACTTGAGCTCGCTTATCTTTTGCCGTGTCTTGTTGATATTTAACTCCATAAACGACGTTTTCATAAACAGTGCCGTCAAAAAGGTAAGGAGACTGATGGAGATAAATCACATCAACACGACCATTGCGGCGCGTCCACTTCTTCAACCAAGTATCTTTCGGTGCCACCACTTTACCCGTTGAAGGCTTGAGCAAACCTGCAAGGATCTTGAGTAGAGTGGTTTTACCAACGCCATTGTCACCTTTTAGGTAAATCGCGTCGTTTGGACCAATGGCCAATTCAGGGATGTGGAAAAGCACACGCTCTTTAAAGCGCATGGACAATTGCTCGGCGGTAACTTTTATAGTCATAATTCACCCTTACATTGGGTCGATGGCGAGTCGATTGCTTGCTTCATGTTCTTAGATAGCCTTTGCCTCTCATGCTCGATAAGAGGAAGTTGAGCGCTAACGCTAACGATAGTAATACAATTCCTAATGCAACTCCTTGCGCAAAAGCACCTTTACTACTTTCCATAGCAATGGCAGTCGGAATATTACGGGTTACGCCCATAATGTTGCCACCAACCATCATTGAACAGCCTACCTCTGTGACGATTCGTGAGAATCCCGCAATGATAGCTGCCAATAAAGGAAAACGTGTCTCCCAGATCATAGTAGCAGCGATACGAGGGATTGACGCACCTAACGTAATCGCTGTTTCAACTGCGCGACGGTCACTTGATTGAAGCGCACCGTGCATCATGGAAACCAGAACCGGAAAACAGACGATCATTTGTCCTAAGATCATGGCTTTTTGCGTAAACAGCATTTGCCAATCACCCAAAGGGCCTGCTCTTGAAAGCATCATGTACAACAGCAAACCAATCACGACCGTTGGCACCGCCTGTAAGGTGTTCACAATGGACAGCAAGAACCACTTACCACGGAAGTCGGTGTAGGCTAGGACAAAAGACATCAAAATAGACGGCAATACCACCAAAGATATTGCCGTAATAGAAACACTAAAGGAGACCGCAACGATCTCCCATAGGTCTGCATCAAAATTCACCAATAAGCGCAAGGCTTCTAGTGTTGTATCAGCAAGATTCATATTGCGTTATTTGCTCTCAGCATTCGCAACGAACAATTGTTTACCATTCAGACGGAAGCCATTGATCAGCTCTTGACCGCGTGGGTTCACCAACCAGTCACTGAAAGCCTTCGCACCTTGGTAGTTGATGGTTGGGTAACGCTCTGGGTTCACCAAAATCACTTGGTACGGGTTAAACAGTTTTTCGTCGCCTTGGAATAGAATCGCAAGATCCAATTTGTTTTGGTAAGCCAACCAAGTACCACGGTCGGTCATCGTGTAGCCTTGCATTTCTGACGCCATGTTTAGAGTAGGGCCCATACCTTGACCTACGCTGCGGTAGCCACCAAAGTTTGGTTCCATCTTAGTTTGCGCCCAGATGCCTAGTTCTTTTTTGTGTGTACCAGAATCATCGCCACGAGAGATGAATGTCGCGTCTTTGTTTGCGATCTCTTTGAATACGTCTAGTACTGACGCATCGTCTTTTACTTGTGCTGGGTCAGCTTTAGGGCCAACGATAACGAAGTCGTTGTACATCAGTTTACGAGGAAGGACGCCGTAGCCGTTCTCAACAAACACACCTTCTGCTTTAGGAGCGTGTGTCATAACCAAATCAACGTCGCCGTTTTCACCCATCTTCAGCGCTTTACCAGTACCAGCAGCGATGATATCTACTTTGTAGCCAGTGTCTTTTTCAAATTGAGGAAGTAGGTAGTCCAGTAAGCCAGAGTGGTAAGTACTTGTTGTTGTCGCCAGACGAATGTGTTCGCCATCTTGAGCTGAAAAAGCAGAGTAGCTTACAAGAGTGATTGACGTTGCAGCTAGAGTCAGCGCAATTTTTTTCATTTTAGTTGTTTCCTTTCCAATGATTCTTTGGCTTCTTAAGTCTTGGGTTACTAAAGAAGTCGCCAGAGCGTCATAGCGCGCTCATATCACAAGTCATCTTAGGGTGGAGGAGCGAGAAGCGATGGTATTGCATTGATGTCTCCCACATCCTGAGGTCACTTGGACACTCCATATAGCAAACAAGATGCCAACATTTTACAAGCTCAAAATGTTTGATTTATGCGCTAATTCATGGACTTATTTGCATAAAAATTTGCGTTGGTACAAAATGTCGCACTTTTTGTAGGGTATCTCTGTTTAAACTTGGTACACTCTGTCCCATTCCAATCCAACTGGGGTAAATATGTCTACTCAATCCCATATTAGTACAAACCAACAATACAACGCTTTTTCAGTACTGGTCGTTGATGACGAACTCGGTATGCAAGCCATCCTTAAAAAGGCTCTGGGCAAACTGTTTTCGCAAGTCGATACAGCGGGTAGCATTGAAGAAGCGGAAGAACTGCGTAATTCACGCCACTACGACTTGATTCTGTTGGATATCAACTTGCCGGGGCGTTCAGGGATTGAATGGGAAGAGGCGTTTGAAGATGACGACAAACGCGCGGATGTCATCTTCATGACTGGCTACGCGGATTTGGAAATTGCAATTCGAGCACTGCAGCTTGGTGCGTCGGACTTTATCCTCAAGCCGTTTAACCTAGAGCAGATGTTGAAAGCGGTCAGCCGTTGTATGGATCGTCGTTTGACTGAGCGCATGCAATACGCGATGAAACGTGACTATCAGCGTCTTCACACGTCAGAAATCATTGGCGGCTCTGAGAAAACCCGTCAACTCAAACAGCTGATTACCCAGTTTGCGCCTTCTCGCGCATCAGTCTTGGTCGAAGGTGAGTCGGGAACAGGTAAAGAGCTCGTTGCGCGCGGCATTCACCAAGCGAGTGGTCGCACAGGACCATTTGTCCCACTTAACTGTGGTGCGATTGCACCAGAGCTTTTAGAGAGTGAACTATTCGGGCATACCTCAGGTGCTTTCACGGGCGCTAAAAAGTCTCGCGAAGGCCTTTTCCGCGTAGCGAACGGAGGTACATTATTCCTTGATGAAATTGGTGAAATGCCGTTATCCATGCAAGCGTCACTGCTGCGCGTGTTAGAGCAGCGTACCATTCGTCCGGTCGGTTCTGAACGCGAAATCAGCATTGATGTGCGCATTGTCGCGGCGACCAACCGTAATCTGCAAGAAGAGGTCAACAAAGGCAACTTCCGTAGCGACCTTTACTACCGTTTGAACGTGTTGAAGATTGAAGTCGCTCCCCTGCGTGAGCGCAAAACCGATTTGTTCGAGCTTGTGCCTTATTTTAGCAACATGCTAACGAGCGAACTGGGTATGCAAGCACCGAAGTGGGCGCATGAGGATATGGAAGCGATGAGTGAGTACGAATGGCCAGGTAATATTCGTGAGCTGAAAAACCTCATTGAGCGCTGCATCTTGTTAGGCAAACCGCCCGCGCACCATTGGCGTGAATTGAATGGAGGACATGCGCTGCCTAACGTGTCGATCACGGTTTCTCATACTGCAGAGCTGCCAACATTCAAAGAGGGCAGAGAGTTCAGCGGTGAAGGTTACCCAAACACTTGGACGTTAAAAGAGGTTGAAAAAGCGCATATACAACAAGTAGTTACTCTTCATGAAGGCAATAAATCTGCCGCTTCACGTGATTTGGGTGTGGCAAGAAAAACCCTAGAGCGCAAATACAAAGAGTGGGACTCTGAGGACGAGGATTATGCCGAATAGTACTTGGCAGCAACGCAAGGGATTGTCTAAATGGGCGTATCGGTTCAAAACAATGGTGCGCTATCGATTATTGATTTTGACCTCCGCGCCAATCTTTTTAACGTCATTGGCATTGATTGGTATCACGATCTATTGGTCGATTCACTATACGTGGCAAAATGCGCTGCTGGACGTTTCAGAACGTCTTGGTGTGGCCAATAACAGCATCACCTTGCTACAACAAAAACAAGCGAACTACGTGAAATCGTTCGCGGACTCTTATGATTTTCGTACCCGAGTGAACCAAAATGTCCCACAAGCAGAATTGCAAAAGTGGGTTACTGCGCAGAAGAAACGCTACGGGTTGGATTTTTTGTCCTTCCAACGTGTTAATTCGATGGAAAACAAATTCCGCTTTATGGATTTAACCAAGCGCGAATCTTTCTTCGATGTTCTGGACAGAAAAGAACTGGAAAAGCTAGACCCCGAACTCGCAAAACGTGCTGAAGTACCGATTCTAAAAAATGGTGGTGTGGAAGCGCGTGGCTTGGTGAGTCGAACCGTAATACCGGTTTACAGCCAGCAGAATGATTTAATTGGCTTCTTAGATGGCGGTTTGCTGCTCAACAACAGCACGGTATTGGTCGATCAAATTCGTGATCTTATCTATTTGAGTGATAACGACACCCTCCGTCCAGTGGGGACTCTGACGGTATTTTTGGATGATCTTCGTGTTAGTACCAATGTTCCCTTAGACAGTGACCAACGTTTGGGGCGCGCTATTGGTACGCGAGTGAGTTCTGAGGTGTACAACAAGGTATTGGAGGAAGGTGAGCAATGGGTCGACCGCGCGTTTGTTTACGATGCTTGGTATATCACCGCATATCAGCCAATCAAAGACCAATACGATAATGTCATCGGTATGCTCTACACCGGTTACTTGATGTGGCCATTCGTAAAAGCCTACATGACCAATATCGTCGAGATAAGCTTGATCACTTTAATGCTGCTCTTAGTTTCTGGTGTGATGGTATATCGAGGCTCACGAGACTTATTCCGTCCAATTGAACGCATCCATAAAGTCGTGAAATTAGTTCAGTTGGGTAAAGAAAAACGTATTGGGCCTCTCGGACTAGACGAACACCACGAGCTGGCTCAGTTAGCTCGCCAATTCGACAATATGTTGGATGCACTTGAAGATCGTAAAGTCGAGCTTAAAAACTCTGCGATGCAACTTGAGGGTAAAGTTCAAAAACGTACGGCGAGTTTGAAGGAAAAAACAGAACAGCTCGAACTCCATATTCAGCTGCTCAACCAAACGCGTGACAAACTGGTGGTCAACGAAAAGCTTGCCGCACTGGGTGAGTTAACTGCGGGTATTGCACACGAGATTAACAACCCAACCGCAGTGATTCTGGGTAACGTTGAATTGATTCAGTTTGAGTTAGGTGAAGAGGCAAGCCGCGTTCAGGAAGAAATTGACGCCATTCACGCTCAAATTGACCGCATTCGTAATATCACGCGTAGTTTACTGCAATACAGCCGTCAGGGTGGTGTGCAAGACGAAATTACGTGGCAACACGTGAACCCAATCATTGATGAGAGTATTACGCTGGTTAAAACCGGTACTAAGAAGCGCGACATCGAGTTTGTCACCGATTTACAGGCTCATACTTCGGTCGAGATCAATCGCCACCACTTGTTGCAGATTCTGGTGAACTTGCAGATGAATGGCATTCATGCGATGGACGGCAGAGGTAAGCTAACCGTCGTGAGTGATGATTGGATTGAAGACGGCGAACTGAAAGGTGCAGCGATTCATGTCACCGATGAAGGTTGCGGTATCAAGCCAGAAAACTTAAGTCGTATCTTCTCGCCGTTCTATACAACTAAGCGTGACGGTACTGGTCTAGGGCTTTCTGTTTCGCAAAGTATTCTTAGCCAAACAGGCGGCGAACTAAAAGCTGAATCGGAATGGGGCAAAGGAAGCACATTCAGTATCTATCTGCCTAAAAAAGCCGAGTTGCTACTTGACGTTATGAATATTGTTTAGCGCTATTCTTAAACTGACTATGAGTCCCAATCAAATAAAAAGGGTCGGTAAATTTACTGACCCTCTTTGTATCTGTTCCTCTCTAAGTGCGAGAGGAAAACGTCGAATTAACCCGTATGCACCGCAATCTTTGGAGGATTGATTCCGTGCTTTTTAAACTCTTTCATTACACGTAGAGTAATGTCGGTTTCAAAGAGCTTTTCGTAGGCGGTATCTACCACATACGCCTTACACGTTAACTGAATTGCTAAGTAGTTATCAGTAATCGTCTGTTTTACGAGAACCGTCACAGGCTTCGGTAGATGGATATAGCGACTTGAAGAGGCCGCTTCCTGAATTAAATCACGTGCTAGCGCAATGTCTTCATTCATGGCTACATAGAACGGAATCACCACCTGCATATCCAACGCACCATAGTTGCCGCTGACCACAACTTCACTCAAGAACTTGTTGTTTGGAATCGTAATGATGTCATCGGTTAGGGTACGCATACGCACAGAGCGCAAACCAATAGCAATAATATCGCCGTAGTTACCTTCAAACGTGACGCGGTCACCAACTTGGAACGGTCTATCCACCATAACCGTCATACCCGCGATGAACGATGCCGCTAGATCTTTCATTGCAAAACCAACGGATACCGCCAACGTACCACCAATCAAAGCAAGGATCTGGTCGTTGATGCGAAAGCTCATCATAAATACCACAGAGCCGGCGGTTAAGTAGATAAAGAACTGCAGGAATGATTGGAGCTTTTGCAGCACCATTCGATACTGCACAAATTGGCTACCAATACTTTCTACCATCGAGCTCATGAACTTAAGCAACAACCATGTACATGCAATTACGATGATAGAGAAGAACACGCCGCTCCAGCGAATTAAGCTGGCAATTTGCGAGATATTATCGACACTCGCGATTTCTTCAGTCGCCAATGCAGGGGAGCTCAATAAACAAAGAGCCAATACGGTGAGTAGTTTTTTCATCGTTATTTCACCAATAAATGTTGACGGTCGAGAACGTTAGTAATATGACGGAACCAGTGGTCCGACACGCGAGCTTTGTCTTCGCTCCACTCAATAAAGCCACGGCTTTGGAAGTAGCGAAGAGTTCCGATAACTTCCGCAATACTGAGCTGGGTACATTCAGACAACTCCTCTGGCGATGCCACTTCAAGCTGAACAATAGAACGCAGAACGGCCAGCATGGGCTTCGGCATTTTCTCAAGCTCTTGAGATTCTGGTGCGTGGAACAATCGAACCACCACTTGTTGCGTCTCTTTATCCTGACGTAGAGACAAGCGGAAAAAGCGCAAGCCAACTGTCGGGTTACCATCTGAGTAATGCCACAGAATACGGTAGAAGCCTTGTTTAGCTCGTTCTTCTTCAGTGATGTCTTCTTGGTCCCATTGTTTAGGGACGACAAGACCATCAAAGGTCACTGGATTTTCAATCTGTTGGTTAATACGTGTATCAAACAGCGCAGACAGTTGTTTTTCACTCCAGCGCGGCATAAATGCCACCCAGTCAAACAACAAACGTTCGCCACGAGCACGGTCGACGAAACGCCAGCTCGCTTTCTCAATCGCCATGACAACGCGGTGGTTCTTCTTAGAGCGGCGAAGTAGGTTAGTCAGCTTGATTAGGCCGCCTAAACCACCCACCATCGGCTTAACTAAGCGTTGGGCGTTATCGACGGCGATAAGGTAAGGCGTATCACTTTTACGAAGATGCGCAAGAACCTGAATTTCAGACGCGTCTTCTTCCAACCCAAGCTGCAGAGCCAACTCTTTTAGCAACTCGCTGTAACCTGCGTATGGACAGTTCAAATAAAGCGGTTCGGCGTTCTTCACTTTGTTCAGGATAGTGCGTAGGAAGGTTGTTGTACCAACGCCACGCTCACCCGAGATAACGCACACGGCAGGGCTGTCTGTCAGGAGATATTTAGACAGATGCTTGATTTCATCAGAGGCGTAGTCCACCAACTCGCTTTCTTCGATACCTGGGAGAATATAGTCAAACGTTTGCTCGCCTTTGATTCTTACGAGATTAGTATCTGCACCGTTATTTCCCGTTTGTTTTGCGACTTCAATACGGAACAAATACGCTAAAGCTTGGCTAAACATGGTGTAGTTAGACAACATGGCAACAATGCGGTGTTTAAAGCTGTGCAGCATAATCCACACAGCACAAATAGCCGTACCGATGATGCTTAGTAACAAGGTATCTTTACGTCGGATGGCCCAGTTTACCCAAACAGGGCGGTCAGAGAGCTTTTCCGCGACTTCAAATACCTTCTTACGCCATAGGCGCAATACCGACAGTGTCACCAATACAAACCAAAAGAACAGTGCGCTGTAGATCCAAGAATAAATGGTGCCTTTGCCTAGTGTTCGAATCGAGATTTGCAAAATCACGCCTGCGACAATCGCGCTCCATACATAGCGACGAATGGTCGATAGACGCAGCGCAATCACTTCTTGGCTGGTACTACGACTGTTACGGTAAGCAAACTCTAAAATGAAGCTGATGGCAATAGAACCACCCAACACCCACCACGTGAAGATCTCGAGAATGATCAAATGCTGCAAGCTCGGGATTTCTGATAGCACGCGAAGAGAAAGCGTAATTGCAATCAACCAAGCAATCGCCCGGTGTGCACGACTAATGTACCAAATCAAACGAACCCAAATCGGAGGCTTGGCCACATTGTCTAATTGCGTTTCACGGAACAGCGTAATGATGCGCTTGCTGTTGGTTAACCACCAAACCAACCCAAAGTAAATAAACAGTACTTTAATGCCTGCCCAAAGTACTGGGATTGGTGAAATGAACACCTCTTTTATCAGCGATTGGAATGAACGAACCTGGAAGAATAGTAAGTATTCCGCATTCAATTGAGTTTGACGCCACTCTTGCTTGAATTGGGTCACACCATAAGGACCAAAGCCAGTTAGCTTGTCGTGTGTAATCGGATCCGTGAGCGCTAATAATCGCTCTTTGCTTTGACCAAGACTGTTCAGAGTCAAATTGCTAGACTGAGTTTCAAACCACTCTTTGTCTTCACCAGACTCGCGATAAGCTTTTAAATGTTGGTCAAAGATGAGGGTTTGTTTGCGCTGCTCGTTCATCACTGCATTAAGCAGTTGATTGACTTTGCGTTTGTCTTGGTCAGACATAAACAAAGGTTCAGGCAATTTGTTTATCTCCTGAGTGATCTCTTGCGCCACTGGCAATACTTGAGGCTCAGGTTGGAATTCGTACTCCCACTCAGCGTGAGCGGGTAAAGAAAGCACGAGACCGACTAGCATTAAAATGCGCGCCATGAAATGCATAAAATTCTCTTAAAACTTATAAGGTTAGAGTTAGTGTAGTTGCTTTATCGCGATATGCGAGTTTTACCCAATGACCGTGCGTGATGTTGCGATTTCCTTTGAGAAACGGATGCTCAATAAAGGAATAACGTACGGAATTGATAAAAGGGGACGCACTATAAACCCAATCTCATGGGGTATGTCAATGCTTAGTCATGACAGATTTATGTCTCACTTTTGAACCCGTTAGGGTAAGAACCTTTAGGAATGGCAAGGTTTATGTTAGCCAAATCTCAAAAAACAACCGAACGAAGAAAGCTTTTTCTCATTAATTAATAAAAACAAAACTTGAAGTGTGTAGCCTTAAGCAGTAACGTTGCGCGGTTTTTCCCAATAAACTTGAATTGCTAAGGTAAAGGTTTTGATTTCCACAGCGAATATTACTCAACAATTTGGCGCTAAGCCGCTATTTGAAAACATCTCAGTTAAGTTTGGCGAAGGTAACCGCTACGGCTTAATCGGGGCTAACGGTTGTGGTAAATCAACCTTTATGAAAATCCTGAGTGGTGAGCTAGAGCAAACTAGCGGTAACGTAAGCTACGATCCGAACGAGCGCGTTGCAAAACTGAACCAGGACCAGTTCGCATATGAAGAGTTCACGGTTATCGACACGGTAATCATGGGCCATAAAGAACTATGGGAAGTGAAGCAAGAACGTGACCGTATTTACTCTTTACCAGAAATGAGCGAAGAAGACGGCATGAAAGTGGCTGACCTTGAAGTTCAGTTCGCGGAAATGGACGGTTACATGGCCGAGGCGAAAGCGGGTGAGTTGCTTCTTGCTGTAGGTATCCCAATGGAGCAACACTTCGGTCTAATGAGTGGAGTGGCGCCAGGCTGGAAACTTCGTGTGCTTCTAGCGCAGGTTCTATTTGCTGACCCTGATGTGATGCTTCTTGACGAACCAACCAACAACTTGGATATGGATACTATCCGTTGGTTGGAAGACACGCTAAACGCGCGTAACTGCACCATGATCATCATCTCGCACGACCGTCACTTCCTAAACTCAGTATGTACGCACATGGCTGACTTGGATTACGGTGAACTACGTGTTTACCCAGGCAACTACGACGAGTACATGACAGCGGCTTCCCAAGCTCGTGAACGTCTGCTGAACGACAACGCGAAGAAGAAAGCACAAATCGCTGAACTACAAACGTTCGTTGCGCGTTTCTCTGCAAACGCATCGAAAGCAAAGCAAGCGACATCTCGTGCGAAGCAAATCGACAAGATCAAACTGGACGAAGTGAAAGCGTCTAGCCGTCAAAACCCATTCATTCGTTTTGAACAGTCTAAAGAGTTGTTCCGTAACGCTCTGATTGTTGAAAACCTAAGCCAAGGTTTTGAAGACGATCTGTTTGCTAACTTCAATGCGATTTTTGAAGTCGGTGAGCGCGTTGCAATCATCGGTGAGAACGGTGTGGGTAAAACAACCCTACTAAACACACTTGCTGGCGTACTAGAGCCTCGCTCTGGTGAGTTCAAGTGGTCTGAAAACTCAAACATTGGCTACTACGCGCAAGACCATGCGCATGACTTTGCAGAAGATATGAACCTGACCGATTGGATGGGTCAATGGCGTCAAGAAGGCGACGACGAGCAAGTGGTCCGTGGTTTCCTAGGTCGTATGCTGTTTGGTCAAGACGACATTAAGAAGTCAGTAAAAGTACTGTCGGGTGGTGAGCAAGGTCGTATGTTGCTTGGTAAGCTAATGATGCACAAACCAAACATGCTGCTAATGGACGAACCAACCAACCACATGGATATGGAATCTATCGAATCATTGAACACGGCACTAGAGCAGTACAAAGGCACATTGTTCTTCGTATCGCACGACCGTGTATTCGTAGACTCACTAGCTACGCGTATCATCGAAATCCGTGATGGTAAAATCACAGACTTCAAAGGCACTTACTCTGAGTTCCTAAAATCTCGTGGTATTGAAGGCTAATCCTTCTTCCGAATAAAGAAAAAGACCTCATCGCGAGGTCTTTTTTTATGTCTATTCTTTGTGAGCGCTAATTCTTTGCTAGCGCTAGGTTGTGGCGTTCAATCCTTAAATTGCCTCATTAGATAAGCATAAATGCCAACGAGCCCGAAAGTAATGATCATCGAAACGATGATACCGCTTGGGGTGAGTAGATAATTCCACAGTTGATCGTTGTTCATCGTTCACATCCTTTGTGAATCCATATGATTGTTTAAGTCTAACTCATTTGGCGACTTAATGATGAGTTATTGATTTCCCTTTACGTCAAAATCAATTTTCTCTGCGCCTGTGAATACTTGGAAACGTAAACCTTTAGCACGAGCGATAGTGGTAATGCCAAACTTCTTGGCTAGATCTAAGCCCATTTGCGTAACGCCAGAGCGAGACAGCAAAACTGGAATGCCCATTTGAGCGACCTTGATTACCATCTCTGATGTAAGGCGACCAGTCGTGTAGAAAATTTTATCTTCGCCGGTTTCTTGGTTAAGCCACATTTCGCCCGCGAGGGTATCAACAGCATTGTGGCGACCAACATCTTCCACAAATGACAGTACTTTATCGCCTTTGCACACTGCACAGCCATGAACTGCACCAGCTTTCTTGTAAGTGTCATTATAGTGCGTCAACGCTTCTAACGAGGTGTATATCTCAGACTGTTTGAGTGGCATTTGTGGCACTTGATAATCTTCAAGCTGCTTCATTACGTTGCCGTACATAGTGCCTTGACCACAACCAGACGTGACGGTCTTCTTCTTCAATGCACCTTCAAGATGTTCTATGTTCTCGTTGGTGATAACCGCAGCTGTGTGCGTTTCCCAATCGATAATCACAGATTCAATCGCTTCAGGATCTGACAAGAAGCTCTGGTTCTTCAAATAACCCAATACAAGTGCTTCTGGGCGAGAACCGAGTGTCATCAGTGTGACAATCTCTTTCCAGTTCAACATGACGGTAAGAGGGCGTTCACACGCAATTTGCTTAGTCAGCTTCTCACCGTATTCGTCAAACACTTCTACTTCGATGGTCTGTAGGGGATTTTCACTGGTTTTAATAATGTTTGGTTTTACCACAGTCATGTCCTGATGAATGAGAGAGCTCATGGACGCTCTCATTGATGGGTTCTTTTGTCTTAACAAGGATTACAAAGCAATTCTCATTCCAAAATAGCGGGTATAAATGAAATTGCGAGGCTTTACGTCAAATGTCTGCTAAAACTGAGAGTTCGCAGTAATGACACAGACTCACACTGACGGCTAGACTAATTTTGTATAGAGAGAAAAGTGAGTTTGATTTGGCGCGTTTATTGCTTTGTAACGCTAAAATGGTTGAAAGCAAAGTACAAAATGTCCTTTTCTGTCTTCAAGCCTACATAGAACAAACTGGATGAGTTATGTCGAATACGAAAGAGTTCGAGAACAAATACGAAAAAACAGAAGATTCATGGCCAATTGGCGTTGATTTGGTAGAGCACGAAATCAGCACTGGGATTTGGGTTACGACTCAATGGCAGCTTGCAGGTTTTGAAATCACGCCAACGGATGAGACTCAAGATGTGTGTTTACTGCAACTGCATAAAGATGAGCGCACTGATTACCGATTTAATCTAAGTTCTCAGCAACCTAAGTTGTTTTTAATTATGGATAATGTGGATTCTGGTGAAAAACCAATAATTCAATTGCTTACTGCCTCTCAAACGGTTGCTGCACAATATATGGATGGCGATAACCTAGTGTTGTCCAATGATATGCCATTAGCCATTCAAGCTTGGATGGAAGCCTTTATTGGTCGCCATGGTGAGTTATTAGAAGTAAGACGTAAGAAACGCAAAGGAGCGGGCAGAGCAAATGGCAACTAGTTTTTTTAGCCGTTGGTCGAAACGTAAATTGGAAGAAACCACTACCGAGTCTACAGACGCTAAGGTAGTGGAGCCTGTTGAATCTACTGAACCAAAAACCGCACTAGCTCATGAAGACTTAAGTACGGAAGCGCAAACATTGGCTACCGAGGCTTCTGTTACTGAGACTGAAGCTAAAGGAGCAATAGCTCAAGAAGCATCAAGCGAAACTACTGATTCTGAAGAGATGTCCGTAGCGCAGCTATTGGTGTCTGAGGCTTCAGAGAGCGTTAAGAAAGCCGCACTGCGTAAGATGTTCTTGTCAGAAGAGTTTAACGTTCGCGATGGTTTGGATGATTACGATGATGACTACAGTAACCTCAAGTCGCTTTCTGAAGGGGTGGCTGAAACACTTCGTGATTGGGTAAAAGAGAAAACGGAAGAAGAACCAGCAGAAGAAACGACACAATTAACTGAATCTCATGAAGAAAGTGATATTGAATCGGCTGATGTAGAACTTGCTGAAGGTGCCGAAATTCCCGAAGAACAAAAAGAACTGGATATAAACACAGCATCTGTTGAAAGTGATAATCTAGAGACAAAACTAGCCCCTGAAGAGGTGGGACAAAATATACCACACAAAGAATAGGTACATTTTGACTAAACGCTCAATGAACCGGCTGAGACAAAATGTCCCAGTCGGTTTTTTTATCCCTACAATTTCTAAGATAAATAGCTAACCTATTGAAAATTAGATGATATTTAATTGGCACGACATTTGCTATCTGTTGCTCATTACCATTCTTGTTGAAGTTAGACCATTTGCCCAACAGGCAGTGATAACCCGGGTGGGACTACCTAAAAGGGGTAGTTACTGACGAGTTAATCAGCAGAATCGCCTGCGCTAACTACAATGAAAGATGGAAGAAACTATCCATGCGTATAAATGGAACTGAGCAATGTTGAAACAACTATTAGAACAAGCAACTTCCAATAACGGTAAAGCGCGTCTGTATGCGTTTGAGAATACCGTAGAGTTGACCAATCTTATTCCACCAACGGTGAGCTACGAGAGTGGCGGTAATACACTGATTGTTGGACCGACTGCCATCATTGAGAGTGCAGCCGCGCAGCTATCTCAAATGAACAGCCTGACACTTCTTTCTACAGACGGAGAGAAAGGCACCAATCCAGAACTGTACTTTGCAAACTCAGTTCAGGTTTCTGGTTTCCTAGGCACGTTTGAAGTGCTTATCGAAAATAACGGTCTAACAAGCAACCTAGCAAAAGTCGCTATTAATAGTGATTGTTTCGATGTTGTTCTCGATCTTTGTCTACGCAGCTGTATGTCAGAAGAGGTTCCGGTTCCGGGTTACTACCCAGTGGGACGCGGCTATCCAAAACTGGCTGAAGCGCTAGAAGAAATCCCAACATTAATGGGTACGTTTGATAAGCCAAAATTCTTCCGTCTGGACACTGACCTATGTGCGCACAGTTCTCGTGGCGTAAAAGGTTGTGAGCGTTGTGTGGATGCTTGTCCTGCTGGCGCACTATCAAGTGAAGGCAGCGATAAAACGGGTCATCGCATCGAGATTAACCCATACCTGTGTCAAGGCGTGGGTACTTGTGCAACGGCTTGTCCGACAGAAGCGATTCATTACGCTCTACCTAATCCTGAAGATACACAAAAATTCATTGAACGCACGCTAGCGAACTACGAGCAAGCGGGCGGTCTGGATCCTATCGTTCTTATCTGTAGCTCTCGTCACGAGACTTACAATGTGATGGCACTGAAAGCGCTACCAGATAACGTGATTCCAATTGTGGTTGAAGAACTGCCTTCTATCGGTATCGATACATGGTTCGCCGCTCTAGTTAATGGCGCGACGCAAGTGCTATTTGCGGCTTCTCGCTTTATGCCTGCAACCATCATTCGTGTTCTGAACAACGAAGTGGGTATCGCGCAAGAGCTATTGGATCAACTTGGTATCGCAAAAGAGACCATCGATATCCTTTACTTGGAATCGCTTCGTGAAGGTCCTCCAACACTATGTACAGATTCATTCGATCTTGCTCTTGGCGATCTTCAAGGTAACAAGCGTCAACGTTTGTTTACTGCGCTGGATGCAATGTCTTCTTCTCGTATTCCGGTTGAGAACATTGTTGAACTGCCTGCGAACGCGCCTTACGGCAATGTTTCTTGTGAGAGCAAAGATTGTACGTTGTGTATGAGTTGTGTGGCGGTTTGTCCAACACGTGCACTTCATACCGATGGTGAATCTCCATCACTTAAATTCGTTGAACAAGACTGTATTCAATGTGGTTTGTGTGAAAAGGCATGTCCAGAGAAAGTTCTGACTCTAACGCCACGCATGAACTGGGTGAAAGAAGAGCGCCAAAAAGCGGTTGTGATTCACGAAGAGAAAGCAGCGGAATGTATTCGCTGTCATAAGCCATTCGCACCTCAGTCTATGATCGATATGCTACAAAACAAGTTACGCGGTCACTCTCATTTCTCTGATGAAGCGGCGATCAATCGTATCGCGATGTGTGAAGACTGCCGTGTGATCGACATGTTTGAGTCGATGGCAGAAGACCCAATGAAACAACTGAAATACTAGGAGCTCGCAGTGGATACACAACGAGAACAAGAACAAACACTGAGAACAGAGATCTACTTGGTTTTGTCAGCGCTCTTCCGTAGCGCACCAAGTGAGGAGATGATCGAGTTCCTGACTTCGCTAGAAGTTGAACCATCAGAAAGCGCAATGCAAAAAGCGTGGATTGCGCTTCAGCAAGCGGCGAAAGATTCCAACCGCGAAGCGCTCGAAGATGAATACCAAGATCTTTTCATTGGTATCGGTCGTGGTGAAGTTATGCCGTTTGGCTCATGGCACATGACAGGTGCAATGATGGAAAAACCACTGGCTGAAATTCGTCACGATTTGGAACTGCTTGGTTTCGAGCGCGATGAAAATGTGAAAGAACCGGAAGACCACATCGCAGCACTTTGTGAAGTGATGTCGATGCTAACGGGTGAAGAAGAAGACCTTCAACAAGCGGTGTTTAACAAACACATCGCACCTTGGTTTAACTCTTTCACTCAACAACTAGAAAACGCACAGAGCGCGACCTTTTATAAGCCAGCAGCTCAGCTGTGTGAGGCGTTCTTAACACTGGAACAAGTGCGCTTTAGCGTGAACACCAAAAGCAGTAAGCACAAATTAAAAATTGATGTGAAAAACGTCACTGATTACGAGTAATCGAGCAGTACTTGGTCATATCGATAGAGGGGCAATAGCCTCCAAAGATCTACCGTAAGGTAAGGAAGCAATGATGAAAGATAATAAAGAAATAAATACAAGCCGTAGGGATCTCCTGAAAGGCTTAACGACTGCAGCCGTAGCTGGTGCGGTTGTCGCTGGAACAACAAAAGTGGCAAGCGCTTCAGAAACGGTTGAGCCTTCTGAAAAAGACGTGAAGAAGAAAGGGTATCGTGAAACTCAACACATTCGCGATTACTACGACACACTTTAGGAGATAACGGATGAAACTTGTCAAACGCTCCGACAGTGTGAGCAAAGAAACCAATCAGCTTGGCGTTTCCCGCCGTGCATTCATGAAAAACACCTCGCTTGCTGCTGGTGGTGCGGTTGTAGGTGCAAGTCTTTTTGCACCGGGCATGATGAAGAAAGCACAAGCTAAATCGGTGGATCCAGAAGCGAAAACAGAAGTAAAACGTACCATCTGTTCTCACTGTTCTGTAGGTTGTGGAATCTACGCTGAAGTTCAAAACGGCGTGTGGACAGGTCAAGAGCCTGCATTTGACCACCCATTCAACGCTGGTGGACACTGTGCAAAAGGTGCAGCACTGCGCGAACACGGTCACGGTGAGCGTCGTCTGAAATACCCAATGAAGCTTGAAAACGGTAAGTGGAAGAAGCTTTCTTGGGATCAAGCGATCGAAGAAATCGGTAACAAGGTGATGGACATCCGCAAAGAGTCGGGTCCTGATTCGGTTTACTGGTTGGGTAGTGCGAAGCACAACAACGAACAAGCGTACATGTTCCGTAAGATGGCGTCGCTTTGGGGTACCAACAACGTTGACCACCAAGCGCGTATCTGTCACTCAACAACCGTAGCAGGTGTAGCAAACACTTGGGGTTACGGTGCAATGACTAACTCTTTCAATGATATGCACAACTGTAAGTCGATGCTGTTCATTGGTTCAAACCCTGCAGAAGCGCACCCTGTTGCGATGCAGCACATCCTGATCGCGAAAGAGAAGAACAACTGTAAGATAGTTGTGGCGGATCCTCGTCGTACTCGTACCGCTGCAAAATCGGATCACTACGTATCTCTACGTCCGGGTTCTGACGTTGCATTCATCTGGGGCGTGCTATGGCATGTCTTTGCGAACAACTGGGAAGACAAAGAGTTTATTCGTCAACGTGTATTCGGTATGGATGAAATCCGTGCAGAAGTGGCTAAGTGGACACCAGCAGAAGTTGAGCGCGTGACTGGCGTTCCTGAGTCTGAAGTTTACCAAACAGCGAAACTGCTTTCTGAAAACCGTCCGGGTTGTATCGTGTGGTGTATGGGTGGTACTCAGCATACGACTGGTAACAACAACACTCGTGCTTACTGTGTACTTGAGCTTGCGCTAGGTAACATCGGTAAATCAGGTGGCGGTGCAAACATCTTCCGTGGTCACGATAACGTACAGGGCGCAACTGACCTTGGCGTATTATCTGACACGCTACCAGGTTACTACGGTCTGTCTGAAGGTTCATGGCGTCATTGGTCGAAAGTGTGGGAAATCGATTACGAATGGATCAAAGGTCGTTTCGATGACAACGCTTACGGCGGTCAAAAACCAATGAACAGTGCAGGTATCCCTGTATCTCGTTGGGTGGATGGTGTTCTTGAAAACAAAGACAACATTCGTCAACGTGAAAACATCCGCGCAATGTTCTACTGGGGTCACGCAGTAAACTCTCAGACTCGTGGTCCTGAGATGAAGAAAGCGATGCAGAAGCTGGATATGATGGTTATTGTAGACCCATACCCAACAGTCGCAGCGGTAATGAACGATCGTACTGACGGCGTTTACCTGCTTCCTGCAACGACTCAGTTCGAAACGCACGGCAGTGTGACAGCATCTAACCGCTCACTTCAGTGGCGTGATCAGGTTATCGAGCCATTGTTCGAATCTAAACCTGACCACGAAATCATGTACCTGCTAACTAAGAAGCTAGGTTATGAAGATCTGCTGTTCAAAAACGTACGCGTAGAGAACAACCAGCCAGTGATCGAAGACATTACTCGCGAATTCAACAAAGGCATGTGGACCATCGGTTACACAGGTCAAAGCCCAGAGCGTCTGAAAGCGCACCAACAAAACTGGCATACATTCCACAAGACATCTCTGGAAGCAGAGGGTGGTCCTGTGAATGGTGAGACTTACGGTCTACCTTGGCCATGTTGGGGCACGCCAGAGATGAAGCATCCAGGCACACACATTCTGTACGATACGTCGAAGACGGTTGCAGAGGGTGGCGGTAACTTCCGTACGCGTTTCGGTGTTGAGTTTGAAGGTCAAAGCCTACTTGCTGAAGACAGCTACTCAAAAGGCTGTGAAATCAAAGACGGTTACCCAGAGTTCTCTGACAAGCTAATCAAACAGCTTGGTTGGTGGGACGACCTAACGGCTGAAGAAAAAGCAGCTGCGGAAGGTAAAAACTGGAAAACTGACCTGTCTGGCGGTATCCAACGCGTAGCAATCAAGCACGGTTGTATCCCATTTGGTAACGCAAAAGCGCGTGCGATTGTTTGGACATTCCCAGACCGCGTGCCGCTACACCGTGAGCCGCTATATACGCCTCGTCGTGACCTTGTAACGGATTACCCAACTTGGGACGACAAAGAAGCAATCTTCCGTGTACCAACGCTTTACAAGTCTATCCAGAAAGAAGACAAGTCTGGCGAATACCCAATCATCCTGACTTCTGGTCGCTTGGTTGAGTACGAAGGTGGTGGTGAAGAAACACGTTCAAACCCATGGCTTGCTGAACTTCAACAAGAAATGTTCGTTGAAGTGAACCCGAAAGACGCAAACGATCTTGGTTTCAAAGATGGCGATGATGTTTGGGTTGAAGGTGCAGAAAAAGGCCGCATCAAGGTGAAAGCGATGGTCACTCGTCGTGTTAAACCGGGTCTGGCGTTCATTCCGTTCCACTTCGGTGGTAAGTTCGAAGGTGAAGACCTACGTCCTAAGTACCCAGAAGGTACGGATCCTTATGTTGTTGGTGAAGCAGCCAACACGGCAACCACTTACGGTTACGACCCTGTTACTTTGATGCAGGAAACTAAAGTAACCCTATGTAACATTCGTAAAGCGTAAGGAGTCTGATAATGGCACGAATGAAATTCCTATGTGACACCAAACGCTGTATCGAGTGTAACGGCTGTGTTACTGCATGTAAGAACGAAAACGATGATGCGCTTGAGTGGGGTATTCAACGTCGTCGCGTAGTAACACTGAACGACGGTGAACCAGGTGAAAACTCAATCTCTGTTGCTTGTATGCACTGTACAGATGCGCCTTGTATGGCGGTTTGTCCAGCTGACTGTTTCGAGCACACAGAAGATGGCATCGTTCTTCACAACAAAGATCTTTGTATCGGTTGTGGTTACTGTCTGTTTGCTTGTCCATTCGGTGCGCCTCAGTTCCCGAAACAAGCGTCATTCGGTGAGCGTGGAAAAATGGACAAATGTACTTTCTGTGCAGGTGGTCCAAACACAGAACCAGGTTCTCTAGAAGAGCGTGAGAAGTACGGTGCGAACCGTATTGCTGAAGGTAAACTACCTATGTGTGCGTCACTATGTTCAACAAAAGCACTGCTAGCGGGTGATGCAGAGAAAGTTTCTGACATCTTCCGTCAACGTGTGGTTGAGCGCGGTGCGAAAAACGCAGGTTGGACAGACGGTAACGATCTTTCTTACGACGCAACCAAAAGCTAAGTAGGAGAGACACATGTTAAATACTCTTAAACGTGCGTCTCTTGTAATGCTGTCTATGATGACAGCATTACTGCTGACCTTCACGATGCCAGCGTCTGCGCAAGAAGACACATCTCCAGTGGTACAACAGGAGATGACGCAACTTGCAGGTGCAGATTTTTGGCGTCAAGTCAAAGAGGGGCAAGAAGGCTATACCACGTCGAAATCAGCGGAACACGGTGTGCTGATCAGTACTCCGGGTGAGACTTGGTACATTCTTAAAGAGAAATGGATGTCTCCTGCGGGCGCTGTCGCGATTTTCGGCAGTATCGCAATGGTTATCATGGCTTACGTATTCGTTGGTCCTCTGATGCTAAGCAAGCCACGTACTGGCAAGAAGATGAAACGCTGGTCTCGACTAGACCGCGCACTGCACTGGAGCATGGCGTTTACCTTCTTAACGCTGGCATTCAGTGGTTTGATGCTGGTTTACGGTAAGCACTTCTTGAAGCCGTACGTACCAACTGAGTTTTGGGGCTTCATCGTCATGTTGGCGAAGCAGTACCATAACTACATGGGTCCTTTGTTCTTTATCTTGCTGATGTTTGTTCTGTTGAAATGGTGGCGTAAGTCCATTCCAACAATGACTGACATTCGTTGGTTCATGAAAATGGGCGGCATGGTTGGTAAGCATAAAGGTACGCATCCATCGGCTGGTTTCTCAAACGGTGGTGAGAAGGCGATTTACTGGCTGTTGATCTTCTTCGGTGCTATTGCTGCAGTGAGTGGCTTAGTTCTGGATTTCCCAATTTTCGGCCAAACTCGCCGCGATATGGAACTATCTAACCTTGTTCACGCGATTTCAGCACTGATTCTGATCTGTGGCTTTATCTTCCACATCTACATCGGTCTATTCGGTATGGAAGGTGCACTAGAAGGTATGGTTACTGGTGAAGTTGACGAGACATGGGCGAAAGAGCACCACGACCTTTGGTATGAAGAAGTGAAATCTAAAGAAGCGATGGGTGAGGCTGACACAGCTCAAACGGACGTAAAAGGAGCGAAGACGAATGAACAAACCTCATAACGGGATTTGGGTTGCCTACATCCTGAGTTGTTTTACCCCGTTTACGTTTTTGATCTCAGGCGTTATCGCAATCATTTACGCGGGTTACCGTTTGGATAAAGGTGAAGACAGTGATGTAGTGAATTCACATTACTACGGCTTGATTCGCACATTCTTCCTGTACTTCACGTTCTTTGTTGTTCTGATCGTAACAGTGGCAACATCGAATGGTGTATTGGTTGGTGTTAGTGACTATTGGGTGCACAGTACCTTGTTAGACACGGTTGCTTATTTCATTCCTTGGGTAGGTATGCTGTTCGCAACGCTTGCGATTCTCGTGTGGTTCCTACGTATGTACCAAGGTATGAACCAGCTGCGCAACAATATGCCGCACAGACCGTCTACAGGTCCAAACCTTTAAAACGGTCTATCTGTTCAAAAGCCTCGCAAACGCGCTGTCTCTTATACACAAATCCCCAAGCTTGTAGCTTGGGGATTTTTTTTGAACTCTTTCAAGTGTGTGTGATCTGATCACTTAGTAATCCTTACTGAAACACTAAGATGACACACTCAGACGCTAAA